>NZ_JBDGKB010000001.1:1424319-1586652 GCF_057656595.1 Intrasporangium sp. Soil_C_50
CTCTCGACGGTTGGGGGCGTCAGGAGAAGACGGCGAAGAGGTGCACGACCGCGCCGACGGCGAGGACCGAGCCGGCCCCCGCGCCCACCTGCCCGCGCAGCGTCATCATCGCCGGCTCGAGCGCGAGCACGCGGCGGAAGGACCACGACACCGTCCCCACGGCCGCGCCGATGCCGAACGCGCCGGCGAGACCCACCTCGTCGACGCGCGTCGACACGAGCATCGCGACGGCCGAGGCGGCCACCAGCGCCACGAGACCCAGGGCCGGGGCGGCGGCCCGCACGGAGGTCACGGCGTCGGCGAGCAGGGCGGCGGCGACCGCCGCCATCGCCACCACGGCGACCGCACGACCACGACCGGCGTCGGCCGCGACGACGGCCGTCGTGCCCGAGGCGATGACCGCCAGGCCCCCGAAGGAGGACAGGAGCGTCAGGACGAGGCCCTCACGCCCGGTGCGTCGCAGCAGCTGTGCCGTGAACGACAGGAGGATGCCGAACGCCACGGCCGCGGCGACCCATCGCAGGTCGTCGCGCACGGCGCTCAGCACCACCGCCACCGCCGAGAGTGCGAGGACCACCGAGGTGGCGTCGGGGGTCGCCGAGCCGGACAGCACCGGCCAGCCCCACGCCAGGACGAGCGCGAGCACGAGGGTGATGCCGAGGGTGGGGCCGTAGCCCGCGGCGAACGCGGGGAGCAGCGCGAGCGAGCCGACCAGCGTCACCCCGACGGCGACCCAGCGGACCCGGTCGGCGCCGACCGGCGAGATCGGGACGTGCAGCGAGCCCTCGGACCGGCCGCCGGGGTCAGCGGAGGTGGGTCCGTCGGCCGGCTTGGCGGCCGTGGGGTCGTCGGGCACGGGGGCCATTGTGCATCACCCGCCGGCGAACGGGGGCAGCACCTCGACCGTCGCTCCGGGCGCGACGGGGACCTCGCGGCCGACCTTGCGCCCGTCGAGCAGGAAGGTCGCGACACGGGCGACGCGCTCGAGGCCCGGGTGCGCGGCGACCGCGGCGTCGACCACCGCACCCACCGTGTCGCCGGACTGGACGTCGGAGTCCGCGCCGGCGGCGGCGCGCGCTGCCGCCCAGTACCGCACCGTCACCCCGGATGCCGCCTGCGCACCGGACGTGTCGGACGCGTTGGCAGGCCTCCCGCCGGGGGCGTCGGCGGGCGCCTGGGAGCTGTGGCTGGCGGTCATCGGACTCCGTCTCATCGTTCATGCCGTTCGGTCCGGGCCCGACCAGTCTCGCCTATCCTGCATGAGATGGCCCGCCTGCTGCTGCTCACCAACGCGCTCGCCCCGAGCGCCGAGGTACTGCCCGCGCTCGGGCTGCTCAGCCACACGGTCCGTATCCTGCCCGCCGAGGCCACGGCCCTCGTCGATGCACCGGACTGCGACGTCGTGCTCGTCGATGCCCGACGGGAGCTGGCGAGTGCCCGGTCGCTGTGCCGGGTGCTCCGCACCACCGGCATCGGCACCCCGCTCCTGGCCGTCCTCACCGAGGGCGGCCTTGCTGGTCTCACGGCCGAGTGGGGCCTCGACGACGTGATCCTCGACTCCGCCGGCCCGGCCGAGGTCGACGCCCGCCTGAGGCTCGCGATGACCAAGGGCCAGGACGACGACGCCGACCTCGACCTGCCGATCACCTCCGGCGAGCTCGTCATCGACGAGTCCAGCTACTCGGCCCGGTTCCGCGGGCAGCCGCTCGACCTCACGTACAAGGAGTTCGAGCTGCTCAAGTACCTCGCGCAGCACCCCGGACGCGTGTTCACCCGCGCCCAGCTGCTCCAGGAGGTCTGGGGCTACGACTACTACGGCGGCACGCGCACGGTCGACGTCCACGTGCGCCGGCTGCGCGCCAAGCTCGGCCCCGACCACGAGGCCCTCATCGGCACGGTCCGCAACGTCGGCTACCGCCTCGTGCCCGACCGCCCCGAGGCGCCGGCCTCGCAGACCGCCGACGCCTGAGCGCACCGCGCGTCGGGCTCTCGACGCGTCCTGGCACTACCCGACGAGTCCCGCTCCTTCTGGCGCGTCCGGCTCCCTGGCCCGGCCCGGACGCGGGCGTGGCCCGGATCCCCGCTGGGGAGTCCGGGCCACGCGTCGTGCGTCGTGCCTTGCTGCCGTCAGGGAGCCACGCTGATGCGCGTCGGCGGGAGGGGCGCGTAGTTCGCGTTCGCCGGCAGGGACAGGTAGTTCGCGAAGGCGTCGATGTCGAGCCCACCGAAGAACTTGGCCGTGCCGCCCTGGAAGGCGGGGAAGTTGTCGCCGCCGTCGGACAGGAAGTTGTTCGTGACGATGCGGTAGGACGCCGTCTTGCTGACCGGCGTGCCGTTGATCGCGACCGTACCGTCGACGACCTGCTGGGTCGCGGTGCTCCACGTGTACGTGAAGCCCTTGCTGATCTGGAGCATCTTCACCGAGGACGTACCCGCGTTCTTGCCGGTGCGCTGCTGGTTGAGGACGTCGTAGATCTGCTGGCCGGTGAGGTTCATCGACACGAGGTAGTTGTTGAACGGCTGGACGTTGAACGCCTCCTCGTAGGTGATGGCGCCGGGGGCCTCGCCGTACTTCGAGCTGGCGTAGGTGAGGTCGGTGCGGATGCCGCCGGGGTTCATGAAGGCGACGACCGGCGTCTGGCCGCCCGTGACGACCGACGGGTCGGCCAGCTGGGCGTCGGCGATGAGGTCACCGAGCGGGGACTCTCCGGCCGGGCTCTGGGTCCGGACGATGTCGGCCGAGATCGTGCCGATGACCTTGCTCGCGATGGCCTTGACGAGGTCCTTGTAGTGCGCGATGAGCTTCGTCTGGGCCGGGTCGGCGGCGACGGTGCGCGTCACGAGGTTGTTCGTGGAGTCGGCCTCGGTGGGGCGGACGATGTCGGACGTACGACGGTCGTAGGTGACCTCGGTGTCGTTGTAGAGACGGCCGAACGAGGAGGCCGACGTGACGAGGCGCGGGACGCCGTTGGAGTCCGGGATCGCGCACACGTACGGCTGGTGCGTGTGACCCGAGATGACCATGTCGATGGCCGGGTCGAGGTTCTTGACGATCGGGATGATCGGCGAGTCGGCCGACAGGCTGCCGCCGCCCTTGCAGGTGTAGTCGTAGGGCGTGTTGGCCGGCGGGGTGCCACCCTGGTGCACGAGCACGACGATGGCGTTGACGCCCTGCGCCTTCAGGACGGGCACGAGCGCGTTGGCGGTCTCGACCTCGTCGTTGAACTGCAGGCCCGCGACGCCGGAGGCGGTGACGATGGTCGGCGTGTCCTTGAGGGTCATGCCGATGAAGCCGATCTTGGCGCCGTTGAAGTTCTTGACCCAGTACGGCGGCAGGATCGTCTTGCCCGTGGCCTTCTCGACGACGTTGGCCGCGAGGTACTGGAACTTCGCGCCCGTGAACGTGTGGTCGGGGCAGGAGTTCTGGTTGTTCGCGCCGGCGCCGTCGTCGATGCAGCCACCGTTCTGGAGGCGCTGGAGCTCCTTGTAGCCCTCGTCGAACTCGTGGTTGCCGACGGAGGTGGCCTCGAGGCCGAGGGAGTTGAGCGCCTCGACGGTCGGCTCGTCGTGGAAGGCTGCCGACAGGAGCGGGGAGGCCCCGACCATGTCGCCGGCGGCGACCGTGACGGTCTTGTCGTGGCCCACGCGGGCGGCCTTGAGGTGCGTCGCGAGGTACTCGACGCCCCCGACGTCGGTGGTCTGCGTCGACGCGGGACCGGTCTGGAGCCGGCCGCTGGAGCCGCTCGGGGGCTCAAGGTTGCCGTGGAAGTCGTTGAACGACAGGATCTGGATCTTGAGCAGCGGACCCTGCGGGTTGCCCTTGCCGGGGTTGCCGGCGGGCGACGCGAGGGCCGGGGCCGCCAGGGCCGCGGCGCAGACACCTGCGACGGCGACACCCAGGGCGCGGCGAGTGGAACGAGACATCGTCTCCCCTTGTCTGGCTGTGACGTGGCGTGCCCGGGGGCACGCGACGGACTGTAGTGCGCGGGAGCCGCCCTCGGGGCCGTTGGCGCCCAACGCTTTGGGAACTGCGGCATTCGTCCCCGGCTCCGTCGTCGGGCCGCCCGGTGTGTGGTGGAATCGGCCCCATGACGGACCCGGCCGACCTCGACGTGACCGTCCACGACGCGTCCGACCCCCTGCAGGCTCCCGACGTCGCGGCGTCCCTCGCCGTCGCCGTCGACGCCGCGTCCGCCGACGGGTTCGAGCCGCTGTCGGAGCAGTTCCGGCTCGCGCTGCGCGCGGGATCCTCGGCGGGCGCCGTGGGCGTCCGGCACATCGTGGCCCGCGAGGACGGACGCGTCGTCGGCTACGCGCAGGTGCGCGACGGCGCGGCGGGCGAGCCGCCGTCGGCCGAGCTCGTCGTCGCGCCGGCGGCCCGGCGCCACGGCGTCGGCACCCTCCTGCTCAGCGCGCTCCCGCCCGACGTGCGGGTGTGGAGCCACGCGTCGGGTCCGGCGGGCGAGGCCGCGGTCGCTTTCGCGACGGCCCGCGGCCTGCACCCCGTGCGCTCGCTGCACGTCATGGGTCGCTCGCTCGCCGAGGGGCCCCGCTGGCCCGCGGCGGTCGTGCCCGAGCGGTACACCGTGCGACGCTTCCAGCCCGGACGCGACGAGGACGCGTGGCTCGCCCTCAACGCCGCCGCCTTCGCCCACCACCCCGAGCAGGGCTCCCTGACCCGCGTCGACCTCGACCAGCGCACGGCCGAGCCGTGGTGGGACCCCGACGGGCTGCTGCTCGTCGTCGAGGCCGCCGACCCCGACCGACTCGTCGCCTCGCACTGGACCAAGGTCGACCCGCCGGACGGCGACGTCGGCGAGGTGTACGTCGTCGCCGTGTCCCCCGAGCACCAGGGCGAGGGACTCGGCCGGGCCGTCACCGTCCTCGGCCTGGACCACCTGCGCTCGCTCGGCCTGTCACGCGTCGTCCTCTACGTCGACGAGGAGAACACCGCGGCCGTGCGCACCTACCGTGGCCTCGGGTTCGAGGACGTCGAGGTGCACCGACAGTTCGCGCGCCCCTGACGCGTCGGCACCGTCGGGAGGAGGCCACGGGCGTTCCCCGCCCCGGCACGCGTGGGGTGCCCGACGGCTGGGACGAGTTCACCCGGGCGTGGCCGAACGGTGCCACGATGAACGCATGAGCACCGGCAGCCTCACCCCCACCGACGTCGCCGAGCAGGCCCCTGAGCAGGCCTCTGGGCAGGCCTCTGAGCAGGCCCACGAGCAGGTCGCGGAGGTCGCTCGCGAGGGGCAGGAGACCTTCGTCGAGGGCGCCGAGGTCAGCTCGTTCACCAGCACCGTCCACGCCCGCCGCATCCCGGCCCGGGCCGCCAACGGTCGCTTCGTCGGGGTGCCCACGACCGACGAGGCGCAGGACGAGCTGCCCGCGGACCGCTACCTCGAGCGCGAGCTGTCGTGGCTGCAGTTCAACGAGCGCGTGCTCCAGCTCGCGATGGACCCGGCTGTCCCGCTGCTCGAGCGCACCCGCTTCCTCGCGATCTTCGCCAACAACCTCGACGAGCACTTCATGGTGCGCGTCGCCGGCCTCAAGCGCCGCATCGCCACCGGCCTGGCCGTGCGCACGGCCGCCGGGCTCGAGCCGCGCGAGCTCCTCGAACGGATCGCACGCCTCGCGCACGAGCTGATGCTCCAGCACGCGGCCGTCTTCCAGCACGAGGTGCGCCCCGAGCTCGAGGAGCAGGGCATCACCATCGTCCGCTGGGACGAGCTCGACGAGGAGGAGCGCGAGCCGCTGCACTTCTTCTTCGCCGACCGCGTCTTCCCGGTCCTGACGCCGCTCGCCGTCGACCCCGCACACCCGTTCCCCTACATCTCCGGGCTGTCGCTCAACCTCGCTGTCCTCCTGCAGAACCCGAAGACCGGGTCCGAGCACTTCGCGCGGGTCAAGGTGCCGCCGAGCCTGCCGCGGTTCATCCTCGTCGAGGAGGACATCGACTCCGAGGTCGAGCGCAAGCGGTTCGTGCCGCTCGAGGACGTCATCGCCAGCCACCTCGACCAGCTCTTCCCCGGGATGCTCGTGCAGGAGCACTTCTCCTTCCGCGTCACCCGCAACGAGGACCTCGAGGTCGAGGAGGACGACGCCGAGAACCTCCTCACCGCGCTCGAGAAGGAGCTGACGCGTCGACGGTTCGGGCCGCCGATCCGCCTCGAGGTCGAGGAGGACATCGACCCCAAGGTCCTCGACATGCTCAGTCGCGAGCTGCAGATCAGCGACCGCGAGATCTACCGGCTGCCGACGCCGCTCGACCTACGCGGCCTGTTCACCATCGCCGACGTCGATCGCAGCGACCTCGAGTTCCCGAAGTTCTTCCCGCGCACCCACCCGGACTTCGCCCCGACCGAGAGCGCCAAGGCCATCGACCTGCTCGCGGCGGTGCGCCAGAAGGACGTCCTCGTCCAGCACCCGTACCACTCGTTCTCGACGTCGGTGCAGGCCTTCATCGAGCAGGCCGCGAACGACCCGAAGGTCCTCGCGATCAAGCAGACGCTCTACCGCACGTCGGGCGACTCCCCCATCATCGACGCCCTCATCGACGCCGCCGAGGCCGGCAAGCAGGTGCTGGCCGTCGTCGAGATCAAGGCCCGCTTCGACGAGGTCAACAACATCAGCTGGGCCCGCAAGCTGGAGGAGGCGGGCGTGCACGTCGTCTACGGCGTCGTCGGCCTCAAGACCCACGCCAAGCTGTGCCTCGTCGTGCGCCAGGAGCCCGAGGGGCTCGTGCGCTACTGCCACATCGGCACCGGCAACTACAACCCGAAGACGGCCCGCGTCTACGAGGACTTCGGCCTCTTCACCACCGACCCGCAGGTCGGCGAGGACCTCTCGCGCCTCTTCAACCTGCTCTCCGGCTTCGCGCCGCGCAGCAAGTTCAAGCGCCTGCTCGTCGCGCCGCGCACCGTGCGCTCCGGGCTCGTCGACCTCGTCGAGCAGGAGATCGAGATCCACCGCTCACGTGGCGAGGACGCCCGGCCGGGCCGCATCGTCATCAAGGCGAACGCCATGGTCGACGAGGCCCTCATCGACGCGCTCTACCGGGCGAGCATGGCCGGGGTCCGCGTCGACGTGTGGGTCCGCGGCATCTGCGCCCTGCGCCCCGGGGTCGAGGGGCTCTCGGAGACGATCCGGGTGCGCTCCATCCTCGGTCGGTTCCTCGAGCACTCACGCGTCTTCTGGTTCGACCACG
Organism: Intrasporangium sp. Soil_C_50; assembly: GCF_057656595.1. Lineage (NCBI taxonomy): Bacteria > Bacillati > Actinomycetota > Actinomycetes > Micrococcales > Intrasporangiaceae > Intrasporangium > Intrasporangium sp. Soil_C_50. Next base: position 1,431,527 of record NZ_JBDGKB010000001.1, read on the forward strand.
GCGGCGACCCGCAGGTCTACATCGGCAGCGCCGACATGATGCACCGCAACCTCGACCGACGCGTCGAGGCGATCGTGCGCATCACCGACCCCGGCCACGTGATCGAGCTCGCCGACCTCATCGACCTCGCGTTCGCCGAGACGACCTCGCGCTGGGACCTCGGGTCGGACGGCCGCTGGGTGCGCCACCACCAGAACGAGGAGGGCGAACCCCTCGACGACCTCCAGGCCACCCTCATCGAGCGGCACGACAAGCGTCGACGCAAGGCGCGGCGACGCTGACGACGCCGCGGGTCCGTGCCGTGCCTGCCCCCGTGGGCCCGACGCGTCTGGCAGGCTGACGCGGGTGGCCTCCGTGATCCCCGCCGCCGGCACCCTGCCGTGGCGCCGCGCCGATGGTCAGGTCGAGGTCGCGCTCGTGCACCGGCCGAAGTACGACGACTGGAGCTGGGCCAAGGGCAAGCTCGACCCGGGCGAGCACCCGTGCGTCGCGGCGGTGCGCGAGACCTTCGAGGAGACCGGGCTCGTGGTGCGCCTCGGGCCCTCGCTGCCGACGGCCGAGTACGCCGTGCTCGACCCGACGGGCGGGCCCGCGACCAAGCAGGTGCACTACTGGGCGGCCGAGGTCACCGGCGGTGACGGGCACCTGCTCCACGAGATCGACGAGGTGGCCTGGGTCGACGTGCCCACAGCGCATAGCCGGCTCGACTACGCCCGCGACCGCGACCAGCTGCTCGCCCTCGTGCGCCTCGACCGCGCCGAGCAGCTCGCGACGTGGCCGCTCGCGCTCGTGCGCCACACCAAGGCCCGACCACGCAGCCGGTGGGCCTCCGACGACCGCGACCGCCCGCTCGACGCCGTGGGGCGGGCCCAGGCCCTCGACGTCGCCGCCGTCCTCGGCGCCTACGGGGTGCGCCGCGTCGTCAGCTCCTCGAGCGCGCGCTGCGTCGAGACCGTCGAGCCGTACGCGGCTCGGGCCGGCCTGCGGTTGCGCACCCGCGACTCGCTCTCGGAGGAGGGTTTCGAGGACGACCCGTCGGGGGCCTGCCACGAGCTGGACAAGCTGCTGCGCAAGGCCCGGCCGGCGGCGCTCTGCAGCCACGGCCCCGTGCTGCCCACCCTCCTCGCGCGCCTCGCCGAGGCCGTCGACGCGACGAGCCCCGACGCCGACCTCATGCGTCAGCACCTCGCCGAGGCCGGCGCCAAGTCCATGCACAAGGGCGAGGTGCTCGTGTGCCATGTCGCCGGAGCCGGACCGGACGCGCGGGTCGTCGACGTCGAGCGCATCGACACCTGACGTCGGCTCCGCGGGCCACGCCCAGGGCACCGCCATCGCTGCTGACGCCCGGCCGAACCCTCCATCGTCGGCGGGCGCGGGCCGTCCCGCATCCCGAGGCGACCGCCGCCCCCAAGACGTCGCCCCTCGTTCACCCGGAGTTAACCGGACGTGGGGGAACGGACACCCTGCAGACCTACCTTCGCGGTGGATGAAACGTCATTCACCGTCGGACGGCAGCGCCCGCCCGGCCACCAAGACCGTCCCATCGAGAGGGATCACACTCGTGTCTGTTTCGCGTATCAGCGCCCTCGGCGCCATCGCCCTGTCCGGGGCCCTTGCGCTCTCGGCCTGCGCGTCCGAGAACAACGGTGCCGCTCCCGGCGCCGGTTCGACCGGTGCAGCCGGCGGCTCGACCGCCTCCGGCGACTGCTTCAGCGGCGACCTCAAGGCGGAGGGCTCCTCGGCCCAGAAGAACGCCATCGACGAGGCGATCAAGGCCTACCAGAGCGCCTGCGCCGACGCCAACATCGACTACCAGCCCACCGGCTCCGGTGCCGGCATCAAGCAGTTCATCGCCAAGCAGGTCGACTTCGCCGGCTCCGACTCGTCGCTCAAGACCGAGCCGAAGGACGGCGTCGTCGAGGCCGACGCGGCCAAGCAGGCCTGCGGCTCCGAGGCCTGGAACCTGCCGATGGTCACCGGCCCGATCGCGATCGCCTACAACGTCAAGGGCGTCGACAAGCTCGTCCTCAACGCCGACGTCGCCGCGAAGATCTTCGACGGCAAGATCACGGCCTGGAACGACCCGGCCATCGCCGCGCTCAACAAGGGCGTCACGCTCCCGTCGACCCCGATCAAGGTCTACTTCCGCTCCGACGAGTCGGGCACGACCGAGAACTTCACCAAGTACCTCAAGGCCGCCGCGCCCGAGGCCTGGAGCTACGACCCGGGCAAGAAGTGGACCGGCAAGGGCGAGGGCAAGGAGAAGTCGGCCGGCGTCGCCACCGCGACGAAGGGCCAGGACGGCGCCATCACCTACGTCGAGCTGTCCTACGCCCAGCAGAACCAGCTGCCGATGGCCCAGATCGACACCGGCTCCGGCCCGGTCGAGCTGACCGCCGAGTCGGCCGGCAAGACGATCGCCACCGCCAAGCAGACCGGCACCGGCAACAACCTCGCGCTCAAGATCGACTACGCGACGAAGGAGGCCGGGGCCTACCCGATCGTCCTCGTCACCTACGAGGTCGTCTGCTCGAAGTACGCCGACGCCGAGACGGGCAAGAAGGTCAAGGCCTTCCTCAAGACCTTCGCCTCCGACGCGGTCCAGAAGGACCTCGAGACGAAGGGCTACGCGCCGCTGCCCGCCGAGGTCTCGGCCAAGGTCAAGACGGCTGTCGACGCCATCGCCTGACCCACCGGACCGCACAGGGGCGGACGCCGCACGCGGCGTCCGCCCCTGACCCGGTTACCAGCATCGGTGCCACCATCGGCACCAGGCACCACCCGATAGACCCCGAGCAGGAAGGCCCCACATGTCGAGCGTGACGGGCGTATCCGCCACAGACGAGATGCCAGGCCCCGACGGGCGAGCCCCCCTCGAGGCGGACCGAGCCTCCACCGGACGCCTCGGTGACCGCGTCTTCGGCGGCGCCGCGACGCTGTCCGGCTTCATCGTCATCGCCATCGTGACCCTCATCGCGGTGTTCCTCGTCGTCCAGGCCGTCCCGGCCCTGGTCAACAACAACGCGAGCTTCCTGACGAGCCGCGTCTGGGCGCCGGGCGGCGACAAGCCCGCCTTCGGCATCCTCGAGTTCCTCTGGACCACGGTCGCCGCCTCGACGATCGCGATGTGCATCGCGGTGCCCGTCGGCGTGGCCGTGGCCCTGTTCCTGACGCAGTACTCGCCGGCCTGGCTGCGCCGGCCCGCGGCGACGCTCGTCGACCTGCTGGCCGCGGTGCCCTCGATCGTCTACGGCCTCTGGGGCCTCATCGTGTTCTTCCCGGTGTGGAAGCCCGTGCAGACGTGGATCGAGAGCGCCCTCGGCTGGTTCCCCCTCTTCTCGCCGACCGGCATCTCCGGCGGCACGATCTTCTTCATCGGCATCGTCCTGTCGATCATGGTCCTGCCCATCGTCACGGCCCTCTCGCGCGAGGTCTTCGCCCAGACGCCGGTCACGCACAAGGAGGGCGCGCTCGCCCTCGGCGCGACCCAGTGGGAGATGATCCGCACCGCGGTGCTGCCCTTCGGGCGCCCCGGCGTCATCTCGGCCGCGATGCTCGCCCTGGGCCGTGCGCTCGGCGAGACCATCGCCGTGACCTTCCTCGTGTCGGCGCTGGCCGACGGCACCGACTGGACCTTCTCGCTCTTCAACGGCGGCGAGACGTTCGCCTCGAAGATCGCCAACAACGCCGCCGAGTTCAGCAACCCGAGCAAGACCGGCGCGTACATCGCGGCCGGTCTCGTGCTGTTCGTGCTGACCTTCGTCGTCAACAGCATCGCCCGCGTCGTCATCGAGCGCAGGAAGGCCTTCAGCGAATGAGTACGGTGACCGAGAACCGCGGCCCCGTCGACGGTGCCGACACCGACACCACCCCGCCCGGGGGCAAGCGCGGCCGCGAGGCCCTGCGCGAGATGAGCAACCCGCACCGGGCCCGCGCCGTCAAGGACGGGGTGGCCCGGGTCGTCATGTGGGGCGCCTTCCTGCTCGCCATGGTGCCGCTCGTGTGGATCCTCGGCACGGTCGTCATCAAGGGTGCGCACATGCTCACCACGTCGGTGTGGTGGACCGGCAACCAGCGCAACATCAACTCCGACGACGTCGGCGGCGGCGCGCGTCACGCCATCGAGGGCACCCTGGAGATGGTCGGCTTCACCGCGCTCATCGCCGTGCCGATCGGCATCCTCACCGCCGTCTACCTCGTCGAGTACGGCCGCGGCTGGTTCGCGCGCATGATCAGCTTCACCGTCGACATCCTCTCGGGCATCCCCTCGATCGTCGCGGCCCTGTTCATCTACGCCGTCTGGGTCACGACCTTCGGGATCGACCGCTCGGGCGTCGCCGCCTCGCTCGCCCTGGTGCTGCTCATGATCCCGGTGATCGTGCGCTCCACCGAGGAGATGCTCAAGCTCGTCCCGAACGAGCTGCGCGAGGCGTCGTACGCGCTGGGCGTGCCCAAGTGGGTCACGGTCGTGCGGGTCGTGCTCCGCACCGCGTTCTCCGGCATCGTCACCGGCGTCCTGCTCGGTGTCGCCCGTGTCATGGGCGAGACGGCCCCGCTGCTGATCCTCGCCCCGTACACCAAGAACTTCCAGCGCGACCTGTTCAACGGCAACTTCCCCACCCTGCCCATGATGATCAACCAGGACCGTGGCGACCTCGCCCTCGCCCCCGCGGCTGAGCGGATGTGGGGCACGGCCCTGACGCTGATCCTCCTCGTCCTGATGCTCAACGTCATCGGCCGGCTCATCGCGCACTTCGGCTCGGTCAAGAAGTAAGAGAAAGCGAATCCCCTGACATGGCAAAGCGAATCGACGTCAGCGACCTCAACGTCTACTACGGCGGCTTCAAGGCCGTCGAGGGCGTCTCGATGACGGTCGAGCCCCGGTCCGTCACGGCGTTCATCGGCCCCTCGGGCTGCGGCAAGTCGACCTTCCTGCGCACCCTCAACCGGATGCACGAGGTGATCCCCGGCGGACGCGTCGAGGGCAAGGTCATGCTCGACGACCAGGACCTCTACGCCTCGTCGATGGACCCCGTGGCGGTGCGTCGCACCGTCGGCATGGTGTTCCAGCGCCCCAACCCGTTCCCGACGATGTCGATCTACGACAACGTCGCGGCCGGCCTGCGTCTCAACGGCGTGAGGAACAAGAAGACCCTCGACGGCATCGTCGAGAGCTCGCTCAAGGGCGCCAACCTCTGGAACGAGGTCAAGGACCGTCTGGGCAAGCCCGGCGCGGGCCTCTCCGGCGGCCAGCAACAGCGTCTCTGCATCGCCCGCGCCATCGCCGTGCAGCCGCAGGTGCTGCTCATGGACGAGCCGTGCTCGGCGCTCGACCCGATCTCGACGCTCGCCATCGAGGACCTCATCAACGACCTCAAGAGCGACTACACGATCGTCATCGTCACGCACAACATGCAGCAGGCGGCGCGCGTCTCGGACCGCACGGCCTTCTTCAACCTCAAGGCGACGGGCGAGCCGGGTCGACTCATCGAGATCGACGACACGACCCGGATCTTCAACAACCCGACCGAGCAGGCCACCGAGGACTACATCTCCGGCCGCTTCGGCTGAGCCCTCCCCCGGAAATCGACAGAGCGGTTCGTGCCCCTGCAATCGAAAGAGCAGTCCGTCCCCGTCTCGCCGTGAGGTGACCTCACGTCGGCCCGGGACGGACTGCTCTTTCGATTGCTCTGTTGGGGTGGTCAGCGGAAGATCGCGGTGGCGTACCAGACGAGGACGGCTGCGAGCCCGGCACCGGGGAAGGTGAGGAACCACGCCCCGACGATGTTGCCGGCGACGTTCCAGCGGACGGCTCGCACGCTCTTGGTCGCGCCGACGCCCATGATCGCCGAGGTGATGGTGTGCGTCGTCGAGATGGGGGCCCCGAACGCGAGGCCGGCCACGTAGAGGATGGACGCGGCGGTCGTCTCGGCCGCGAAGCCCTGCGGGGGCCCGAGGTCGATGATGCGACGGCCGAGGGTGCGCATGATGCGCCAGCCGCCGGCGTACGTGCCGAGCGAGATGACGATGGCCGAGAGCACGAGCACCCACAGCGGGACCGTGGGGCCGGTGTGGTAGCCCGCGATCGTCAGGGCGAGCACGACGACACCGGCGGTCTTCGCGGCGTCCTGCAGGCCGTGGCCGAAGGCCATCGCGGCGGCCGAGGCCGTCTGGGCGAGGCGGAAGCCGCGGGTGACGCGTCCGGGGTTGGACCGGCGGAAGAGCCACAGGATCGCCGCCATGACGAGGTAGCCGACGACCAGGCCGATGATCGGCGACAGGACCATCGGGATGACGACCTTGCTCCAGATGACGGACCACTGGACCGCGACGCCCGCGACGAGAGCCGCCCCGGCGAGGCCGCCGATGAGGGCGTGCGAGGAGCTCGACGGCAGGCCGAACCACCACGTCAGCAGGTTCCAGCCGGTGGCGCCGACGAGGGCCGCGGCCACGAGCCAGAGACCGTTGACACCGGTGGGCTGGGCGATGATGCCGCTACCGATCGTCGCGGCCACCTTCTGTCCGAAGAACGCACCGAAGAGGTTGGCGACCGCGGCCATGACGAGCGCGACGCGCGGGGTCAGCGCGCGCGTCGAGACCGACGTCGCGATGGCGTTGGCGGCGTCGTGGAAGCCGTTGGTGTAGTTGAAGCCCATGGCGAGCGCGATGACCGCGACCACGCCGAAGAGGGGGACGGTGGTGTCCATCAGAGGGTCAGGACTCCTTGACCGCGATGCCTTCGACCACGTGCGCGACCTTCTCGAACGCGTCGGCCGCGTTCTCGAAGCCGTCGACGATGGCCTTGACCTTGATGATGGTGACCGGGTCGACGGAGTTGTTGAAGAGGTTCGCGACCATGGTGCGATGCAGCGAGTCGGCCTGGTTCTCGAGACGGTTGATCTCGATCCAGTAGCTCTTGAGGTCCTGCAGCGAGCGCAGGCGCGGCATCGCCTCGGCGGTGACCTCGGCCATCCGCGCGAGGATCTCGAACTGGTCCACGAGGCCCTCGGGGAACTCACCGACCCGGTAGAGCACGATGAGGTCGGCGGTCTCCTCGATGAGGTCCATGCAGTCGTCGAGCGACGCGGCGAGGTTGTGGATGTCCTCGCGGTCGAAGGGCGTGATGAACGAGCTGTTCACCTTGTTGATGAGCTCGTGCGTCGCGTCGTCGGCGGAGTGCTCGAGCTCCTTGAGCCGGTCGGCGACCTCCTGGCGCTTCGCCGGTTCGACCTCGAGGAAGCGGGTCAGCTCCCGGGTCGCCTCGACGAGGAGTTGTGCCGAAGAGGTGAAGAGGGAGAAAAAGCTCGTGTCCTGGGGTGTGAGGCGAAAACCCACGGGGGTGCTCCGGTCGAATCGGGGGCTGGTCCGGGGACGATGCTACGGGCAACGGCGACAAGCGACGCAATCGAGGCTCCACCGGACGTTCACCCTGTGTTCGGACGCCCGACGCTCCCCTACCCGCGGGTAGCGGCGTGTGGCCCGGCCGGACAGGCACCGCGAGCGCCCGGGGGACGGGTCAGTCGTCCTGCCGAGCGGCCGCGTCGCCGACGACCGAACCGGGCGCCTGGGGGATGCCGGGAAGCGAGTCCCCTGCTGCCGCAGCGGGATCCGGCGCCGAGGTGGCGTCGACGCAGGCGTCCTCACCGATGCCGAGAAGCTCGTCGACCTCAGCCGGGGTGAAGTGACGCGGGCTGCCCGAGGCGGCCACGACGAGGTCCGAGACGAGCTCGATCTCGTCCCTGAGGGCGACATCGAGCAGGTCTGAGGACCGCTCCTCCTCGGGCGTCATGCGCCCAGCGTAGAACCGGACGGCGCGCGCGGGGCGTGGAAGGCAGGGACGAGATGCAAGGGGTGCGGGTGGAGCCACACCGAGCATCATCACCCCGGGGCCGCGGGCCGCGAAATCGGGGTCCCGAGCGGGAGGACGAGCGTGACCACCGGTGTGAGTACCGGGGCGGCCACCCGCTGCGGCCGTGCCCGTCCGGCGGGTCGGCCGGAGCGGGTGTGACGTCGGGCCGGGAGCGCCTCTCGGCACTGGGCCGCTCGTAGCGGCGGATTTTGGGACCCGGGGCTACCGCGGCCCGACGCGGTTCAAGGATAGGCGCGTCCGCGGCGAAGTCCAAAGAAACCGCGTCGATCCGTGGACACCGCGACCGCATCTGCGACGGCATCGCGCTGCGACGTCACCGGCGACGTGACCAGTGACGGGCCCGCCTCTCGGTGCCCACGCGAGGCGGCTCAGTCGAGGGTGTCGGCCCGCCAGAGCCGAGCCCCGGCGGCGAGGTCCTCACCCATCGCCAGGACGTTGGCCGCCTGCTCGGCGCTCTCGTCGCCCGTACCGATGTCGGCCCGCCCGGCGGCCACGACGCGGCAGAACGCCGCAGCGCGCTCGAGGGCCACCGCGAGGTCGCCCTCGAAGACGCCGCGGAGGACCTCGTCGACGAGCCGGCTCATCTCCTGCGGGCCGGGCGGTTCGGCGGCCCCGGCGACGGCGTGGTTCGGGCCGGTGAAGCGGATGCCGGCGGCGTACTCGCGGCTGGCGTCGTCGGGGGCGCGTTGCACCCACTCGCGGAGCACGTAGAGCCGCCACAGGGCCCCGGGGAGACTGCGCGCCGGGCGCTGCGACCACAGCTCGGCGAGGGTGGACAGGCCGATGTCGTCGACGAGCGCGACGAGCTTGGTGGTGACGGCAGGGTCGGCGGCGGCGCGCCCGGCGTGGACGAGGGCGCGGGCGGTCTCGTGCGCGACGAGGATCGCCTCGGTCGGGTCGTAGGCCGGTCCGTGGGCCTCGAGCGCCGCGGGGCTGAAGAAGGCCGGGCGGCGCGGGTTGCTGCGGTGCTCGCCATCGCTCATCCCGGCAGGCTAACCCTCCTCGCCGACGGCGCGGTGGACGATCCGGCCGGTCGGCCCGGGCGGCTCACGGTCAGAACCACCCGGGCCTGGGCCGATTGGCCGAGCCGGCGTCGCCGAGGGGCCCTACACAGTGCCTACCCAAGTGGGGCGCACTCTGGTCACCCGGTCGTTGGAGCGGGAGGATCCGACGAAGACGACGCGCGCGGCGTCCGACCGGACCGGAGGTGGCCATGAGCATCAGGGTGGAGCCCGCGGACCTGCCACGGGCCCTCGGCGACTACGACTACGCGTTCCTCGTGGCGCAGGGCCGGGAGCGTCCGCACGTGCTGGCGGTGCGGGTCACGCCCGACCCGGAGCAGGTCGGGGTACTCGTCGTCGACCGGGTCGGGAGCACCGCCACGGGGATCGTCGCCGACCGGCCGACCGTGACGCTCGTCTTCCCGCCGCGCGACCCGGCGGGCCGCTCACTGATCGTCGACGGCGAGGTCGTCGGCACGGGCGAGGGGAGGCTGACCGTGGCACCTGGCGGTGCGGTGCTGCACCGCCCGGCCTGACCACGGCCCGCGTCGCCCTCCCCTCGCCCCGGGGCCCATGCTGCGCCTCAGGCGGTGGTGCGCCGGCGCAGGCTCTCGCCCTCGATGTCGACGTTCGGCAGCAGCCGGTCGAGCCAGCGCGGCAGCCACCAGGCCCGGTCGCCGAAGAACGACATGACGGCAGGCACCAGCGCGAGGCGCACGACGAACGCGTCGACGAGGACTCCGAAGGCGAGCGCGAAGCCCATCGACTTGATGATCGCGTCGTCGACGAACACGAAGCCGGCGAAGACGCTGATCATGATGAGGGCCGCCGCGACGACGACCCGCGCGCCATGACCGACGCCGGAGACGATCGCCTCCGGCGCCGACTCGCCGTGGACGAAGTCCTCGCGCATCCGCGACACGAGGAACACCTCGTAGTCCATGGCCAGGCCGAAGAGGATGCCGATGAGCAGGATCGGCAGGAAGCTGACGAGGGGGCCGGGGGTGTCGAGGCCGATGGCGTCCTTGAGCCAGCCCCACTGGAACACGGCCACGGTGGCACCGAACGTCGCCCCGACCGACAGGAGGAAGCCGACGGTCGCCTTGAGCGGCACGAGCACCGAGCGGAACACGAGGGCGAGCAGCACGAAGCTGAGCCCGACGACCACGAGCAGGTAGACCGGCAGGGCCGCGGACAGCTTGTCGGACACGTCGACGCCGATGGCCGTGACGCCGGTCAGCGAGATCTCCGCCCCGGTCGAGGTGGCGACGGGTGCGACGCCGGAGCGCAGGTCGCGGACTAGGTCGAAGGTGGCCTCGTCGCTCGGGCCGGACTTCGGGATGACGGCGAGGAGCGTCGTGCGGCCGTCGGCGCTCGTCTGGCCGGGCGCGACGGCGAGGACGTCGGGCGTCTTCTGGGCGATGCCGGCGGCCTGCTGCGCGGCGGCCCTGACCCCGGCGGCGTCGTCGCCGTGGACGACCATGACGAGGCGGCCGTTGAAGCCGGGGCCGAAGCCCTCGGCGACGAGGTCGTAGGCGACGCGCTTGCTCGAGCCGGTCGGGGCGGTGCCGTCGTCGGGCAGCGCCAGACGCATGCTCGCGGCGGGGATCGCCAGCGCGCCGAGGAGCACGACGCCGATGAGCAGCACGGGGCCGCGGCCCCTGACCACCCTTCGACCCCAGGCGAACCCGCGGTTGCTCGCGGCGTCCTCGGGGTCCGTCGCGGGGGCTCCGGCGCGGCGGGCCTTGCGCTGGCTCCGCGACAGGACGCGGTCGCCGGCAAAGCCGAGGATGGCCGGCAGGAGCGTCACCGCGACGACGACGGCGATCGCGACGGTGCCGGCGGCGGCCAGGCCCATCGCCGTGAGGAACGGGATGCCGACGACCGACAGGCCGGCCAGCGCGATGACCACGGTGAGGCCCGCGAACACGACGGCCGACCCGGCCGTGCCGACCGCGTGGCCCGCGGCCTCCTCGCGGTCCATGCCGACGGCGATGTCGTGCCGGTAGCGCGAGGTGATGAACAGGGAGTAGTCGATGCCGACGGCCAGGCCGAGCATGAGGGCGAGGATCGGCGTCGTGCTCGTGAGGTCGACGACGTGGCCGAGCAGCATGAGGCCGGCGACGCCGAGGCCGACGCCGACGAGCGCGTTGAGCATCGTCATGCCCGCGGCGACGAGCGAGCCGAAGGTGATGAGCAGGACGACGAGCGCGACGACGACTCCCAGGCCCTCGGTCGAACCGACCTCGGGCTCGGCGAGCAGCGGCTCACCACCGGAGGCCACGGTCCACCCGGCCGGGGCGCCGTGGCCCACGCGCTCGTACGCCGCGCGCTCGTCGGGGGTCAGCTTGTCGGCGCTCTGCTTGTACTGGACGGTGACGAGGGCGTACCGACCGTCGGGGCTGATCGCCTTGGTGTCGAACGGGCTCATCGCACCGAGGACGCCGGGCAGCTGGTTGGCCTTGGCCACGACCGCCTTGACGGCGGCCTGGCCGGCGGGCGTCGTGACCGTCTGACCCTCGGGCGCCCGGACGACGACGGTGCCGGCCGCACCGCTCGCCTGCGGGAACTCGGTGCTCAGGGCCTCGAGGGCGCGCTGCGACTCGGTGCCCGGGATGGTGACGTTCGACGTGGGCGGCGTTCCGGCAGCGACGAACCCGCCGACGACCGCCGCGAGCACGAGGGCGAACAGCGTCGCGACGATGCCGCGCCGGCGGAAGCTGAGGCGCCCGAGACGGTAGAGCAGGGTGGCCATGCGGGTCTCCAAGGAGGTCGTTCTGCGGGTGGGGCGCCGGCGTCGGTGGCGGGCCCCGAGTGTCGGGGTTCGTGCGGTGTGGTCGGTCAGGGAGGTCGGGTCAGAGGCGGACGGTGGTCAGGCTCTCCGGGTCGCGGTCGAACATCCGCGCCCCGAGTCGCAGCAGGGACCCGGACAGGGCCTCGTCGTCGACGTCCGGCAGCGAGAGGCACGCGGCGAGGAGGCCGGCGACGTAGGCGTGGGCGGCGACGCGTCGGTCGAGCGTGTCCTCGTCGGCGACGACCACCTCGGTCAGCTCGTCGGCCCACTCCTGCCCTCGGCCGACGACGGTGATCTCGTCGGCCATGTCCTCGAGACCGCGGAGCATGGCGATGGCGCTGCGGTGCTTCACGACGAGGGCGGCCGCGTGCTCGAGGGCGAAGGCGACGGCGTCCGTCGGTGGGAGCTCGGGCGCGCCGGCGCGGATGCGCTCGACGTCGACGACGAGCGGGTCGAGCAGCTCCTCGAGGATCGCTGTCTTCGTCTTGAAGTGGTAGAGGAGCGCGGCCTTCGAGCACCCGACCTCGTCGGCGATCATCTGCAGCGACGTGCCGCGGAAACCGATGCCGGCGAACATCCGCTGCGCGACGGCGACGATCTCGCGCCGGAGCGCGTCGCGAGGTGGCCTGCTCATGGTCACGATGGTGCACTGACCGATCGGTCAGCGTCAAACCGATCGGTCAGTCGCCGCCCGTTCGGTCAGGTCGGTCGTGCCGACCGGGTCCGCTCAGGCCACCTGCGGCGGCCAGGAGAACCCGACCCGCGCGCCTCCCCAATGAGACGACCCGATCTCGAGCCGGCCACCACGCCGCGACACTGCCTCCTCGACCATGCCGAGGCCGAGCCCCGTCTGCGACAGCTCGTCACCGAACGCGTCCGACGGGCTCACTTGTGCGGCAACGTAACCCGGCGCCATCTTCGCGAACCCGTTGACGCCGTCTCCGCCTGGCCCGTCGACCGGAGCCTGGGCGCCGGCGAGGACCGCCTGGCGGGTACCCGCCGAGAAGCCCGGGCCGGCGTCCGAGACACCGAGGGTGATCCAGCCGTCGAGCCCACGGGTCCCGAAGAGCTCGATCGTGTCACCGGGGCGGGTGTAGCGGATCGCGTTCTCCACGAGGGTGTCCAGGCATGCCCTCAGCCGCTCCGGCGAGCATCGCGACGTGCCCGCGCTGGCCGTGACGAGCCACTCGCGCTCGGCAACGGCGGCCCACGCGTTGCGGGTGCGCACCAGGAGCTCGTCGAGGTCGACGGCCTCGAGCTCGAAGTCCTGCTGCGCGAGCAGGCTGCGGACGAGCCGCTCGCAGACACGGGTCAGCCGCTTGAGCTCGTCGCTGACGATGGCCAGCTCGATGGCCGACTCGGTGCCGACATGCCGGTCCTCGAGCACCTCGATGTAGCCACGCGTGATGGTGAGCGGCGAGCGCATCTCGTGCGAGGTGCGGCGCGTCAGCAGCTCACGGGAGTGGGCCTCACGGCTCTCGCGTTCGTGCAGCGCGGTGAGCGCTGCGATGGCGTCCTGCCGACGCCGCACGTGCACGACCATGAGCGCCATGAGCAGGAGCATGAGCGGGATCTCGGCGGCCTCCTGCCAGTCGAGGACGTCCTCGAACACCCGCAGCAGGAGGATCGATCCCGTGATGACGGTGAAGATCGCGAGGCTGATCCACGTCGCGGCCGCGGTCCACACCTCGAGCCCGAAGCACAGCGCGAACGTCGCCCATGCGACGTGGTACGGCACGGTCTCGCTGCCGGGGACGGCCCACATCACCGCCGAGCAGACGAGCCCGACGACGACCCAGACCCAGAACGACCGACGCGCCACCACGGCCTCTGCCTCAGTCCTCGTAGAAGCAGTAGCCGACGCCACGGACGGTCTCCAGCGGCAGCTCCTGGCCGAGCTTGCTCCGGAGCCGGCCGACGCACACCTCGACCACGTTGCTGCCGGGGTCGAACCCGAGCCCCCACACGTCGTGGAGCAGCTCCTCGCGGCGGCACACCTGACCGCGTCGACGCATGAGGTGGGCGAGCAGGCTGAACTCCCTCTCGGTCAGCGTCACGCCGACGTCGTGGAAGCCGGCGCGACGCCGACCGAGGTCGAGCCGGACCCCGCCCGCTTCGAGCACCTGGTCATCGCGGGTCGGACGTACCTGGCCGACGTTGCGCCGTACCCGCGCGAGCAGCTCGGTGAGGCTGAACGGCTTGGCCACGACGTCGACGGCCCCGTTGTCGAGCGCCTGCACCCGGGCGCCCACGTCGGTGACGCCGGACAGCACGATGACCGGAGGCATGTCGGTGCGTTCCCTCATCGCCTTGAGCATGGACAGGCCGCTCGGGCCCGGCATGACGAGATCGAGCAGCACGAGGTCGACGCCCCCACCTTGGAGGCGGTCGAGCGCGGCATTGGCGGTGGCCGCCGTCACGACCGAATGCCCTTCCGACGAGAGTGATCTCGCCAGCAGTCCCCGAATGCGTTCTTCGTCGTCGACGACCATGACTGTGGCCATCTTGGCCCCCCCCTTGACGTCCCCCGTACTGACAAGTCAGAACAGTTCAGCACCTGTGAGCTTCCTGATGGGGCGATGTCCGATATGTCGCCCCGACGCCAAGGGCCGAATCCGGACGGTCCCGGACGAAAAGGTGACCTTTCCTGACGAGAACATGACAGGGGTGTGTGAGCGACCTGACCGCGGCGTGATCCGAACCTCGGCCGCACATGACCGATGCGTGAGCGGCGGACCCGGTCCTGGTGCCGCTGTCCGGTCGGGGTGCGACGGTCGGTAGCGGGCGAGTGCGGGCCTGCCCTCAGAGCCCTACGGGGGTGCAGCGTGGACGAGGTACGGGGTCGGTGGCTGGCACGCGCCGTCTCAGGGCCCCTCGCGGCAGCATCCTCGCCGGCGGCCGCGCTGCGCTCCAGGCCGCGGATCACGGTGTCGCTGTGTGCGGGCCTGCTGGTGCTGGCCGGCCTGGGCGGCGACCCGTCGGCTCGCACGCTCCCCGCAGGAGCGCCGCTCGCTGCCGGGGACCGGTCCGGTGCGGAGCAGCTGCATCCGACAGCCGCCGAGGCCGCCACCGACGCCGCGGCCGTGGTGGCTGCCTTCGGCCTGCGGGCGGTGCCCGCGGTCGCGCTCCTCGGCAGCGGATTCGGCCCCTCTCCGGTCGACCCGGTCCCCGCCTCGGTGACGAGGCTGCCCCTGCCGACCGCCTGGCGGTCGGGACCGGCGTCGACGGGCTCGGCCGGGACGGCAACGGTGGACGCCGGGTCGATGGGTGCCGGGCCTCCCCTGCAGGTGCCGGCGGTGCTCGCTGCGGCGTACGCCGATGCGGTGCGGTCGACCCGCCCCTCGTGCCACCTGCCTGCGACACTGCTGGCCGGGATCGGCGAGGTCGAGTCGGGGTCCCTCCGCGGACGCGGCATGACGCCAGGTCACGTCGTCGTGCCGGCGGTGCTCGGCCCGCGGCTGGACGGGACGAGGACAGCCGCCGTGCACGACACCGACCACGGGGTGCTCGACGGCGACCCGGTGTGGGACCGAGCGGTCGGTCCGATGCAGTTCCTGCCCGGCACGTGGCGCCGGTGGGGTCGGGACGGCGACGCCGACGGCGCGCGCGACCCGCAGGACGTCGAGGATGCCGCGACTTCGGCGGCGGCCTACCTCTGTGCGTCCGGCCGTGACCTCGCGCGCCCGGCGGACCTGCGCGCCGCGGTCCTGTCGTACAACCACTCGACCACCTACCTCGGGGCCGTGCTCCGGCTGATGGCCCGCGCCGAGGTGCCGACCGGCGCTCCTGTCGTCCCCGCCGGGAGCACTACGCGCCCGGCCGTCCCCTCGGTGACGCGTCCGGGCCCGACGCCGCCCCGCACGACCGTGACGGTGACGGCCACCGCCGCCGCGGGTGCCACCGCGACCGTCACCGCAACCGTGACGGCGACCGTGACGGCGACCGTCACCGCGGCGCCCTCCCCCTCGACGACCTCGACGACCGGGACCGCGCCGACGACCGCGGCAGCGCCGTCGACACCGGCGACACCGTCGACGTCGGCCACCGCGACGAGCGCTCCGGGTACCTCGAGCGCCCCCGGCACACCCGCACCCTCGGGCGGCACCACGACGAGCACCTCAGGAACGACGCCGTCGCTGACCGGCACCCCGGTGCCGGCACCGTGAGGGCAGGACCCCACCGCAAGGTGGGGACCGGATCAGCGGCAGCCCGCGTCCGCCGCCCTGGCCGCGGCGACGAAGGCCCGCACCAGGTCGGGGTCCTTGACCCCACGGCTCGACTCGACCCCGCTCGAGACGTCGACGCCCCAGGGCCGCGCCGCGGCGACGGCGCCGGCGACGTTGGCCGGGTCCAGACCGCCGGCGAGCAGCCAGCGCCCGCTCGGCCGCCGGTGCTCGAGTGTTTCGAGGTCCCATGTGTGGCCCGATCCGGCGACCGGAGCGTCGAGCAGGAGGAGCTCCTCGCCCCATGCTCCCACCGTGAGGTCGGTCGAGTCGTCGAGGGCCGTCGCCCTCCAGATCCGCGCGAAACCGGCTCGTGCCGTGGCGAACTCGGCCGCCGAGTACCCACCGTGCAGCTGGAGCGCGGTGGCCCTGATGCTGCCGGCGACCTCGACCGCCTCCGCCACCGGCATCTCACGCACGACGAGCACCGTGTCGGCCCGGCCGCCGACGGCCTCGACGACGCCGGCCGCGACCTCCGGTGTCACGTGCCGCGGGCTGCCCTCGCTCATGACCACGCCGACGGCGTCGGCACCTGCCGCGACGGCCACGCGGGCCATGTCGGGGTCCTTCAGGCCACACACCTTCACGTACACGCGCCCAGCCTCGCAGGTGGGCCGGGCTCCGTGGCGGACACGTCCGCAGAGGCAGGGATCCGATCGACCCGCACCGACGTCCATCCTGTGCGCCGACCCGGCGCGCCCCGGCTGATCACAGGAGATCCGATGCCCTGCCAGACCACATCGCCGCGCTCGTCCGTCATGCGGATCTCCGCCCTCGCGTCGCTGACCACCATGGCAGCCGCCGCGCTGCTCACCGGCTGTTCGGCGACGTCGGGCCGGGACGCCACCCCGAGCGAGGCCTCCACCGACGCGTCGGGCCGGCTCGTCGCCTCGTTGTGGGCCGACCGCACGGCCCACGTCGGCGACAACAGCAAGGTCATCGCCCTCATCGGCGACAGCGGCCTCGCCGACCTCGGACCTCGGACGATCTCGCTGCAGACCGGGTCCGAGCCCTACGGCCTGACCGTGCGGTACCCGTCGCCGGTGAAGGCGGGCGGCCCGATCGACGTGACAACTCAGGCGACGCTCCTGCTCGGCACCATCGGCAACCTCGACCGCGTCACGGTGGTGGCCAACGGGTCGACGTCGACCCTGACCGCGGCCGACGCGTCGCGGGCGCTCGGGCACGACGTCAAGCAGCTCGGCACCGACCGCGCCGCGCTGGCGCGGTACGTGTCGACGCTCGACGACTGAGACGCGTCGGTCGGGGCCGGCTCAGGGTGCCATGGCGGCGTAGCCCGACGCGTCGTGGATCGCCAGGCCGGCGAAGGTCGGCTGGGCCGAGGCACCGGACACGACCTGCGCGAGCTGCACCTCCATGTCCGTGCGCGTCCAGCCGAAGAACGTCTGCTTCGTGTCGGTGGCCGAGCTGCCGAGGTAGTTCGTCTCCTGGCCGAGTCGCACGGGCTTGCCGAGGGATGCGCCGGCGGCGAGCGCCGCAGCCGCGACGTCGAGCGTGCCGTCCGGGCCGGCGGCCGTGTTGCGGTAGGACATGACGGTGACGCCGGCGGTGCGCTTCATGATCTCGCGGTCGAGGCTCGAGACCGAGCCGCCGCTGGCCGTGGCCGGGATCTCGTTGAACCAGAAGGGGATGTCGGCCTCGATGGGGTAGGTGCCCGCATTGGCCTTGAGCTTGTCCAGCAGCGTCAGGTACTTCGCGACGACGGTGTGCTGGTCGGTGGTCCAGGCCGGCGTCGAGTACGGCTCGACGTCGATGTGGATGCCGGTGAACAGGCCGGTGTTCTTCGCGGGCTTGAGCCAGTACGTGACGACCCACGACGGGTTGTCGACCCAGCCGGGGTCGCCACCGAGGGCGTCGACGCGGATTCCGGCGGCACGGGCACGCCCGACGAGGTCCTTGATGCTGGGCAGCTGGCTCGACGTCGTGACGTTGGGTGGGACGGCCACGAAGAGCCGGTCGATGCCGGTGCTGACCGCGAGGTCGACGGTGGCCGCGGGGGTGCTCGTGTCCCAGACCCACATGGCGCGCGTGTCGGGGCCCGCCGTCGTCGTCGCGGCGGCGGCTGCCGGCGCGGTGGCGAACGTTGCGGCCGCGGCGGCGAGGAGCGCGACCGTCGTCACGGCGATCCGGGCTCCGCGGGTGACGCGGGTCGGGAGGGCCGGGCGGCGGTGGGACGAGAACGACATGCGGAGCTCCGGACGGCAGGTGGCGGAAACACCCAGTGTCGGAGATGTCTGCCCGGTTCGTGGCGATTTCGCAAGATGTCCGCAAGACCGCTGCAAGCGGCCTGCAAAGCGCGCCTCGCCGACGCGGGCGCCGCACTCCCGGCACTCGAGTCCGACGCGTCTGCCGGGGGTCCTCGGCACGGCCGCTTGCACGGTAGATGCAGGCGCCGGGCGCTCAGGCGGGCCGCACGCGGCCGGGGTCCGGCAGACTGACCGCCCATGCCGCACCTCTTCTACCTCGTCGGCCCTCCCGCCGTCGGCAAGCTGACCGTCGCTCGCGAGCTGGAGAGGCGCACCGGCGCGATCGTCGTCGACAACCACCTCATCAACGACCCGGTGTTCGTGCCGATGGGAGTGCACCGCGGCGAGGGCATCGATGCCACCGACGAGCTGCGCCGGCGGGTGTTGTCGGTGGTCCACGAGGCGGCCGAGCTGGCCCCGGCGTCGTTCAGCCACGTCTTCACCAACTGGCTGCCGGACGAGCCCGAGAACGGCGACCTGGTCGAGCGGCTGCGAGGGCTGGCGCAGCGACGCGGCGCCCGCTTCGTCCCCGTGTGGCTGACCGCCGACGCCGAGGAGCTCGCGCAGCGCGTGGTGCGGCCCGAGCGGACGCAGCGCGCGAAGCTCATGGATCCCGAGGTGCTCCGGACGCTGCTGCCGATCCGCGAGCTGCCCGCCCCTCCCGACGCAGTCGTGCTCGACACGACGCGGCTGCGCCCCGACGAGGTCGCCGACCGAATCCTCGCGAGCCTGTGACCGGGCGACCGGGCGACCGGCCACGTCGGCCCGCCCTTCTCTCACCACCTGCTCCCGTGGTCGGAGCAGGTGGTGAGGGGCCAGGTCACGACCGGGCAGGCACGTACCAGCGTCGCGAGACGTCCTTCTCGACGCCGAGGACGGCGACGACCGACAGGACGATGCCGACCCGCACCATGACCGGTTCCTCCGCGAACCACGCCAGCGCCGCGCCCCCGACAGCAACCACCGGACGGGCGAGCGTCAGCGGTCCGAGCAACAGGGCCGTGGCCAGGTAGCCGACCTCCCACGGCAGCACGGCGTGGGCCGCGAGCGCCCCGAGCACGACGAGCCCGTACGGGAGGTAGACGACGAGCATCGTGTTCGCCGCGGCCGCCCAGTCCTCGAGGGCCGCCCCGTTGCTGCGGCTCACGAGCAGGAGCGGAAGTAGCGGCAACGAGAACTGGGCCAGGACGGCCAGCCCACAGCCCGAGCCGACGAGGTCGCGGCCCCGGTGGTTCACGAGGCCGTCCCGGCCCGCCGACGCGCGGAACCCGGAGAAGGCGGCATCGAGCGCGGCCAGCACGAGGAGCGTCGACAGCGCTGCGGCAGGGGGCAGTCCGGGTGGCAGGATGCCGGACACGACAGCGGGCGCGCTCATCCCCGGACCCCGACCGTGGGACGCAGCACCTCGACGGCAGGCAGCTGCAGCAGCCCTCCCGACGGGTCGGGGAGGCGGTACCCCGGAGCGCCTGCCGCTGCCGCAGCGCGCAGGAGCGCCGGGTCGTGCGCGCGTCGGACGGAGAGGTTTCCGTCGTGCCGCGAGAGCGGCTCCCGCATCCGGGCGCGGTGGAACACCCACGAGCCGACGCGCGCGACGCGTCCGGGCACGAGGTCCCAGTGGGCGAAGGCCGCGACGCCGAGCCGGGCGTGCGCGGCGAAGAACCCGGACAGCGCGTCGGGCGGCAGGTGGTGCAGCAGGCCGGTCGAGATGACGATCGTCGTGGCGCCGTCGTCGACGGCGACACCCGGGTCCAGGGCGTCGCCGATGACGAACCGCGCGGCCAGTCCCTCGACCTCGGCGAGGCGACGGGCCTCGCCGACGAGGACCGGGTTGAGGTCCACGCCGACGAGCTCGACGTCGGGCCCGAGGTCGCCCCGGGCGGCGAGGGCGCGCACGACGTACCCGAGGCCGCACCCGATGTCGACGACGCGCAGGGGACGCGGCGCCACCGCCTCCCCGGACGCGGACGCGACGGACGCGCGGTGGCGGAGGTCGGTGACGAGCGGCGCCAGGGTCGCGCGGACCCGGCGCCAGAGGAGCAGCTCCTCGGCGAGGCGCTGCAGCTCGGCGTGCACCCGGATCCCGAGCGCGTCGACGTGCCGGGCGTCGAGGACGTCGCCGTCGGTGACCGGCATCCGCGACACGAGCCGGGCCGCCCCTTCCTGGCCGGAGGCCCGGAGCCGCTCGACGATCGCGGTCCGACCGATCGCGAGGCGTCGCCCGGACGCGTCGAACGACCACAGGAGGTCGGTGATCTCGACCGGCGGCAGCGACATGGGCGTCAGTCAACCCGACCGATGCCCCGGCCGAGGCGCAACCGGCCCGAACGGCGCGGTTCCGCAGCAGAGGCAGGCCGCATGGTCAGACATACTGGGCGCGCGTCGCCGCCGGTCCGTCGGGAGCCTCCAGCACGAACACCACGACGCCCCGGGCCTCTGGGGGGTGAGAACATTCACGCTGACCTGCAGCCATCGGACACTCCATGCGTGGTGACTGACGTCGACGGGAACGCATCTCCCTCAGCTCGGAACGCTCCCGCGCCCAACGGGAGCGACTCCGCGACCGTCCTCCCGCTGACCCCAAGGTCCCTCAGCGGAAGGCCGCGATGCCCGTCAGTGCCTGTCCCACGACGAGGGTGTGCATCTCGACGGTGCCTTCGTAGGTCAGCACCGACTCGAGGTTGTTCATGTGCCGGATCACCGGGTACTCGAGGCTGATGCCGTTGGCCCCGAGGATGGTGCGGGCGGTGCGGCAGATCTCGAGGGACTCGCGGATGTTGTTCAGCTTGCCGAGGCTGACCTGCTCGGGCCGAAGCGTTCCGGCGTCCTTGCGTCGGCCCAGGTGCAGAGCGAGCAGCTGCCCCTTGACGAGCTCCAGGGCCATGTCAGCGAGCTTCTGCTGCGTCAGCTGAAACCCTGCGATGGGCCGCCCGAACTGCTCGCGCCCGATCGCATACCGCCGGGCGCTGTCGAAGGACGAGCGCGCGGCCCCCAGGCTGCCCCAGAGGATGCCGTAGCGCGCCTCGGACAGGCATGACAAGGGCCCTTTGAGCCCGGTCACCCCGGGCAGCACCGCGTCGGCCGGCAGCCGGACGCCGTCGAGGACGAGCTCGCTCGTGACCGAGGCCCGAAGCGACATCTTGTGCTTGATCTCCGGCGCCGAGAAGCCGCGAGCATCCGTCGGGACGACGAACCCGCGGATGCCCCCGACGGTCTGGGCCCAGACGACGGCGACGTCGGCGATAGAGCCATTCGTGATCCACATCTTCGAGCCGTCGAGCACCCAGTCGTCTCCGTCACGCCGGGCCCGGGTGCGCATCGAACCAGGGTCCGAGCCGTGGTCGGGTTCGGTCAGCCCGAAGCAGCCGAGGGCCTCTCCCGACGCCATCCGCGGCAGCCATTCGCGCTTGTGCTCCTCGCTGCCCCAGCGCCAGATCGCATACATCGCGAGCGAGCCCTGCACGGAGACGAGCGAGCGGATGCCGGAGTCGGACGCTTCGAGCTCCAGGCACGCGAGCCCGTAGCTGACCGCACTCATCCCGGCGCAGCCGTATCCCTCGAGGTGCATGCCGAGCAGACCGAGCGCGCCGAGCTCCTTGGCGAGGCCGCGCGGGTCGTCGATGGCGCCGCGTTCGAACCAGTCCGCGACGTAGGGGTCGATGCGGCGCTCGCACAGCGCCCGGACGGATGCCCGGACCGCCTTCTCGTCCGCGTCGAGCAGGTCGTCGATACCGGCGAGGTCCAGTGGGTCGATGGGACTGTGGCTGGTAGCGGCGCTCATGCGGTCTCCTCAGTGGTGAGCCAGGTTCGGATGTGGTCGTTGTGCTCCCCGAGGCGGGGAGGGCGGGCGGGCTGGCGGGGTGCACTGCGCCCGTAGGTGATGGGGTGCCGTACCTGGCGCGTCGACCCGCCGCCGACGTCGACCGTCGGCTCGAGTCCGAGTGCCTCAGCGAGGGCCAGGCCCGAGCCGATGTCGCCGACTTGGCCCGCGGGCACGCCCACGGCGGTGAGGACCTCGACCCACGCCGCGACGTCGGCTCCGCCCAGCACGCTCTCGAGGGCTGCGACGAGTTCGGCCCGGTGCCCGACCCGCGAGGCGTTCGTGGCGAAGCGCACGTCCTCCGCCCACTCGGGGTGGCCGAGCGAGGACGCGAGCCGGCGGAACTGCCCGTCGTTGCCGCACGCGATCGCGAGGATGCCGTCCCGGCAGCGCAGAGTCTCGTACGGCGCGATCGAAGGGTGCGCGTTGCCGAGTCGTGAAGGGCTCTCGCCGGTCGCGAGCAGGGCGCCGGCCTGGTTGGCGAGCGAGCCGAGCAGGCTCGACAGAAGGTTGACCTCGACCCGCTGCCCGCGTCCGGTGCGCTCGCGGTCCGCGAGAGCCGCCAGGATCCCGATGACGGCGTCCTTTCCGGCAAGGACGTCGACGAGGGCGACACCCACCTTCGTCGGCTCCGCGTCCGGGGCGCCTGTGATACTCATGAGGCCACCGAGGGCCTGGACGAGGAAGTCATATCCGGGGATGGATGCCCCTGGCCCCGAACCGAATCCGGTCACCGAGCAGTAGACGATGCCCGGGTTCTCCGCGCTCACCGCGTCGTAGCCGAGGCCGATTCTGTCGAGGACGCCGGAAAGATGGTTCTCGACGAGAATGTCGGCACGCCGGGCGAGCACGCGCGCGTGAGCGAGGTCCGTGGGGTCCTTGAGGTCGAGCTCGACGCTCATCTTCGACCGGTTCACGCACTCGAAGTAGGACGATGAGGTCGTGGTCCACGGCGGGCCCCAGTGCCTGGTGTCGTCGCCGAGGCCGGGGCGTTCGACCTTGACGACTGTCGCGCCCAGGTCGGCGAGCGTCATCGTGGCCATCGGCCCGGCCAGGACGCGGCTGAAGTCTGCGACCAGCAGGCCCTCGAGAGGTGCGGTCACGAGTTTGCCTCGAGGCGTCCTCGGACCCGGCGCGGCAGGTGCCAGGGATTGTCCGCCCGCAGTGCGGGCGGAAGTGCGGCATCCGGAACCCCCTGGTACGCAATGGGCCTCGTGAAGCGGTCGAGCGCTGCGGCGCCGACCGATGTCGCGGCGGGGACCGAGGTGGCCGGCCACGGTCCCCCGTGCTGCTGCGCCCAGGACACGGTCACGCCGGTGGGCCAGCCGTCGACGACGACGCGGCCCACGAGCGGCGCGAGCGCGCGGACCAGGGGGCCCGTGTCGGGGTCCTCAGCGCCACCGCTCATCACCGAGGCGGCAAGCGCGCCCTGGAGGGCCGACAGGACCTCGACGAGCTCCTCCTGGGTGGCGTACTCGGCCACGAGGGCCACGGGCCCGAAACACTCCTCGAGCAGTCGGCTGCCTCGCCGCAGTCGGGCGGCCGGAACCGCGAGGACCGTCGTCGGGACCGCCCACCCGCGCTCCGGCCCGGGGACTTGGGTCACGACGTGTCCCCCTGCGGCTTGGAGCTGCTCGAGGCCCTGGGTTGCGGCTCGCGCCATGTCTGCCGTGAGCAGCCAGCCAGCGGGGTGGGCCTCGTCGACCGCCTTCCCCACGGCCGCGGCTACGCCCGAAGCTGCCGGCGCGAGAAGGAGACCCGGCTTCGTGCAGTACTGCCCCGAACCGAGGGTGAATGACGCGACGAAGCCGCTCGCGACGTCCGCCATGGAGCGGGCGCCCTCGGGTGTCACGATGACGGGGTTCACCGTGCCCATCTCCGCGAAGACCGGGATGACCACCTCACGCTCGTTCGCCAGGCGCCAGAGCGCGAGACCTCCACGCTGCGAGCCCGTGAAGGCCACGGCGGCCGTGTGCGGTGAGGTGACCAGCACTGAGCCCGCCTCGTAGCCCGCGACCAGCCCGAAGGTTCCCTGAGGTGCCCCCGCCGCCTGGAGCGCGCCGACCGCGATCTCTGCGAGACGGCGGGACAGCACCGGGTGGGCTGGGTGAGCCTTGGCCACGACGGGGCACCCCGCGGCCAGCGCGGCGGCGGTGTCGTTGCCGAGGACGCCGAAGGCGAACGGGAAGTTGCTCGCACCGAAGACGGCGACCGGTCCCAGGGGTGCCCGCATGCGGGCGATGGCCGGTGCCGTCCCTGTCGCCGCGGCGAGGGTCACGCCGAGCCACGACCCCTCCTCGGCGACCTCAGCGTAGAACCGCAGCTGGGCCGCCACGCGAGCCACCTCGGCCGTGAGCCGTGACGTGCCGAGCGCGGTCTCGCGGTCAGCGAGAGCGGCGAGCTCTGCCGCGGTGGACGGGTCGTCCAGGCGGTCCGCGAGGGTGCGAAGCCATCGGCCGCGCTCGGTCGGGGCCAACCCGCCGACGTCCGGCGCGACGAGTGATGCACGGCGAAGGGCCTGCTCCACCTCGTCGGTCGTGCTCTCGCGCACCTCCTCGTGGGCGGTGCCAGTACGGGGGTCGTAGCTCGTCGTCGTCATGGCAGCTCGCGCACCGCCTGCTCGATGACGTCGAGCGCGTCGTCCAGCAGGGCCGACTCGATGACCAGCGGAGGCAGCAGCCGAATGACATTGCCGTAGGTGCCGCAGACGAGGACGAGGACTCCCTCGGCGTGGCAGTGGGCAGCGACGGCGCGCGCCGCGGCCGGGTCTGGCGTGGTGCTTCCGGGCCACACGAACTCGATGCCGAGCATCGCACCTCGCCCCCGGACGTCGCCGATTGCCGGCGACACCTCCGCGAGCGCCCGCAAACGCGGAACGACCTGCGCCTCGATCGCACGCGCGCGCCCGACGAGGTCCTCGCGCTCGATGACGTCGATCGACGCGAGCGCAGCCGCACACGCCACGGGGTTGCCGGCATACGTGCCCCCGAGCCCGCCTGGAAGGACTGCGTCCATGACATCAGCCGAACCGGTGACGGCGGCGAGCGGAAGGCCGCCGCCGAGCGCCTTCGCGGACGTGATGAGGTCAGGGACGATCCCCTCGTGCTCGCAGGCGAACATCGCGCCGGTCCGACCGAAGCCGGTCTGGATCTCATCGGCCACGAGGAGGATCCCGTGGTCGCGGGCGAACGCCGCCACCCCTGGCAGGAATCCCTCTGCGGGAACGATGAACCCGCCCTCGCCCTGGATCGGCTCGACGACGATGGCGGCGACGTTCTCGGCGCCGATCTGGGTCAGCACGAGGTCCTCGAGGCGAGCGAGCGCCTCGTCGGCGCACCGCTCCGGGCCGCCCGGCCAGCGGTAGGCGTACGCCGCCGGAGCGCGGTAGACCTCCGGCGCGAAGGGTCCGAAGCCCGCCTTGTAGGGCACATTGCGAGCCGTCATGGACATCGTCATGAGCGTGCGCCCGTGGTAGGCGTGGTCGAGCACCACGACCGCCGGGCGGCCGGTGGCCGCCCGTGCGATCTTCACGGCGTTCTCGACGGCCTCGGCCCCAGTCGTGAAGAGCGCCGTCCGCTTGTCATGGTCGCCGGGCGTGAGCCGATTGAGGGCTCTGGCGACCTCGACGAAACCGGCGTACTCCGTGACCATGAAGCAGGTGTGGGTGAAGGCCGTCGCCTGCTCGGCCACTGCGCGGGCGACCTCCGGGTGCGAGGCCCCGACACTCGTCACGGCGATCCCGGACGCGAGGTCGATGAGCTGGTTGCCGTCGACGTCGACGATGATCCCTCCCGCCGCCGTCTCGACGAAGACGGGCAACGTGACCCCGAAGCCCCGCGGGAGCTCACGGGCGCGCTCGGCATGCAGCGCCTGCGACCGGGGTCCCGGGATCGCGGTCTGGACGAGGCGCCGCTGGACCACCTCACGCGACGGCACACCGGTGGGACGGCTGGGGAGCGTGGTCGTCATCGGCCGACCTCGATGTTCGCCATGACGTGCTTGATCCTCGTGTAGTCCTCGAGACCGTAGAGCGACAGGTCCTTGCCGTAGCCGCTGTGCTTGAAACCGCCGTGGGGCATCTCGGCGACGAGCGGGATGTGGGTGTTGATCCAGACGCAGCCGAAGTCGAGCGCGCGCGACATGCGCATGCCGCGGCCGAAGTCGGTGGTCCACACCGACGACGCGAGGGCGTACTGCACGCCGTTGGCCTTCGCCAGGGCCTCGCGTTCATCGGCGAACGACTGGACCGTGATGACGGGACCGAAGACCTCGTTCTGGATCAGGACGTCCTCCTGGCGTAGCCCGCTCACGACCGTGGGCTCGACGTAGAAGCCCCGGTCCCCCTGCCGGGAGCCACCGACCACGACCTCCGCGTGGGACGGCACGGCGTCGAGGAAGGACAGCACCCGGTCGAGCTGCTGCGCATT
This sequence comes from Intrasporangium sp. Soil_C_50, assembly GCF_057656595.1. NCBI lineage: Bacteria > Bacillati > Actinomycetota > Actinomycetes > Micrococcales > Intrasporangiaceae > Intrasporangium > Intrasporangium sp. Soil_C_50. The sequence goes on from NZ_JBDGKB010000001.1 coordinate 1,457,926, forward strand.
GTTGACCGGCGGCACGAGCGCGTCGGCATCGTGGCGACCGCCCTCGAACGACGTCCGCGTGGCCGCCGCCTGCTCGGCGAGCAGGCTCACGAACTCGTCGTGGACGGACTCGTGCACGAGCACCCGCGTCGCCGCGGTGCAGTCCTGGCCGGCATTGAAGTAGCCCGCGACGGCGATGCCCTCGGCGGCGGCCTTGAGGTCGGCATCCTCGAAGACGACGACCGGGGCCTTGCCGCCGAGCTCCAGGTGGACCCGCTTGAGGTCGCGCGCGGCGCTCCCCGCAACGTCCATCCCGGCTCGCACGGAGCCGGTGATGGAAACCATCTGCGGAGTGCGGTGCCCGACGACGAGGCCACCGGTCGACCGGTCGCCACAGACGACGTTGAGCACGCCGGGCGGCAGGACGTCGGCCGCGATCTGAGCGAGCAGGAGCGTAGAGACCGGGGTCGTGTCGGACGGCTTCAGCACGACGGTGTTCCCGGCCGCGATGGCCGGTCCGAACTTCCACAGCGCCATCATCATCGGGTAGTTCCACGGGGCCACCTGCCCGACGACACCGACCGGCTCGCGGCGGATCCACGACGTGTGGCCCCGCATGTACTCGCCGGCCGAGCGCCCCTCGAGCACGCGGGCAGCGCCGGCGAAGAACCGGAGCTGGTCGAGCATCGGAGGGATCTCCTCCGACTCCGTCAGCGGCACGAGCTTGCCGGTGTTGCGGCTCTCGGCCTCCACGAGGTCGGCGGAGCGGGCCTCGATCGCGTCGGCGAGGGCAAGCAGTGCGGACTGCCGCTCCGACGGCGTGGTCTCACGCCACTCCTCGAACGCGCGGTCCGCCGCGGCATACGCAGCATCGACGTCCCCGGCACCGGACAGCGGCGCCTCCGCGTAGACCTCGCCGGTCGACGGGTCGACGACGTCGGTGTACCGACCCTCCTGCGGTGCGGTGCGCTCACCGCCGATGATGTTGTCCAGTCGCTGGGTCATGGCTTCCCTCCTCACGCCACGTCGGCGGGCTCGACGGCCTCGACGGCCTCGACGGCCTCGACGGCCTCGACGGCCTCGACGGCCTCGACGGCCTCGACGGCCTCGACGGTCTGACGGACGGCATCACCGTGCGGCGTGTCCTTGCGCAGGTACGGCTTGGCGATGAGCATGTAGATGAGGCCGAGTCCGATGACGACCACCGCCGAGAGAATGACGATGTAGTTGTCGTACCAGGGCGCGTCGGGCGTGCGCGGCCACGCCATGTTGAGTGCGGCGAGCACCTGGTAGGCGAACGCCGCGATCGTCACGGACAGGCCCCAGCGGCCGAGGGTGAAGGCACCGGACGGCTTCCATCCCTTGAGCCGGGCGCGGAGGGCCGCGAGGACGACCATCATGAAGCCGAGGTAGATGCCGAGGGCAGCGAACGACACGATCTTGGTCAGCGCATCGGCGGAGACCATGGAGCCGATGATGATGACCGAAGGCACGGTGGCGGCGAGCGCCAGTGCGAACGGCGGGACGGCGCGCTTCTGCGAGAAGCGGGAGAAGAAGTGGCTCGCGGGCATCATGTGGTCACGGGCGTAGGCGTGGATGAGTCGGCTCGCAGCGGCCTGGAGGCTCAGGGCGCACGACAGGAACGAGATGAGCACGACGCCGACGACGACGCGGAAGCCGACCGGACCGAAGGCGTCCTGGAGCACCGTCGTGACGGGGTCGGGGTCGGCGCCGGAGATCACCGCGCCGATGTCGGGGACGCTGAGCAGCAGGGCGAAGGTGATGAAGAAGGACGCGACCCCACCGACGTAGATCGTCATCCGCATCGACTTGGGGATCTGGACCCGGGGGTTCTTGACCTCCTCGGCCACGTCACCGCAGGCCTCGAAGCCGTAGTAGAGGTAGACGCCGATGAGGGAAGCGGCGAGGAAGGCCGGCAGGTAGGAGCCGGAGGTCACGACGCCGTGCGTGTCGAAGAGGACGCCGAGGCTCTGGTGCCGCTCCGTGAGCAACAGCCAGCCCCCGACGACGACCGCGCCGGCCAGCTCAGCGACGAAGCCGAAGAAGGCCATCCGGGCCAGCAGCGTCGTGCCGCCGAGGTTGAGCACCGTGACGATGGCGATGAGGCCCAGCGCACACAGGACGGTCACCTGTGTGGACGGCTCGATGCCGAGGAGCATCGCCACGAACGGGCCGGCGCCGTAGGAGACGCTGGCGATCGTCACGATGAGGGCGATCATGTAGACCCAGCCGGCCATCCAGGCCCACTTGCGGCCCCACAGCCGTCGGGTCCAGGGGTAGATCCCGCCCGAGACCGGGAACTGCGAGACGACCTCGCCGAAGACGAGGGCGACCAGGAGCTGGCCCACGGCTGCCAGCACGACGGCCCAGATCATCGGTGCACCACCCGTGCCGAGCGCGAAGGCAAAGAGGGAGTACACGCCGACGACGGGTGAGAGGTAGGTGAACCCGAGGGCGAAGTTCCCCCAGATGCTCATGTCTCGCTTGTACGTGGACGAGTAGCCGAGCGATGCGAGGTGGACGTGCTCGGCGTCGTGCTCGGCGTCGTGCTCCATGGTCGTCATTGACCAGGTCCTTTCTGTGCGTGCCCGGAGGGGCGCTGCGGATGCCCCACGCTAGGAACACCGCGCATCGCAGAGGTATGGACGAAACGTCTAGTGCCGGAGATCATGGGTTGCCGACCCGTCCATTGCGTCAGGAGCCCTCCGTGCCCGTCGCCCTCACCTGGTTGGTTGCCCAGCAGGACCTCGGCCTGCGCGCCATCTCGGGGCCCACGCACGACGTCTCGATCGTCTGGGCACACGCCATCGAGCTCATCGACCCGACCCCCTGGCTCGCGGGCGGCGAGCTCGTGCTGACAACCGGCCTGCGGATGCCGCGGGCGATCGCGGAACAGACGGCATACGTCGACCGGCTTGGAGAGGCGGGGGTGGCGGGTCTCGCGTTCGGCACCGGCGTGCGCTTTCCGGAGGTGCCCCGCGGGATCGTCACACGGTGTGCGGAGATCGGCCTGCCGCTGCTCGAGGTCCCGTTGGAGACGCCGTTCGTCGCGGTGACCCAACGGGTCGCGAACCGTCTCGCCGACGACGAGCAGGAGCTCCTCCAGCGAACCGTGACCTTCCAGCAGTCGCTCACCCGAAGGACACTGCGGGAAGGCTCAGCCGGGCTGGTCGCCGGACTCGCCACCGAGCTCGGCGTCGCCGTGGCCCTGCTCGACGAGCATCTGCGCCCGCTCGCAGTCTCTTCGCACGCAAGACCGCTCATGGACGAGGTCAAGGAGGAGTTGCGCAAGAGCCACCCCCCGTCCCGCAGACTCGGAGCTGCCCGGCGACTGGACGTGCGCGGTCGCAGCGTCGACGTCCACGCTCTGGCGGGCCGCAACTCGCACCGCGGCTGGCTCGTCCTCGCCCTCGACGCTCCGACGCCTCAGCTGCGGCTCGTGGTGAACCACGGGGTCTCGCTCGCGACACTCCTGCTCGACCGCCCCCGCGAGGTCGAGGAGGCACGTGCCGAGGTGGGCGCGACGGTGCTCGGACTGCTGCTCGAGCGCGCGCCGGCCGACCCGGGCGTCGTGGGCCAGCTGCGACATCTCGGCTTCTCGCCCGAGGGTCCCGTGCGGCTGTTGTGCGTCCAGTCCCAGCGGGCGGTGCCCACCGCCGCGTATGCCGCCCTGACCACCTCGCTCGCGGACGCCGGCGTCCCGCACTGCGGGCTGCGCACCACTGCTGGGGTCGTCGTCTTGGTACCCGATACGCGGACACGGTCCGCCCTGACCCGAACGAGGGACGTGCTCGTCGAGGCCGGCGTGCGGATCGCGGCGATCGGCGTGAGCGGGCCCCTGTCCCCGGATCGGGCGGCCCACGCGCTCGTGCAGGCGCGCAGTGCCGCGGCGGCGGCCCGCCGGGAACGTGAACAGGTCGTGTGGTTCGACGCGCTGGCCCTCGAGGCGATCCTCGATGACGACGTCGTACGCGATCGGGTGTGGGCGCTGGCAGCGGCGTCGCTCGCACCGTTGCTCGAGTCGCCCAACCCCCACGACCGCGAGCTCGTGCCCACGCTCGCGGCATACCTCGACCACAACGGCTCCTGGGAAACCGCCTCACGCGCTCTCGGGATCCACCGCCACACCCTGCGCAACCGGATCGCCCGGGCCGAGGCGCTCACCGGCCTCCGGCTCGACGTCGCCCACCACCGCGTCGTTCTGACCCTCGCCCTCGCCACCATGCCGCCCGCCGGGCAACGGATCGATCCAGGCGTCGGCGCGTCGGCCGGGCTGCACTAGAAGTGTCGACATCCCCGATCTGCGACGAAAAGCGCACAACCGTCGCACTACGCGAAGTGCGCAGAGCACGCACCGCGGCCGCGCTCCCCGTGGCAGAGGCCCGCAAGCGCTCGAGCTGATCTTCAGCCAGGCGAGGCAGCAAGGTGCCACCCACCGTGGCAGTGGGCCTCCTGGGTAATTCCGGCGACTTCGCCGCCCATCGCACGCTTGCCTCCCATCATTCCCGGGCGCTGCCGCGCCGTCGTGCGTTTCAGGCTGGAGCCCGGGGAGCTGGGCTCGCGGCTCCAAGGACGGCAAGTCATCGACGCCCTCACCCGACGAACGCCCGCAGGCCGCAGGCCTGCCGTTCCACTCCAGCTACTTCCTCGCGGTGCTGCCGGACACGCTGTCGCGAACTGCGAACTGCGAACTGCGAGCTCGCGGCACCGGCGGACAAGCCCCCTGTCGGTTGGCTGAGCCGCGATGGGCTGGGGTGCTCACAACCCACGCCCGACCAGATCGGTTCCTGGACCGATGACCGCCTGAGGCATACTTGCGCTGGGAACCATGCCGGGCAGCTGCTTACAGCTTTGTTGTTCCGAGCGAAGTTGCGTGGGACGTTGCATTTCAACTCCCACGCCCCGGGCCTCTAGCTCAGTTGGTAGAGCGTCGGACTTTTAATCCGCTGGTCGTCGGTTCGAGCCCGACGGGGCCCACCAGACGTCATACGGGTCAGTCCGCGACCTTCGGGGCCTCCCACATCGACAGGCAGAACGGATGCCCGGCCGGGTCCGCGTACACCACGCAGTGGTCGGCGTTGGGCTGGTGCTCGAAGCGGGTTGCGCCGGCCGCCAGCACGCGCGCTCCGGTCGCCTCGAGGTCATCGACGAAGAAGTCGAGGTGCAGCTGCATCCCCACCTCGCCGTCCGGCCAGGTGGGCGGCTGGTAGTCATCGACCTGCTGGAACCCGATGTCACCGCCCCGCCCTTCCACGAGCGCCCAGCGCTGGTCACCCTTCGCGACCCCACCCGTGATCTCGGCGTAGAACCGCGCCAGTGCGATCGCGTCGGGCGCATTGACCGTCGTCCCGCTGAGCCTGATCAGGTCGGACATCAGCCGATCTCCATCTGCTGGTAGGCGGGCGTGAGCTGTTCCCACCGCCGCTTCCAGCCGGGAGCCCCGGCCTCGGAGCTCCAGCCCTCCGGATGGACCGTGCCGCCGACCCTCAGGTCGCCCTCGACCCTGGCGATCCAGCGGGCCAGCCGCTCCGGCGTCGTGCACGCCCGCCACAGGTCGGCGACGTCCGTGTCGTACAGGTCCTCGACCCGGACTGCTCCGCGGGTCCCATCGAGCGTTCGCATCGTCGCATCCATGCCAACAATATAACCATGCTGGTATGTAACTGCAACGTTATCTTTCGGGGTCATCAGGGTGACGCGTCGCCGGCGTCGGGATCCGGTCCGGCACCGGCCCCTGCCGCCGCGTCGGACACCGCGTCGGGTGCCGCGCCCGGCTGACGCGTCGGGATGCCGCCCACGGAGTAGATGGCGATGAGCCCGAGGATCGCGAGCACCGCGAGCGACGCCCGCAGGCCGGCGAGGCGGGCGGTGGTGTTCTCCTCCATCACCGCGGTCGCGGTGTCCCCGTGCACGCCGGCCGCGGTGAGGGCGGCGCTCAGCTGCGAGTCGGGGATGAAGGGCACGCCGGAGGCCAGCTGGACCTGCGCCTGCGAGGAGAGGCTCGCCGGGATCGCGGGGTTGTCCTGGATGCCGCTGAAGAAGGACGAGGTGAGCGCTGCGATGAGCACGGCCCCGCTGAGGGCCGTGCCGAAGGACGACCCGAGGAACGTCACGGTGTTCTGCAGGCCACCCACCTCGTCGGTCTCCTCGTCGGGGACCGACGACACGGTGACGCTGCCGAGCTGGGAGGCGAGGGCGCCGATCCCGAGCCCCGCGAGGAGCATCGGGAGCGTGACGACCTCGGGGCCGGCGCCGCCCTCCAGCGCGGCCATGAGGGTGACGAGGCCGAGGAAGAGGGAGAGGAACCCAAGCCGCACGACGCGGCGCGGGTTGGCGTCGGGGAAGAACCTCGGCACCCCGACGGCGGCGACGAGCAGGGTGACCGAGAGCGGCAGCATGCGCACGCCCGTGGCGATCGCCGACAGCCCGAGCGAGACCGACAGGAACAGCGGCACGGCGAAGAACATCCCCGCGAGCAGCAGGTACTGGAAGAAGAAGCCCACCAGGCCGCCGCGCAGGAGTGGGTTGCGCAGCATCGCCGGGTTGATGAGCGCCGCCTCGCCGCGCTCGACCCGACGCCGCTCCCAGGCCAGGAACCCGAGCAGGACCAGGCCGCCGGCCAGGATGAGCCAGATGACCGCGGACAGGCCGAGCAGCGTCGGCGCATCGGACTTGGGGTCGACCAGCCCCCACGACCCGGCGCGCAGGATCCCGTAGACGACGAGGGCGAGCCCGCCGGCGGACAGGGCGGTGCCGATGAGGTCGAGACGGACGCCGGGCTCCGGCGGGGTGTCGGCCATCCGGCGGGTCAGCGCCAGGATGCCGAGCACCACGATGACCTCCCCGGCGAACACCCACCGCCACGACCAGTAGGTCGTGAAGAGCCCACCGATGAGCGGGCCCGCCGCCACGGCGATGGCCCCCGCCGCGGCCACCATCCCGTACGCGCGCGGGCGCTCGGACCGGTCGAAGTTGGCGGCGATGAGCGCGACGATGGCCGGCATGATGAGCGAGGCGCCGATGCCCTCGAGGATCGACCAGCCGATGAGCAGGACCGTGAGGTTCGGCGACAGCGAGGTGGTCAGCGAACCGCAGCCGTAGATCACACAGCCGAGGGCGAACGCGCGCTTGCGGCCGAGGATCTGGCCGACCTTGCCGCCCGTGATCATGAGCGAGGCCATCACCAGCGTGTAGAGGGTGATGGCCGTCTGGATGCCCGTGACCGAGGTGCCCAGGTCGTGGGCGACCGTCGCGATGGACACGTTCATGACCGAGCTGTCCAGCGCCATGAGGAACTGGCCGGAGGCCAGCGTGACGAGGATGGCCCCGGAGGCCGCGCCCGCGACCGTCTCCGGTGCGGGCGCGGTGCTCTTCGCCATCGGGGTGCTCCTTACGACGTCTCGCCCGCAGGGTCGGGCGACGCCTTGGTCGGGCGAGGGCCTTGGTCAGGCGAGGGCCTTCGCCTTGAGCCCCTCGAACTCCTCCGGCGTGATCGCGCCCGAGTCGAGCAGCGACTTGGCGCTGGCGATCTGGTCCGCCGGGTTCTTCCCGCCGCCGGAACCGGCCGCCACGTTCTTGATGTACTCCTCCTGCTGCGCCTGCATCTGCGCCATCTCACGCATCTGCCGCTCGGACATGCTCCGGCCGCGGACGATGAGGTAGATCAGGGCACCGAACCACGGCACGACGATGAGCAGCACCGCCCACCCGGCCTTGCCCCACCCGCTGAGGTCCCTGTCCCGGAACACGTCGAAGATGCACCGCACCCAGACGAAGATCGCCGCGAACCAGACGAAGAACCAGAAGCTCCACAGCAGGACGTCCCAGAAGTTGGTCGTGATGTTGTCCATGCCAGTCCTCTCCAAGAGCCAGCTCGACGCCCCAGTGGTCGTCAGCACCAGCGTGGTCGACTCGGGCCCGGTCAGCCTCATCCCGCAGGAGTGATCCCGCCGCGATGGCGCGGCGCGAGACTGGCGGCGGCGAGGTCGGACCTCGCCCCTTGCACAAGGCGGCCCAGACCGTGGCGCTCCAGGACTGGGCAACACCGGGGACCGGGTCGAATTCCCGGGATCCGGCCCGGAAACGGGCCGGCGGCGTGACACTGCCAGAGCAGGGGTTTGTGCGAATGGCGGTGGACCATGCTCGATCGAACTCGTTGCCACACAGTCGTCGTGGGGTGCGGACGGTCCGCCGCGGACCAGGCAGCCATCGCCACCGCCACCGCGGAGGCCGCGCGCCGGGGACACGGCCTCGTGCTGCTCGTCGTCGACGAGTCCAGCACGAGCCTGAGCGTGCCCGGTCACCGCCGGCTGTCCGCGGACGCGATGCACACCGCCGCGCGGCGGGCCGCGATCGTGGCCGAGGCGACCGACCCGACGGTGCCCGTCGAGATCGCCGCCATCGCCCGGGAGGACGACGCGGCGATGGGCGCCCTGGCCGCACGCGCAGCCCTGTTCGTCGCCCCGGCCCGCGGGCTGGGTGCGCACCAGGTGCTGTTCCTCGGGCGGACGGCGGACGAGGTCATCCGACGCGCCGGGTGCCCGGTCATGATGCCGCACGTCACGCGTCGGGCGCACCACGCCCACCCCGCCGACCACGACTGGTCCCCCACCGTCCGCGTGGCGCTGGCCGGACGCGTCGACGACGTCGAGGTGATGCGGCGTGCCGTCCGGGAGGCCCGGCTGCGCCGGGTCCCGCTCGCGGCGGTTCGCACCGTCCGGGAGCTCGGGAGCGAGACCGAGCGGCGGGCCGCGCTCGCCACCGCCTGGGAGACGCTCCATGCGGTTCCCGAGAGCGCGGCGCTGCGGTGCCGGGCGGAGGTGGTCGTCCTCGAGCACCGGGTGGACACCCTCACGACGCGCTGCCACCCCGACGACCTCGTCGTGGTCGGAGGTCACGACGCGGTGCGCCGGCCGGGTCGTGGTGCCCTCGTCGAGATGGTTCGCGGCTCGGTGCTGCGCGGCGCCCTGGACGCCCTGCCCTGTGACGCGATGGTCGTGCCGCTCGTGGGCGAGACCGTGCCGGCGCCGGTCCCCGGCCGACCGATGCACCACGTGCGCCATGCCGGCACCTCCCGCGTGACGGGGACACGGACGCTGACGCCCTCCGGGCGATGACGTCGACGCGGAGGCCGTCGGGCCTCGTGCCGATCCTCGGGTGGATCCGTTCGTACGACCGGAGCTGGCTGCGGCCCGACCTCATCGCCGGGGTCACCGTCGCGGCGCTCATCGTGCCGAAGAACCTCGGGTACGCCGGGATCGCCGGCATCCCCCTGCAGAACGGGCTCTACGCCGCCGCCGCCGGCGCCATCCTCTACGCGGTCTTCGGCACCAGCCGGCAGATCTCGGTGGGGCCCAGCTCCGGGCTGGCGGCGGTGGCGGCGGGCGCGACGCTCGCGGCCGGGCTCACCGCCCAGCACGAGATCGCGAGCTTCGTCGCCGGGATCACCCTCGCGTCGGGCGTGCTGTTCCTCCTGATGTTCGTCCTCCGCGTCGGCTGGATCGCGCAGTTCCTGTCGCGGGCGGTGGTCACGGGGTTCCTCTTCGGAGCCGCGCTCGACGTCGTCATCGGCGAGCTGCCCAAGCTGACCGGGACCGAGACGACCGGGTCCAACCCCGTGCAGGAGCTGTGGTCGTGGCTCGGGACGCTGGGGCAGTCCGACGCGTGGACGGTCCTCGTCGGTGTCGCTGCCCTCGCGGTCGTCTTCGGCCTCCGGTGGCTGGCGCCCTCGGTCCCGGGTGCGCTCGTGCTCGTCGTCGGTGGGCTGCTCGCATCGTGGCTGCTCGACCTCGGCGCGCGCGGTGTGGCGCTGGTCGGTGAGGTGCCCCGCGGGCTGCCCTCGGTCGAGGTGCCCGACCTCGGGCTCGCCCTGGACCACGTCGCCGTCGTGGCAGTGGCAGCGACGGCCCTCGTGCTCATCGGGTTCTCCCAGACGGCCGGCGACGCCCGGACCTTCGCGGCCAGGCACCGCTACCGGGTCGACATGGACCAGGAGTCGTTCGCCCAGGGGATGGCCAACACCGGCGCCGGCCTGCTGCAGGGGATGCCGGTCTCGACCAGCCTGTCCGCGAGCTCGCTCAACGACCGGACCGGGGCCCGCACCGGCCTGGCGTCGCTCACCTCCGGTGTGACGGTCCTGCTCACCCTGGTCGTGCTGGCTCCCCTGTTCTCCCAGCTGCCCAAGCCGGTCCTCGCGGCCCTCATCATCGAGGCGGTCGTCAGCGGGATGATCGACGTGCCCGAGATGCGCCGGCTCTTCCGCGTGCAGCGGTTCGACTTCTGGATCGCGACGGCCGCCATCGTGGGCACGCTGCTCTTCGGCGTGTTCGCCGGCGTCGTCATCGGGATCGCGCTGTCGCTGCTCTGGCTCGTCTGGGTCTCCACCCACCCGGCCATGCCGACACTGGCGCGCGAGGCCGGCACGCAGGTCTTCCGCGAGCTCTCCGAGCACCCCGAGGACGAGGAGGTGCCGGGCGTGGCTGCCCTCCGGCTCGACGGGGGCCTGTTCTTCGCGACGTCCGACGCCCTCCAGGACCGGATCAGGGAGGTCATCAACGCGGACGACGGGCTCACCGGGATCGTCCTGGACTGCTCGGGGATCGCCTACGTGGACTCCCAGGGCTCGTCGAAGATCGCCGACATCCTCGACCTCACCGAGCAGTCGGGCATCACCCTGCGGCTGGCCAAGCTCAAGCCCGCTGCCCGCGACATCCTCGACCGGGAGGGCGTCCTCGAGCGGATCGGGGCGGACCGGATCCACGGCAGCGTCCACCGCGCCGTCGAGGCGCAGCTCGCCGGCTCAGCGGTGCCCCCGGACGGTCCGTCGGGCTGACGGGCCCACGCGCCGGTCACGCCACCGGACGTGCCGGGTCGAGCGCCGCGGCCGTCTCGACGAGCCGCCGCAACGTCTCGACGAACCGGGCCGCCGGGGCTCCGTCGACGACGGCGTGGTCGAGGCTGATCGTCAGCGGGAGCATCGACCGCACGACGACCTGCCCGTCGCGGACCACCGGACGCTCGGCGACCCCTCCGACCGTGACGATGACGGTGAGCGGCGCGAGCGGCACCGCCCAGCCCCACGTGGAGGAGAACATCCCGATCGAGGTGACCCCGACGGCGGGGCCGAACGAGGCCGACACGGCCGGGATCGTGGCGGCGCCTCGCACCGCGGCCCGCCGCAGCGGCCCGGGCAACCGGAGGACGGGGCCGAGGAGCCGGCCGGGCGGGTGCGGCTGCGCCGGACCGACCTTGGCCCGGTGCAGCGCCGCCGTGACCTCGGCGCACGACAGCCGGTCGGCCTCGGGCAGGACGACGATGTCGAGCGTCGGGCGGCCCTCTCCCGGGCGTTCCACCGTGGCGCCGACGTCGACGCGGTCGAAGTAGAGGACGCGGCGGCCCGCCTTCCGGGCGTTCACCTCCGGGTGGAGCGCCACCGCCGCGGCGACCGACGCCGTGACGAAGCCGGTCCACGACACGTGCTCGGCGGCGGCGTCGATCCTCCGCTGCGCCTCGCCCACGTCGAGCTCGACGAGGGCGTGCACCTGGAACCGTCGGGCGGCCCCGGCCAGGCGGTCGAGCACCGGCCGCCGCTCGGGCGGGATCCCCCGGACGACGAATCCGCCGGGGCCGCTCACCTCCGGCCCTGCCAGAAGGCCCGCTCCCAGGCGTAGGGGTCGTCGACGACGCTGCACGTCGTGTCGAACCGCATGGTCGCCCGGCGCATCAGGTCGTGCGCGGGCCACCCGGGGTCGCCGTCACGCGCGAACCCGACCCAGGCCTCGTGCACCGTCCGGGCGAGGTCCTGCGGCGGGTCCGGTCCGAGCAGGGGCCCGAACAGCGGCGCGTCGGGATGGGCGATGTCGAAGACGAAGGGCACCTCGAGGGCGTGCACGGCGCCCAGGCCCGGTGCTCCCCAGGCGAACTCGTACGCGAACGTGCGCGTCGACGCGTCTCCCCGTGATGCGAGGTGCGCCTCGGCGAGCCGCAGCGCGGGCACCCGCATCCACCAGTCGGTCTGCACCCTGGCCAGCAGCTCGCCCGGCATGATGTCGGGGTAGCGCGCCCGGTAGGCGGTGAGGTCCTCGGGGCCATCGAGCCCGTACGCCGCGAGGCTGAGGTACCCGAACCGGTCCACGGGCCCGGCGAGCATGGCGTCGGTGACCTGGCCCATGGCGCCGCTGACGAGGAGCCAGAGCCTCCAGTCGTCGGTGTTCGTGCCCACCATGATGTCGACGTCTCGAGCCGACCCGGCGGCGATCCGCTCGATCGGCGGCCCCGGCAGCACTGCGCCGTCGACCACGGGCTGCCAGGGCATGACGGTGGTGACGACCTCCTGCCCCCAGGTGCGCGGATCGGGGTGCGCGAGCAGCTCTTGCTTCAGCGCCGCCTGGGCGCCGAGCAGTCGGTCGACACCCGTCGCCGCGATCGCGTCGCGGGTCGCCTCGACGCCGAGCGCCGCGGCCAGCCGGTCGGCGACGCGTCGTGCGTCGGCCGAGGACAGCACGTGGTGGGCGGCGCCGCTCTGCAGGACGGCCCGCCGGAACAGTCCCTCGGCGCGCGGCATCCCGAGCAGGCACCCGATGCTCATGGCGCCCGCGGACTCCCCGAAGACCGTGACGTTGCCGGGGTCGCCGCCGAACGCGGCGATGCCGTCGCGGACCCACTCGAGGGCCGCCACCTGGTCGAGGAGGCCGACGTTCGCGACGCCGTCGCCGAGGTGGAGGAAGCCCTCGGCGCCCGGCCGCCAGTTGACGACGACGCAGACGACGCCGTCGCGCGCGAACCGGCTGCCGTCGTAGGCGGCGGTCGAGCTGAGCTCGAACATGCCGCCCTGGATCCACACCATGACGGGCAGGCCGGAGGTGCCCGGGTCGGGGGTCCAGACGTTGAGGTTGAGGCAGTCGTCGGTGGCCTTCGCCCGCTCCACGGCCGCGAACGCGGCGTCGACGTCGTGCCACTCCTCCTGGGCTCCCTCGGTCGTGCCGCCCGTGGCGGGTGGCGCGACCTGAGGCGGCTCGGGCCCCAGCCGGGTGGCATCGCGCGTCCCGTCCCAGGCCACGAGGGGCACCGGCGGGCGGAGCCGGTTCGGGCCGAACGGGGGCGCGGCGTACGGGATCCCGCGGAAGACGTGCACGCCGTCCTCCACCAGCCCGCGGACCGCGCCGTGGCGGGTCCTGACCACGGTGTCCATCACCCCAGCGTCCTACCGCAGAGGTCGCCGTGTGAGCGGTTCGCGGCCTCCGCCCCCGACTCGGGGGCACAGGTGAGCCCCGGGCGTCACCGCCCGGGGCTCACGTGCCATGACGCTGCCTGATCAGCGCACGTCGTAGGCCCGCGTGATGGTCTGGAGCACCTTCGCGCCGTGGACGTCAGTGAGCTCGACCCGCAGGCTGACCTGCTTGCCGGTGTCGGCGGAGTGGTCCACCACGAGGTCCGCACCAGTCTTGGTGAGCGACGTCGTGCCCTCCACCCAGGTCCTTCCGCCGTCCACCGAGGTCCACACCCGGGCGGCCGAGATCGCACCGGCGTCGTAGCCGGGGTTCGCCACGACGCGCGCCGGGATCGTCACCGAGCCTGCGCCCACGGTCTTGAGACCGTCAGCCGGGAGGTCGAGACGCGGCAGGAGCAGCGGCAGCGCGCGGCTGTAGACGTCGGGCTCCTCGTGCGACGTGAAGGTCCACGTCGTGTCGGTGACCGGTGACCGCTTCCAGAACCTGGCCGGGCTGCCGACCTTCTCGATGTGCATGTTCAGGTCGTAGGTCGCGTCGTCGGACGGAACGGTGAAGACGCCGGACGGGTCGTAGCTGTAGCCGACCTGGACCCCGTTGCGCTTCAGCGTCAGGTTGCCGAGGTCACCGAAGCTGCCCTGGTCGGCCCAGTGGCCGGCGCTGTCGCCCCAGATCGTCGTCTGCACCCCGAGGAGGTTGCCCTGGCGCTCGGCGACGAGCTGCGGCACCCCGTCGCTGTTCGCGCGGACGTTCGGGCCGACCGAGCCGCCGTACCAGGAGTCCGCCACCCGCTGGCCGGGCGTGAAGGTCCGGAAGCGGTCGTTCATGACCTCGCCGAACGGGAAGCTCGACAGGATCGACTTGACCCACTTCGTGCCGTCGGCGGTGAGGTACTCGGTGCGCGCGTTCGGCACGATGAGCGAGTCGATGCCGCCAATCGAGTAAGCCATCGTGCTCGGCCGCTGGGCCGCGGTCATGTCACCGAAGTCCGTTGCGACGCCCATGCTCGAGTAGGTGGCCTTGATGGCGCCGAGCGAGGAGTCGGCCACCTCGTGCTTCTGCGCCGTGACGAGCTGGCCGTCGGAGAAGAAGCCGAGCGTGTAGGCGTACGGCGTCTTCGCCTGCGCCGACCAGGTCACGGTCGCGGCACCGGTCGCGATCTCGGCGTCGAGAACCACACCCTCCGTGACGGGCAGCGAGTACACCGGTAGCGGGACGGCGTTGGCCCCGACCGTGGGCATCCACGTACCGGCGTCGTCACGGTAGAGCAGCAGGGCCTTGGCCTTGGCGGCCGCGGCTCGTGACTGCACCGAGTAGTCGTCGGCGCCGACCGCGACGTGGGCCACGACGACCTTGCCGGTGAGGTCCCCGGCGGCCTTGAAGTCCGTCGCGGAGCCTGCGCCGACCGACGCCAGTGGCGCGGTGCCGTCCCCGTCGAGGTTGCCGATGCCGGTCTTGGGCGAGAGCGGGTGCAGCGTCCCTCCCCCGGACGTCACCATCGACGAGACGAGCGGCGCGATCTTGCGGGTCCAGTGGCCGAACTCGAAGGAGCCGTCGCCCTTGGCGACCTTGCCGATGATCTGGGCGTAGACCTCACGGGTGCCCGGACCGGTCGACATCGAACCGGAGTGCACGAAGGACGGGTTCCACAGTCGCTCGAAGGTCAGCGTGGTCGAGCGCAGCTCCGAGGGCTGCTGGGTGGAGACCGTGAGCGGGTTGGCCTGGCGCGCGTCGAGGACGAGGGTGGTGTCCTTGTCGATCGTCACCTCCGGGCGGGCGAGGTAGGCCATTGATGCCGGCAGGGCCCGCGGGGAGGCACCCGGGGTGGGCGTCTGGACGAAGGACGTGAGGAAGTAACGGCCGGGGCGGACGGGGTAGGTCTGGTCCTTGCCGCCGACCGGGCGGCGCTCACCGGTTGACGTGTCGGTGTTGACGAGGTCGACCGACGAGGCACCCGAGGCGGGGTTGCCGTTCCGGTCGACCACCTTCACGGTGACCTTGACGGTGGGGGCGTTGGCGTAGAGCCCGAACGCGGTGGAGACGCGCTGGGTGCCGTCGGTCGCGACGATCCGGGCCGTGATGTCCCCGAGCGCGCTGCTCGGGATGTTCGCCCCGAGCTGCACGGTCACCGGCACCTCGACGCTGCCGCGTGCCGGGACGACGACGTGCTGCGGGAGACGCACCAGCGGGGTGTTGACCGGGTTGCCGTCGTTACCGGTGACCTTCTCGACGTTCAGGCGCAGGTCGACCGGCGCGCCGCCCCGGTTGGTGTACGTGAGGCTCTTGGCGTTGTACGCCTTGGTCTGCGGGTAGTCGAACGCACCCCCGTAGACGCTGGATTGGCCGACGACCGTCTGCGACAGCATTCGCCGCACGTCCAGGGTGCCGGCGCCGACCTCTTGCGCGGGTGCGGCGACGGTCGGGTCGGCGGAGGAGGTGAGCAGGGTCTTGATCTGCGCACCCGTCAGCGACGGGTTCGACTCCTTGGCGAGGGCCGCAGCACCGGCGACGTGCGGGGTGGCCATCGAGGTGCCCGACATCGTCCGGTACGCGTAGGGGCCGCGACCGCCGGCGGCGGCAGCCAGGATGTTGACGCCGGGGGCCGCGATCTCCGGCTTGACGAGGTGACTGCCGCCCACGGGCCCGCGGCTGGAGAAGTAGGCCGTGGCGTTCGTCGAGTCGACGGCGCCGACGGTGAGGGCCGAGGTGGCGCAGCCCGGGCTCGAGACGGTGTTCTGCCGCGAGCCCATGTTGCCCGCCGCGATGACGAACAGGCTCGGGCTCGACCGTGACAGCTCGTCGACTGCCTGGGCGATCGGGTCGTCGCAGGTCGTGGCCGGGGCTGTGCTGCCAAGGCTCATGGAGACGACGTCGGCGTGGCTGGCCACGGCCCACTGCATGCCCTGGATGATGTCGGAGTCGTAGCCACCGCCGGAGTCGCCGAGCACCTTGCCGATGAGAAGCTTCGCGCCCGGAGCGACGCCGCGCTCCTTGCCGCCGCTCGCGGCGCCCGTGCCGGCGATCGTCGAGGCGACGTGGGTGCCGTGCCCCACCATGTCGTTGGTGCCGTAGCTGGAACCCGTGAAGTCCTTGGTCGCCGAGATGCGGCCGGCGAGGTCCGGGTGCTCCGCGTCGACGCCGGTGTCGAGGATCGCGACCGTGCTACCAGCACCGTCGATGCCCGCCTGCCAGGCCGCCGGGGCGCCGATCTGCGCCGTCGAGTCGGCCATGGTCGCCTTGACCGGGCGGTCCAGCCAGATCTTGGCCAGGCTGCCGCCGCTGCCGGAGCTCGCGTCGGTCAGCTCGGACCAGGCCGCCTGGATGTCGGTCTTGGCCACCGAGTAGGCGAGGGAGTTGACCGAGGAGAGCGCGGTGCTGCCGGTGGCGCCCGTCGGCACGGGCGTCGTCCCCGACACGGTGCGCGCGTCGTCGTACTGCGCGATGACGCGGATCGAGTCGGCGTGCGCGTCGTCGAAACCGGCCGCGACCAGACCCGTCACGTTGAACAGCTCGCGGTCGACGAGGCCGGCCCCGATGGCGCTGCTGGCCGTGGTCGGGAAGACGTAGAGGTTGTCGCCGTCACGCAGCGTCTCGTAGTCGGGGACGGTGCCGTCCTCTCCGGGGAGCAGCTGGGCGACGGGCTGTCCGTCGGCGGTGCGCGAGACGCGGACGCGATCGCCCGAGATGAGGGTGACCGTGGCCGCCGACTGGGCGGCAGCCTGACCGGCGGAGCCGACGATGGGCTTGGAGTCGGCGGCCGCAGCCGCGGCGGCTCCGAGGACGGACGGGGACAGGGCGGCCGCGGCGACGGCGATGATGCCGGCTGACGCGAGGGTTTGACGACGCCTTGGTCGGCGCATGGAGGGACCTCCGTGGGAGATGGAGCCCGGGTGCGGGCCCGGGTGGGAGCGCGGCACGACACCTGATCCGGCATCATTGCCGGCACCGGCCCTCCGGTTTCGGGGGGTATGAGGGCCGGCACCGAGAGGAGGGTGTCAAGTGACGAGCAGGGCGCGGAAGACCTTCAGACCGGCGCAGACCCGACATGTCGTCTTCTCGACAGACGAGCTCCTCGGTGTCACGGCCCTGCGCGACACCCGAGGGAGCCGACCGTGACGCCGCACGTCGACCTCACCGCGCTGGGTCTCAGCGCAGCCCAGCAGCACCAGTACCAGTCGCTCGTCGTCGACGGCGGGGGCACCGAACCGGCGCTCGCCGAGCGGTGGGGTCGTCCGGTCGACGAGGTGCACGAGGTACTGCGTTCGCTGCGCGACCTGGGGCTCGTCGAGGTCTCGACCTTTCGCGGCGACCCTCCCCTGTGGTTCCCGACGGCACCCGACGTCGCCCTCCAAGGACTGCTCAACTCACGCCGGCACGACCTGTCCCGGGCCGAGACCTCCGTGGCGATGCTCACCGAGATCTTCCGTCAGGACGTCAACCACGCCGACGTCGGCGATCTCGTGGAGGTCGCCCTCGGCGCCGAGGCCGTCCGGGGCCGGTTCCTCCAGCTCGAGCTGGGTGCTCGGGACGAGGTGCTGTCCTTCGTCGACGCCCAGCCCGTCGCCGTCAACCCGGAGGACAACCAGGCCGAGCAGCAGGCGCTCGACCGAGGCGTCACCTTCCGCGTCGTCATCGAGCGGGGGGCCCTGGAGGACGCGGCCACGGCCGGTGAGGCGCGAGACGCTCTCGGCGCCAACGCCCTGATCCGGACCGTCGACAAGGTGCCGACCAAGCTGCTCGTGATCGATCGTGCGGTGGCGATGGCCCCGCTCTCCGTCCGTGGCCACGAGGCGGCCGCGGTCGTCATCCGTGCCCCCAGCCTCGTGCGCTCGCTCGTGACGCTGTTCGAGTCGGTCTGGGCCGCAGGCGTGCCCGTCGTGCTCGGCCCCGAGGGCGGTGTCGACGAGGGCACGACCCCGGGCCCGGACAGTCTCGACGCCGCCTTGCTCTCGCTCATGCTCAGCGGGCTCACCGACGAGGCCGTGGGTCGCCAGCTGCGGATGAGCGGCCGCACCGTGCAGCGGCGGCTCAAGACGCTGATGGATTTCACCGGCTCGACGACCCGCATGCAGCTGGGCTGGGAGGCGTCTGAGCGCGGATGGGTCTCGCGCCGCCCACCGTCCTGAGCCGGCGTCAGTCGCCGACGGGGCGCGAGATGACCCAGTCGCGCACCTGCGGCAGGTCCTCGAGGTGCTCGACGATGTACTCGCCGTGCCGCTCCAGCTGCCGCTCGCACCAGGCCTTGAGCTCGCTCGAGCCGCGCACCTGCCGACCCGCGTTGTTGATGGCGTCCATGACCAGGTGGTAGCGGTCCACCTCGTTGCGCACGACCATGTCGAAGGGCGTCGTCGTGGTGCCCTCCTCCTTGAAGCCGCGCACGTGGAACCGGTCGGCGTCGGGGCGGCCGTGGACGAGCTGGTGGATGGCGCCGTGGTAGCCGTGGAAGGCGAAGACGACGTCGACATGGTCGGTGAACAACTCGGCGAACCGCACCTCGTCCATGCCGTGCGGGTGGCTGCGGGCCCGTGAGAGCGTCATGAGGTCGACGACGTTGACGACGCGGACCCGTAGCTGCGGCAAGCGGTCCCGCAGGATCTGTGCCGCCGCCACGACCTCCATGGTCACGACGTCGCCGGCGCAGGCGAGGACGATGTCAGGGTCCCGGTCGCCGTCGTCGGTGCCGGCCCAGTCCCACGTTCCCGCGCCGACGCGGCAGTGTTCCACGGCCTCGTCGATGGTGAGCCACTGCGGCTGCGGCTGCTTGTCGATGACGATGCAGTTGACGTAGTTGCGCGAACGCAGGCAGTGGTCCGCCACGGAGAGAAGGCAGTTCGCGTCCGGCGGCAGGTAGATGCGGGCCACCTCGCCGCGTGCGTTGAGCACGGTCTGCACGAGGCCGGGCCCCTGGTGGGAGAAGCCGTTGTGGTCGTTGCGCCACGCCGTCGAGGTGAGCAGCACGTTGAGGCTCGGCACGTCGGCGCGCCAGTCGAGCCGGTTCGCCTCCTGCAGCCACTTGCTGTGCTGCACCGTCATCGAGGCGCTCACCATCGCGAACGCCTCGTACGTCGCGAAAAGGCCGTGGCGACCGGTCAGCGTGTAGCCCTCGAGCCAGCCGTGGCAGTTGTGCTCCGAGAGCACCTCCATGACCCGCCCGTCGTGGCTCAGGTGGTCGTCATCGGCGTCGACGCGCTCGGCGAGCATCCGGTTCTCGACCTCGAAGACGGCGTCGAGGCGGTTGCTGTGCGTCTCGTCGGGGCAGAACAGCCGGAACGTCGTCGGGTTGCGGCGGTAGGTCTCGCGGAGCAGCTCGCCGAGGGCGCGCGTGGACTCGTCGCGCGTCGTGGCCGGGGCCGGCACGTCGCGGGCGAAGTCGCGGAAGTCCGGCAGGTCGAGCGGCTTGGTCAGCAGGCCGCCGTTGGCGTGTGGAGACGCGCTCATCCGCAGGTCGCCCTCGGGGTTGGCCGCGCGGACGAGCGCGACCGGCGAGCCGGCGGCGTCGAAGAGCTCCTCGGGTCGGTACGAGCGCATCCACTCCTCGAGCAGGCGCAGGTGGTCGGCGTTCTCGCGCACACCGGACAGCGGCACCTGGTGCGCACGGAAGGTGCCCTCGACGCGGACGCCGTCGACCTCCCGGGGCCCGGTCCAGCCCTTCGGCGTGCGCAGCACGATGAGCGGCCATCGTGGACGCGTGCCAACCCTGGTCCCGCCGCGCGCGGCCGCTTGGATGTCGGTGATCCGCTCGTAGGCCGTCGCGAGGGTCGCCGCGAACCGCTCGTGCATGCCGGGGACGTCCTCACCCTCGACCTCCAGCACCTCGTAGCCGTGCCCCTCGAGGAGGCTGCGCACCTCGGCGGGGTCCTTGCGGCCGAGCACCGTCGGGCCCGCGATCTTGGCGCCGTTGAGGTGCAGCACCGGCAGCACCGCACCGTCGCGGGCGGGGTCGAGGAAGGAGATGCCCTTCCAGGAGCCCTCGAGCGGGCCGGTCTCGGCCTCGCCGTCGCCGACGACGGCGAGCGCCAGCAGGTCGGGGTTGTCCATGACGGCGCCGAACGCGTGCACGAGCACGTAGCCGAGCTCGCCGCCCTCGTGGATCGAGCCGGGAGTCGTCACCGACACGTGGCTCGGGATGCCGCCGGGCGCCGAGAACTGCCGGAAGAGGCGACGCATCCCCTCGGCGTCCTGGGTCACCTCGGGGTAGATCTCGCTGTAGGTGCCCTCGAGGTAGCCGGCCGCGACGAGCGCCGGGCCGCCGTGTCCGGGACCGGTGAGGTAGATCGTCTGCTGACCCGTGTGCCGCACGAGCCGCGACACGTGCGCGTAGACGAACGAGAGTCCCGGGCTCGTGCCCCAGTGCCCGAGCAGCCGCGGCTTGATGTGCTCGGCCGTCAGCGGCTCCTGGAGCAGCGCGTTGGCCTGGAGGTAGATCTGGCCGATGGTCAGGTAGTTGCTGGCCCGCCACCACGCGTCCATCGAGGCGATCTCGTCGGTGGTCGGGGCGGGCAGGGTGGTCGTGCTCATCGCGTCACCTCTCGGGAGAAGGCACCGTCCGGGCATCCCTGACTCTCACCGACCGGCGCGACGAGGGCAATACCCCGGGACCGGCTGCTGACACGGCAGTGGGCCGGCCCCCCGTCCGGGGTGCCGGCCCACGCCGACGGTGAAGGCGTGCTCAGTCCGTCTTGAAGGCGTCCTTGAGGTGCTCGCCCCGCTGCTTGAGGTCGGCCTCCGCCTGGTCGCCCTTGCCCTCGGCCTCGAGCCGCTCGTTGTCGGTGACCTTGCCGGTGGCCTCCTTGGCCTTGCCCTTGAGGTCCTCACCCATGTTGCGTGCCTTGTCCTCGGTACCCATGTGGGCTCCTTTCTCCGTTCGGTCACCCGTGCCCTACCCGGATCGCCCATTCGTGCACCACCGACGGAGTCCGCAGAGGGGCGTCGGGGACGCGGCGTCGGTGTGCTTTGCGACACTGGACCCGTGAGCACCGCCGACCCCGATCGCCCCGAGACCGCCCCCACCGACACCGTGCCGTCGGCTGCCACCGCCTCGGCCGATGCCCGGCGGGGCCTGCAGACCCGCGACCTCAGCCGGTTCGCCTACCTGTCCATCGTGGCTGCGGTCGTCACCATCACCCTCAAGGTCATCGCCTGGCGGCTCACCGGCTCGGTCGGGCTGCTGTCCGACGCCGCCGAGTCGGTCGTCAACCTCGTCGCCGCGGTCGCCGTCCTCATCGCCCTCAAGGTCGCGGCCATGCCGGCCGACAAGAACCACCACTACGGCCACACCAAGGCCGAGTACTTCTCGGCGGCCATCGAGGGCGTCATGATCTTCGTGGCCGCGGTCGTCATCATGTGGTCGGCCGTCGACCGCTTCCTGCACCCGCAGCCCATCGACAACGTCGGTATCGGCCTGGCCATCTCCGTCGTCGCCTCGGCCGTCAACGGCGGCGTCGCGATCGTCCTGCTCCGGGCCGGCCGTCGCTACCGCTCACTCACCCTCACGGCCGACGGCAAGCACCTCATGACCGACGTCTGGACCTCCGCCGGTGTGGTCGTCGGCGTCCTCGTCGTCGCCCTCACCGGCATCGAGCGCCTCGACCCCGTCGTCGCCTTCCTCGTCGGGCTCAACATCGTCTGGACCGGGTGGAAGCTGATCCGCGAGTCCACCGAGGGCCTCATGGACATCTCGATGTCGAAGGAGGACAACGCCGCCATCGCCGAGATCCTGTCGCGCTTCGTCACCTCCGAGGTGCACTTCCACGCGCTGCGCACCCGTGAGTCCGGCCACCACCGGTTCGCCGAGGTGCACGTGCTCGTCCCCGGCGCCTGGACCGTCACGAGGGGCCACGACCTCGTCGAGGAGGTCGAGGCCGCAGTGCACCGCGAGTTCGGCGACATCGCCCTGACCTGCCACCTCGAGCCGCGCGAGGACCCCCGCGCCTACGGCGACTACTCTGCCGAGTTCCCGGTGCCGACGCACGAGGACATCCTCGCCGCCCACGAGCCCGGCCGGCCCTCGGGAGCACCGGACGCGCCGGGCACGTCGAGCGCCTCGGGCCCATCAGGGGGCTCGACGCGGTGACCGTCACGCACGTCGTCGTCCCCTCGCCCATCGGCGACCTCACGGTCGTCGCGGAGGACGGCGCCGTGACGCACCTGCTCATGGACGCCGCGAAGTACCGCCCCGGCGACGACGTCCTCGGCGAACCGGGCGACCCGGCCGACGAGCCCTTCGCGTCGACGGCCGTCCAGCTCGCCGGGTACTTCACCGGCGGGCTCACCGAGTTCGACCTGCCGCTCGCGCCCCGGGGCGACACCTTCCACCAGAAGGTGTGGGCTCTGCTGCGCGAGATCCCCTACGGCCAGACCCGCAGCTACGGCGACCTGGCCCGCGCCCTCGGCGACCGCAACCTCGCCCAGGCCGTCGGCACGGCCAACGGCCGCAACCCGATCGCCGTCGTCGTGCCGTGCCACCGGGTCATCGGGGCCGACGGCTCGCTCGTCGGCTACGCGGGCGGGCTCGAGCGCAAGCGGTTCCTCCTCGCGCTCGAGGAGCCCGCCGCCGACGACGCCGGCCGCCTCTTCTGACCTCCCCACCGTCTCCCCGTCCGGTCGCTCCCCCTCTCCATCGAGTGAGCAGCTCGTCCCATCGGCCACACTGGGCACCTCACACTTCCGGGGGCCGGAGCGTCTACAAGGCATGAAGCGACCGTTCGAGCAGGCCGTGACCGAGCACGGGGCCGTCGTGCTGCGCGTGTGCCGCGCCGTCCTCGGGCCGACCGAGGCCGACGACGCGTGGTCCGAGACGTTCCTCGCGGCCCTGCGGGCCTGGCCCGACCTGCCCGACGACGCGAACGTCCGGGCGTGGCTCGTCACGATCGCCCACCGCAAGGCCGTCGACGTCGCCCGCGCGGGCGCCCGCCGAGCCCACCCGGTGGCCGACGTGCCCGAGTCCACCGCCCCACGCGGCGACGAGCCCGACGCCGCCATCCCCGACGACGACCTCTGGGCCGCCCTCGCCGCCCTGCCCGACAAGCAGCGCGCCTGCGTCGCCTACCACCACGTAGCCGGGCTGCCCCACGCCGAGGTCGCCCGCATCGTCGGCGGCACGCCGGCGGCCGCACGCCGGGCCACCGCCGACGGCATCGCCCGCCTCCGCACCACCTACGCGGCCGCGTACGCCACGACGCCGGCCCCCCTGCCCGCCACCACGAAGAGGTGAGCTCCATGTCCCCCATCACCCCGACGACTCCCATGACTCCAGCGCCCCCGACCCCGCCCGCCACGTCTGAGCCGACGCTCGCCGGGCTGACGCGTCCCGCCCCCGACGACGCCGCGCACCTCGCGGCGCTCCACGCCGCCCTCGTCGAGCGCGCCTCGTCGGCCTCCGTCCTCGACGCCACCTACCGCGTCGTCGACTCCCCGCTGGGGACGCTGCTCCTCGCCGCGACCGACGCCGGCCTCGTGCGCGTCGCGTACTCGGTCGAGGACCACGACCGCGTCCTGGACACCCTCGGCGAACGAGTCGGTTCGCGGATCCTGAAGGACGGCAAGCGATTCGACGATGCCGCCCGCCAGCTCGACGAGTACTTCGCCGGCATGCGGCGCACCTTCGAGCTGCCGTTTGACCTGCGCCTCGCGCACGGCTTCAGGCTCGACGTGCTGCGCCACCTCACCGCCATCCCGTACGGCTCGACGGAGAGCTACGCCCAGGTCGCGGTGGCGGCCGGCAGCCCCCGCGCGGTCCGCGCCGTCGGCTCCGCGTGCGCCACCAACCCCCTGCCGATCGTCGTTCCGTGCCACCGCGTCGTCCGCTCCGACGGCAGCCTCGGCGGCTACCTGGGCGGCCTGCCCGCCAAGGAGACCCTGCTCCGCCTCGAGCACGCGGCGTGAGCTGGCCGGTGCGGCGCACCCGCGTCGCCTACGAGAACGCCTGGATCCGCGTCCACGAGGACGAGGTCACGCGTCCCGACGGCGGCCCGGGCATCTTCGGGGTCGTCGAGGTGCGCCGGCCGGCCGTGTTCGTCGTCGCCCTGACCGACGCCGACGAGCTCGTCCTCGTCACCGTCGACCGGCACACCGTCGGCCAGTCCGTCGAGGTGCCCGCCGGCGGCACCGACGGCGAGGACCCGCTCGTCGCCGCCCGCCGCGAGCTGGCCGAGGAGACCGGCCTCTCGGCGCGCGAGTGGCGTCGGGTCGGCGTCATGAACGCGCTCAACGGCGTGTGCCGGGCGCCTGAGGTCGTCTTCCTCGCCACCGGCCTCGAGCCTGTGGCCGGCAGCGGCGACCGGGCCCGGGCCGAGGAGGGCATCTCGGCCGTGCGACGGGTGCCGGTGGCGCGGGTGCTCGACCTGGTCCGCGACGGCGGCATCACCGACGGCGAGACGGTCGCGGCCCTGATGTTCGCCCTCGCCCACCTCGGCCGCGTCTGCTGACCTTCCGGTCGAACTCCTCGCCGAACCGTGCAACGCTTCGCCGGGCCGGCGTGTCCTTGGGGTGTACGACACCGGAGACGGACCCGACACACCACCTGACGACGACCTGACGACCAACCTGACGAGCGAACCCGGCGGGAGCCCATGAGACGCAGGGACGAGGCGGCCTTCCGCGCCTTTGTCGAGGAGCGGCAGACCATGCTGCGCCGACGCGCCTACCTGCTCTGCGGCAACTGGGCCGACGGCGACGAGCTCGTCCAGGAGGCCCTCGCGCGCGTCTACGCGGCCTGGCCCAGGATCGCCGACGGTGCGCAGACCGCCTACACGAGACGCACGATGATGAACCTCTACCTCAACGACCAGCGCAAGCGCCGGCGCGAGGTGCTGACCGACGAGGCCCCCGAGCCGCTGCCGTCGCACCCGTCCGGCGCCGACCACGACCGCGAGCTCGCGATGACGCTGACCGACCTGCTCAAGGGCCTGCCCGAGAAGCAACGGGCCGTTCTCGTGCTGCGCTTCTGGGAGGACCTCACCGTCCCCCAGATCGCCGAGTGCACCGGCGTCGCCGAGGGCACCATCAAGAGCCAGATCTCGCGGGCCCTCGCGGCGCTGCGCGACCGGCTCGCCGAACCACCGCTCTCGGGGGCAGGAGCCGTGACATGAGTGACGACCCGACGCGCCGCCCCGGCCCAGTCCCCGACCGGGACCCCGCCACGGATGCAGCCCCGGATGCAGCCCCGACGCCGGAGCCCGGCGAGCTGCAGCTGCGAAAGGCGCTGGCCATGACGAACGACCTCGAACCCCCGCGCGACGACCTCTTCGCCCAGCGTGCCCTGATGCGCGGCCGGGCCCGCACGGCCCGACGCCGCAACGCGGTGCTCGGCACCGCGGCGGCGGTCGTGCTCGTCGGCGTCGTCGGCGCCGGGTGGGCCCTGTCGGGCGGCCGTACCGCGTCGTCGTCGTCCGCGGGTTCGGCCGCCAACGCGCCGGAACGCATGAGCGACAAGGGATCCGACTCCGGAGCCCAGGGCATCGCGCCGGGCGCGACCGGGTCCCTCGGCAGTGGCAACGGCAGCGGCCCCTCCGTCCAGGGCAGCCCGATGCCGCCCGCGCGCGACACCTCGGAGTTCTTCGGGGCGCTCCAGACCCCGGCCACGCGCGCCTTCGACGCCGTGTCAGCCACCGTCACGACGCGCTGGCCCGACGTCTTCTCCGGCGCGTACGCCGGTGACGCGGGCGGCACGTCGGTCGTCGTCGCCGTCACGCGCCGCGACCCCTCCCTCGAGTCGTTCGTGACCGGCGCGATGCCGAGCGGCTCGGTGCGATTCGTCGACGCGTCGCACACGTGGGCCGAGAAGGTCCGCGTGGCCCAGCAGGTCCGCGACGACTCCCTCGTCCTCAAGGGGCAGGGCATCGTCGTCTACGGCGTCGGGATCGACGCACGAGGCGACCGCGTCGTCGTGTCGGCCGACGAGCGCAGCGCACCGGGAACCCTCGAGCAGCGCTACGGCGACGTCGTCCGCGTCGTCGCCACGACGGCGTCCGTGCCGGGAAAGCTGCCGAACGGCGGTACGCTGCCGACGCTGCAGCACTGACCACCCTCGGGGGTCCTGCGTCCCGACGGGGGTCGGACGCGGGACGGACCGGCCGGGGCCGCGAACCCTCCCGCGCGCGCCCCGGCCGCGTCCCACACGCGCGGCTAGGCTGGCCGGCATGCAGCAGCCGACCCCGCCGACGGCGCCGATGAGCCCGCTCGAGGCGCTGCGGCGCATCTGCTTCCTCCTCGAGCGCGGCCGCGAGAGCAGCTACCGCATCGACGCGTTCCGGCGCACCATCGAGGCCATCACGCTCATCTCCGACGATGAGCTGCGCGAGCGGTCCGAGGCCGGAACCCTCAAGCAGATCAAGGGGATCGGCGACTCCAGCGCCGCGATCATCGGGCAGGCGGTGCGCGGCGTCGTGCCCGCCTACCTCGTCTCGGCCGAGGAGAAGCACGGCGAGCCGCTGACCCGCGGAGGTGCCGAGCTCTACGCGGCCCTGCGCGGCGACCTGCACGCCCACTCGAACTGGAGCGACGGCGGCAGCCCCATCGAGGAGATGGTTCTCGCGGCCGTCGAGCTGGGGCAGGAGTGGATGGCCCTGACCGACCACTCGCCGCGCCTCACCGTCGCCAACGGCCTCTCCCGCGAGCGCCTCATCGACCAGCTGAAGCGCGTCGACGCCATCAACCGCAGCGTCGGCGACAGCTTCACCCTGCTCAAGGGCATCGAGGTCGACATCCACCTCGACGGCTCGCTCGACCAGGACGACGACCTCCTCGACCAGCTGGACGTCGTCACGGCCTCGATCCACTCCAAGCTGCGCCAGCCGGCCTTCGAGATGACGCCGCGGATGGTGGCGGCCGTGCGCAACCCGCACACCAACGTCCTCGCGCACTGCACCGGGCAGCTCGTCACGGGGGGCCGCGGCAAGCGTCCGCCGTCGCAGTTCGACGCCGAGAAGGTGTTCCGCGCCTGCCTCGAGAACGACGTCGCCGTGGAGATCAACTCCCGGCCCGAGCGGTGCGACCCGCCGGACGAGCTCATCGAGCTGGCCCGCGACCTCGGCTGCCTCTTCAGCATCGACTCCGACGCCCACGCGCCGGGCCAGCTCGACATGAAGTCGCTCGGCTGCGAGCGCGCCGAACGCCTCGGCATCCCGGCCGAGCGGATCGTCACCACGTGGCCCGTCGAGGACGTCCGGGCGTGGGCGAAGGGCTGATCCGGGGTGTCCGAAACGACCTCTCGCACAGGCTTCGAGGGCCGATTTGGAGGGTGCGCAGAACTCCCCTATAGTTCTCGACGTCCCAAGCGGATGGTTCGGGCCAGTCCCCATCGTCTAGCGGCCTAGGACTCCGCCCTTTCACGGCGGCAGCACGGGTTCGAATCCCGTTGGGGATACGCAAGACCACAACTTCATATGCAAGGCCCCGTAGCGCAGTTGGTTAGCGCGCCGCCCTGTCACGGCGGAGGTCGCCGGTTCGAGCCCGGTCGGGGTCGCCCCTTCGAGAGGCGCCACTCATGCGAGTGGCGCCTCTGGCGTTCCCGGGGGATCCGCCCCGACGCCCGCAGGCTCCAGCCCTAGGGTTGGCCGGGTGCACATCGCGGTCCTCGACGACTACCAGGGCGTCGCCCTGTCCAGCGCCGACTGGACGCCCGTCACGGCCCACCCGACGCGTCCCTGCCGGGTCGACGTCTTCCGCGACCACCTCGACGAGCCCGAGGCCCTCAGGCGCCGCCTCGAGCACTACGACGCCGTCGTCGTCATGCGAGAGAGGACGCCCCTTCCGGCCAGCGTGCTGACCCGCCTGCCGCGGCTGCGGCTCGTCGTCACGACCGGCCGGCGCAACCCGAGCATCGACGTCGCCGCCGCCACGGCGTCGGGAATCACCGTCTGCGGCACCGAGAGCCGCGCGAGCGCCCCGGCCGAGCTGACGTGGGCCCTGGTCCTGGGCCTCTCCCGGCAGCTCGTCACCGAGGCCACGACGGTGCACGACGGCGGCTGGCAGACCACCGTGGGCCGCGATCTCGACGGCCACACGATCGGCGTCCTCGGGCTCGGCCGCCTCGGCACGCGGGTCGCCGCCGTGGCCCGCGCCTTCGGCATGGACGTCCTCGCGTGGAGCCCCCACCTGACGCCAGAGCGCGCCGACGCGTCGGGGGCCACCGCCGCGTCGCTCGACGACGTGCTCCGACGCTCCGACGTCGTGTCGGTGCACCTGCCGCTCGTCGAGGGCGAGGGCGGCACGCGCGGGCTCATCGGGGCGCGCGAGCTGCGCCTCATGCGTCCGGGCGCCCTGCTCGTCAACACCTCCCGCGGCCCGATCGTCGACGAGACGGCCCTGCTCGGCGCGCTCGCCTCCGGGCACCTCGGCGGCGCCGGGCTCGACGTGTTCGACGTCGAACCGCTACCGGCCGACCACCCGCTCCGCACGGCGCCGCGCACGCTCCTGACCCCGCACGTCGGCTACGTCACCGAGGACACCTACGCGACGTTCTTCTCCGGCGTCGTCGAGGCCGTGACGGCATACCTCGACGGCAGCCCGGTCCGCGTCCTGTAGAGGACTCCCCCGCGGGGCGGCCGCCCGACCCGACGCGCTCGCTCAGCGGTGGCCGGAGCGCAGGACGAGCTCGAGCTCGAAGCGCACCTCGGGATCCTCGAGAGCCTCGCCGAAGAGCTGCTTGAGCTGGGCGACGCGGTAGCCGACGGTCTGGGGGTGCACGAAGAGCTCCTCGGCCATCGGGGCCCGCTGCCCCTGGTGGCGGAGCCAGGCCAGGAGGGTCTCGGCCAGCCGGGCCCGCACGGCCGGACGCAGCCCGTCGAGCGGGGCCAGCCGCACGAGGGCCAGGTCGTCGATGGCGAGGGGCTCGGAACGCACGACGAGCTCGGCGAGCCGGTCCTCGACCCAGAGCGGGTCCTTGCCGGCGTGGGGCTGGTCGGCGGAGGGGCCGAGGCCGTGGGCGCCCGCCGAGGCCGCGAGGTGCAGTGACTCACCCGCCGCCTGCCAGGCCCGCGCGGGGCCGACGACGGCGCGCCGCCCGCGCAGGGCCCGGTCGAGGTCGCGGCGCCGGACGCGTCGGTTGCCGAACGGGTAGACGACCACGACATCGGTCCCGCGCTCGGCGACGAGCCCGTCACGGCCGATGGCGGCCCGCAGGCCCTCCACGTGCGGCGAGGGCACGAGGCCGACGACGACCCGCTCGGGCAGGGTCCAGCCGACCGCCGCGGCGAGGCGGGCCACGCCGCCGTCGCTCGAGTCGCCGCGCAGGATCGACTCGAGCAGCTCGGCGCGCAGCCGCTGCAGCTCCCCCGCCCGCTCGGACTGCTCCTGGGCATAGCCCTGCGCGCTCGCCGCGGACAGCTCGTCGATGTAGGCGAAGAGCGACTCGCCGAGCGAGAGGAGGGCATCGGGCGGCATCTGCGACACGTCGACGGTGCGCGAGATGGCCCGGAAGGTCACGCGAGCGCCGTAACGGTAGGCGGCGAGCAGCGCCTCGAGACTGCGGCCGGAGCGCACCTCACCGCGGCCGAGGTTCTCGTAGACCCACTTGCCGTCCTCGCTCAGGGCCGGCAGTCGCGTCCCGGGCAGGTCGAGGAAGCGGTGCAGCGCCACCTGGACGCCCTGGCGCACCCCCTGCCCGAAGCGTCCTTCCATCGGCATGGCGTAGACCGGGACGTCCTGCGGGATGCCCTCGATGATGGCCTCGACGATGTCGGGGACGACGGGGCGCAGGATGCGGCTGATTTCGGCGGGCAAAGACAACCACGGCGGGTCAGACGTGGCGTGCGCCACTTCGGCCTCCTGCTTTTTGTCGCGAGGCAATAGATTCCTGTCCCAAAGAGTACGCCTCGACCCAAGATCCCGGGACCTGTTCGCTGCCACCATGGAGGTATGAGCCAGCTGCGAGCACTTCGGCGCATGGCGTCCGTCCTGACCACCCCCCTCGACCCCGAGGACTTCTTCGCCCTCGTCAACCCGCTCTCGTCCGCGCGGCAGCTGCGCGGCGTCGTCACACGCGTCGTGCGCGAGACCGCGGACTCGACGACGATCCACTTCCGCCCCGGCCGCGGCTGGAACGCCCACGAGGCGGGCCAGTGGGCCCGCATCGGGGTCGAGATCGACGGCGTCCGCCAGTGGCGCAGCTACTCGCTGTCGGCCGCCGCCGGGCACGACCCGGCCATCACCGTCACCGCGATCGGCGCGGTCTCCACGGCCCTGGCCCGCGACACGCGCCCGGGCGACGTCCTGTTCCTCGACGTCCCGCAGGGCGACTTCGTGCTGCCGGGCCACCCGCGTCCGCTGCTCATGCTCACCGCCGGCAGTGGTCTGACGCCCGTCATGTCGATGATCCGCACGCTCGTGCCGCGCCGGCCCGACGCCGACGTCGTCCTCGTGCACTGCGCCCGCACGCGCGAGGACGCCCTGTTCCACGACGAGCTGCTCGAGCTCGCCGACCAGTTCCCGGGCCTCACCGTCCGGCACTGGTTCACCCGCGAGCACGGCCCGTCGACCGAGGACGCCGGGCGCCGCCTCGACCTGTCCTCCACCACCGACCTCGACGCCCTCTGCCCCGACTGGCGCACCCGCAAGGCCTTCGCGTGCGGGCCCGCCGAGCTGCTCGACGACGCCGAGGCCCTGTGGGAGCGCGAGGGCATCGACGGCACCGACGACACAGGTGCCGACCTCACCATC
The DNA here is from genome assembly GCF_057656595.1 of Intrasporangium sp. Soil_C_50. Lineage (NCBI taxonomy): Bacteria > Bacillati > Actinomycetota > Actinomycetes > Micrococcales > Intrasporangiaceae > Intrasporangium > Intrasporangium sp. Soil_C_50. The sequence continues at coordinate 1,488,810 of NZ_JBDGKB010000001.1, forward strand.
GAGCGCTTCGCTCCCGTCCTGCTGCCGGGAACCGGCGGGGAGGGCGGGGTCGTTGTCTTCGAGAAGTCCGACAAGGAGGTCGAGGCCGGCGGCGACGTGCCGCTCCTCGACGCCGGGGAGGGCTGCGGCGTCGTCATGCCGAGCGGGTGCCGCATGGGCATCTGCCGCAGCTGCCTGACACCGCTCGTGGCCGGCAAGGTCCGCGACCTGCGCACCGGAGAGGTGCACGGGGACGAGGGCGAGCTGATCCAGACCTGCGTCAACGCCGCCGCCGGCCCTGTCCACCTGGACATCTGAGAAGGGAAACCCATGACCACCACCGTGAACCGACCCACATCGACGACGCCCACCGGCGCGTCCGCGGAGGGCGCCGCGATCCAGCCCAGGAAGCCGATCCTCGCTGCCGCCGGTGGCCCGGCGAAGCGCCCCAGCGCCGCCGCGCACCTGTCCGACGCCGATGTCGAGCGCCTCGGCCAGGAGCTCGACGCGCTCCGCGACCGCATCATCGCCTCCCGCGGCGCCAAGGACGCGGCCTACATCCGCCGCGTCATCCGCGTGCAGCGCACCCTCGAGGTCGCCGGCCGCGCCACGCTGCTCCTGTCGAAGAAGAAGTCCGCGTTCGTCGCGGGCACCGCGATGCTCTCGGTGGCCAAGATCCTCGAGAACATGGAGATCGGCCACAACGTCCTGCACGGCCAGTGGGACTGGATGCGCGACCCCGACATCCACTCGACGACGTGGGAGTGGGACTTCGTCACGCCGGCCTCGGCCTGGAAGCACACCCACAACGACCTGCACCACACGTGGACCAACGTGCTGGGCAAGGACAAGGACGTGGGCTACTCCGTGCTGCGCATGGACGAGGACCAGCCGTGGCGTCCGGTGAACATCTTCAACCCGGCGATCAACCTGGTGCTCGCCCCGTTCTTCGAGTGGGGCATCGCCATCTACGACCTCGAGCTCGAGGCGGTCAAGGAAGGCGAGAAGTCCAAGGGGGCCCTCAAGAAGGACCTCAAGGCGGTCGGGCGCAAGGTGGCCCGCCAGTTCACCAAGGACTACGTCGCGACGCCGCTCGCCGCTGCGCCCTTCGGCTCGAGCAAGCAGGCCCTCATCGGCACCTTCACGGCCAACGCGATCCGCAACGTCTGGGCCCACTCGGTCATCTTCTGCGGCCACTTCCCCGACGGCGTCGACACCTTCTCCGAGGAGGAGATCGAGGGCGAGACCCGCGGCGACTGGTACATCCGCCAGATGCTCGGCTCGGCCAACATCTCCGGGTCGAAGCTCATGCACCTCATGACCGGCAACCTGTCCCACCAGATCGAGCACCACTGCTTCCCCGACCTGCCGAGCAACCGGTACGCCGAGGTCGCCGTCGAGCTGCGCGAGATCTGCGAGCGCTACGGCCTGCCCTACACGACCGGTCCGCTGCCGAAGCAGGTGTACCAGGCCTGGGCCAAGGTCTTCCGCCTCGCGCTGCCCAACCGTCCGCGCCCGCTGCCCAAGCAGGCGGCCAAGGCCGTCAACGGCCCGGTCCCGCCGCGCCGCGTGAGCCTGCCGATCGCGGCCCATGTCGGCTGACGCGTCGAGCGCCGGCTCGCTGCCCCTCGGGGGCGGTGGGCCGGTCGCGGCGTTCTTCGACCTCGACCGCACGCTGATCCGCGGGTCGGCCAACTACCCGCTCGCGATCGCGGCCTTCCGCGGCGGCCACGTGCCGTGGCGCGACCTCGTCAAGGACACCGTCAACGCGGTCTCCTTCCACCGCAAGGGCTCGACCGACGCCGGGTCGGAGGCGCTGCGCGAGCGGATCCTGCGCGCGGTGGCCGGCATCCGGCAGACCGACATCATCCACCTCACCGACGCCATCGTGCCCGGCATCGTCCGCAAGGCGATCCCGGCGTCGATGACGCTGTTGTCCGAGTGCAAGTCGCTCGGGCACGACCGCATCGTCGTGTCGGCCTCGCCCATCGAGCTGGTGAGCCGCATCGCGGCGGCGCTCGGCCTCGAGGGCGCCGTCGCCACCCGCAGCGAGCTCGACGACGAGGGTCGCTACACCGGGCACCTGTCCGGCGAGTTCTGCTACGGCGCAGGCAAGGTCATCGAGATCGAGAAGCTCGCCGCCGAGCGCGGCTACGACCTGTCGCGGTGCACCGCCTACAGCGACTCGGTCAGCGACCTGCCGATGATGGAGCGCGTCGGGCAGGCGGTGGCGGTCAACCCTGACCGCGAGCTGCGCGAGATCGCCCACGAGCGCGGCTGGCGCGTCGTCGAGGTCGGCCGCAAGCGGCACTGACGGCCGGAGGGTCGGCCGGTCGGTCGGTCACCGAGGGCCGGAGGACCGGCCGCTCAGCGCTGGCCGGTGAGCGAGCGGTGGCGGGCCTCGAGGCTCGAGAGGACGTCCTCGACGCGTCCGATGGCGTCCTCGACGGCGGCGCGGCAGCGCTTGATCTCGCTGCGCACCGCGAGGTCGGTGAAGATGTTGTCGAAGAGGATGTCGACACCGCGGGTCAGGCCGTCGAACCGGGCCAGCCGCACCCCGCGCAGGTGCAGGTCGTCGAGCTCGCGGGTGAACCGGTCGAGCGCCTCGCTCGCCAGCTGCAGCGTGCCGCGAGCCTCGTCGAGCCGGTCGTGCTTGATGGCCGAGCTGAGCATGCCGCCGCCACCGAAGGTGTCCCAGCCCGACCACGCGTCGGCCGACTGCACCAGCGCGTAGGCGGCCATGAGCGCAGCGTGTGCGGTCTTGCCGGCCGCGTGGGCCTCCTCGACCTCGCGCACCTCACGACGGGCCGCGAGCTCGCGGACGGCGGCGCCGGGGGCGTCCGGGTGCGACGCGTCGAGGCCGTCGGCGCCCCGCGCCACGACCTCGAGGGCGAGCTCGAGGCGGGTCTCGGCGTCGGACAGGGCCGCCGAACGGCCGCGCAGGCGGGCCAGCTCCTCCCGCTGCCGCTCCACCTCGGAGGCACACTCCTCGAGGGCGGCTGCGGCGGCGTCGGCCTCGTCGCTCTCGCGGGCCAGGTCCTGCTCCCTGTGGCCGCGCAGCGTCGACCAGAGACGCGTCGGCGTCACCTGCCCGAGACGCTCGACGTCGCGCTGCTCCCGGGCACAGGCCTCCCGCAGCTGGCGCAGCCGGGCGGTGCCGTCGGCGAGGTCGCGCGACGCGGCCACGAGCCGGGCGTCGACCTCGGCGCGCTCACGCACGTCGGCGCGGGCCCGGGCGAGGATCCGCAGCGGCGTCGGGAGGTCGTCGGGCACGGGCGAGGACGTGGTCACGGCGGTGAGAGGGCGGCCACGGGCGTTCCGTTCCCGGCCGGTCCGGTCACCAGGAGGTGTGCAGCGGGCGGCCCTCGGCGAACCCTGCGGTGCTCTGCAGCCCGACGACGGCGCGCTCGTGGAACTCCTCGAGCGTCCTGGCGCCGGCGTAGGTGCAGCTGCTGCGCAGGCCGGCGATGATCTCGTCGATGACGTCCTCGACCGACGGGCGCGCCGGGTCGACGTACATCCGGGCGCTGCTGATGCCCTCCTCGAACAGCGACTTGCGCGCTCGGTCGTAGGCGCTGTCGCCGGCCGTGCGGTTGCGCACGGCGCGCGAGCTCGCCATGCCGAACGACTCCTTGTACATGCGGCCGTCGTTGTCGGTGTAGAGGTCGCCGGGCGACTCCAGCGTGCCCGCGAACCAGGAGCCGATCATGACGTTCGACGCGCCGGCCGCGAGGGCAAGCGCAACGTCGCGCGGATGGCGCACTCCACCGTCGGCCCACACGTGCTTGCCGAGATCTCTTGCAGCCGTGGCGCATTCGAGCACTGCTGAGAACTGCGGGCGACCCACTGCGGTCATCATCCGCGTCGTGCACATGGCACCCGGCCCGACGCCGACCTTGACGATGTCGGCGCCCGCCTCGACGAGCTCGCGGGTGCCGGCGGCCGACACGACGTTGCCCGCGACGACCGGCACCGAGGGGTGGAGCGCGCGGACGGCGCGCAACGCGTCGAGCATCTTGTCCTGGTGGCCGTGCGCGGTGTCGATGACGAGCACGTCGGCGCCGGCGTCGAGCACCTCGGCCGCCTTGGCGGCGACGTCGCCGTTGATCCCGACCGCGGCCGCCACCCGCAGCCGGCCCGACGCGTCGACGGCAGGGCTGTAGAGGCCGGCACGCAGCGCGCCGCCGCGCGTGAGGATGCCGACGAGCTCGCCCGAGTCGGACACGACGGGTGCGACCTTGCGCCGCGCCTCGGCGAGGCGCTCGAAGGCGTCCTGGGGCCCGATCGACTCGGGCAGCACGACCATGCCCTCGCCCATGACGTCCTGCACCTGCGTGAAGCGGTCGACGCCCGTCAGGTCCTTCTCGGTGACGATCCCGACGGGCTTGGGGCCGTCGACGACGACGGCCGCGCCGTGGGCCCGCTTGTTCAGCAGGACGAGGGCCTCACCGGCCGTCATGTGCCGCTCGAGCGTGATGGCGGTGTCGTGGACGAGGTGGCGCTGCTTGACCCAGCCGACGACGTCGCGCACGACCTCGGTGGGGATGTCCTGGGGGATGACGGTGATGCCGCCGCGCCGGGCCACGGTCTCGGCCATGCGACGGCCGGCGATGGCCGTCATGTTCGCCACGACGAGCGGGATCGTCGTGCCCGTGCCGTCGACGCTGCCCAGGTCGACGTCGAGGCGGCTCGTCACCGACGAGCGGCTCGGCACCATGAAGACGTCGTCGTAGGTGAGGTCGAGCTGGGGCTGGAGGCCGTTGAGGAACTGCACGAGAGACCACTGTAGGCGTTGAGGTGGGATTCCCCGGCCCGCCATCCGCGGCCTCTGTCAGGGTCCTCCCGGATCGACCCCTGAGCTGACCACGATTCTGGCCCGGTTCCCTGTCGCCGGCGGCCTCGGGCTCCTAGCGTTGACAGAGGTGGTGACGCCTCCGCGACCGTCTCCAGAGAAGGGGAATCGCCATGAAAGACAGCACAACCGGACAGGTCGGACGCCTGGCCCGCCTACCCTCCTCCCGCGTCACCAAGTGGCTCGTCGTCGCCTTCTGGATCATCGTCGTCGGGCTGCTCGCAGGTCCGGCCGGCAAGCTCCAGGGAGCCCTGAACAACGAGGCGTCCTCCTGGCTGCCCGAGGACGCCCAGTCGACGCAGGTGGTCAACCAGATCGCGGCGTTCCAGGACAAGAACGAGTTCCCCGCGGTCGTGGTCTACGAGCGTCCCAGCGGGGTCACCCAGGCGGACCTCGCCGCGGTCTCGGCGCAGGTCGCGAAGTTCAACGCGCTCCCCTCCGTCAGGAAGGATGCGGTCGGGCCGATCCCGTCGCAGGACAAGCAGGCGCTGCAGGTCATCGTCCCGGTCGCCGCCGGATCCGACGGCTGGGAGTCGCTCGGCACGGCCGTCACCCAGATGAAGGACATCGCCAAGGACACCCCGGCCGGCCTGTCGATGCACGTCACCGGCCCGGTCGGGTATGCCGCCGACTCGTCCGAGGCGTTCTCCGGCATCGACGGCAAGCTGCTCTACAGCGCCGCTGCCGTGGTCATCCTCATCCTGCTCGTCACCTACCGCAGCCCGATCCTCTGGATCGTGCCCGTCGCCTCGGCCGCCGTCTCCCTGTTCATCGCCCAGGGCGTCATCTACTTCCTCGCCGACAGCGGCACGTTGACCGTCAACGCGCAGAGCTCGGGCATCCTCACCGTCATCGTCTTCGGCGCCGGGACCGACTACGCCCTGCTCCTCGTGGCGCGCTACCGCGAGGAGCTGCGACGCCACGAGGACCGGCACGAGGCCATGGCCTTCGCCCTGCACCGTGCGGGGCCGGCCATCTTCGCGTCGGGCTCGACGGTCATCGCCGGCATGCTCTGCCTGCTCTTCGCGACGATGAGCTCGACCAAGGGCCTCGGTCCCGTCGCAGCCATCGGCATCGCCGTCGCCCTGCTCGTCATGCTGACGTTCCTGCCCGCCCTCCTCGTGGTGTTCGGGCGCTGGTTCTTCTGGCCGGTGCGTCCGTCGTACGGCTCCGTCGACCACACCCGCGACGGCTTCTGGTCCAAGGTGGGCGCCCGGATCGCCCGCGCCCCGCGGCAGACCTGGATCCTCACGTCGGTGCTCCTCGCGGTCGCCGCGCTCGGCATCCTCCAGCTCAATGCCGTCGGCCTGCAGAACAAGGACTCCTACTACACGAAGCCGCAGTCGGTCATCGGCGAGGAGATCGCCGCCAAGCACTTCCCGGCCGGCGCCGGGTCGCCGGTGCTCATCCTCGCGAACACGCCTCAGGCCGCGGCGGTCAAGAGCGCGGTCACGTCGGTCGAGGGTGTCTCCCAGGTCGCCGATCCCGTGTCACGAGAGGGCCGCTCGCTCATTCAGGCCACCTTGAAGGACGCCCCTGACTCCGACGCGGCGGCCGCGACCGTGGGCCGGGTCCGCGACGCGATCGCCACCGTGCCGAGTGCGGATGCGATCGCCGGCGGGGACACCGCCACACGCGTCGACACGCTCCAGGCGTCCTCGGCCGACAACGTCCGCATCATCCCGATCATCCTCGGCGTCGTGCTGCTGATCCTCGTGCTGCTCCTGAGGGCGCTGATCGCGCCGCTCGTGCTCATCGGCACGGTCATCCTGTCGTTCGGGGCGGCGATGGGCTTGTCGGCGCTGGCCTTCCACAACGTCTTCCACTTCGCCGGGGCGGACACGTCGCTACCGCTGTTCGTCTTCGTCTTCCTCGTCGCACTCGGGATCGACTACAACATCTTCCTCATGACGCGCGTCCACGAGGAGTCCAAGCAGGTCGGTGTGCGGCGTGGCGCGCTCATCGGGCTGGCGGCAACCGGTGGCGTCATCACGTCGGCCGGGCTCGTGCTCGCCGGAACCTTCGCGGTGCTCGCGACGCTGCCCGTGGTGGCGTTCGCCGAGATCGGCTTCGCCGTCGCGCTCGGCGTGCTGCTCGACACGCTGATCGTCCGTTCGGTGCTCGTCACCGCACTCAACCTCGACATCGGTGGCCGGATGTGGTGGCCGAGCCGCCTGGCCCGCGACGACGCACGCCTCGCCGCAGCGGCCGACGCCGCCGAGTCCGCCGCGACGGAGGAGGAGCCTGTTTCTGCCGCGGGCGTAGGCCGTTGACCTGCGCGTGTTGCGGAGTAATCCTGATTACATGATTACGAACGAAGCACAGGAGCGGGTGCGCGGCTGGTTCGCCGGACGCCTGCCCGAGGAGTGGCGCCGCGAGGCGCCGGAGGTGACCGTCGACCGCGAGGAGATCACGGTCCGGCTCACCATCGACGACGTCGACCTGCCCGACGGCTCGAGCGACGCCGAACGCGCCGAGGCCCGGGCCGGGCGCGCCAAGGCCTTCCGCGAGGACACCCGCGGCCGCCGCATCGAGATCGCGCGCGAGGCCGAGCACCGGTTCGAGCGCAAGGTCTCGTGGGCCGTGAGCGTCGGCGACCGCACCGAGCTGTGGACCCACGTGGCCGCCCCCACGATGACCAGGCTGCGCCAGCCGGAGCGGCTGGTGCTCGACACGCTCGTCGAGGCCGGGGTCGCCCGGTCGCGCGCCGAGGCGCTCGCCTGGTGCGTCAAGCTCGTCGGCCAGCACGAGAGCGACTGGCTCGACGAGCTGCGCGAAGCGATGGCCCGCGTGGCCGACGTCCGTACGAAGGGCCCCGCCGCCTAGGCGGAACCCGGGTCAGGCCTCGGGGGGTCTCGTCGGTTCGAGGTGGTCCGTCGCGCTCGGGCGCGAGGCATCACCTCGACCGCGAGGGCGACAGGTCGTTCGAGGTGAACCGTCGCGGCTCGGCGCGACGCCACACCTCGACCCGAGGTCAGCCCTCGGCGTTCTCGGCGTTCTCGCCGTCGCCCTCGCGCTTGATGGCCGAGATCTCGAACTCGAGGGAGATCTTCTCCGAGACGAGCATGCCGCCGGAGTCGAGCGGCATGTTCCACTCGAGGCCGAAGTCGCGGCGGTTGATCCGGCGCGAGCCCTCGAAGCCGGCGCGCAGCGCGCCGGCCGCGTCGGTCTCGACGCCCATCAGCTCCAGCGGGATCGTCACCGGCTTGGTGATGTCGCGGATGGTGAGGTTGCCCGAGACCATGTAGGCGCGCTCCTCGACCTCCTCGATCTGCGTGCTCTCGAAGCGGATCTCCGGCCACTTCTCGATGTCGAAGAAGTCGGGGCTGCGCAGGTGGTCGTCACGCTGCTGGCTGCGGGTGTCGACGCTCGCCGTCTTGAGGACGACCTCGGCATAGGACTTCGTCATGTCGTCGAGGTCGGCGTAGAAGCGACCGGTCACGTCGTTGAAGGACCCACGCACCGTTGTGACCATGGCATGCCGTGCCGAGAAACCGATGCGCGTGTGGGCCGGGTCGAAGTCCCAGTCCCCGTTCAGCGCGGAACCGTTCTCCATGGTTGTCTCCTGCAGGCGTGAAGGGTGAGTCGCGGCAGTGTCTCACGACTCATCTCATTGAATGTTGCACCGCTCAGATGCCGTGCGTGCCCACCCCCGTAGAGCACGTGTCGGGTGTCGTACCCGCTACCGACGATGACGCACCACGGCCCCGAAATCCAATCCGGCCCTGGCCGGGACTCCCCGGGTCGGCGCCGAGAGGGACCCCCGACCGGTTCGGAGACGCCTCGCGTCGTGCGCTATAGTTGGCGTCGCCCGGAGCGATCCGGGTATCTGTTTGCGCAGATCCGGCCAGGTAGCTCAGTTGGTACGAGCGTCCGACTGAAAATCGGAAGGTCGGCGGTTCGACCCCGCCCCTGGCCACCACCCCGAAACCGCAGGCCAGCACCATCTGACCTGCGGTTTCGTCGCTCGGCCGCGGGCTCGGACGATCGAGGAACCTGTCGGTCGTCGGCCGTCGCCGAGACGTGCCGGGCGCAGGCGTTCTGCCTAACCCTCGCCGCCTTCCTCCTCGAGTGCCGCATCGCTCTCGGCGACCTCGAGCGCGATGCCGAGCGCCTCCACGATCCGGCCCGTGGCCGCGACGACGCGGGTGGTCCCGACGATCGGCGCGATGGCCGACAGGACGCCGCGCACGTCATCGACGTCGAGTCCTGCATCGCTTGCAGCGGCCAGGTTCGTCAGGTACGAGAAGGGCGGTGCATCGACGGCGACCAGCGCCGCGATACGGACGAGCATCAAGGTCCCGGGGTCGAGGCTGGAGGTGTCGACCGAGTCGGCCGTCATCCGGGCCAGAAGGTCGAGGACCGGTGCCTCCGTGGCGGATTCCGTCATGGTTCTGCCTTTCGTTCGGGGACCCGGTGGGAGGGTCCAGCATCCATGACAGCCGCGTCGCACCGCGTCTGGCATCACCCCGACCGGATGAGCGGCCTCGCCCACCAGCTCGTCGTGCTCGCTGCGGACGCTCGGCACGAGTGCAGCGATACGCCCACGGCGGGTGCGGCCGGTCGGTCATGATGGGCTCGAGGTCGGCACGAACGGCCGCACCACGGCGTCCAGGTTCCACGACCGGGCCTCCCGACGTGTGGGCGGTGATGTGGGTGGACGCAGAAGCGACGCAGACCGGCAGCGGCACTCCAGCCGAGGTGCCCTTCAACGGCAGGCTCGCGATCCTGCTCGCGATGGCGATGTTCGTGCTCGTCGTCGACACCTCGCTGATGAACGTGTCGATCTCCGCCGTCGTGCGCGACCTCGACACCACGGTGAGCGGGGTGCAGTCGGCCATCGCGCTCGAGGCGCTGGTGTCCGCGGCGTTCATCCTCATCGGCAGCAAGATCGGGGACCTCTTCGGGCGCAAGCGGGCCTACGTCCTCGGCCTGCTCGGATACGCCGTCGGCGCCGTCGCGATGACGCTCGCGCAGGGACTGACGGCCATCATCGTGTTCTGGGCCCTGATCGGCGGCATCGGCGCATCCCTGCTGCTGCCGGCGATGCAGTCGCTGATCCACGGGAACTTCGAGGGCGCCGCGCAGAAGCGCGTCTACGCCCTCGTCGGCGCCGCCGCGGCGATCGCGGCCGCCGTCGGGCCACTGCTCGGCGGGTTCATCACGACGTTCCTGTCCTGGCGCGTCGGCTTCCTGCTCGAGGCCGTCATCATCGCCGTCGTGCTGTCCGGGATCGGGCTGGTCAAGGACGTCCCGTACACCGGGGAGCGCAGGATCGACCTCGTCGGCTCGGCGATGTCCGTCGTCGGGATGGGCGGCCTCGTGCTGGGGATCCTCGTGTGGCAGGAGGGCGGCGAGTTCGTGCTGGTCCTGCTGCTGCTCGGCGGGGCAGCGCTGGCGGGCCTCGCGTTCTGGCTGCGACGGCGCAAGGGCCAGGGAAAGGCGACCCTCCTCGACCCGGACCTCTTCGGCTCGAAGCCGTTCCGGCTCGGCATCTCGGGGCAGATGATGCAGCAGATCTCCCTCGGCGGCACGATGATCGCCCTGCCGATCTACCTGCAGATGGTGCTCGAGTACAACGCCCTGGAGTCGGGGCTGTCGATCGCGCCGCTGTCCCTGAGCATGTTCGCCGTGGCCATGCTGGCCGGCAAGCGCGCCGCCGACCGACGACCGGCCGGGATCATCCGCGTCGGGTTCGTGCTGCTCCTGCTGGGGATGCTGGCGGTGGTGCCGATCGTGCCGCGAGCGACGTCGGGGTGGGCCCTGACGCTCCCGCTCCTCGTCGCCGGTTCGGGGCTCGGGCTGCTCGTGTCGCAGCTGAACAACTACACGCTGTCGCCGATCACCGAGGAGCGGGTCAGCGAGGCAGCCGGGGTCAACTCGGCGGGCGGGTCCTTCGGCCTGTCCTTCGGGCTCGCCTTCGCCGGGGCGATCATGCTCGCCACCCTGTCGTTCACGTTCACGAACCTGGCGGAGTCGAGCACCGTGCTGCCGCCCGAGCACCAGCAACAGATCGCCGCGACCCTCGAGCAGGACGCCGAGGTCATGAGCAACACCGCGCTCCAGCAGCAGATCGCCGGCCAGCCGCCGGAGATCCAGGCCGAGATCATCCGGATCAACACCGAGGCGAGGCCCCGGGCCCTGCAGGTGGCGATGCTCGTGCCGATCCTCGCCGCCTTGCTCGGGCTGGTCACCTCGTTCCGGATGCTGCGGCTGCCCGACCCCAAGCCGTCCAGCTCGGCCGAGGGCACCCTGCTCGGCTGACGCGCTCGCGCCCGACGGCTCGCGCCTGAGCGCGACGCGACGGGCTCAGGCGTCGACGAGGCCGCCGTCGACGCGGATGAGGTGCGGCTCGCCCTCGACGCTGACCCGCACGCGGGAGCCCACGCTCGGCGTCCGGCCACCGAAGGTGCGGGCGGACAGGAGGGTGGACGCGCCCGAGGCGTCGTCGAGGCGCAGCTCGACGAGGGCGTCGTGGCCGTAGAAGGCGCACCGCGTGACCTCGGCGACCGCGCCACCGGCGCTGGCAGCGCCACCGGCGCCGGCGTCGTCGAGGCGCAGCTGCTCGGGCCGGATCAGCACCTCACAGGGCCCCGTGCCGCGCGCGGACGCCATCGGCAGCGTGCCGAGGGCGCACGTCACGGCGCCGTCGCCGAGCTGCCCGGCCAGGAAGCACGCCTCTCCGAGCGACACGGCGGAGCGTCGGTCGGACGGGGCGCGGTACACCTCGGCGGGCGCCCCCACCTGGCTGAAGCGTCCGTCATGCATGATCGCCACCTGGTCGGCGAACGACAGCGCCTCGGCCTGGTCGTGGGTCACGAGGACGACGGTGGCCTGCTCGTGCGCGAGCGCGGCCGCGACCGCGTCGCGCGTCGCGACGCGCAGCTCGGGGTCGAGGGCCGAGAACGGCTCGTCGAGCAGGACGATGCGGGGGCGTCGGGCCAGCGCCCGAGCGAGAGCGACGCGCTGCTGCTGCCCACCGGAGAGCTGGTCGGGACGGCGCGCGGCGAACTCGCCCGGCAGGCCGACGAGCTCGAGCAGCTCGGCGACCCGCGCCCTGGCTCGGCGCTCGCGGCGCGGCAGGCCGTAGGCGATGTTGGCCGCGACGTCGAGGTGCGGGAAGAGGTTGCCCTCCTGGGCGACGTAACCGAAGCCACGACGCTCGGGTGCGACCCACGCGCCGGGGCCTGCCACGACCTCGTCGCCGAGGCGCACCTGGCCGGCGTCGGGGCGCAGGAAGCCTGCGACGACGCGCAGCAGGGTGGTCTTGCCGCAGCCGGACGGGCCGAGGACGGCGGTCGTCGTGCCGGAGGGCACGGTGAGGTCGATGCCGTGGAGCACCGGGGTGCCCGCGTGCGAGGCGGTGATGCCCGAGAGCTGGAGCGTCTTCACGTCTGGGGTTCCTCGTTCTTGCCGTGGAGCAACAGGTAGGTCAGGGGCGCCGACAGGAGCACGAGCGCGGCGGCGTAGGGCGCGGCGGCGGCGTAGTCGAGCGACGCGCTCGCATCCCAGAATGCCGTGGCAAGCGTCTGCGTGCCGGTGGGTGCGAGAAGAAGGGTGGCCGTGAGCTCGGTGCTGACGGCGATGAACACGAGGGCGAAGCCCGCCATCGTGCCGCGGAGCATGAGCGGCAGCTGGACCCGCAGGAACGCCCGGAGGGGGTTGTCGCCCAGGGCCCGGGCGGCATCGCCGAGCTCGGGCGGGACGGCCGCGATCGCCGCGCGCGTGCCGACCATGGCCCGCGGGATGAAGAGCACGACGTACGCCAGGACCAGCACGGTCGTCGTCTGGTAGAGCGGGCGGGCGAAGCCGATGGTCAGCGTGATGAGCGCGAGCGCGACGACCACGCCGGGCAGCGACGCGGCGAGGTAGGTGACGCGCTCGACGAGGACGGCGAACCACGTGCGGTGCCGGGCGATGAGCCACGCCGCCGGAACCGTCGCGACCGTCGTGACCAGTGCCGCCGCCAGGGCGAGGGCGAGCGTCGACCACAGGGTCGGGCCGAGGTGGGTCGGCTCCAGCGCCTCGTCGGAGCGCAGCAGCCACGTGCCGAGGCTCCACGCCGGGACCCCGACCGCGAGGGCGGTGAGGGCGGCGGCGAAGACGAGCGCGAGCGGCGTCCAGCGGCCCAGCGAGGCGGGAGCGGCCCGGCGCGCAGCGCCCGACCCGACGCGGGCGTGGCGCGTACGACCGCGGGCGAGCAGCTCGACGGTGAGGACGGTGACGGCTAGCGCGATGAGGACGACCGCGAGCACGCTGCCCGAGCGGCTGTCGAACGCCACCTCGAACTGGTCGAGGATCGCCGTGGTGAACGTCGGGAAGCGCAGCATCTCGAGCGCGCCGTACTCGGCGAGCAGGTGCAGCGCGACGAGGAGCACGCCACCGAGCAGGGCAGGGCGCATCTGGGCCAGGCCCACCCGCAGGAAGGTGCGCCACGGGCCGAGGCCGAGCGCCCGGGCCGCCTCCTCCAGCCCCCGGTCACCGGTGCGGAGCAGCGCCGCGACCGGCAGGAAGACGAACGGGAAGTAGGACAGCGTCGTGACGATGACGGCGCCGGCCAGGCCCTCGAGCCCGGGCACGAGGGTCGACCACGCGAAGCTGTTGACGAAGGCCGGCACGGCGAGCGGCGCGACGAAGGCGATCCGCCAGAACGAGGCGCCGGGCAGCGACGTGCGCTCGACGAGCCACGCCGCCGCGACGCCGAGCACCGTCGAGGCGACGCCGGTCAGCGCGACGAGCGACACGGTGTTGCCGAGCAGCTCACTGACGCGGGGGCGCCACACGAGCGCGAACGCGTCACCCGCACCGGCCTCGAACGCCTTGACCACGACGACGACGAGTGGCAGCGCGCACAGCAGCGCGACGAGCAGCGCCGCCGAGCGCAGCGGCCACGAGCCTCGCGCCGACGACGCACCGGCGCCCCGACGCCCCCGCTTGGGGGGCTTCGGGGCTGCGGGGTCCGCGGCCGGGCCGGTGGCGGCCGGCCGCGGGCTCGTGGGGCTCGTGGGCGCGGTCGTCACCTAGAGGAGCCCCGCCTTCGTCATCAGCTCGATGACCTTCGGGCCGTTGAGCGTGAACGGGTCGATCTTCGGCGCCTGGAGCGAGTCGAGCGGCGGGAGCGCGGGGTCGGACTCGACGCCGGTGCCGACCGCGTACTCCTTCGCGTCGGTCGTGCCGAGGACCTTCTGGCCCTCCTTGCTCGTGACGAACGCGAGGAACTTCTGGGCGTCCGCCGCGTGCTTGCTGCTCTTGAGGACACCGCCGCCGGAGAGGCTGACGAAGGCGCCGGGGTCCTCGTTCTTGAAGTAGTGCAGCTTGGTGTTGCCGCTGCTCTCCTTGTCGAGGGCCTGGTCGCGGTACCAGTAGTAGTGGTAGATGACGCCCATGGCCGACTGGCCGGAGTTGACGGCCTTCATCGTCGCGATGTTGTTCTGGTAGACCTTCGCGCCCGACTTGAGGCCGGCGAGCCACTCGGAGGTCTTGGCCTCACCCTGCGTGGCGAGGACCGCCGACACGATGGCCTGGAAGTCGGCGCCGCCGGCGGCCGCGCCCCACTTCCCGTTGAACTCCGGCTTGGCGAGGTCCATGAGCGAGGCCGGCAGCTGCGACTCGGTGACCTTGCTCGGGTTGTAGACGAGCACGGTCGAGCGGGCGGCGATGCCGACCCAGTCCTTCGACGACGGCACGTACTGCGGGCCGACCTGGCCGAGCGTCGCGGCCTCGACCGGAGCGAGCAGGCCGGCCTTCTGGACGGTCGTCATGGCCGGGGAGTTCTCGGTGAGGAAGACGTCTGCGGGCGAGCTCGCGCCCTCCTGGACGATCTGCGCCCCCATCGAGGAGTCGTTGCCGTAGCGGACCTGCACCTGGATGCCGGTCTTGTCCTGGAACTCCTTGCCCCACTCCTCGGTGAGGTTCTTGTGCTGCGCGCTGTAGACCGTCAGCTTCGAGGAGTCGAGGTCGCCGGTCGCCTCGAGGCTGCTGCCGCACGCGGTCAGGCCGAGGGCGGCGACGACGGTCGCGGCGAGGGCGATGGCGGGGCGGCGGCGCGTCACGACGGGGCTCCTGGTGGCGGTCGACGGTGCTGGGCAGGGGTCTGGCGGGATCTCTGGCGGGCCGGGCCGGCCGCCGCACGAATTACGCAACGACCTTCTGACCTAAAGCAGGACCTGTTGCAGGCTAACCGACATTCGGGCACGTCCCGAAACCGGGGGTCACGTTTGCATTAGGTATGCCTAACCTTATTGACTACGGGCCGTGACCGCGACCGCCCTCCCCGTGGAGCAGACCGACGACGCCCCGGCGCCGTCGTGGCGGTCGTGGCTGCACGGGCTCGCCGCGCACGGGGCCCGCACGGCCCTGCACACCGACGCCGGTCCGCTCACCTACGCCGACCTCACCCGACGCGTCGACGACCTTGCGCACCGCCTCTCCGGACCGCGCCGGCTCGTCCTCGTCGAGGGCCGCAGCACCGTCGAGACGGTCGTGGCCCACCTCGCCGCCCTGCGCGCCGGGCACGTCGTGCTCCTCACGGCCCCCGGCGAGGCGGCGGAGCGCCTGGCCGCCGCGTACGACCCCGACGTCGTCCTCGACGCGGCCGGCGGGCTCGACGAGCGCCGTGAGGAGTCGGCGCACGAGCTGCACCCCGACCTCGCCCTGCTGCTCAGCACGAGCGGCTCGACGGGCTCGGCCAAGCTCGTCCGGCTCTCGCACGACAACCTCGCCGCCAACACGGCCCAGATCGACGCCGCGCTCGGCGTGCGTGCCGACGACTGCGCTGCCCTGACGCTGCCGCTGACCTACTGCTACGGCCTGTCCGTGCTGACGACCCACCTCGCACGCGGCGCGGCCGTGCTGCTCACCGACCGCTCGGTCGTCGACGAGTGCTTCTGGACGCGCTTCCGAGCCGTGGGCGCGACGACGTTTCCCGGCGTGCCGCACACCTTCGAGCTGCTCGAGCGCAGCGGCTTCGCCCAGCGCGACCTCCCGACGCTGCGGTACGTCACGCAGGCCGGCGGTCGCATGGACCCCGCTCGCGTCCGACGCGTCGCCGAGCTCGGTCAGCAGCGCGGCTTCGACCTCGTCGTGATGTACGGCCAGTGCGAGGCAACGGCCCGGATGACCTACCTGCCGCCCGACCTCGCCGTCGACCACCCCGACACGGTGGGCCGCCCGGTGCCCGGCGCGTCGGTCGAGGTCGAGGACGGCGAGATCGTCTTCCGCGGACCGAACGTCATGCTCGGCTACGCGCACGGCCCGGCCGACCTCGCGCTGGGTCGCACCGTCGACGCGCTGCGCACCGGCGACCTCGGCGAGGTGACGCCTGAGGGCCTCGTGCGCGTCACGGGCCGCCGCGCGCGGTTCGTCAAGGTGCTCGGCCACCGCGTCGACCTCGACGCCCTCGAGGGCCGGCTGCGCGACGAGGGCCACGACGTGCGGTGTGCCGGGCGCGACGGCCTCGTCGCCGTCGCGGCCTGTGGCGCCGTGGCCGCTCCAGCACGGGAGACCCTGCGGCGCAAAGCGATCCGCGCGTGCGGTGTGCCACGGGAGGCACTGCGCGTCGTCCCGGTGGCCGACCAGCCGGTGCTCGCGTCGGGCAAGCCGGACTACCCCACCGTGCTCGCGCTCGCGTGCGACGACTGCCCGGCCCGACCCGACGCGATCATCGACGCCGGCCACGACGCCCGTCCCGACGCTTCCGCGCACGAGCGGGCGGTCGCCGCGCTGTACGGCCGGCTGCTCCAGCGGGAGGTCACCGACGACTCGACCTTCGTGTCGCTCGGCGGCGACTCGCTCTCCTACGTCGAGGTGTCGATCCGCCTCGAGCAGCTGCTCGGCCACCTGCCGGAGAGCTGGCACGTCACGCCCGTCGTCGACCTCGAGCGAATGCGCCGCACCGCGGGCTCCTCGACGGCGCCCGGTGCCGACGACCGCGCGCTGTCCGCAGCACACACGTCGACTCCCCCGTGGCACAGAGCGACCCGCGGTGACACCGGGCGGCTCCGGTGGCGCACCATCGAGACCGGGGTGTGGCTGCGCGCCCTCGCCATCGTCCTCATCGTCGGCACGCACGCCGACCTCTTCGCGCTGCAGGGCACCGCCAACGCCCTGCTCGTCGTCGCCGGCTACCAGCTGGCCCGCTTCCAGCTCGCCGACGCCGACCGCCGGCGCCGCGCCCGGCGGGTGCTCGGTGCGGCGGCGCGCATCGCCGTGCCGACGCTCGTCGTCATCGTCACGGCGCACGTGCTCGTCGGCGACTACGAGACGCGCAACCTGTTCCTCGCCAACTGGGTGTTCGGCCTGGAGCGGCTCGGGCCGCCGTGGCGCTTCTGGTTCGTCGAGGCCATGGTCGTGGCGCTCGTCGTCGTCGCGGCGCTGACCGCCTCGCGACGGGTCGCTGCGCTCGACCAGCGGTACCCGTTCGGGCTCCCGCTGGCCCTGTCCGCCGCGGCCTTCGTCCTCTTCCGCCTCCCGGTGCTGCCCCTGCCGGTGCCGCGGATGCACGGGTCGGCACTCGTGGTGCTGCACCTGTTCCTGCTCGGCTGGGCCCTGGCCCGGGCCGCGTCGCCGGCCCAGCGACGCCTCGCCACGGTCGTGGCGGTCGCCATGGTCGGCACGTTCTCGTTCAACCCGGCCCGCGACGGCCTGACCGCGGCGTTCGTCCTGCTGCTGCTGTGGCGACCGGTCACGCGCGTGCCTGCGTGGCTCGTGCCCGTCGTGCAGGTGCTCGCCTCGGCCTCGCTCTACGTCTACGTCGTCCACTGGCAGGCGCTCGAGCTGCTCTGGGGCCACCCGGTGCCGGCGTTCGTCGGCTCGATGGCACTCGGCCTCGCCTACTGGTGGGTGTGGACGCGTCCGCTGACCGCGCTGTGGCGCGCCGCCCTCGCCCGCGTCCGGCGCTCTCGCGTCATCACCCGCGTCAGCGTCCGGCGCTCCCGCGTCGCGCCGCGTGACGCGGTGGGCCGCCCGGAGGTCAGCCCACGGGCAGCAGCAGGGTGACGCTCGTGCCGCGGCCGAGCTGGGACTCCACCTCGAGCCGGCCGCCGTGCCGCTCCACGACGCGGTGCGCGATCGACAGGCCCAGGCCCGTGCCGGGCACCTTGAGGCCCTCGGGGTTGGTGCCGCGGAAGAACTCGGTGAAGAGCCGCTCCTGGTCGTCGGCCGAGATGCCGATGCCATCGTCGGCGCAGGTCAGGGCCAGGCCCTCGCTGCGCCGCTCGAGCGACACACTGACGGCGCCGCCGGCCGGCGTGAACTTCACGGCGTTGCTCACGAGGTTCTGCACGACGCGCTCGAGGTCGTCCGCGCTGCCCCGCACCGCCGGGAAGCCCGTCGGCTCGTCGAAGGTGAGGCCGACCTCCTGCCCGTCGGCGCGCGGCCGGAACATGTCGACGACGTCACGGGTCAGCTCACCGAGGTCGACGTCGGTGAACGGCATGGCCCGGTCGGGGTCGCTGACCCGCGACAGGGTGAGCAGGTCGTCCACGAGCAGCTGGAGCCGCTCGGTGTTGCGGCCGATGACCCCGAGCGACCACGCGAGGTCGTCCGGCTCGCCGCGCAGCAGCTCGACGTGGCCGACGATCGAGGCGAGCGGGTTCTTCAGCTCGTGCGAGACGGTCGAGAACAGCTGGGTGCGGCTGCGGTCGGCCTCGCGCAGCTCTTCCGCGACGCGCCGCTCGGCCGAGTAGAGCCGCGCGTTGCGCACGGCGCGCCCGAGGTCGCGCGCCATCTCGAGGGCGGCCTGGGTCTCGGCGTCGGTCCACGACGCGTCGCCGGCGCTGCGCACGGCGGCGAGGTAGCCGTAGCACGCGGAGCCGGACCCGATCGGGGCGAGCAGCAGCGACCCGGCCGCCGCCGCCGCGAGGAACTCCGAGGCGAGCGCGACATCGGCCGGCGACCACTCGCGCGCCGGCTCGCACCGGCCCGGGCGAGCCACCGCCACCTCGCCCTCGGCCCAGAGGCGAGCGCTGAGGCGGTGCGCGAGGTCGATGAGCGAGGGCGCGACGACAGCGAGACCGCTGCGGGCCGCCACGCTCTCGCGCTCGTCGTCGCCCTGGACGCCGAAGAGCCGCAGCCAGAGCGTCTCGGAGGCGAGGCCGGCGGCGATCCGCGGCGCGGCGACGTCGACGACCTGGGCCGGCTCGAGGTCGTCCTGGGCGATGCGGGCCACCGACTTCACGGCCTCGCCGAGACGCACCCGCTCGGTCAGCGCGTGACGCTGGCGCGCCGCCTGGATGGCGATGGCGGTCTGGTTGGCGAACAGCTCGAGGACCGCACGCTGCGTCGGGTCGGGGCGTCGTCCGCTCAGCGGAAGGTCGACCGACAGGTGACCGAGCAGGTCACCGACGGCGTCCAGCAGTGGCGCGAGGAGCGTGTCCTCGGGGTCCCACGCGTCGGGGTCGTCGGTGTCGCGGCTCCAGTCGGTGGCCACCCAGCCGTCCTGCGACTCGGCGGGCAGCCGGTCGGCCGGCACGAACCGCAGGCTCCCCCAGCGCTCGGCCACCGCGAACTCGCGGTCGATCGCTGCGCGCGGCGTGTGCCGGCCCAGCAGCTGCGTCTTCGCGCTGTCGTCGCCGGCGACGGCGACGACGACGAGGTCACCCGTCGCGTCGTCGACGAGGCTGATCGCCGCGACGGTGAACCCGACGACGTCGGCCGCGCCCTCGACGACCATCTCGAAGAGGCTGTCCAGGTCGTCCTGCGCACTGACCCGGTTCATCAGCTCCGTGAGATGACGGAGGGCCTTGACCTCCCACGTCTCGTCCTGCACCCGTTCCACGCTCCCCCTGCGCGCTCCCCGCGCTCCCCTGTCCAGCGGCCCCGTTGCCGCTGCTGCTCCTGCTGGCTTCCGTGTCGGCACCTCGGCGGAGTGCCTCCGCCCTGGGCCGTCGCGCGTCATGACGCCGCCCCCACGGGCAGCGCCGGGATGGTCACCGTGAACGTGGCGCCGGCGCCGGGCGCCGACACGACCTCGATGGTGCCGCCGTGGCCCTCGACGATGGCCCGGACGATGGACAGGCCGAGGCCGGTGCCCTGGATCGCCTGGTCGGTGGCCGTCTTGGAGCGGTAGAAGCGTCGGAAGACCTTCTCGAGGTCGCCCGACGGGATGCCGATGCCGGAGTCACGCACGACGAGCCGGGCGCACGGCCGGTCGAGGTCCGCCGGTGCGGCGCCGCCGAGCGACACCTCGACCGACCCGCCGTCGGGCGTGAACTTCACGGCGTTGGACAGCAGGTTCATCGTGACCCGCTCGAGGGCGGCCGCATCGCCCTTGACCCACAGCGGCGCGGGGTGGACGTCGATCGACAGGTCGAGCTCGCGGCGCTCGCTCAGCGGCCGGAGACCGTCCCACGCGTGCGCGACGATGCCGGCGAAGTCGCAGCGACGCAGCTCGAGGTCGAGCTGCCCGGACTCGATGCGCGAGTTGACGAGGAGGTCCTCGATCAGCTCGAGGAGGCGCCGGCCGTTGCGGTCGATGCGCGCCACGAGCTCGCCCTGGCGGCTCGTCAGCTCACCGGCGGCACCGTCCTCGAGCATCTCGGTGTAGCCGAGCACGCTCGCGAGCGGGGTGCGCAGCTCGTGGCTGACCGAGGACACGAAGTCGTTCTTCGTCTGGTCGAGGGCGGTCAGCTCCTCGACGACGCGCCGCTCGCGCTCGAGCGCGGCGCGGGACTCCGTGACGTCGACGCCGGTCTTGACGAGGTGGCTGCGGCGGCCGAGCTCGTCGGTGAGCCACCGGTTGGACCAGACGATGTTGCGGCGGCGCCCCTCGGGGGTGACCCACTCCTGCTCGTCGGTCTCGGGGAAGTCGTGGTCGCGCAGGCCGGCGAACCGGCGCACCAGCCCGTCGCGGCCCTTGGCGACGGGGAAGGTCTGGGCCGCCTCGAGCCCGACGAGCTCGTCCTCGTGGCGGCCGATCCACGACGCGGCGGTGCGGTTGAGCCGCCCGATGCGACCGTCGGTGTCGACGACGACGATCGCCGTGGCCGCGGTGTCGAGGACGACCGCGGTGAACTGCGCCTCGGTGCGCAGCTCGGCGATGGCCCGACGCCGCTGCGTCGAGGCGACGGCCAGCGACAGCGTCGTGATGGCCGCCGTGACGAGGAAGGCCTGGGTCAGGGCGCCGACGGTCTCGGGGCGGACGTCGTCGCGCGCGCCGGCGAAGGCGAACGGCCCGCCCCCGGTGCTCGTGCCGTAGACCGCGAGGACCCCGACGGCGATGAGCTGGGCGGCCACGGCCCGCAGGCCGTGCCGGGTGGCGGCCCACGCGAGGGTGGGCAGCGGCAGGAAGGCGAGCGGCAGCCCCTGTCCCTGGCGGAACACCCACAGCGTCACGCCGAGGACGAGGAGCATCTGGGCGACGTCCTCGAGGCCGAAGGCCCGCACCCGCGGCGTGACGACGGCGATGCCGAGCGGGCCGATGACGAGGATCGCGGCGGCGTGCGACGCGGTCACCGTGTACGCCGTCGGGAAGAACGTGCTGTGCAGCCCCACCGTGACGACGAGGCCCGCGAGGACCCCGAAGGTCAGCGCGCCGGCGAGCGCGGCCGCGAGGAGCCGGAAGAGGTCGTCCATCGAGGCCAGCCGCGGCCGTCGCCCGCCGCGCGTCATGAGACGGTGGACGACGAAGGCCTCGAGGGCGTTGGCGACGCCGAAGGCGGCCGCGACGAGCGGCGGTCGGCCGCCGTAGTAGTTGGCGAGGCCGCTCGCGACGAGGACGCCCGCCACGAACACCGCGGCGCGTCGCCGGTCGGGCCCGGTGACGAGCAGGAAGGCGACGGCGAGCCCCGCCGCGGGCCACCACACGGCGACGGACGATCCCGGTGGGGCGAACTTCACCGCCGTGGCGCCGAGCACCACGACGCCGAGCAGGACCGCCAAGGCCGTCGCGACCCAGCCACGACGGCTCGACAGGAAGGTGGTCACCACCGCGTCGCACCGCCCGAGTGCTCGGCGGACGCTCGACCGAGGGACGGTGGTACGCGGAGGTCTCGGGTCGTCGCGCGGGCCACGCCCCATCCTTGCGCACGAGGTCGCGATACCGGGGCAAAACGGACCCAGCCGCCGCGTGTCGCCCGGGTGCCCGCGCCGCTGGTGGCAGCGTCAGGCAGGACGACGCGTCAGGTGCAGGAAACCGCCCTCGGGGTGCTGGCGCGCCAGCACCCGACGCAGCACCGGGCCGGCAGCCGCGAGCGCGACGTCCTTGCCGACGAAGGTGGGGTCGGTGCAGGCCCAGTCACGGCCCTTCCAGCGGACCGTGCAGCCGCCGGCGGCGCGGGTGTTGCGCACCCAGTCGGTGCCGCGCCCCCACGGCAGCGCGATGACGAACGCGTCCGGCGTCGAGAGGACGGCGACCGGTACCGCGTACTCGGCACCGCTGCGGCGACCCCGGTGCCGGAGCACCGCCCACAGCGGGAAGAGGCGGTGTCCCGCGGCGCGCACGGCGAAACGGTTGAACGTCCTGACGCCGGCACGTGGTTCGGGCACCTGTCCAGCATGCGCGTGTTTGCCCAGTCGTGGGAGGGCGCGGCCCCTCGGTCTGCGGCGAGGTCAGCCGAGGTGTCCGCGCACCGACGCGTGCCCGCGCAGCAGGTTGCGGGCGATGGTGCGGCGCTGGATCTCGTCGGTGCCCTCGTAGATGCGCAGCAGCCGCAGCTCGCGGTACCAGCGCTCGACCGGCAGCTCGCGGGTGTAGCCCATGCCGCCGTGCATCTGCAGGACGCGGTCGACGATCTCGTTGGCCTTGACGCCGCCGAAGAGCTTGGCCATCGACTGGCTCTGGCGCGAGTCCAGGCCGCGGTCGACCTGCCAGGCCGCGGTGAGCACGAGCCACCGCAGCGCCTCGATCTCCACCGCGGAGTCGGCGACCATCCACTGGATGGCCTGCCGGTTCGCGATCGGCTCGCCGAAGGTGACCCGGTTGCGAGCGTGCTCCATGCCCATCTCGACGAGCCGCTCGCAGGCCCCGAGCGCCCGGGCGGGCAGCATGTAGCGGCCCTTGCCGATCCAGTGCATCGCCAGCTCGAAGCCCTTGCCCTCCTCACCGAGGATCGCCGAGTGCGGCACGCGGACGTCGTCGAAGACGAGCGCGGCCGGGCCCCACTCGCCCATGGTGTCGATGGGGCGGCTCTCCCACCCGCGGTCGCGGTCGACGAGGAAGCACGTGACGCCGCCGTCGGCGCCCAACGCCCTGTCGGTGACGGCGAAGACCATGACGAAGTCGGCCTCGTGCCCACCGGTGATGAAGGTCTTCTCCCCGCTGATGAGCCAGTCGTCGCCCTCGCGGCGGGCACTCGTGCGGATGGCGCGCGCGTCGGAGCCGGCGCCCGGCTCGGTGATGGCGAAGCACGACCGGAGCGTGCCCTCGATGGTCGGGCGCAGGTAGCGGTCCTGCTGCTCCGGCGTGGCGCTGAAGAGGATGTTGTCGGCCTCGCCGGCGAACCGGAAGGGCACGAACGAGCGCCCCAGCTCGATCTCGACGAGTGCCGCGACGACGGCGCCGAGGCCCATGCCGCCGTGCTCCTCGGGCGTCTGGATGCCGAAGAACCCGGCGGCTCGCGCCTTGTCCTGCAGGCTCTTCAGCGCGTCGGTGGGGAGGCCGCGCTCGTGCCGACGCTCACGCTCGAGCACCTCCGGTTCGAGCGGCAGGATCTCCTTGCGCACGAAGGTGCGGACCCAGTCGCGGATCTCGCGCTCCTCGCCGGAGAGGTCGAAGTCCATGGCGCGTCCTTCCAGTCGGGTGGCTCAGCGGGTGTGGCGGCGCAGCTCGGCCTTGGCGAGGGCGTTCTTGTGCACCTCGTCGGGGCCGTCGGCGAAGCGGAGCGTGCGGATGCCGGCGAAGGCAGCGGCGAGCTCGGTGTCCTGGCTCAGGCCGGACGCGCCGTGGGCTTGGATCGCCTTGTCGAGGATCCACTCGACGGTCGTCGGGGTGGCGATCTTGATGGCCTGGATCTCGGTGTGCGCGCCCTTGTTGCCGACGGTGTCCATGAGCCAGGCGGTCTTGAGCACGAGCAGGCGCAGCTGCTCGATGCGCACCCGCGACTCGGCGATCCAGTCGCGGACGACCCCCTGCTCGGCAAGGGGTCGGCCGAAGGCGACGCGCTCCGAGACGCGTCGGCACATCGCCTCGACGGCAACCTCGGCGAGCCCGATCGACCGCATGCAGTGGTGGATCCGGCCGGGGCCGAGGCGGGCCTGCGCGATGGCGAAGCCGTCGCCCTCCCCCGCGATGAGGTTCGTGGCCGGGACGCGCACATCGGTGAACCGCAGCTCGGCGTGTCCGCCGTGGTCGTGGTCGTCGTAGCCGAACACCTCCATGCCTCGGACCACCTCGAGGCCGCGGGCGCCTCGCGGCACGAGCACCATCGACTGCTGCCGGTGCCGCTCGGCGCCGGGGTCGGTCTTGCCCATGACGATGAAGATCTCGCAGTCGGGGTTCATCGCCCCGGTGATCCACCACTTGCGGCCGTTGATGACGTACTCGTCGCCGTCCCGTCGGATCGACAGCTCGATGTTCGTCGCGTCGCTGCTCGCGACGTCGGGCTCGGTCATGGCGAACGCCGAACGGATCTCGCCGCGCAGCAGGGGCTCGAGCCACTGCTCCTTCTGGGCGTCGGTGCCGAACTGGGCGAGCACCTCCATGTTCCCGGTGTCGGGTGCCGCGCAGTTGAGCACCGCGGGGGCGAGGCGGATGCAGCGGCCCGTGAGCTCGGCGAGGGGCGCGTACTGGAGGTTGGTCAGGCCGGCGCCGTGCTCTCCGGGCAGGAAGAGGTTCCACAGGCCTCGTTCGCGCGCCTCCTCACGCAGCTGGCCGAGCACCGGCACACGGCTCCACGCCCAGCGGTCGTCACTGCCCGCCAGCTGCGCGTCGAACTCCGGCAGCGCGAGCACGACGCGGTCGTCGAGGAACGTGCGGAGGTCGCCGAGCAGCTGCTCGGTGCGGCCGTCGTGGGCGAAGTCCATGGGTCCTCCTGCGGCTCAAGCCGGTTCAGTGGTGGTCAGGCGTCGTCGAGGGCCAGCAGCCCGGCGGCCACGAGCGGTGCGGTGGCCTCGCCGATGCGCGAGAAACCCTCGCCCACGGTCTGGCCTTTCGTGAAGCGGTAGTGAATGCCCTCGAGGATGACGGCGAGCTTGAAGTAGGCGAGCCCGAGGTGGAACGACAGGCTCGACAGGTCACGGCCGCTCCGGTCGCCGTACCGTTCCAACAGCTCTGCGCCGGAGGGGAACCCGGGCGCACGCGAGACGTCGCTGACGGCGTTGCCGCCGACGATCTCGGGCAGGCTCTGGTACGCCTCGAGCAGGGCGACGTCGGTGAGCGGGTCACCGAGCGTGGCCATCTCCCAGTCGAGCACCGCCGTGACCACGTCGCGGTCGTCGACGAGGAGGTTGTCGAGCCGGAAGTCGCCGTGGACGACGGAGGGGGGCCCCGAGGACGGGACCGACGCGGACAGCCGGGCGTGGAGGTCGTCGATACCCGGCAGGTCGCGGCTGCGGGATGCGTCGAGCTGCTGCTTCCACCGCCGCACCTGCCGCTCGAGGAAGCCCTCGGGGCGGCCGAAGTCGCCGAGCCCGACGGCGCCGGGGTCGACGCCGTGCAGGTCGACGAGGGTGTCGACCATCCGCTCGGCGACAGCCCGGGTGCGTTGTGCGCCAAGGGGTTCCAGCTGGGATGCCATCCGGTACGGCGTGCCGCCGACGTGCTCCATGACGTAGAACGGCGCCCCCACGACGTCGTCGGTGGCGCACACCGCGTACGTGTCCGGCACGGGCACCGGGGTGTCGCGCAGCGCGCTGATGACCCGGTGCTCGCGCACCATGTCGTGGGCCGTCGCGAGCACGTGCCCGAGCGGCGGGCGGCGCACCACGACGGTGCGGGTGCCGTCACCGACGACGTAGGTGAGGTTGGACTTGCCGCCCGCGACGACGCGTCCGCTGAGCGGGCCGGAGAGGAGCCCGGGCGCGTCACGGTCGAGGAACGACTGCAGCGCGCCGAGCGGCAGGCCCGGCGGGTCGGTGAGCTCCGCGCCGGCGTCGTCGCCGGGAGCGCGGGCGGCGTCGGTCACGAGTCAGTCCTTCGGGCCGCCGGCCACGTAGATGACCTGGCCGGAGACGAACCCGGCGCCCTCGCTGACGAGGAACGACGCCGTCGCAGCGATGTCCTCGGGCTGCCCGACCCGGGCAACCGGGATCTCCTTGGCCGCGCCCTCGAGGAACTGCTCGAACGTGATGCCCATGCGCTCGGCGGTCTGGCGCGTCATGTCGGTGGCGATGAAGCCCGGGGCGATGGCGTTGGCGGTGACGCCGAACTTGCCGAGCTCGATGGCGAGGGTCTTCGTGAACCCCTGGAGCCCGGCCTTGGCGGCCGAGTAGTTGGCCTGGCCACGGTTGCCGAGGGCGGACGTCGAGCTGAGGTTGACGACGCGTCCCCACTTGGCGTCGATCATGTGCTTCTGTGCCGCGCGCGTCATGAGGAAGGAGCCGCGCAGGTGGACGTTCATGACGGCGTCCCAGTCGTCGCTGGTCATCTTGAAGAGCATGTTGTCGCGGATGATGCCGGCGTTGTTGACGAGCACGGTCGGCGCGCCCAGGTCGGTGGCGACGCGCTCGACGGCCGCGGCGACCGCCGCCTCGTCGGACACGTCGACGCCGACCGCGAGACCCCGCCCGCCAGCCGCCTCGATCTCGGACACCACTGTGGCACAGGCGGCCTCGTCCAGGTCGAGGACCGCGACGGCGAACCCGTCGGCGGCGAGGCGCTTGGCGACGGCGGCGCCGATGCCGCGGGCGGCGCCCGTGACGATGGCGGTGCGCGTGGTGGTGGGCTGCTCGGTCATGCGTTCTCCTGCGTCGGGGTGGTGTTGCTGGTGGTCTCGGGGTCTGCCCCGGAGGGGCGTTCGAGCTTCTGCTGGAGCCGGTTCATCCCGGTGAGCCACGCGTCGGGGTGGCTCGCGCGCTGGACGTGGTACTCGGCGACCTCCGGATGCGGGAGGACGAGGAAGGTGCCCGTGGCCATGGCGTCCCAGAGCGCATCGGCCACCTGCGCCGGGGTGACGACGCGCTCCCGGGTCAGCAGCTCGCGCAGCGGCCCCGCGTCGGCGAGCATCCGCGTGTCGACGCCCTGGGGGCAGATGGCGTGCACGGTGATGCCGCGGTGCCGGTAGGTGGCGTCGAGCCACTCGGCGAAGGCGACGGCGGCGTGCTTGGTCACCGAGTAGGGCGCGTCGCCGAGCATCGTCAGCAGTCCGGCCGCCGAGGCTGTGACGACGAAGCGGCCGGGCACGCCGGCGGCGAGCCACCGCGGCACGAGCGCGCGCGCCGCGCGTACGTGGGCGAGCACGTTGACATCGAGCGCGCGCGCCCACACCTCGTCGGGGGCCTCGAGCCCGAGGCCGGTCCCGATGCCGGCGTTGGCGACGAACACGTCGACGCGTCCGAGGTGCCCGAACGCGGCGTCGAGGAGCGCCGTGTTGCCGGCGTCGGTCGACACGTCGGCGACGAGGGGGCACCCGCCGACCTCGCGGGCCACGTCCTCGAGGGCGTCGGCGTCGCGGTCGGAGACGACGACGTGCCAGCCCTCGTCGACGAGCCGCTGCGCGACGGCACGACCGATCCCCCGGGCGGCCCCGGTGACGACTGCGGTGTCGGGCATGACGGCTCCTCGCGATGAACTAAGCGCTTGCTTACCTTGGCCAGTGGACGGGGTCCGCGTCAAGTGTCCGTCGGGGCCGGGCGTCCCGGGGTACGTTCGGGGCCATGGCCGGACGCGCGGGACGCAGGGGAGGCACGGTCGGGCTCGTCGCCGGCACGGCCGCCGCGGTCGCCGGGTCGGTGGCGGTCGCGGCCCGGCTCTCGCCGTGGCCGTCGGTGCTCGTCATCCGCGCACTCTTCGACGCGGGCGCCCGCAAGGCCGACGCCGCTCTCGCGGCGCACACGCCGACCGGCGTCACCGAGGTGCGGGACGAGCCCTACCGGCACGCCGACCCCGACGCCCGGCTCGACGTCCACCGCCCGGCCGACGCGACCGGCCCCCTCCCGACCGTCGTGTGGGTGCACGGCGGTGCGTTCGTCTCCGGCAGCAAGGACCTCATCGCGAGCTACCTGAGGGTCCTTGCCGCGCACGGCTTCACGGTCGTCGGCGTCGACTACTCGATCGCCCCGGAGGCGCGCTATCCGACGCCGGTGCTGCAGACGGCCGCCGCCCTGGACCACGTGCTGCGCGAGTCCGACCGTCTCGGCGTCGACCCGTCCAGGATCGTGCTCGCCGGCGACTCGGCCGGCTCGCAGGTGGTGGCCCAGGTCGCCTGCCTCACGACCGATGCCGAGTACGCCGACGCGGTCGGCATCCGGACCTCCCTGCCCGCGGAGCAGCTGCGTGGCCTGCTGCTCTTCTGCGGCGCCTTCGACTTCGACCTCGCCCGGGGCTCGACGCCGCTCGGCTCCTGGCTGGCGCGGACCGCCCTGTGGGCGTACTCGGGGCGCCGCGACGCCCGCACCGACTCCTCGTTCATGCTCGGGTCGGTGCCGCAGCACGTCGGGGCGGGCTTCCCGCCCGTCTTCGTGTCGGCGGGCAACGCCGACCCGCTCCTGCCCCACTCCCTCGGCCTCGTCGCGACGCTCGAGGGGCTCGGGCTGGACGTCGACGCCCTCTTCTTCCCCGAGGACCACGAGCCACGCCTCGCGCACGAGTACCAGTTCGACCTCGACGGCGACGCCGGTCGCCTCGCCCTCGAACGCGCGGTCGCGTTCCTGCGCCGCGTCACCGCCTGACGCGTCACCTGCCCGACGCCGGCATGCCCGCGCGCCGCTGGCCGGTGTCGGCGGCTCGGGGCAGGATCGGGGCATGCTCCTGACCGATGTCGTCGACACCTCGCGCGCGGTCGCGGCCACGTCGTCGCGCACCGCCAAGGTCGAGGCTCTGGCCGCGTGCCTGTCCCGTGCCGCGCTCGACGGCCCCGACACCGTCGAGGTGGTGGCCGCACACCTGTCCGGAGTGCTGCCCCAGCGGCGCATCGGCGTCAGCTGGCGCGGCCTCCGGTCGCTGCCCGAGCCGGCCGACGAGCCGACGCTCACGGTCGCCGATGTCGACGCCGCCGCCACGGTCATGGCCGGACTCGCCGGATCCGGTTCTGCCGCAAGCCGTTCGGCCGCCGTCAAGGAGCTCTTCGCCCGCGCCACCGCCGACGAGCAGCGCTGGCTACGCGGCCTCATCACCGGTGAGACGCGTCAGGGCGCGGGCGACGGTGTCATGCTGCAGGCGGTCGCGAAGGCGGCCGACGTGCCCGACGCCGCGGTGCGCCGAGCGGTCATGCTCGCCGGGTTCACCGGCCCGGTTGCGCGGGCCGCCCTCGACGGCGGCGTCGCAGCCCTGGAGGCGATCACGCTGGAGGTCGGGCGCCCCATGCGGCCGATGCTCGCCGGCTCGGCCCCCGACGTCGCCGCAGCCCTGTCCACCCTCGGCGGCGAGGTCGTCGTCGAGACGAAGCTCGACGGCATCCGGCTGCAGGCCCACGTCGACCGACGCTCCGAGCCGGGCACCGTCCGCCTCTTCACCCGCACCCTCGAGGAGGTCACCGACCGGATGCCCGAGATCACCGAGGCCCTGGCCGGGCTCGACGTCGAGACCGCGGTGCTCGACGGCGAGGTCATCGCGCTCGGCGACGGCGGACGACCCCAGCCGTTCCAGGTCACCGGGGCGCGCACCGCGAGCACCGCCGACGTCGAGCGCCTCCGTGCCGAGGTGCCGCTGACGCCGTTCTTCTTCGACCTGCTCCACCTCGACGGCCGCGACCTGCTCGATGCGCCGGCCCGCGAGCGCTGGTCGTCGCTCGCGGCCACCGTGCCGCCGGCCTGGCTCGTCCCGCGCCTCGCGACCGACGACACCGACGCGGCGTCGGGCTTCTTCGCCGACCTCGTCGCGGCCGGGCACGAGGGCGTCGTCGTCAAGGACCCCGCCCTGCCGTACGCCGCCGGCCGGCGCGGGCCCGGTTGGGTCAAGGTCAAGCCGCGGCACACCCTCGACCTCGTCGTCCTCGCCGTCGAGTGGGGCAGCGGCCGGCGCCGCGGCTGGCTCTCCAACATCCACCTCGGCGCCCGTGACGCCGACTCGGGCGAGCTCGTCATGCTCGGCAAGACGTTCAAGGGCATGACCGACGAGATGCTCGCCTGGCAGACCGAACGCTTCCGTGAGCTCGCGGTCGACGACCCCGACGCGGGCGAGTGGGTCGTGCACCTGCGGCCCGAGCAGGTGGTCGAGATCGCCTTCGACGGCGTCCAGCGCTCGAGCCGCTACCCGGGCGGGATGGCCCTGCGCTTCGCGCGGGTGCTGCGCTACCGCGACGACAAGCCTCCCGACGAGGTCGACACCGTGCAGACGGTGCGCTCGCTCGCTGGGTGGTGATGCTGCAGGTCTGTGCAACGCGGGCCGCTTTTGTCACCTTTCGCGCAGCTTGCCCGGGTAGCCTCGGGCGCGCAGGCGGTCGGGGCCTCCTGCATCCATGACAGATCCACGGCGCGCGCGGCAGGACCACGACGACCCGTGGCGGCGAAGGGTCCGGCATGCGTTCTCCAGGGGTGGGCCGCCTGCGGCCGACGACGTCCGTGCTGCTCGCGACAGGTCTGGCCTTGACGCTCGGCCTCGCTCCGACCAGTGCCGCAGGAGCCGCCGACGCGGCGACCGCGGCGGTCGCACCGACAGGGGCAGGCCCGGCAGGGGCAGGAGGTTCGGCGGCGACGGCCGGCGTCCCGGCGTCGGTCCCCCGCGGTCCGGTCGCCACATCGGCCACGCGCGCGGTGTCCTACCGCGGGGTGCACCTGCGGGTGCCCGCCGACTGGCAGGTCATCGACCTCGACGCCGACCCCACCCGGTGCGTCCGGCTCGACGTCCGCGCCGTCTACGTCGGTGAGCCGGCCGCGCAGCAGGACTGCCCGGCCCACCTCGTCGGGCGGTCCGACACCATCTGGCTGCGACCCGCGGCCGCACAGGACACCCGGTCCACGTCCTCCCGGTCGACCCGTGTGGGCGCCCTGTCGGCGCACACGGCGCGCAACCCGGAGGACCGGACGAAGCTCGTGCGGTTCGCGACGCCCGGCGTCACCGCCGAGGCCGCCTGGTCGGGCGACGAGGCCACGGTCGACGACGTCCTGTCCACCGCGGGTACCGCCGGCACGTCGGCAAGCGCGACGAGCACAACGAGCACGACGACGGACCGTCCGCCGGGCGTCAGCCGCGCGCACACGCGTCCGGCCCTTTCCGCCACGAGCGCGATGAGCACCTCTGCGAGCACGACGGCGGCGGGCACCGGCACCACGAACGGCTTCCGCGGCATGGGTTTCGACACGTGCGAGGCGCCGGCCCTGACGACGATGCAGCAGTGGTATGACACCTCGCCCTACCGAAGCATGGGCATCTACATCGGCGGCTCGATGCGAGCCTGCCCCGACGGCAACCTCTCCGCGTCGTACGTCAGCCAGGTGACCGGCATGGGCTGGGGTCTCATGCCGATCTATGTCGGCGACCAGGCCCCGTGCGTCAACCAGCCCGGCCTGGCGAAGATCGACCCGACCACGGCGGCGGCACAGGGGAAGTCGAGCGCCGACGACGCCGTCGCCCGGGCTCAGGTGTTCGGCCTCGGGTCGGGCACGCCGATCTACTACGACATGGAGGCCTACGGCTCCAGCAACGCGTCGACGGCCGCGTCCTGTCGCCAGACCGTCCTGACCTTCCTCTCGGCGTGGACCACCGAGCTCAAGCGCCTCGGCTACCGCTCCGGCGCGTACGGCAGCACGTCCTCGCTCATGGTCGACCTGTCGAAGGCCACCGGCACCAGCGGGTTCACGCCTCCCGACGACGTGTGGTTCGCGAACTGGAACGGCCTGCAGACCCTGTCCGACTCCACGAAGTACCCGGATTTCAAGGACTCGCTGTGGGCCTCAGGCCAGCGGATCCACCAGTACCAGAACCTCTCCGAGACCTGGGGCGGGGTCAACCTCTCCATCGATGCCAACTGGGTCGGCGGCCACGTCGTCGGCACCCCCGTCCCGGTCGACTACGGCACGGGAACGTACGGGCCCGGCAGCGCGGCCTTCGTCTTCACCGGGCGGATGGACTACTGGCACCCGATGGCCCCGAAGGGCGTCGAGGGGCGCGCCTACTACACGTATGCCAACGGGCCGAAGGAGTCGAACGGGGCCACGTGGTCGCCCGTGCTGCGCCAGGGCTTCTACGCGGTCAGCGCCTCGGTCCCCGCCGCCCCCTCGGGGACGTCGCCGGCGCGCTCCACCTACACCGTCACCGACGCCAACGGCACCCGCACGCAGACGCTGGCGCAGCCGGCCGCCGGCGGCACGCTGGCGCTGGGCACGTACTCCGCCGTGGCCGGCCGTTCCGTGAGCGTGCACCTCGGCGACAACGACACCAGCCCGACCCCCAGTCCCACCACCGCGAGCGTCGCCGTCGACGCCATGACCTTCCGGCTCGTCGCCACGGTGCCCGCGGCGCCGGGCTCGGTCTCCGCCGTGCCCGGTGACGTCAACGCGACGGTCCGATGGGCCGCGGCCACGGACAACGGCAACTCGGTCACCGCCTACACGATCACGGCAGCCCCGGGCGGCGCGCAGGTCACCACGAACGGATCCGCACGCTCCGCAGTCGTGACGGGCCTGGCCAACGGCACGGCGTACACGTTCACCGTGACCGCGACGAACGCGGTCGGCACCGGTCCGGCTTCGTCGCGCTCGCTGGCGGTGACGCCACTGCCGCACGGCCACCTCGTCACCGTCGCCCCGACGCGCCTGCTCGACACGCGGTACGGCACGAAGACCAACACGATGCGCACCGCCATCGCCGCCAACGCCACGGTGACGGTGCGCGTCGCGGGGGTGAGCGGATCGCCTGTCCCGGTCGGCGCGACCTCGGCGACGGTCAACCTCACGGTGGTGGGTCCGAAGGCCGCCGGGTGGCTCAGCGCCGACTCGGCCGCGGGGGGCACCTGGACCTCCGACTTCGTCGCGGGACAGACCCGTTCGACGCTCGTGGTGAGCCGTCTCGGCGCGGACGGCACGATGCGTGTCGTCAACCACTCCCGCGGCACGGTGCACCTGGTCGCCGACGTCCAGGCGTACGTGTCCTCGGCCGGGACGCTGCGGCAGTGGGCCGCTCCGGCTCCGGCACGCCTCGTCGACACGCGGTACGGCACCACGAGCAACGCGGTGCGCACCGCCATCGCGGCGAACCGCGCCATCACGGTCCGCGTGGCCGGGGTGTCGGGCTCGCCGGTGCCGGCGGGGGCCACGGCCGCCGCGCTGAACGTCACCGTCACCGGTTCCCGGGCGGCGGGCTTCGTCAGCGTCGACGCCGGCTCCAGCGCGTTCCCGACGACGAGCTTCGGCTCGGGCCAGACGGTCGCGAACCTCACGGTCTCCCGGCTGTCCTCGAGCGGCACCGCGACGATCGTCAACCACTCGGGCAGCACGGTCCACGTCATCGTCGACGTGCAGGGCTACCTCGCGGCGACCGGAACGACGAACCAGTGGGTCACCGGAGCACCGGTCCGCCTCGTCGACACGCGCTACGGCACGGCCACGAACTCGGCGCGGAGCCCGCTGGCCGCCGGCGCGAGCCTCACCGTGCGGGTGGCCGGCCTCAACGGGTCGCCGGTCCCCGCGGGCGCGAGCGCCGCTCTTCTCGGGGTCACGGTCAGCCTCCCGCAGAAGGCGGGCTACGTCACCGTCGATGCCGCAGCCGGCGCCCGGACCGCCTCGGTCTGGTTCGCAGCCGGGCGTAGCGCGCCCGGCTTCACCGTGACCCGGCTCGCGGCGAACGGCACCGTCGTCGTGACCAACCACTCGGGCGGCCCCCTGAACGTCGTCGTGGATGTACGGGGCTACCTGCACTAGGCCTCCGTCTCCGGCGGTCCGCAACCGCCACCGACCCGGACCTGGGCGGCGCCGACCGGACAGCATCCGGACGGCGTCGCCCTATCTGTTGCCGACCTCACAGTCCGTAGGTAAGTTCCGCTCTGACAGCAGAACGCGTGAATTGTTCACATTCCTTCGGAGGCGCCATGTCCATGTCAGAGCTGTCCCGCCGCACCGTCCTCGCCGGTGGCCTCGCCGTGGCCGCGGCCGGCACGGTCGCCGGCCAGGCCCGAGCCGCCACCGCCCCGGGCGCGGCCCGCGCGGCCACCGCCGGCGAGGAGGGCTGGATCACTTCGACGCTGAGCCGGATGACCCTCGAGGAGAAGGTCGGCCAGCTGTTCATCCAGAACGTCTACGGCAAGGACGCCACGACCCCCGACCAGCGCAACGTGCCGCTCTACGGCGTCGCGAGCCCGGCCGAGGTCGTGCGCAAGTACCACCTCGGCGGCGTCATCTACTTCGCCTGGACCGACAGCGTGCAGAACCCCGACCAGATCGTCGGGCTCTCCAACGGGCTGCAGAAGGCCGCCCTCACCGCGCCGGTCAAGGCCAAGGTTCCGCTGCAGGTCGCCATCGACCAGGAGCAGGGCGTCGTCACCCGCATCGGGCCCCCGGCCACGCAGTTCCCCGGCTCGATGGCCCTCGGCGCCGGCCGCAGCGCCCCCGATGCCCGCACCGCCGCGGCCATCACCGGCCAGGAGCTGCTGGCCATGGGCGTCAACACCAACTTCGCGCCGGTCTGCGACGTCAACGTCAACGCCCTCAACCCGGTCATCGGCACCCGCTCGTTCTCCTCGCACCCCGACCTCGCCGCCGAGCTCGTCGCCGCGCAGGTCGCCGGCTACCAGCGCGACGCCGGGATCTCGTCCTCGGCCAAGCACTTCCCGGGCCACGGCGACACCGCGACCGACAGCCACGTCGCCTTCCCGATCATCACGCACACTCGCGCCCAGTGGGAGAGCATCGACGCCCCGCCGTTCAAGGCCGCGATCCGCGAGGGCATCGACATGATCATGACGGCCCACCTCGCCTTCCCGGCGCTCGACGACTCCGGCGACCCGGCGACGCTGAGCCACCCCATCCTCACGGGCGTGCTGCGCGACGAGCTCGGCTACGACGGCGTCATCGTCACCGACTCCCTCGGCATGCAGGGCGTGCGCGACAAGTACGGCGACGCCGAGGTTCCGGTGCGGGCCCTGCTCGCCGGTGCCGACCAGCTGCTCATGAGCCCGGCCATGGACGACGCGTACGCGGCGGTCATCGCGGCCGTGCGCAGCCACCGCATCCACCCGTCCGACCTCGATGCCAAGGTGCGACGCGTCCTGCGGCTGAAGTACCGGCGCGGCGTCGTCACCCAGCCCTACGCCGACCCGGCGGGCGTGGCCGGGGTCGTCGGCACGCCGGCCCACCTCGCCGCCGCCGACGAGGTCACCGACCGCACGACGACGCTGGTGAGGAACGACGCCGGCGTCCTGCCGGTGGCTGCCTCGGGCAAGAAGGTGCTCGTCACCGGCTACGGCGTCTCCACGACCGCCACCCTCGCAGCGGGCCTGTCCGACAAGGGGGCCGCGGTGCAGACGCTCGAGACCGGCACCTCCCCGACCGACGCCAAGGTGGCCTCGGCGGTCGCCGCCGCCCGCGGAAAGGACCTCGTCGTCGTCACGACGATGAAGGCCTGGGACACCGCGACCACCGACACCCGCGGCGGGCAGCAGAAGCTCGTCCGGCAGCTCGTCGCCTCGGGCGTCCCGGTCGTCGTCGTGGCGGTGCGCGACCCGTACGACATCGCCTACGTCACCGAGGCCCAGACCTACCTCGCGACCTACTCCTACAGCCCGGTCGCCATCGAGGCCGCGGCGCGGGTCATCACCGGCGAGGTCTCGCCGACGGCGAAGCTGCCCGTCGACATCCCGGTCAAGGGCGACCCGTCGACGCCGCTCTACCCGTTCGGCCACGGCCTCACCTACTGACGTGCGCACCCTGCCGACCGTCACGACCCTCCGGGCTCGCCGGACCCACCGGACCCTCGGCACCGCGCTGGCGGTGGCGGCCCTCGCCGCCACCGCCCTCGCGGCTGGGCCCTCGAGCGCCGCCACGACGACCGCGACCGACACGGGTGGCGGGACCTCCTCCGCACCCCCGGTCACGGCGCGCGTCGCCACGTACAACATCCACGCGGGCGCCGGCACCGACAACGTCTACGACCTCGACCGCACCGCCGCGGCGATCCGCGCGCTCGACGCCGACGTCGTCGGGCTCGAGGAGGCCGACGTCCACTGGGGCGACCGCTCGCACTGGGAGGACACCGTCGCCGAGCTCGGCCGGCGCCTCGGGATGCGCACCGCCTTCGCCCCGATCTACAGCCTCGACCCGGCCGCGCCCGGGCAGCCGCGCCGCGAGTTCGGTGTCGCGCTGCTCTCGCGGTTCCCGCTCGTGTCCGTGCAGAACCATGACCTGACGCGGCTCTCCACGCAGGACCCGAACCCCGTGCCGGCCCCGGCGCCGGGCTTCCTCGAGGCCGTCGTGCAGGCCGCCGGCGCGCGCACCCACGTGTACGTCACCCACCTCGACTACCGCGGCGACCCGTCGGTGCGCCGCCTTCAGGTGGCCGACACCCTGCGCATCCTCGACGAGGACCCCGAAGGCGCCACACAGGTGCTCCTCGGCGACCTCAACGCCGAGGCGTCGGCCCCCGAGCTCGCGCCGCTCTGGACCCGGCTGCGCGACGCCTGGGCCGTGGCCCCGGTCCGCGACGGCGAGCCCGGCCTCAGCTACCCGGCGATCGGCCCGACCAAGCGCATCGACGTCGTGTCGGTCTCCGGCGGCGTCGAGGTGATCGACGCGTCGACCCAGCACGACCCCACGCTCGTCCCCGCGAGCGACCACCGCGCCGTCGTCGCCACGGTGCGCCTGCCCCAAGGATCGGAGAACTCACGATGACCCGTCTCAACCGTCGCCAGCTGCTCACCGCCGGAGCGCTCGGCGCCATCGCCGTCCCGGCCACCGCAGCGGGTTCGCTTGCGGCCCAGCCCTCCTCGACCAAGTACCCCGCCAACCCCGTCACGCCGGGCGCCGACCGGGCCGCCGCGTCCGGCTGGTCGGTGCTGAACGGCCAGAAGGTCGGCGTCATCACCAACCCCACCGGCATCCTGACCAACCTGCGCACCATCGTCGACGAGATGCACGAGTCCGGCGCCGTCGACGTTGTCGGGGTCTTCGGGCCGGAGCACGGCTTCCGCGGCACCGCGCAGGCCGGCAGCTCCGAGGGCACCCACACCGACCCCCGCACCGGCATCACCGTGTACGACGCGTACGGCGCCACGGTCACGAAGCTCACCTCGATGTTCCGCACCGCCGGCGTCGAGACCGTCGTCTTCGACATCCAGGACGTCGGCGCGCGGTTCTACACCTACATCTGGACGATGTACACGGCGATGCGCGCGGCCGTCGCGGTCGACGCCCGCTTCGTCGTGCTCGACCGGCCCAACCCGGTCGGCGGCACGGCCCGCGGCCCGATGATGACGACGGCGTACACCTCGGGCGTCGGGGCCAAGGAGATCGTCCAGGCGCACGGCATGACGGTCGGCGAGCTGGCCCGCTTTTTCGACGCCGAGTTCCTGCCGGCCGACGCCGGTGGCCGCCTGCGCGACCTCACCGTCGTCGAGCTCAAGGGATGGCGGCGCGACGTGCCGTTCGCCGCCACGGGCCTGCCCTGGGTCATGCCGAGCCCCAACATGCCGACGCCCGACACCGCGCTCGTCTACCCGGGCACGTGCCTCTTCGAGGGCACCAACCTCTCGGAGGGGCGCGGCACCACGCGCCCGTTCGAGCTGCTCGGCGCACCGTTCGTCGACCACCGCTGGGCCGAGCGCATCGCTGCTCGCGGGCTGCCCGGCGTCGGGGTCCGGGAGGCGTACTTCACCCCGACGTTCAGCAAGCACACCGGCGGGGTCTGCGGCGGCATCCAGCTGCACGTCACCGACGCGTCGACCTTCGACCCGATCCGCACGACGGTCGAGCTGCTCGTCGCGCTCAAGGCCCTCTACCCCGACTTCGCGTGGCGCTACGACTCCTACGACCCCCAGCGGCCGTACTGGGTCGACAAGCTGACCGGCTCGCCGCGGCTGCGCACGCAGGTCGACGCCGGCGCGCCGGCCGACGAGGTCATCGGTGCGTGGCGCGAGGAGCTTGCGGCCTTCGACGCCCGACGCCGCCAGTACCTCATCTACGGCGGCCCAACGGCCTGACCCGCGTCCGACCGACACGACCCCGGACAATCAAGGAGTGACATGCGCCTGCGCACCCTCGTCGCCGCCCTCGGCGCCGTCGCCCTCGCGAGCACGCTCGTGACCGCGAGCCCGGCCACGGCCGACGACTTCAGCAAGCCCGACCGCGGGTTCGCCCCACCGAACACCGTCCTGGCCGACGCCACCCCGCAGAGCCTGGGGCTCGACCCGGCGCCCATCGACGAGTCCGTCGCCCAGATCCGCGCCCACGAGCAGCCCGACGCGTCGGGGCACCCGCTCTTCGCCGGCGCCGTCGGGATCATGGGCCACGAGGGGAAGATCGTCGAGCGCGACGCGTCGGGCTGGGCCCTCCGGTACGCGAACGCGACGACCGAGCTGCCCCGCGAGCAGTGGGTGCCGATGCGCACCGACACGATCTTCGACCTCGCGTCGGTGTCGAAGCTGTTCACCTCGCTCGCGGTCGTCCAGCTCGTCGAGGAGGGCAAGGTCGCCCTCGAGGCGCCTGTCGCCACCTACCTTCCCGAGTTCGCGGCGAACGGCAAGCAGTCGGTGACCGTGCGCCAGCTGCTGACACACACGTCGGGCTTCACGTCGTGGCTGCCGCTCTGGAGCAGGTACCCCGACAAGGCGTCGCGGATCAAGGCCGTCATGGACCAGCCGCTGACCAACCCTCCGGGCACCACCTACCTCTACAGCGACCTCAACCTCATCACGCTCGGCGTCATGGTCGAGAAGCTGCGCGGAGAGTCGCTCGACCGGGTCGTCCACGACCGCATCACCGCACCTCTGGGCATGACCGACACCGGCTACAACCCCACCGACAGGGAACGCACCGCCGCCACCGAGTACCAGTCGGCGCCGCCGCGGGGACTGGTGTGGGGTTCGGTGCACGACGAGAACGCGTGGTCGCTCGGCGGCGTCGCGGGCCACGCCGGCGTCTTCTCGACCGTCGACGACCTGGCCCGCCTCTCGCAGGCGCTGCTCAACGGCGGCACCTACGAGGGTCACCGCATCCTGTCGCGCAAGAGCGTCGAGTCGCTCATCACGAACGTCAACGGCGACTTCCCGGGCGACGACCACGGCCTCGGCTTCGAGCTGAACCAGCGCTGGTACATGGACGCCCTCTCGGGTCCGCGCACCGCGGGTCACACCGGCTACACCGGCACCTCGATCGTCATCGACTTCACGAGTCGCTCGTTCGCGATCCTACTCACCAACCGGGTCCACCCGTCGCGCAGCTGGGGCTCGGTCAACGGCGCCCGGCGCGAGTGGGCGCACGGGCTCGCCGCGTCGATGGGCATCCGGCCCCGGCACGGCGACACCGCCTGGTTCACCGGCGGGCAGAACGCGACGACCTCGACGCTGACGACACAGCCGCTGCCCGTGCCGGCCGCCGGGGCCCGCCTCGGCTTCGAGCTGTTCCTCGACCCCGAGGAGACCGACCTGCTCCACCTCGAGCGGTCGACCGACGGTGGCGCGACGTGGACACCGGTGGCCTTCGAGCTGCGCGACCGCGGCACGACCGAGACGGCCGACGGCGTCGTGTCCGGCTCGGGCACCCGGCGGTGGGCCCAGGCCCGGGCCGACCTGCCGGCGGGCACCCAGCTCGTGCGGTGGCGGCACGTCACCGACGGCGGCTACCTCGGGCGCGGCGTCGCCGTCGACGACATCGAGGTCTCCGGACCGGGCGGCATCCTGCTCGACGGCGAGAAGACGCCCGGCGCGTTGACCCCCGACGGGTGGGCGCTCCAGGGTCGCGAGACCGTAGCGTAGGCCCATGCCGAGGACTGACGACCGCGCCGAGGACCGAGCCGCGGACGGCCCGGCACAGCCCGGAAGGCCCGCCGGCGCTCCCCTGCTCATCCGCCTTCGCGGCATCCGCCCGTCGCTGTCGCCCGCCGAGGACCGCGTCGCCGAGATCGTGCTCGCCGACGCGCGTCGGGCCGCGGGGCTGACGATCAGCGAGCTCGCGAGCGCCGCGAGCACGTCGGAGACGACCGTGCTGCGCTTCTGCCGGCGGCTCGGGCTGCCGGGCTACCCGCAGCTGCGGCTCGCGCTCGCCGAGGAGTCGGCGCACCCGCGCAGCCTGTCGCGCGGCGACACCGACATCAGCGCGAGCGACACGATCGACGACATCATCGCCAAGGTGGCCTTCACCGACGCGAGCGCCGTCGAGGAGACGGCCCAGGGCCTGGACCGTGACGCCCTGACGTCAGCGGCCGCGGCCATCGCGCGCGCCGGACGCGTCGACGTCTACGGCATCGGCGCGTCGGCGATCGTCGGCACCGACCTGCAGCAGAAGCTGCACCGCATCGGTGTCGTCGCGTTCGCCTGGAACGACCCGCACATCGCCCTGACGAGCGCGACGTTGCTGCGCAAGGGCGACGTCGCCGTCGGCATCTCGCACTCCGGGACGACGGCGGAGACGATCGAGGCGCTGGCGGCCGCCCGCTCGAACGGGGCCACGACGATCGCGATCACCAACTTCCCGGTGTCGCGGCTCGCCGAGGGTGCCGACATCATCCTCGCCACGGCGGCACGCGAGACGAGCCTGCGCTCGGGCGCGACGGCCAGCCGCATCGCGGCGCTCACGGTCGTCGACTGCCTGTACATCGCCGTGGCCCAGCGCAACCTGCGCAGGGCCCGCAAGGCCGTGGCCGAGACCCGCGAGGCCGTCGCGGGCCACCACCTCCCCGACTGACGCGTCCCGGCGTCCGAGGGCTGCGTCCGGCGGACCCGTCCGTCGTGACCTGAATGTGACTCATTTACACCATTGACGCTCGTGGCGTAGGAAACTAACCTCGCCACCGTGAGCAGCGAGGTGACCGTGCACGCCCCCACCGAGGAGCGCCATCCGGGGACGAGGTCCATCGACACGCACACGTCGCTCGGCATCCTGCGCGCCCTCAACGCCGAGGACGCCACGGTGCCCGGCGCCGTCGCCGCGATCCTGCCCGAGCTCGCCCTCCTCGTCGACCGTGCCGTCGACTCGCTGCGCGCGGGTGGCTCCGTCCACTACTTCGGCGCCGGCACCTCGGGCCGCCTCGCCGTCCTCGACGCCGCCGAGCTGCGCCCCACCTTCAACGCCCCCGAGGGTCTCGTCGTCGCCCACCACGCAGGCGGCCCTGCCGCACTGCTCCGGGCCGTCGAGAACGTCGAGGACGACGCCGAGCTCGGCCGCGCCGGGGCCGGCGTCCTGCGCCCCGGCGACGTCGCCATCGGCCTGACTGCCTCGGGCCGGACGCCGTTCGTGCGCGGTGCGCTCGAGCGCGCCCGCGAGATCGGGGCCACCACCGCGCTCGTCACGGCCAACCCGCAGGCCGAGCTCGCCGACCTCGCCGACCACCTGCTCGCCGCAGACACCGGGCCGGAGGCGCTCACCGGGTCCACGCGCCTCAAGGCCGGCACCGCCCAGAAGCTCGTCCTCAACTCGTTCTCGACCGCGCTGATGATCCGCCTGGGCCGCACGTGGTCCAACCTCATGGTCGACGTCGTCGCGACGAACGCCAAGCTGCGCGGACGCGTCGTGCGCATCCTCCAGGAGGCCACCGGCGCCGGCGAGGACGCCGCCCGCGACGCCCTCGACGCCGCCGGCGGTGAGCTCAAGCCGGCGCTGCTGTCGATGCTCGCGGAGGTCGACGCCACCACGGCACGCGACGCCCTCGAGGACCACGAGGGTTCGGTCGCCCGCGCCCTCATGGCCCTCACCAGCCCCGCACCTCCCCACCCCACGCCCCACCCCACGCCCCACCCCACGCCCCACCCCACGCCCGACCCCGCAGGGACATCCCGACAGGAGCAGTCATGACCCCCGCCCTCCCCCGCACCGGCCCGTCGCGGTCCCGCCGCCGCACCGTCCTGGCGCTCGCCGCCGTCTCCGGCGCCCTTCTCGTCGGGGCGTGCTCGCCCTCGTCCAGCGGCTCGGGCGCCGGCGGTGACGGCGGCAAGGTGACGCTGACCGTGTGGTCGTGGCGCGTCGAGGACGAGGCCGCCTACAAGAAGATCTTCGCGGCCTACGAGAAGGCCCACCCGGGGGTCACCGTCGACTTCAAGGCGTTCAAGGCGACCGAGTACAACAAGATCCTCGCCACCGGCCTCGCGGGGTCGGACGGCCCGGACGTGCCGCAGGTCCGCTCCTACGGCCAGCTCCAGACCACGGTCGCGAGCAAGTCGCTGCTGCCCCTCGACGGCAAGGTCGACCTCACCGGTTGGGACGAGAACGTCGTCGCGAGCGCCAAGGGCAAGGCGGACGGCAAGACCTACTCCGTCCCGCTCGCCCGCCAGACGGTCCAGATGTTCTACAACCAGGGCCTGTTCGACAAGAACGGCCTCAAGGCGCCGACCACGTGGGACGAGTTCATCGCCGCCAACGACAAGCTCGCAGCCGCCGGCGTCACCCCGATCGCCGTCGGCGCCAAGGACGACTGGACGCTGCCGATCGTCCACGAGGTGCTCGCCGCTCCCCGCTTCGGCGGCAAGGCCTTCCAGCAGGAGGTCCAGAGCGGCCAGAAGTCCTTCACCGACCCCGACTGGGTGGCCTCGGTCAAGGTCGTCGGCGACCTCGCCAAGTACATGCCCAAGAACGTCACCGGCGTCGCCGCCACCGACGCCCAGACCCTCTTCTCGGCCGAGAAGGCCGCGATGATCCCGGGTGGGTCCTTCGACCTCGGCGTCCTCGAGAAGGCCAACCCGAACGTCAAGATCGGCGTCTTCCAGGTGCCGCCGCCCCCCGGCTCGCCGAGCGGGTCCGCGGCGACGACGGCAGGATGGGCCGATGGCAACTTCGCGGTCTCGGCCAAGTCGAAGCACCCGAACGAGGCCACGGAGCTCGTCAAGTGGATGACCTCCAAGGAGTTCGGGCAGATGGTCGCCGACGACATCAAGCAGATCTCCGCGGTCCCGGGCGTCGACCCGTCCGACCCGCTGCTCAAGCAGATGAGCGACAACTACACGAGTTCCGGCTCGCCGTACCTGCTGCTCACCGACTTCCGCTACGGCTCCCCGTCGGGCACCGACCTGCTCGGCAAGGGCCTGCAGGAGCTGCTCCTCGGCTCCAAGGACGCCACGGCCGTCAGCTCCGAGCTCGACTCGGGCGTCAAGACCTGGTTCAAGCCGAGCGCCTGAGCGCCCGCTCGCGGCATCACCCGAGCCAGCCACGCACCACCGTCCGGCCGGCACCCCACCCGCCGGCCGGACGGTACCTCGTGCACCACCCGCCGCCCTCGCGACGGCTCCCTCTGCCACACCCCGTCCCGACCCCCACGAGGAGGTCCTCATGAGGCGTCGCACCGGACTGCTGTTCCTCACCCCCGCGCTCGCGCTCTTCGCGGTGTTCGTGCTCTACCCGATGCTCACGGCGTTCTCGTACGCCTTCTTCGACTGGGAGGGCACGGCGCGCGGCACCTTCGCCGGTGTGAACAACTTCGTCACCCTGTTCACGCGGGCGCCGTTCACCACCGACCTGCCTCGGGCGCTGCTGCACAACGTGCTCTTCTTCGTCGGCACGATGCTCATCCAGAACACGATCGGCCTCAGCGTCGCCTACCTGCTGCACACGCGGCCGCGCACGCGTCGGATGCTCCAGACGCTGTACGCGATGCCCTACCTCGTGAGCCCGATCGTCATCGGCTACCTCTGGACGCTGCTCCTGTCGCCGACGTTCGGGCCGGTCAACACCCTGCTGACCAACATCGGGCTCGAGTCGTGGGCCCTGCCCTGGCTCGGCGACCCGAAGACCGCCCTGTGGGTCGTCATCCTCGTCAGCGTCTGGCAGTGGATCGGCTTCCCGGTCCTGCTCTACGGCGCGGCGCTCGGCGGCGTCCCCGAGGAGCTGACCGAGGCCGCCCGCGTCGACGGGGCCTCGCACCGCCAGACGTTCTTC
Organism: Intrasporangium sp. Soil_C_50; assembly: GCF_057656595.1. Lineage (NCBI taxonomy): Bacteria > Bacillati > Actinomycetota > Actinomycetes > Micrococcales > Intrasporangiaceae > Intrasporangium > Intrasporangium sp. Soil_C_50. Next base: position 1,532,680 of record NZ_JBDGKB010000001.1, read on the forward strand.
CGCATCACGCTGCCGCTGCTCGTGCCCGCCATCGGCACGGTGTCGGTGCTGACGTTCATCTTCGCGATGGAGGCGTTCGCGCTGCCGTATGCGTTCGGTGGCTCCACCGGGAACCCGGCCGGCGCCACCGACTTCGTGTCGCTGCTCTTCTACCGCACCGCCTTCGACTCGGGCGCCACCGACGCGATCGGCAGCTCCTCCGCCCTGGCCACGGTGCTGTTCGTCATCATCTTCGGCGGGGCGTACGCGGCCACGGCCGTGCTCCGCCGGCACGAGCGGAGGATCACCGCATGACCACGGCCGTCGTCACCCCCGAGTCGTCCGAGGTCGCGGCCCGCGAGGCGCTCCCGCGTTCGGCCGGGCGCCCCGGTCCGCGTCGCCCGTCAGGCCCCGGCCGGGCCGTCGGCGGGGCCGGGGCGAGCATCCTGCTCTGGGGCTATGCCGCCCTGGCTCTCGTGCCGCTCCTGCTCATGGTGAGCAACTCGTTCCGCTCCAACTCCGACCTCATCACCGACCCCCTCGGGCTGCCCTCGCCGCCCACAACGGCCAGCTACGTCGAGGCCTGGACCACAGGCAACTTCGCGACGTACTTCGGCAACTCCCTCGCCGTCACGGTGGGCGCCGTCGCCATCTCGACGGCCGTGTCGACGATGGCGGCCTACGCGCTGGCCCGCGGACGCTCGCGGGTGTTCCGCTGGTTCGAGTCGCTCTTCCTGTCCGGCCTCATGCTGCCGATCCACCTGGCGATCCTGCCGATCTTCTACCTCTTCGACGGTCTCGGCCTCATCGACTCGCGCTTCGGCCTGTCCCTCATGTACGCCGCCTCTGGCGTCCCGTTCTCGATCTTCGTGCTCACGACGTTCTTCCGGCAGCTGCCCGCCGACCTCGAGGAGGCGGCGTCCCTCGACGGCGCCAACCAGTGGCAGACCTTCTGGCGGATCATGGTGCCGCTCGTGCGCCCGGCCGTCGCCACCGTGGCGGTCTTTCGCTTCGTACCGATCTGGAACGACTTCCTCTTCCCGCTCGTGCTCCTGCGCCGTGAGGACAAGTACACGCTGCCGGTGGGGCTCACGAGCTTCTTCGGCGAGAACGCGACGAACTACTCCGCCGTCTTCGCCGGGCTCGTCATCACGACCATCCCGCTCATCCTGCTGTTCCTCGTGGCCACGAAGCAGATCGTGGCGGGCTTGACCGCCGGCATGGCGAAGTGATCGGCTCGCCTGCGTGGCGCGTGCGAGCGGGGGTCCGGGCAGTGTCGTGCTGAGGCGCGTCGTGGCTGTCGACGTCGGTGGGTCGGGGTTGAGGCTCACGAGTGTCGACGCGTCAGCCTCCGTCGACGCGTCGCCGACCATCCGCACCGCCGATGGAGTTCGCCTCGGCGCCAACGGGATCGACGTACCGGCGCTCGTGGCGTCAGCGCGTGGGCTGCTGTCCGATGCGGATGCGGATGCGACCGGGGCTGACCTGTCCGACGCCGTCGTCGTGTGGTCGATGCGTGGCCTGCTCTTCCTCGCCGACCGCGAGGCCGTCCTCGACGCCGTCGCGACCGGGCTGCGGGCCCGGCACACCGTCGTCGTCAGCGACGCCGTCGCCAACCTCGTCGGGGCGCTCGGCGGGGTCCGGCCGGGTGCCGTCGTCGCCGCCGGCACGGGAGCGGTCGCCTTCGGCACCGACTTCGCTGCGCACTGGAACCGCGTCGACGGGTGGGGCCACGTGCTCGGCGATGCCGGCTCGGCCGCATGGGTGGGGCTCGAGGGCCTGCGCGCGGCCCTGCGCGCGCTCGACGGGCTGCCCGGGGGCTCGCCCGCGCTGCTCGACGCGGCCACCACGCTGCTCGGCGACCCTGCCGGGTGGCCGCGACTCCTCATGACCGGGGCCGATGCCCCAGAACGGCTCGCGTCCGTGGCACCGCTCGTGACGGCGGCCGCCGGGTCCGACGCCGTGGCGGGGCGGGTGTGCGTCGACGCCGGTCGCTCGCTCGCCGAGTCGCTCGTCGCCGCCGCGGCCGGGCTCGCCGACCCGACGCTCGTCGCCTCGGGCGGGCTGCTCGCGGCACCCGAGGTGGCCGGCGCGCTCGACGCCGAGCTCGCCGCGCGAGGACTCACCCGCACGCCGGCCCGGGGTGGGGCCCTGCAGGGCGCGCTCGCCCTCGGGCTCCGGCTCGCAGCCACCGGCCGCGTCCCCGAGCACCCGGCCTACCTCCTGCAGCGGCCGCGTCGGTTCTCGGGCGGCTGAGGAGGCAGGCCGGGCGGTCGCGCAGCCGGCCGGGAGGCGGCCACGCGACCCCCCGTGGGAGGGTCTGGAGGAGCGTCGCGGTCAGTCGTCCGAGCCGCCGGACCCGCCGTCGTCGCCACCGTGGTCACCCGCGTCGCCGGAGTCGTGGCCGGAGTCGTGGCCGCCCTGGTGGTCGCCCTGGTGGTCGCCCGAGTGCTCGGTCGCGTCGTCGCCCGAGTCGTGGGAGTCGCCGGTCGAGGTCTCGTCGTTCGCGTCCTCGCCCTGGTCGTCGGACGTGTCGTGGCTGCGGGGCGGCTCCGCCGCAGACGTGCCGGTGCCCCCGGCGTGCGAGACCGCAGCGGCCCGAGCCGACCGGTGCGCCGTGCGCTTCTCGACGCCCTTCTTCCTCGCAGCCGCAGCCGTCGCCTGCCCGTGGGCCGCAGCCTCGGGAAGGGTCTTCGGCTCGGAGGTCTTCGGGGCCTCCGGCGTCTCCGTGGCCTCGGGAGTCTCCGTCTCCGCCGGCTCGCTCGTTTCCGTCTTCGCCGGCTCGGGAGCCTCGGACGTCTCGGTCGCCTCCGGCGTCTCGTCGGCGGCCGGGGTGGTCGCGACCACGGGAGTGGGTGCCGGGGTGTGGTCGGAGGCGGCCGCGATGCCGCCTCCGGTCATCGCCGCAGCGATGACGATGCCGCCGACGCCGAGGACGATCTTGCGCTGGACGAGCCGCTGCTTCATGGGTTTCGGTCCTTCCGTGGGTGGAGGCCCGACCGGGGCCGGGTGCGCCCGTACATTGCCGCCCGAACATCGAGCGTTACGCCTGATGCGCGAGTAATGTCCGGTTCCACCACCCACGCGGACCCCACCACGCGGACAGGACATGGACGAGCCACTGCTGCGCGACGCCGTGCGACGAGGCCGGTCGGGCGATCCCGACGCGGTGGAGTCCGTGCTGGCCGAGTTCCGGCCGCGCATCCACCGCTACTGCGTCACGCGCCTCGGTGACGAGCTCGCCGAGGACGTCACCCAGGAGACCTGTCTCGCACTGGCGCACGCACTGCCCGGCTACGAGGAGCGCGGGGTCCCGTTCAGCAGCTTCGTCTTCGGCATCGCTGCGAACAAGGTCTCGATGGCCCGACGCTCGCTGGCCCGGGCCCGGGAGTTCGCCGGCGTGGTGCCCGACGCCGCCTCGGCCGAGCCGACGCCGGAGCAGCGCGCCGTCACGGGCGATGACCTGTCGCGGGCGCTGGCACCGCTCGGTGGACTACCCGAGCGCCAGCGCGAGATCCTCCTGCTCCGGGTCGTCGACGGCCTGTCCGCCGACGAGGTGGCGAGCCTTCTCGGGATGACGTCCACCGCCGTGCGGGTGGCGCAGCACCGCGCCCTGCGCGCCCTGCGCCGACGGCTCGAGGAGGACGCGTCATGACCTTTCCCGAGCCGTTCGCCTCGGTCCACGCCGACGACCTCCTTCTCGACAGCCTCGCCGCACGGCGGGACCCCGAGACCGCATCGAAGGACCGTGCGGCTGAGGCGCTCCTGCGCCTGGCCAGGGCGGCCGACGACGCCGCGGGCAACGCGGACGCAACGTCCAGCCCGTCGACCGGAACCGACTCGGGCCCAAGGGTGCTCGCGGGAGGTGCGCCGGGCCCTTCTGCCACGGCGCGGAGGCAGCGTCATGCGGTCATCGGCTCGCGCCTCCTCGTCGCCGCCGCGGCATCGGTCGCGCTCGGGATCGTCCCCGCCGCGCACGACACGCCGCCGCCGCTGCCGTCGTCCGTTCTGCCTGCTGCGCCCGTGGCGCTGGTCCGGGCGCAGGCCCTCGTCGCGGAGGCCCAAGGGCTCGTCTCGCCGCCCGACGCGGAACCGACGACGGGGGGCCTGGACCGTGCCGAGTCGTTGCTCGCGGAGGCCGCCGGCGTCCTCGACGGGGTGCGCGACCCCGTCGGCGGCACGCTCGGCGTCGACGCCGTCCGCGCCCGGATGGCGGGCGTCGCCGACGCCCTGGCCGTTGCCCGTCACCGGCTCGAGGCGCCCGCCGGTGTCGTGGAGCCTCTCGGGGGTGCTGGCGCCGGCCCCACGACCGCCTCCGTCGCGGCCGTCCGTGGCTCCGCTCGTGCCGCGGGCGTGACCGGCAGTGCCGCATCCGGCGGCCCACGCACGTCGGGACCGGGCTCGCGCGACGGCAGGCGTGCCGGCTCTCGCGTCGACGGCGCGGACGCCGGGGACGCCGGCCGGACGCGGACAGGCGGGGGCACCAGCGGGAGCACCGCTGGGCACGACGCGTCGGAGTCGTCCGACGCCGGACGACCCACCGACACCGAGCACTCGGGCGGCCGCGTCGGGGACGGCGAAGAGCCGGAGGCCGAGCACGCCTCGGGGTCGAGCAGCCAGCCGTCGACGACGCGGGACCGGTCGGGCTCCGACGCCGGCTCCGGCGAAGGCTCGGATGCCGGATCCGACGACGGCGCAGGCGAACCCGGCTCGGGCGGCGACGACGGCCACGGGTCCGACTGAGGGTCACCCCGCACAGGGACGCGTGCGGTGGCGTCAGCGGGTCAGATCGCGCGAGGAGATGTCGACGCCCCGGGCCCTGGTCCTCGTCGGTCGCGGCGTCTGGTGCGGGACGTCCACCGGCAGGCGCACCTCGAACCGGCAGCCCACCGGTGGCGCGGGTCCGGGGCGGGCATCAGGCCTGCTCGCGTCGGCCGCGTCGACGACGCCGCCGCCGGAGTCGACGTTCGCGACGGCCACGCTACCGCCGTAGGCGCCGACGACGGCGCTGACGATCGCCAACCCCAGCCCGGCGCCCGCGGTCCCGGTGGGGGTCCGGGCCGGCGACCCGCGGAAGCCGGCCTCGAACACGCGTGGCAGCACGTCGTCGGCGATGCCTCCGCACGCGTCCGTCACCGCGAGGACGGCGTCCGTGCCCTCGACCGACAGGTCGACCCGCACCGTGGTGCCGGGGGCGGTGTGCCGCACGGCGTTGGCGACCAGGTTGTCGACGACCCGGGTCAGGTCTCGGGCGTCGAGGGTCGCCGTCGGCGCGCCTGACGTGGCGCCCACCACCGACACCCCGACGCGTGCCGCCACCGGGCGTGCCGCCGCGACGACGTCCGACACGAGGTCGGACAGGTCGACCACGGTGCGTTCGCGGGCGACGCCGCCGGCGCTGATGCGTGACAGGTCGAGCAGGTCACCGACCATCGCGTCGAGCCGCCCGATCTCGCGTCGCAGCTGGGCGAAGGCCCGGGCCGGGTCGGGGGCGACGCCGTCCTCGAGGGCATCGGTCAGTGCCTGGATCGCGGCGAGCGGGCTGCGCAGGTCATGCGACACCCAGGCGACGAGCTCGCGCCGGCGCTCCTCGACCGACTGGTCGCGCAGCCGGGCCTCCTCGGCCCGCGACACGGCCCGGCCGAGGTGCTGCACGTGCCGGGCGATGGCCCAGCCGGCGGCGACGGCGACGGGGACGGTCGCGAGCAGGCTGATGAGCACAAGCCAGGAGTCGTGCTCCGAGAGCAGCATCGCGCGGGAGCTCGTGTAGATGCCGGCACCCACCGCGAGGACGACGACGAGCGGGGCGCCCACCGCCGCCACGACCGCCGCGCGCACCGTCGGACGGCGGGTGGCGAACCGGACGAGGAGAACCCCCACGACCCCGACGACCGTCGCGACGCCCGCGGAGACGAGGACGGCCTGGACCCCGGCGCCGTCCATCACGAGGCCGCCGGCGCGTCGGGCGACGTGGAGTCCCAGCGGTAGCCCACGCCGAAGACGGTGACGAGGCGGCGGGGCGCGCCCGGGTCGGCTTCGACCTTCTCGCGCACGCGTCGGACGTGGACGGTCACCGTGGACTCGTCGCCGAACTCCCAGCCCCAGACCGACCGCATGAGGTCGGTGCGGGTGAACACCCGTCCCGGGTGTGCCACGAACCACGTCAGCAGGTCGAACTCCCTCGTCGTCAGGGCCGCCTCCACGCCGCCGAGGTGAACGCGACGCCCGGCCACGTCCACGGCGAGGTCGCCGTCGACGAGCACCTCCCTTGGGGGCGGCCCGCCGAGGCCGTCCGGGTCGGTTCCGGGCCCGCCGGCCGCAGGCCCCGCCGCCGCTCGGGCACGGCGCAAGATGGACTGCACCCGCAGCACGAGCTCACGCGGGCTGAACGGTTTCGTGACGTAGTCGTCCGCGCCGAGCTCGAGGCCGGCGATGCGGTCGTGCTCCTCGCCGCGCGCCGTGAGCATGACGACCGGCAGGTCCGGGTGCAGCCGGCGCAGGCGCCGGCACACCTCGAGGCCTCCCAGCCCGGGAAGCATGACGTCGAGCAACACGAGGTCGGGACGACGCCGCACGACAGACGCAACGGCGTCACGACCGTCGGGCACCACCTCGACGCCCAGACCTGCCCGGTCGAGGTACGCGGCGACGACGCCGGACACGGTCGTGTCGTCCTCCACCACGAGCACGGTCTCCACCGGCTCAGGATAGGTCTCCGCCGCCGCTCTCCACCGCTCCCGAGGGCGCCGGGCCGGGCACGTCAGCACCTCGTAAGGACGCCGTAACGACGACGTCATGGAGTCCGCGTGCCACGCGGACTTCAATCGGAGTCAACCCGGTCGTCCGACCGGCTCACGAGGAGAAACCATGAAGCACAAGCGAATCCGTCACATCGCAGCAGCGGCATCCGCCCTTCTCGCCGGCGGCGCTGCCATGGCGACGATCGCCGCAGCCCCGGCGTCCGCCGGGGTCTCCGGCCCTGCCTTCTACGTCGACCACGTCCTCTACCGCACCGTGGCGACGCCGACCGACCTCTCCGGCACCGGCGCTCCCGAGAGCAGCTACGACACGATCTACAGCTTCGGCGCCCTCCAGCGCAGCGTGGCCACCTCGGCCCCCGGCTACCGCGACTTCAACGGCGGACGATGGGCCGTGCACGCGGTCACCGCCCCACACGGCTACGCCGCTGCCCTCGCCTCCGGAGACCTGGACGGCAACGGCGTCATCGACGCGACGAACGAGGTCGTCGCCGCCCTGACCGCAGGGGACCTCGTCGACACCGGCGTCGTCAAGCGGTTCGTGTGCACCGTCAACCGCGTGCCGGCCTCACAGGCCTGACCCGGTCGGCGCGATCGGTCCCGGGACGGGACGCGCGAGGGCCCGCTCGACGTCGACCGTCGAGCGGGCCCCTCACCCTCCCAGGTGAATCCGCGTCAGCGCAGCGGGTTGAACGGGCGCAGCGGTTCGGGCGTGGCGCCTGTGACGATCTGCTCGGCGAGCAGGCGACCGGTGACCGGACCGAGCGTGATGCCCCACATGCCGTGACCGCCGGCGACGAAGACCTTCGGGCTGCGGGTGGCACCGATGAGCGGCAGGCCGTCGATGGTGCAGGGGCGCGAGCCGACCCACTCGTCCTGGCGGTGGTCGAGGTCGGCGCCCTTGAGCAGCGGGCGGGCCGACTCGACGATGGCGCCGATGCGGCGCTGGTCGAGCGCGGCCTCGGGCTGGCGGAACTCCATCATGCCGGCGACGCGGAGGCGGTCGCCGACCGGCGTGCACGCGACGCGTGCGGCCGGGAAGTAGACCGGGCCGTTGGGCAGGTCCTCGACCTCGACGCTGAAGGAGTAGCCCCGACCGGCCTGCACGACCCGCTTGACGCCGAGCTCCCGCGCCAGCTTGCCGAGCCACGCGCCGGTGGCGACGACGACGGAGTCGTACTGCTCGGCCTGCCCGAAGTCGTTGGTGACGACGACGCCGGCGGCGTTGTCGGTGATGGACGTGACGGCACTGCCGGTGACGATCTTGCCGCCGCGGGCAGTCACCGAGTCGGCGAGCGCGGCCACGTAAGCGCCCGGGTTGATGAAGCGCTGGCCGTGCAGCACGATCGCGGCACCGATCTGGTCGGACAGGGCCGGCTCGATGGCGCGGGCCTCGTCGCCGGAGAGGACGTCGAAGGTGATGTCGCCGCCCGAGGCGTGGATGTGCTCAATCTCCTCGAGCAGGGTCTGGCGCTCCTCGGCGGTGCGGTACGCCGCGGTGAACGACTTCGCCTCGTAGGTGTCGGCGTCGACGCCCCCGGCCTTGAGCAGGTCGAAGCTCTGCAGCGACAGGTCGTTGACCGGCACCAAGGCGCCCATGGCCTTCTTCCAGGCCGTCATCGTGCTGTGGCGGGTGAAGCCGGTGACGAAGCGCAGGAAGTCGGGGCGGGCGCTCGGCGGCACGTAGACGGGCGAGCTCGGGCTGAACACGGCGCGCAGGCCGTACTTGAGCACGGCCGGCTCGGGCAGCGGCGTCGCGATGCCCGGCGTCAGCCAGCCGGCGTTGCCCCAGGACGCGCCGGCGGCGACACCCTCGCGGTCGATGACGGTGACCTCGACGCCGCGCTCCTGGAGGAACCAGGCGGTGGCGAGCCCGACCATGCCGGCACCGACGACGGCGACGCGCTCGGGGGCGCGGTGCGCCGACGGGACGGACGGGGTGGCAGCAGCCATGGGGTCGACTCCTGGTCGTGAGCGGTCGTGAGCGGTCGTGAGCGGTCGTGAGCGGTGATCCGTGCTGGGTGGGCGCCGGTGGGGTGGCGCCCACGACCATGGTGGGGCCGGTCGAGCAGGCGCCCGTGGTGCTGGCTCGCCAGACTTCAGGCGGATCGTCGTGCGCTGGGCACAACGGCCGTGGCACCATGGAGCCATGGCCACGCCCCGTGGCGCCTCGAGCCGCGCCGCCACCCGCACGTCCTCGACGAGCTCGGTCGGGCTGCCCGTCGCCCAGCTCGTCGGCACCATCGGCGGCGGCCTGCTGACGGTCGTCGTGGACGCCGGTGGGCGGACTGTCGACGACGTCACCCTTGCCGAGCCCGGCTCCGGCGTCTTCGGCCAGGCCGGGGACCTGCTGCTCGGCGTCGGCGTCGACCGCCCGGCTGACGCCGCTGCCCTCCTCGAGGGTGCTGCGGGCGTCGACGTCGGGGCCGTGGTGCTGCGTCGCGCCGCGGCGCGCAACCAACAGGTGCGTGCGGCAGCGAGGCGGCACGGCGTCGCCCTCGTCGAGCTGGCCGACCACGCGTCGTGGGCCCATGTCGTGTGGTTGCTGCGCGGCGTGCTCGACCGGGCCGCGAGCGGACCCGCGGTGCGGGCCGAGGGACCCGTGCTCGACGAGCTGTTCGCGCTGGCCGACGCGTGCGCCGCCCTGGTCGGCGGCCCCATCACCATCGAGGACACCCAGTCGCGCGTCCTCGCCTACTCCTCGACCCAGGCCGTCTCCGACCCGGCGCGCGTCTCGACGATCGTCGGCCGCCGCGTGCCCGACGAGGTCATCGCCTCGCTTCGCGGTCGCGGTGTCTTCCGGCGCCTGGCGCGGTCCGACGAGCCGTTCTTCGTGCCGGCGGGCCGCGACCTCGGCGCGCGCCTCGTCGTCCCGGTACGCGCCGGCACCGAGTGGCTCGGATCGATCTGGGCGGTCGTCGACGAGGAGCCGCCCGAGGCCGTGCGCCGATCGCTGGCGCAGACGGCGTCGGTCGTGGCCCTGCACCTGCTCCGGCTGCGCTCGCAGGCCGACCTCGCGCGACGCGTGGCCGCCGACCGGGTGCGGGCCGTCCTCAGCGGCGACAGCCTCGAGGCCGAGGGCTGGCTGCCCCCGCCGCCGTGGCGGGTCGCCGTGTTGGCCGGCGCCCACGAGCAACCGGCCGACACCGGGGCCGGCTCGTCGTCGGCGGCGACCGGCACCGCGGACCGCGAGCTCGACGTGTGGGAGTCCGCGGCGCGTCGCCGGTCGTGGCGCCAGCCGCTCCTCGCGATCTTCGACGGCGTCGCACTCGCCCTCGTCCGCGACGTGCCGGGCGATGCGACCCCTGGCACGTGGGAGTGGCTGCTCGGCGTCGTCACCGAGGTCGCCGGCGTCACGCCCACCGCGACCGCGAGCGCCGGCGGGCGCGTCTCCCGCGTCGCGCAGCTCGACCGCTCACGGCGCGAGGCCACCGAGGTGCAGCGGCTGCGCGACGCCGGACGCGTCACCGCCACGACGGTCACCGTCGAGGACGCCTGGGCCGCGGTCACCAACGCCCGGGCGCTGAGCGGCATCTGGACCGAGGAGCTGCTCGGGCCGGTCGAGTCGCTGCGCCTGCACGACGAGGATCACGGCACCGCCTACCTGTCCACGGTCGCTGCCTGGCTCGACCACCCCGGCGACCCGCGCGCCGCTGCCCGAGCGGTGCACGTGCACCCGAACACGCTGCGCTATCGGATGCAGCGGCTCTCCGACGTCGTCGACCTCGACCTGCACGACCCCGAGACGCGCCTCGCGCTGCGCCTGCAGCTGCGCGCCCTGGGCCACTGACGGGTCAGTCGCCGAGCTCGACGATGCCGTCCGCCCCGACGCGGAAGTTGGGGTTGTGCACGAAGTCCCAACGGAACCCGTCGGGGTCGGCGACACAGGCACTGGTGCCGCCCCACTCGCGTCGGGCCGGCGTCGTGACGCTCGTGGCCCCGGCCGCGACGGCGGCGTCATGGAGGCGCGCGACGTCGGAGGCACCGGCGACGTTGTGCCCCAACGACATCGGGGGCGCCTGGGTGCCGTGCCCGACGTCGCCGTACTCGCTCGGCATGGACGTGACGTTCCACAGCGCGAGCAGCTGGCCGGGGGCGCACTGGACGAAGGCGATCTCGCCGGGCACGTCCAGGACGGACCGGAAACCGAGGCCGTCGACGTAGAAGGCGCGCGACGCCTCGACGTCGCGAACCCCGAGGGTGATGGCGCTGATGTCCGGAGTCGTCATCCCCCGACCCTAGGACGCACCACCGACGGCGCAGCGAACCTCAGCCCGGGACGGACCGTCCGGCAGTGCCCGGGAAAAAGTGAGGGAGGGGCACAGCGCAGCACCCCTCCCCCGTGTCATCGACCGGTTCCCCCTGGTCCCGGCCGGTCAGTGCCCACCGCCGAGCAGCTCGCGGACCTCGGACTCGCGGTACCGGCGATGACCGCCGAGCGTGCGGATCGAGGTGAGCTTGCCGGCCTTGGCCCAGCGGGTGACCGTCTTCGGGTCCACCCGGAAGAGGGCCGCGACCTCAGCAGGCGTGAGCAGTTTTTCGGTGTCGTGCCGATCCTGAGTCGTCATTGTCATATCCCCACCACCCTGTCGCTAGGTGCAGCGACACGCATGTGCCCCAACCGGGGCTCAGTAAAGCAAGGGTAAAGTCTCGAGCGGCTGAATGGCAGTTAAACCCCGAAAAGTCTCAAATCGGCGCGCGATCCGGAGCGATGGTGTATACCACGCGAGGGTCCCCACGGGGGCGCCGTGCCTGCCCGACTCTTCGCCCGGGCGGCATCCTCTCGGGTCTCCGCCTCCGGTGGGGCCCGGGCGTCGGGCCGTGCGACGTGGCGTGCGTCACGTCTCGTCACGGTGAAGAAGCACCCGGCGTTGCGCGGGGCACCGGCGACCGCCACTGCCGCGGGCGCGGGCGCGTCATCGACGCGTGAGCCTCGCGTCATCCGCTCGTCACCTCGCCGGCCCCAGGGCGCCGCCACATCCTCCCCTGTCGACGGCAGCTGCCCAGCCGGAATGCGGGGTGGGCGCGGGCGCGATTTGCCTCACTCATGTAGCGTTAGCACCACGAGAACACACACATTCCCGGGACCGCTACGCAGACATCGACGAGCCATCCGGCTCTTCGAGGCGCGATGCCGTCCCGGCACGACGCACGAGGGGGTCACGCCATGGGGCGCGGCCGAGCCAAAGCCAAGCAGACCAAGGTCGCACGGCAGCTCAAGTACTACACACCCGACACGGACTTGAGCGCGCTGGAGCGTGAGCTGCACGGACCGTCGCAACGCGACGTCTCCAACCAGCCACAGTCCGTCGACGACGAGTACGACGAATACGGGAAGTGGGTCTCGGGCGAGCGCTGAGCTCGTCCTCCCTCTTCCGTCTGCACCTCGTGCGTCGGGTGTTCCCACCCGGCGCGCGATCAGTGCTGAGATCTAGTCAGCTGACACCCGCCGGCCGGCACCAGTGGCCGGGTCGCGTCTGAGTGACACCTGGAGGCCCGCACACCCTTCATGGTGTGCGGGCTTCGTCATCCCCCGGCGCACGCCGTGCCACCCTGCGTAGCCGTGTCGTCGGCCCCCCGTCGGCGCCAAGCGGCGCCGCCGGACGTCAGGGCGCCGGGTGCTGCCCGACGACCTGCACGGCGCCACCGTCGACGCCCTTGGCGCCACGGACCACCTCGACGTCGCGCTCGAGCATGCCCGTCGAGACAGCGGACTCCTCCGTCGTCACCTCACCGAGGCGCCAGGCGGTGATGCCCATGGCCCCGCTCAGCTCGATGGCGCGGTCGGCGTGCGCCTCGGGCAGGACGGCGACGAACCCGACGCCCTGGTTGAGGGTGCGCTCGATGTCGGCCTGCGGCACGCGTCCGAGGTCCTGGACGGTGCGGAAGACCGCGGGGGGCGTCCACGTCGAGCGGTCGAGCCGGGCGAAGGTGCCCGTGGGCAGGACGCGCGCCAGGTTGGCCGCGAGCCCGCCGCCGGTGACGTGGCTGAGGGCGTGCATCTCGACGGCGTCGTCGCCGATGATCGACAGCAGCGGCCTGGTGTAGAGGCGGGTCGGCTCGAGCAGCTCCTCGCCGAGGGTGCGTCCGAAGTCGTCGACGTGCCGGTCGAGGGCCCAGCCGGCGCTCGCGACGACGCGGCGCACGAGGCTGTAGCCGTTGCTGTGCAGGCCGCTGCTCGCCAGGGCCACGACGACGTCGCCGTCGGCCACCCGCTGCGGGCCCAGCACGTCGGCGAACTCGACGACGCCGGTGGCTGCGCCCGCGACGTCGTACTCGTCGGGCTCGAGCAGGCCCGGGTGCTCGGCGGTCTCGCCACCGACGAGGGCCACGCCGGCCTCCTCGCAGGCGCGGGCGATGCCGCCGACGATGGCGGCGATCCGCTCGGGCACGACCTTGCCCGTGGCGATGTAGTCGGTCATGAAGAGCGGTTCGGCCCCGCAGACGACGATGTCGTCGACGACCATGCCGACGAGGTCGAAGCCGATGGTGTCGTGCCGGTCGAGGGCCTGGGCGATGGCGACCTTGGTGCCGACGCCGTCGGTGCTGGTGGCGAGGATCGGACGCGTCATGCGCGCGATGGCGCTGGCGTCGAACATCCCGGCGAAACCGCCGAGCCCGCCGACCACCTCGGGCCGGGTCGCGCGACGGACCGACTCCTTCATCAGCTCGACGGCCTTGTCACCCGCCTCGACGTCCACTCCGGCTGAGGCATACGTGATGGGGGCGTCGCTCACGGCCCCAGCCTACCGGCGCCCGAGCACACCCCCGACGCCCGTCCATCGCCCCGCCGCACTCCCTCTCCCCGCCTCCCCGCCTCCCCGCCTCCCCGCCTCCCCGATTCGAGGTATTCCGCGACCAGATGCGGTCGCGGAATACCTCGACCCGCGTTTCCACACCTGCCTGGCCCGGCTGCAGCCCGTCCACAGCCCAGATGGCGCCGGTTCCGCGCCGGCCGACGACCGGGCCACGGTCGGCGGGTGAAGGGACCAGAGCGACGAGCGCTGGCGCAGGTGGTGGCCGCGCCCACGGGTGGCGTCACGTCTCGCGACGCCCTGCAGGCCGCGGGACTGAGCTACGTCGACATCCGGACCGAGATCCGTGCGGGTCGCTGGAGGGGCCACGGAGTCCAGACCGTGGCGACGCACACGGGTCCTCTCGACGTCGATGCACGGCGCTGGTGCGCGATCTGGGAGACCGGCATCGGGGTCACGGCGCTTGACGGAGCCACTGCGCTCCAGGTCGCAGGGCTCCGGAGCTACGTCGACGAACGGATCCACGTGTCAGTGGTCCACACCGCGTCGGTCAAGCGACTGCCGGACGTCCGCCTGCACAAGGTGATCCGACGGCTGCCGGACGAGCTCGCGTCCTCCGACCTTCCGCGCACGAGACCGGAGGTCGCCGCCGTGCGCGCGGCGTCATGGGCGACGTCGGACCGCCAGGCGGCGCTGGTCCTGCTCATGACGACGCAACAGAGGCTGGCGACGCCGGAGCAGATGCTCGAGATCACGGCTCGCATGCCGGGCCGTCGGCGCCGCGGGTTCATAAAGCGCGTTCTGCTCGACGCCGCCGACGGCGTGCAGTCCTTGGGCGAGCTCGACTTCGCCCGGATGTGCCGCGCCCGAGGGCTTCCCGAGCCCAGCAGACAGGTCGTGCGACGAGGCCCGCGAGGCCGGATCTACCTGGATGTGCGGTGGGAGGCGTCTCGTCTCGTCGTGGAGGTCGACGGCGCCCAGCATCGCGAGGGGCTCAACGTCACCGCCGACAACCTGAGCCGCAACGCGGTCACGCTCGGCAACGACCGCGTCCTGCGGATCGACCTGGTCGGGCTGCGCCTCTACGAGGACGCGTACCTGCACCAGGTCCGCCTCGGCCTGTCCCTGTGAGTCGATCGAGGTATTCGACGACCAGATACGGTCGCGGAATACCTCGACCCGAGCGGGATGGTGTCAGGGGTGTCGGAGGGCGTTCTCGCCGCCGGCGGAGACGCCGAGCGTGACGCCCTCGACGTCGACGGACCGGTCGTGGCCGGTGCGCACCGTCAGCGGGAGGGTCTCGAGCACGTGCTTGCCGATCTGGCCGTCCTCGGGCAGCTCGATCGGGTACCGGCCGGTGAAGCACGCCGTGCACAGCTGCTCGCGCGGCTGGTTCGTGGCCCCGATCATGCCCTCCTCGGAGATGTAGCCGAGCGAGTCGGCGCCGATCGAGGCGCGGATCTCCTCGGTGCCGAGGCCGGTGGCGATGAGCTCGGCACGCGTCGCGAAGTCGATGCCGTAGAAGCACGGCCACTGCACGGGCGGCGAGGAGATGCGCACGTGCACCTCGGCGGCGCCGGCCTCGCGAAGCATCCGGATCTGGGCCCGCTGGGTGTTGCCGCGCACGATCGAGTCGTCGACGACGACGAGGCGCTTGCCGCGGATCGTGTGCTCGAGCGGGTTGAGCTTGAGCCGGATGCCGAGCTGCCGCAGCGTCTGCGACGGCTGGATGAAGGTGCGTCCGACGTAGGCGTTCTTGACGAAGCCTTGCCCGAACGGGATGCCCGACTCCTGCGAATACCCAACAGCCGCAGGCACGCCCGACTCGGGCACACCGATGACGAGGTCGGCGTCGACGGAGTGCTCGCGCGCCAGGACGCGGCCCATCTCGACGCGCGCCTCGTGCACGACGCGGCCGCGGATGACGGCGTCGGGGCGGGCGAGGTAGACGTACTCGAAGACGCAGCCCTTGGGCTGGGGCTCGGCGAACTTGTGCGAGCGCAGGCCGTTCTCGTCGATGGCGATGAGCTCGCCGGGCTCGACCTCGCGGATGACGGAGGCGCCGATCGTCTGCAGCGCTGCGGTCTCGGAGGCGACGACCCAGCCGCGCTCGAGGCGGCCGAGCGCGAGCGGGCGCACGCCCCACGGGTCGCGGGCGGCGTACAGCGTCTGCTCGTCCATGAAGACGAACGAGAACGCGCCGCGCAGCTTCGGCAGGAGGTCGAGGGCGGCCTGTTCGGGGGTGCGGTCCTCGTCGGCAGCGAGCAGCGTCGTGACGAGCGCGGTGTCGGAGGTGTTGCCGCGGGCGAGCTCGCCGGTGACGCGGGTGCCGCCGAAGTGCTCGTCGACGAGGGCGCGCAGCTCGACGGTGTTGATGAGGTTGCCGTTGTGGGCCAGGGCCAGCGTGCTGTGGCCCGTGCCGCCGAGGGTCGGCTGCGCGTTCTCCCACGTCGACCCGCCGGTCGTCGAGTAGCGGGTGTGGCCGATGGCCAGGTGCCCGCGCAAGGAGCTGAGGGCGGTCTCGTCGAAGACCTGCGACACCAGCCCCATGTCCTTGTAGACGAGGATCTTCTCGCCGTCGCCGGTGGCGATGCCCGCCGACTCCTGCCCCCGGTGCTGCAGCGCATAGAGCCCGAAGTACGTCAGCTTCGCGACGTCCTCTCCCGGGGCCCAGACGCCGAAGACCCCGCAGGCATCCTGCGGGCCCTTCTCGCCGGAGATGAGGTCATGGTTCAGTCGACCGTCGCCGCGTGCCACGGGCCCAGTGTCGCACAGGCCCGAGGGCCCGCCCGACGCGTCCCACCCCGGCGAGCGTCACCCTCCGAGCCCCGACGCGTCCCGCGCGGGCGCGCTCAGCGCGCGTGCCGGCCCAGCGGGAGCGTCGCCAGCACCTCGTACCGGGGGCGCCGGCCGCGGCCCTCGCCGAGGTGCGACTCGACGAGCACCACCTCGTCGGCGCGCCACGTCGGCCCCTCGTAGGCGTCGAAGGTGCGCAACCAGCGGGTGGCCTCGCACGGACGCGGGAAGCGTCCGAGCGTGACGTGCGGGTGGAAGCGGGTGCCGTCGGGCGTGGCACCGACGCCGTTCGCGGCGCCGCGCGTGGCCCGGGCCAGGGCCGTGAGGTCGCCGTGCAGCACCTCGACACCGGCCCACAGGACCCGTGCCGCGTAGGGGTTCGGGAAGACGCCGGCCCCGGACAGCCGCAGCACGAGCGGGTCACGCCGCGACGCGACGGCGGCCAGGGCGTCGATGAGGTCGTCGAGGCCGTGCTCCGGCACCGCGCCGAGGAAGGCGAGGGTCACGTGCCACTGGTGCCGGTCGGTCCAGCGCAGCTCGGCACCGGCCTCACGGCGGGGCTCGACGTGGGCGGCGAGGTGCTCGAGGGCGTCGTCCGGCGGGACGAGCGCGACGAAGAGCCTCACGTCGCCGGCGCCCCGGCTCCCGACGTGTCGATGGCCGCCCCGGAGGCGAGCAGGCCGTCGACGTCGGGCACGCCCCACGCGGTCAGCGCCTCCAGGGTGTCGGCGCCGACCGGCGAGGGCGGGGTGGTCAGGGCGGCCGGTGTGCGGGAGAACCGCGGCGCCGGCGCCGGTTGCACGACGCCGTGGTGCTCGACGTAGGTGCCACGCGCGGCCAGGTGCGGGTGGGCGGGCGCCTCGGCGTAGGACAGCACCGGCTCGACGCAGGCGTCGGTCCCCTCGAACAGTGCGGTCCACGCGTCTCGGGTGCGGGTGCGGAAGGTGTCGGCGAGGAGGACGCGCAAGGCCGGCCACTCGCTCGGGTCGAGGCGGTTCGGTGCGACGTCGGCGAGGCCGAGCAGCGCGAGGAACGTGTCGTAGAAGGCCTGCTCGAGCGGACCGACGGCCATCCAGCCGCCGTCGCTCGTCTCGTAGACGTCGTAGAACGGAGCGCCGGTGTCGAGCAGGTTGGTGCCGCGGCGGTCGCTCCAGAGCCCGGCCCCGACGAGACCGAGGACGAGCGAGGAGACGTGCGCCGTGCCGTCGACGATCGCCGCGTCGACGACCTGGCCCTGCCCGCTGGTGCGGACCTCCAGCAGGGCCGCGAGGACGCCGACGACGAGGTAGAGCGCGCCGCCGCCGAAGTCGCCGACGAGGTTGACCGGCACCTGGGGCGGCCCGTCGGCCCGGCCGATGGCCCCGAGCGCGCCGGTGATTGCGATGTAGCCGATGTCGTGGCCCGCAGCCTGGGCGAGCGGGCCGTCCTGGCCCCAGCCGGTCATGCGCCCGTAGACGAGCCGGGGGTTGCGCTCGAGGCACGCGTCGGGGCCGAGGCCGAGGCGCTCGGCGACGCCGGGGCGGTAGCCCTCGACGAGCACGTCGGCCCGCTCGACGAGGTGCAGGGCGGCGGCGAGGCCGTCGGGGTGCTTGAGGTCGAGCGCGACGGAGGGGCGGCCGCGTCGGAGCAGGTCGTGCTCGGGCTCGAGCGGCACCGGCAGCGGCGACAGCCCGGGGCGGTCGATGCGGATGACGTCGGCGCCGAGGTCGGCGAGGAGCATCGCCGCGAACGGGGACGGGCCGATGCCGGCCAGCTCGACGACGCGGACGCCCGAGAGGGGACCTCCGCGCGGCGCCGGGCTCACGAGCGGTCGCGGCCCGTGCGGTCGAGCAGGAGCGCGATGATGCCGGCCAGCCCCGCGCCCAGGAACACGCCGAGCGCGCCGAGGAACAGGATCGCCGTGCCGACGTCGTAGGACTTCGTCACGGTGTAGCTCGGGCCGCCGGGCTCGCGCAGGCCGATGAAGACCCCGATGACGAGCCCGACGAGGGCCCCGGTGACGAGGAAGCGCTTGAAGTTCGGGGTGCGGGGGACGTCGGGGCTCACGGTCACAGCGTAAGCGAGCGCAGCGGCAGCAGGCCGTCCAGGTGGGCCCGCTGGCCGCTGGCGCGGACCCGGGCGGCGTCGACGGCGTCGTCCCACGTGAGGTCGCCGACGGCGAGGCGCAGCCACGTGTCGGCGTCGGTCTCGATGACGTTGGGCGGGGTGCCCCGCCGGTGCACCGGGCCCTCGATGCACTGGGCGGCCCCGAACGGCGGAACCCGCACCTCGACGGTGCGGCCCGGGGCGACGGTGGCGAGCTCCTCGAGCGTGTAGCGCACGGCGGTGGCGAGGGTCTGGCGGTCGGCCGCGAAGTCGGCGGCGCGGCAGGCCTCCAGCGCGGCCCGACCCGCGTCGACCCCGGTGCGTCGGCGTGGCGGCATGAGCGGCAGCCTAGCCCCGCCCACCGACGCCGCCCGACGCGTCGTCACGGACGCCCGGGGC
Source organism: Intrasporangium sp. Soil_C_50 (assembly GCF_057656595.1). NCBI lineage: Bacteria > Bacillati > Actinomycetota > Actinomycetes > Micrococcales > Intrasporangiaceae > Intrasporangium > Intrasporangium sp. Soil_C_50. Next base: position 1,551,452 of record NZ_JBDGKB010000001.1, read on the forward strand.
GCGCGTCAACGCAGGCGCGGGATGACGTCGGCGACGACCGTGTCGAGGACGGCTCGGCTGCCGCGGTAGGGCTCGGTGGCTCGGGGCCAGTGCGTGATGACGTCGGTGAAGCCGAGGTCGGCGGCGCGGCCGACGGCGTCCTCGAACGCGTCGACGCTGCTCAGCGAGAACGTCGGCGCGCTGTCGAGGTTGAGGTAGCGGTCGAAGCCGCCCGGCTCGCGGCCGGCCGCGTCGAGCGACTCCTCGACGACGCGGCAGTGGCCGGCGACGAGCGCCCACCACTCGGCGTCGGTGTCGGCGCTGCCGCCATAGGTCATCCAGGCGTCGCCGCGGTGCACCGCGAGCCGGATGGACCGGGGGCCGTTGGCCGCGATGACGAGGGGCACCCGGTGGCCCTCGGGCAGGCCGCGCACCGGGCCGGGACGCGTCTGCACGTCGCGCGCCGAGTAGAAGCGGCCGTCGGCCGACACCCGGTCCTCGCGGAGCAGCCGGTCGAGCAGGTCGGTGAACTCGTGGAACCGGGCGACGCGCTCCTTGAGCGGCAGGTCGTCGCCGGTGATGCGCGAGTCGAGGTCGCCGCCCGTGCCGACGCCGAGGAGGAACCGGCCGCCGGAGATGTCGTCGAGCGCGAGGACCTCGCGCATGAACTGCACCGGGTGGTGGTTGTTCGGCGAGGACACGAAGGTGCCGAGGCGCGCGTGCGAGGTGACGGCGGCGGCCGCGGCGAGCGTCGGCACGGCGGCGAACCACGGCGACTCGGGCAGGCCGCCCCACGTGATGTGGTCGAAGGTCCAGAGGTGGTCGAAGCCCATCGCGTCGGCCTCACGCCACATCGGCTCGGCGACGGACCAGGCGTGCTCGGGCAGGATCGCGAGACCGAAGCGCATGCTCCGACGGTAGTACCGAACCAGCGGTGGTCCCGAACCGTTGTCGCTGTCGGCGCCGGGTCGTAGCGTCGGGAGGACCACCCGGAGCGCACCGGGTCGCTGAAGAGCCGCGAAGGAGCCGCCATGTCCAGCCTCGTCGTCCACTTCGAGATCCACGGCTCGGACCCCCAGGTCCTCGCCGACTTCTACGGCCGGCTGCTCGGCTGGTCCTTCCAGCAGTTCGGCGACATGCCGTACTGGTCCATCGACACCGGCGAGGAGTCGATGCACCAGGGCGGCGCCGGCCACGGCATCAACGGCGGCCTGACCCAGCGCCAGGGCGCCAGGCCCGAGATCGGCGGGGCCGTCAACGGCGCCAACCTCGTCGTCGCGGTCGACGACGTCGACGGCCTCTTCGCCAAGGGCCTCGAGCTCGGCGGCACCGAGGCCATCGCGCCGAACGACATGCAGGGCGTCGGGCGCCTCGCCTACCTCCACGACCCCGACGGCAACGTCTTCGGGCTCATCTCGCCGGTCATGTCCGACGGCACCACCGCCATGGGATCCTGACGCCGCGCCCCTCCTACGCTGGTCCGGTGACGACCGACCAGGGCTCCGACGAGTCCGCCGCCCGGACCTCCGACGCGACCGCCGGCTCCGCACCGTGGCCGTGGGACGACGCCGCGGTGCTCGCGGCGTCGACCGCGTGGTCGTGGGTGCCCGACTTCGCGCGCAGCGTCCGCACCGAGGAGTACCTCGTCGTCGCCTACCCCGAGACGTTCCTGACGCCGACGGGTGCCCGCGTGCTCGAGTCGGGCGGCGCAGGTCGTGACCCGCGCGACCTCGTCGACGAGGTGCACGCGGTGGCGCGCGGCCTCGGCCGCGACCGGCTCTGGTGGACCGTGTCGGACACGACGCGCCCGGCGGGCGTCGAGGACGAGCTCGTGCGTCGTGGCGGCACCGTCGTCGAAAGGTCGGACGTGCTCGCCTTCGACCTCTCGCAGGGCCAGGTGCCCGACCTCGGCGTGCCGGGCGACGTCACCGTGCGCCGCGTGGTCGAGCGCACCGACGTGCTCGAGGCGCTCGTCATCAGCCAGCTCGCCTTCGGCGGCAACGAGCCCGACGACGCCGAGGTCGACCTCAACGTCGCCGAGGTCGACAAGGGCCTGGTTGACGACTCCGGCGGGCGGGTCCTCGCCACCGTCGACGGCAGGCCGGCGAGCACCGGTGGCTGGACCCTCGCCGGGCCGGTGGCCCGGTTCTGGGGCGCCGGCACCCGCCCCGTCCTGCGCGGGCGCGGCGCCTGCCGCGCCGTCCTCCAGGCCCGGCTGCAGCACGTCGTCGACGCGGGGGCGACGCTCGCGCTGACGCACGGCCGGGTCGAGACGTCCTCGCCGATCCTGCGGGCGGTCGGCTTCCGCCGGTACGGCGAGCAGCGCCAGCTCGTCGTCGACCTCACGTGAGCCGCTCATGAGCGCCCGTGCCCGACGCAGCGGCCGCGGGGCCGCGAGCCCCGAGAGCCCCGCGACACCGGGGACCGACGCCGGGCCCGCGAGCCACGTCGCCCTCGAGTGGGACGAGCGCGGTGGCGTCACCGTGCACATGGACGGCTCGCCCCAGTCGCACGTGCAGCCCGACGACCCGACGGTCCTCGTCTTCGAGTACGTCCAGCACCTCGGCCAAGTCCTCGACGCCCTCGACCCGGAACCGCCGGCGCCGCTCGCGGTGACGCACGTCGGCGGGGCGGGGCTGACGCTGCCGCGCTACGTCGAGGCGACGCGTCCGGGCTCGCCGCAGATCGTCCTGGAACCCGACGCCGCGCTGACCGCGCTCGTCCGCGAGCAGGTGCCGCTCCCCCGTCGTCACCGAATCCGGGTGCGGCCCGTCGACGGCCTCACCGGCGTCGCCGCGCTGGGCGACGCGTCGGCCGGGGTCGTGGTCACCGACGCCTACGCCGGAGGACGCGTGCCCGGCGAGCTCGTCGGCACCACGTATGCGACGCAGGTGGCGCGCGTGCTCGGTCCGGGCGGCGTCGCGCTGTGGAACCTCGCCGACGAGCCGGGCCTGCGCTGGGTGTCGCGCGTCGTCGCGACGGTCCGGACGGTGCTGCCGGAGGTGGCGCTCGTCGCGACGCACGAGGTGCTCAAGCGTCGACGGTTCGGCAACGTCGTGCTCGTCGCGTCGCCCGCTCCTCTGCCGATCGACCGGCTGCGCCGCGACGTCGCCAAGGCCGCACTGCCCACGGGACTGCGCGTCGGCGAAGAGCTGAACCGACTGTGCGCCGGTGCGAAGCCGTTCGGGGACAACGGGACCCGCAGCCCAGAGCCGCCCGACGCGTCCGGCTGGCGCGTCGTCTGACACGCGCGAGGGGGCGGCGCCCGGGCCGGGCGCCGCCCCCTCGCGGGAGAACGTGTCGACTAGCCGCCGAAGACCGCCGGCATCGTGAACTGGTGCGCCGAGCGCAGCTCGGACACCGACACCGTGAAGAGGTCGGTGACCTCGACGTCGCGGCCACCGGTGACGCCGATGCGCACGTGCGGGACCTCGCCGAGCAGCTGCTCGAACTCGGCGGCGTGGCCGGCCGGGACGGCCACGAGGATGCGGGCCGCGGACTCGGAGAAGAGCGCCGTGAACGCGTCGAGCGGCTCGCCCGCCTCGGTGGCGCCGACGCGGTCGAGGCCGTCGACGATGACGCCGACGCCGTGGCGCATCGCCATCTCGGCCAGGCCGATCGCGAGGCCACCCTCGGAGAGGTCGTGCGCGGCCTCGACGATGCCGGCCTGCGCGGCACGGACGAGCGCCTCGCCGAGGGCCTGCTCGGCGGCGAGGTCGACCTTCGGCGGCAGGCCGCCGAGGTGCTTGTGCACCACGTGCGCCCACTCGGAGCCGTCGAGCTCGTCGCGGGTCGTGCCGAGGAGGTAGACGTGCGCGTCGTCGGTTCGGAAGCCCGAGCCGGAGCGCTTCGAGACGTCCTCCATGACCCCGAGCACGCCGATGACGGGTGTCGGGTGGATGGCGACGTCGCCGGTCTGGTTGTAGAACGACACGTTGCCGCCGGTGACCGGGATGCCGAGGGTCTTGCAGCCCTCGGCGATGCCGCGGATCGCCTCGCGGAACTGCCACATGACGCCTGGGTCCTCCGGCGAGCCGAAGTTGAGGCAGTCGGTGACCGCGAGCGGCGCGGCACCGGCCGTGACGACGTTGCGGTAGGCCTCGGCCAGGGCGAGCTGGGCACCGGTGTACGGGTCGAGCTTGGCGAAGCGCCCGTTGCAGTCGGTCGCGACGGCGACGCCGCGGCCGGTCTCCTCGTCGACGCGGACCACACCGGCGTCGTCGGGCTGCGCGAGCGCGGTGTTGCCGAGCACGTAGCGGTCGTACTGGTCGGTGACCCACGACTTGTCGCAGAGGTTCGGCGAGCCGAGGAGCGTCAGCAGCTGGGCGCGGATGTCGTCGCCGGACTCCGGGCGCTCGAGCGTCGCGGCCGAGTCGGCGTTGAGCGCGTCGAGGTAGTCGGGGCGGGCCAGCGGGCGGTTGTACGTCGGGCCCTCGTGCGCCACCGAGCGCGGCGGCACGTCGACGATGACCTCGCCGTGCCAGGTGATGACGAGGTGGTCGCCGTCGGTGACCTCGCCGACGACGGTGGCCTCGACGTCCCAGCGGTCGGTGATCGCCATGAACTCGTCGAGGTGCTTCGGCTCGACGACCGCCATCATCCGTTCCTGCGACTCGGACATGAGGATCTCGTGCGGCTCGAGGGTCGCGTCGCGCAGCGGCACGCGGTCGAGCTCGACGTGCATGCCGCCGTCGCCGTTGCTCGCGAGCTCGCTGGTGGCACAGGACAGCCCGGCACCGCCGAGGTCCTGGATGCCGTCGACCACGCCGGCCTTGTAGAGGTCGAGGCAGCACTCGATGAGCACCTTCTCGGCGAACGGGTCGCCGACCTGCACGGCCGGGCGCTTGGCCGGGCCGCCGGCCTCGAACGTCTCGGACGCGAGGACCGAGACGCCGCCGATGCCGTCGCCGCCGGTCTTGGCGCCGAAGAGGATGACCTTGTTGCCGACGCCGCTGGCCTTGGCCAGGTGGATGTCCTCGACGCGCATGGCGCCGACGCAGAGGGCGTTGACGAGGGGGTTGCCCTGGTAGCAGTCGTCGAAGACGACCTCGCCGCCGATGTTCGGCAGGCCGAGGCAGTTGCCGTAGCCGCCGACGCCGGCGATGACGCCCGGCAGGACGCGCTGGGTGTCGGGGTGGTGCAGGTTGCCGAAGCGCAGCGGGTCCATGACGGCGATCGGGCGGGCGCCCATCGACATGATGTCGCGGACGATGCCGCCCACGCCGGTGGCCGCACCCTGGTAGGGCTCGACGTAGGACGGGTGGTTGTGCGACTCGACCTTGAAGGTGACCGCCCAGCCGTCGCCGATGTCGACGACCCCGGCGTTCTCACCGATGCCGACGAGGAGCTTCTCGCGCATCTCGTCGGTGGTGTTCTCGCCCCAGAGCTTGAAGTGGACCTTGCTCGACTTGTACGAGCAGTGCTCGGACCACATGACCGAGTACATGGCCAGCTCGGCGATGGTGGGCCGGCGGCCGACGATCTCGCGGATGTTGGCGTACTCGTCGGACTTGAGGCCGAGCTCGGCCCACGGCTGCTCGACCTCGGGGGTGGCCGCGGCGTTCGCGACGGTGTCGAGGCCGGCCTCGGGGGTGGCGGTGGCCGTGGCTGCGGTGTCGCTCATGCGGTGGCTGCGCTCTCGAGGGTGTACTTGATCAGCGAGGTGAAGAAGGCCCGGCCGTCGAGGCTGGGGCCGTAGCCCTGCTCGATGCAGTGCTCGGGGTGCGGCATGAGGCCCACGACGTTGCCGCGCCTGTTCGTGATGCCGGCGATGTTGCGGTAGGACCCGTTGGGGTTGCGGCCCTCGGCGTCGGTGACGTAGCGGAACACGACGCGTCCGTCGCCCTCGAGCCTGTCGAGGGTCTTGTCGTCGGCGACGAAGCCACCCTCGCCGTTCTTCAGGACGATGGTGATCTCCTGGCCGGCCTCGAACTCGTTCGTCCAGGCGGTGGAGGCGTTCTCGACGACGAGCCGGGTGTCGACGCAGTTGAACTTGCGGTGGTCGTTGCGGATCAGTGCTCCGGGCAGGAGGTGGCTCTCGGTGAGCACCTGGAAGCCGTTGCAGATGCCGAGCACCGGTAGTCCGCCCTTGGCGGCGGGGACGAGGGCGTCCATGACCGGCGCGAAGCGGGCGATGGCGCCGCAGCGCAGGTAGTCGCCGTAGGAGAACCCGCCGGGGAGGATGACGGCGTCGACACCCTTGAGGTCCGCGTCGCCGTGCCAGAGGGAGACCGCCTCGCCGCCGCACTCGCGCACGGCGCGGGCCGCGTCACGGTCGTCGAGCGAGCCGGGGAAGGTGACGACGCCGACCTTCACCGCGCGGCGTCCTTCGACTCCGCGCCGGCGTCCTCGGCGGGCGCGTCGGCGGCGTCGGGCTCCTCGAGGACCCGGACCGACACGACGTCCTCGATGACGGGGTTCGACAGGAGCTTCTCGGCGGCCTCACGGGCCGCAGCGAGGTGCTCGTCGGTGATGTCACCCTCGACCGTGAGGACGAACCGCTTGCCCTGACGGACGTCGGTGAACCCGTCGAAGCCGAGGCGCGGAAGTGCCCCGCCGACGGCTTGGCCCTGGGGGTCGAGGATCTCGGGCTTGAGCATGACGTCGACGACGATGCTTCCCATCGGTGATGGTTCTCCCTGTCTGGACGGGGTCAGGAGCGTCCGTTCGGACGGCCGAAGTCTATCGGCCCCCGCCCGTGCTCCGGACCGCGTCTCAGCGTGACTGCAGCGCGTCGAGGGCGACGGCCATCGCGGCGCCGACGCGCCAGTCGAGGCGCCGGCCGTCGGCGAGGGCCGGCAGGTCGACGTGGTAGACGTCGCGGACCCCGACGCGCTTGGTCGAGCTGAGGACCGTCTCGCCCTCCGGCGTGCGGAAGTCGAAGTGGAACAGCCACGGCACCGGGATGTCGCCGACGACCGGCACGACGTCCCAGATCCGGCGCAGGATGGCGACCTTGGCGTTGCGCTCGCTGCCGGTGCTCTCGAGGCCGGCGGCGTCGCGCAGGTGCCATGTCGAGCTGGCGAGCGAGGCGCCGAAGTTCTTCTTGAACCAGCCGATCGGCCGGCCGTTCGCGTCGACGGCGTCGTAGCCCGAGCCGAGGTCGATGACCTTGCGGGCGCGGAACCCGAAGAGCGCGTGGGTCTTCGCGGCGTCGCTGAAGAACGTCACCTCCTCCTTGAGCTTCATCCGCTTCTGCTCGGCGAAGCACAGCATCCCCAGCTCGGCACCCGTGCCGTCGGAGCGGTGGATCTCGTACCGGTTGACCATCATCGTGACGCGCTGGCGCACGACGTAGTGACCGGTGTCGGGGGCGGGCTGCTCGGCGACGGGCTCGCTCATGCGGCCAGCGTGCCACAGCGCTCGCGGGCTGCGCCGTGACAGGCTGGCGCGGGTGACGACGACCGTGCGCCCGGCCTGCCCCGATGACCTGGCCGGCCTGCCGGCTCTCGAGGACGCCTCCGACGAGGTTTTCGCCCGCCACGGCGTCGGGCCGATCCCGCCGGTCGCCACGACGGCTGCGGACCTCGCGCACGCCGCACAGGTGCTCGTGGCCGAGGACGCGTCCGGGGTCGTCGGGTTCGCACGGCTCGAGGTCGTCGACGGCGAGGCGCACCTCGAGCAGCTGTCGGTGCTCCCCGACGCCACGGGCCGGGGCGTCGGGACCGCGCTGCTCGACGCGTCGGTGGCGTGGGCCGCGCGAACGGGCCACGGCGCCGTGACCCTGTGCACCTTCGCGGACGTGCCGTGGAACGGGCCGTTCTACGGGGGCCGCGGCTTCGAGACCGTCACCGACCTGACGCCGGGCCTGCGGGCGCTCCGCGAGACCGAGAGAGGCCTCGGCCTGGACGAGGTGGGCCGCCGCGTCGTGATGCGACGCGGCGTCGGACCGTCGGCGGTGCTCGAGGACCTGACGCGCGGCCTGGTGGACGCGCTCGGCGACGAGCTCGTGGGCATCTGGGTGCACGGCTCCCTCGTGGCCGGCGACTTCACCCCGACCCGCAGCGACCTCGACGTGCTCGTGGCGCTGCGGCACGCGCCCGACGACGCGACGCTCGCCGCGGTGGCACCGGTGCACGCATCGGTCGAGGCACGCCACCCGGCCTGGGTCGGACGCGTCGAGGTGGAGACCGTCGGGGTGCCGACCGTCGAGTCGCTGGCGGCCGGAGGCGAGCCATCGTCGGACGACGTCATCATGCGGATCAGCCCCGGCGAGCCCCTGCACCTGCTGCCGGCGACCCGCCACCGGGTGCTGACGTGGGCCATGGTCCGCGAGCGGGGGCGGCCGCTCGTCGGCCCGCCGACGAGTGACGTGCTGCCCGCGGTGGCACCGGAGCAGCTGCGCGAGGCGCTGCTGGCCCACGTGCGGGACTGGCCCACCTGGGTCGAGGACATGCGGCCCGTGGGCGCGCAGTCGTACGCGGTGCTGTCGATCTGCAGGGCGTGGTGCGCCCTCGTCGAGGGCGAGCAGCTCTCGAAACGGGCTGCAGCAGAGCGGTTCTCGGCAACGCATTCCTCCGATGCGGCACTCGTGGACTGGGCCCGTGACTGGTGGTACGCCGATGGTTCGGACGAGGACCCCGGCCGGTTCGAGCAGGTGCGGGAGCTCGTCGTGCGCACGAGCCGGGCGACCCTCGAGGCGGACGCCGCGTCGTGAGGCGACGGCACCCGCTCGCCGCCGGGGTGACTCAGGCCGGCGCGAGGCGGGCGTGCAGGTGCATGTCGTGCCAGCCGTCCGGGTGCAGCAGGGCCGACCGGCGCACGCCCTCGAGCTCGAAGCCGTTCTTGACGGCGACGCGGCACGAGGGCTCGTTGTGGACCGAGTGCATCAGCTCGATGCGGTGCAGCCCGAGCGCGAACAACCAGTCCGTCATCGCGGCGAGGGCTCGGCCGGCGACGCCGTGACCGCGCCCTTCCGGCAGGACCCAGTAGCCGACCTCGGCGACACCCTCGTCGAGGTGCAGCACCGGCAGGCCGACGCGGCCGACGAGGGTTCCCGCCGCGTCGACGACGGCCCACTCGGCCCCGGTTTCTCGCTGCCACCGGGCGTGCGCCCGCGCTCGGACCCACTCGAGCGCCTCGGCGTGGGTCAGCGACCGGCGGTGCCAACGCTGGATGGCCGGGTCGGAGTACGCGCGGACGAGCGCGTCGGCGTCGTCGTCGACGAACGGGCGCAGCGTCAGGCCGGCACCCGCGTCGACGATCGGCTGGGCGGTGGCGCTGAGCGATCCGGGCGCGACGGCGACAGGAAGGGCGGACATCCAGCCATCCTCGCACCAGCCACCGACATTGCTGTCGTCGAGCGGATCGGTCTGCGCCGCAAAGGAACCCGATGTGGACAAGCCTTGAGCGCAGGGTGCGAGTGACGTAGAATCGAACACATGTTCGAACCAACAGGGGTTGGCGTGACCGGGGCGGCTGGCCGCCTCGGGGCGCTCACGGCAGCCCTGCAGGCCGAGCTCGCGACCCTCGACACCACGGCCCTCAACACCGAGGCGCTCGATGATGCGTCGCTGGTCGACGCCCTGGCCGCCCTGGAGGTGGCCAAGGCGGCGTGCGCAGCAGCCCAGGCGCGGCTCACCGAGCGGGTCGTCGCCTCCCGGGCCGGGGTGGCAGTGCGGTTGCGGGAGGAGGCGCGGGCGTGTGCCGACGCGGGCGACTTCGACGGATGGGTCCTGGCCCGCGACCGGGCCCGCACCCTCGAGCTCGACCCCGAGGAGGCCGGCACATGGCGCCGGGGCGGGCGGCGAGGTGGGCGGCCGGGCGCGGGAAGCAACGACGAGCACGCCGGTGCCCGGTCGCGCTCGTCGCGGCGTCTGATGCTGTCGCGGACCGGTGTGGCGGCCGAGGTCGCCCTGGCCCGACGCGAGTCGCCGGCGCGGGGGTCGCGGCTGGCCAACGCGTCGGTCGCGCTGGTGCGCCACCTGCCCCGCACGCTGGAGGCCCTGTCGGCCGGGGTCCTGAACGAGCGCCGCGCCGAGCTCGTCGTCCGGGCCACCAGCCACCTCGACCCGGCCGTCCGGTCGAGGGCCGACGCCGAGGTCATCGGCGCCCACCTCGACCTGGCTGACCCGGCCGACCCCACCCGTGGAATCGGCGGGTGGGGCGACCGCGAGCTCGAACGCCGCGTCCGGGCCTGCGCCGACCGGCTCGACGCCGAGGCCGCCGTCGCCCGAGCCCGCGTGGCCGAGTCCGAGCGGCGGGTCACGATCCGGCCCGTCCCGGACACCATGGCCCTGGTCACCGCGCTGCTGCCGGTCGCCGAGGCTGTCGCCGTGCACGCCGCCCTGACCCGCGCCGCAGCAACGGCGAAGGCCGCCGGCGACACCCGGGGCAAGGGCCAGCTGATGGCCGACACCCTCGTCGAGGGCGTCACCGGCCAGGCCACCGCCGCCGACGTGCCCGTCGAGATCCAGCTCGTCATCACCGACCGCGCCCTGCTCGCCGGCGACCACACCCCGGCGCACGTGCCCGGCTACGGCCCGGTCCCGGCCGGCTGGGCCCGCGACCTGCTCGCCCGCGTCACGGCCCCGACCCTCGACACGCCACGCGGCCGCTTCGCGTCACGCGCCTCCAGCGGAGCCGACGACACCGGCGGAGCCGGTGGCGCCGGTGAGGCCGGTGGCGCCGGCACGCGCGCCTCGGACAGCGGCCGCGGCGGTCCCGCCGACGACACCCACGGCACCGTGGAACCAAGCGCACCGGCCAGGGCGTGGGTCCGGCGCCTGTTCACCCACCCCGACACCGGCACCCTCGTCGCCATGGACAGCACCCGGCGCCTCTTCCCGGCCGGCCTGCGGCGGTTCGTCATCGCCCGAGACGGCACCTGCCGCACCCCGTGGTGCGATGCACCCGTGGCCCACCTCGACCACATCACCCCACACGCAGAAGGGGGAGCCACCAGCGCCGACAACGGCCAGGGCCTGTGCGTGCGGTGCAACCTGGTCAAGGAACAACCCGGCTGGCACTCCCGCGTCGTCGAGGCCGGGCCCGCCCACGGCGATGACCTGCCCCACACGGTCGAGATCACCACCCCGACCGGGCACCGGTACACCTCGACCTCTCCACCGGTCCTGCCCCTCACGCACGGGCTGGAACCCCACGTGATGCCAGCACCTCCACCCCAGGCTTCACCGCCCGTGTCAGCATCGTCGGAGCCGTCGCCGGCACCGGCCACGATCGTCATCCTCGAGCTCTACCGAACCGGGCCGATCGAGCTCGAGCTGGCGAGCTGACCGAGAGCATCGCTCGGCCCTCAGAGCACGAGCTTCATCCGCGGCGCCGTCGTCGGCTCGAAACCGAGTCGCTCGTAGAGGCGCTGCCCGTCGGGCGTCGCGCTGAGGTCGACCCGGTCAGCGCCGATCGACCGCGCCCAGTCCGCGACGTCCCGCACGAGGAGCGTGCCGTATCCCCGGCCCCGTTGGTCCGGCACCGTCACGACGTTGGCGAGCCGAACCGTTCGCCCGCGCGGACAGTAGCGGTTCGGCACGCCGAGCTCGAGCGTGCCGATCGCCGTCGCGACCACCTCACCGCCGGCCTCGACCAGGGGAAACCACGCCATCGAGGGATCGTCGACGACGCGCACGAACCACTCCCGCGCCCGGGACCGCCAGGGCGCCTCCGCGTCGCCGACGCCTTCGTCCACGCCTTCGTCGACGCCTTCGTCGACGCCTTCGTCGACGCCTTCGTCGAAGACCATCGCCCAGAGCTGGAGCAGCCGGTCGACGTCCGACGGAAGGGCCCGGCGCAGCACTCCCGCGCCGGGAGCGCCCGTCACCACCGCGCTCCCGTCACGTCAGAAGCTCTCGCCCGTGAGCCGCTCGTAGGCCTCGACGTACTTGGCGCGGGTCTGCTCGACGACGTGCTGGGGCAGCTCGGGCGGCGGCCCGCCGGCCTTGCGGTCCCAGCCCGACTCGGCCGAGGTGAGCCAGTCGCGCACGAACTGCTTGTCGTAGGAGGGCTGCGGATGACCCGGCTCCCACAGCTCGGCCGGCCAGAAGCGCGACGAGTCGGGGGTCAGCACCTCGTCGGCGAGGACGAGCCCGCCGGACCCGTCGGGGGCGACCCCGAACTCGACCTTGGTGTCGGCGATGAGGATGCCGCGCGCGGCGGCGATCTCGTTGCCCCGCGCCAGGATCGCGCGGGTCAGGCGCGACACCTCGGCGGCCACGTCGGCACCGAGCTCGGCCTCGACCTCCCCCGGCGTCATCGGCAGGTCGTGCTCGCCGACGGGCGCCTTGGTCGTCGGCGTGAAGACCGGTTCGGGCAGCTTCGAGCCGTCGACCAGCCCCTCGGGCAGAGCGACGCCCGAGACCGACCCCTTCTCGCGGTACTCCTCGAGGCCGCCGCCCGTGAGGTAGGCCCGGGCGATGGCCTCGACCTTGAGCATGTCGAGCCGGCGAACGACCACACCGCGCCCGGCGACGGCGTCGGGCACGTCGGTGGACACGACGTGGTTGGGCACGAGGTCGGCGAGCTGGTCGAACCACCACAGCGACAGACGCGTCAGCACCGCGCCCTTGTCGGGGATCTCGGGCGACATCATCCAGTCGTAGGCCGAGAGCCGGTTCGAGGCGACGAGCAGCAGCCGGTCGGGCACGACCTCGCCCGCGGCGTCGAGCGGCGCGTAGAGGTCGCGCACCTTGCCGGAGTAGACGTGCTCGTAGCCGGGGAGGTCCAGGGGAAGGTCGGTCACGCGCACAGCCTGCCACCTGCTGAGGCGGTCGGGCACGGCGCGTTCGGGGGGAAGGGGCAGGTTCACGACAGTGCCTCCTTGAGGGCGTCGACATCGAGGACGGTGGACAGGCTGCGACGGGCGCGGTGCAGGCGGGACTTCACGGTGCCCTCGGCGACGTCGAGGGCGGTGGCGGCCTCGGCGACGGAGCAGTGCGACCAGACGACGAGCTCGACCACCTCTCGCTGCGCGGGCGGGATGCGCGCCAGGGCACGACGCACCTCGCTCATCCGCTGTTCGTCGTCGACGCGGGCCGCGGTGGCTGCCGCGTGGTCGGCCGCGACGACGCCGCCGGCGTCGGCCTCGATGCGCCCGTGCAGCAGCCGCTGCCGCCGCGCCGTGCGCACGACGTTGGCGCACTCCTGGCCGGCCATGACGGGCAGCACGGCCCGGGCCGTCGGCGCACGGAGCGGGTCCACCGCACCGTCGAGGGCCCGGCGCCACACGGCGGTGAAGGTCGCCTGCACCACGTCCTCCGCGGCCGCCCAGGACGCCGTCCGCCGGAAGGCGAAGTTGTACACCGCGTCGCAGTGCCGGCGGTAGAGCTGCGTCAGGGCGCTGCCGTCGGCGTCGGCCAGCCGGCACCACAGCGCGCGGTCGTCGGGCGGTGCGCCGGCCCCGGGCGACGGCCCGCCCCGGGTCGAGGTGAAGACGCTCATGTGGGGAAGAGTCCGGCTCGAGCCGTCGGGTTCGCCTCAGCCGACGGTGATCAGGCCTCGTTCGGCGCCCAGGGCGATGTCCGTGCGGTGGTGCGAGCCGGCCAGCTCGATGGCGGCGACGGCGTCGTAGGCGGCCTTCCGGGCCTTCGCGAGCGTCGACCCGACGGCCACGACGTCGAGCACGCGCCCACCCGCGGACACCAGCTGCCCCGACGCGTCGAGCGCCGTGCCGGCGTGGAGGACGACGACGCCCGGCACCTCGGCCGCGGCGTCGAGGCCGGTGATCGGGTCGCCGGTGCGCGGCGACGCCGGGTATCCCTCGGAGGCGATGACGACGACGACCGCGCGGTCGTCGGACCAGCGGAGCCGGCCGAACTCGCCGAGCGAACCGGTGGCCGCGGCGAAGAGCAGCTGCGCGAACGGTGTCTCGAGGCGGGCGAGCGAGGCCTGGCCGTCGGGGTCACCGAGGCGCGCGTTGAACTCGACGACCTTCGGCCCGCGCGACGTCAGCGCGAGACCGACGTAGAGGATGCCCACGAAGGGCGTGCCGCGCCGGCGCATCTCGTCGATGGTCGGCTGGGTCACACGCGCGAGGATGTCGTCTGCCAGGCCCTCGGGAGCCCACTCGAGCGGCGAGTACGCCCCCATGCCACCGGTGTTCGGGCCGGCGTCGTCGTCACCGACGCGCTTGAAGTCCTGGGCGGGCGAGAGCGCGACAACGCTCGTGCCGTCGCTGATGCAGAACACCGACACCTCGGGGCCGTCGAGGAACTCCTCGACCACGACGCGTCCGCCGTCCTTGGCCAGGCATGCCCGGGCGTGCTCGACGGCCGCCTCGCGCGACTCGGTGACGACGACGCCCTTGCCGGCGGCGAGGCCGTCGTCCTTGACGACGTACGGTGCGCCGAGGGCGTCGAGCGCGGCCTCGACCTCCTCGACGGTCTCGCACACGTGCGCGAGAGCGGTCGGCACGTCGGCGGCCGCCATGACCTCCTTGGCGAAGGACTTGCTGCCCTCGAGCTGCGCGGCCTCGGCGGACGGGCCGAACACGGCCACCCCGGCGGCGCGGCACGCGTCGGCCACCCCGGCGACGAGCGGCGCCTCCGGCCCGACGACGACGAGGTCGACCTCGTGCTCGCGGGCGAGCGCCGCGACGGCGTCACCGTCGAGCACGTCGACCGGGACGCAGAGGGCCGTGGCGTCGATGCCCGGGTTGCCCGGGGCCGCGATGACGGCCTCGACCTCCGGGTCGGCGGCGACGGCCTTGACGAGGGCGTGCTCACGGGCACCGGAACCGAGGACGAGGACCTTCACGGCGTCAGCCTATTGGCACCGTTGGTCCCTGCTGCGAGTCTGTCCCGATGCCGAACACCGAGGTCTCCGACGCTCCCGACCACCTCGCGTGGCTCGTCTCGACGCTCCAGTCCCACCGCGACGCCGTGCTCTGGAAGCTCGAAGGCGTGCCTGAGCACGACGCGCGTCGCCCGCTGACCCCGACCGGCACCAACCTGCTCGGCCTCGTCAAGCACCTCGCGTACGTCGAGTTCGGGTACTGGGGCCCGACGTTCGGCCGCGAGGTGACGGCGTCGCTGCCGGCCTGGGAGGACGACGCGCTGCCCAACGACGACATGTACGCCTTCGCCGACGAGTCGCGCGAGGACGTCGTCGCGCTCTACCGCGCGGCATGGACCTTCGGCGAGGAGACGGTCGCACTCGGCCTGGACCACCTCGGCCGGGTGCCGTGGTGGCCCGAGGAGCGGGCCCGCGTCGACGTGCGTCTCGTCCTCGGCCACCTCATCGCCGAGACGGCCCGGCACGCGGGGCACGCGGACATCCTCCGCGAGCAGCTCGACGGGAGCGTCGGGCGCTTCCTCGGCCGGGAGAACCTGCCGAAGGAGGACCCGACGTGGTGGCGCGACTACCTCGGACGCGTCGAGGCCGCGGCCGACGCGCACCGCTCAGGGACGCGTGACGCCTGAGGCGCGTGAGGCGGAGTGCTCACTCGACGGGAAGTGGGAAGGGAGGGCCGGCCCCCCCCACTCATCGCGTGAGCACGCGACCTCACGCGTCACGTGCGTCTCAGGAGACGGTGGCCAGGCGCTCGCGGAGCCGGTGCCGGACGTCCGGCCACTCGTCGACGAGGATCGAGTGGACCGCGGTGTCGCGCCACGAGCCGTCGGCGCGGCGCACGTCGCGACGCGTCACACCCTCGAAGACCGCGCCCAGCTTGAGGATCGCCGCCCGCGAGCGGTTGTTGAGCACGTCGGTCTGGATCCGGACCCTGCCGAAGCCGCACGTCTCGAAGGCGTGGGCGAGCAGGAGGAACTTGCACTCCGGGTTGACGGCGGTGCCCCACCACGGCGAGCCGTACATCGTCCACCCGAGGTGCACGTGCTGCCGCACGAGGTCGACGTCGCCGAGCGAGCTCGACCCGACGACCGTGCCCGCGGCGCCGAGCGGCGAGTCCTCGACGAGCCGCACCGTGTACGAGGTGCGCCCGGCCTCTCGGGCCGCGACCGAGGCCGCGACGAGCGCCTCGGTGTCGGTGAGGCTCTCGTGCGGCCGCGACATGAGGAAGCCCTGCTCGTAGCAGCGCGGGTCCGAGTACACGGCGAACAGTCCCTCGGCATCCTCCGGGCGGGTGACGTCGAGGCGGACGACGCGCCCGACGAGCGGCACGCCGGTGGGTGGGATGCAGTCCGTTTCGTGCATGTCCTGACACTAGACTTGATGGTTCCCGCGCCGCCCAGGGCGCCTCTCGAGTTCATGGATGTCAGTGAGCACTTCGAACGCATCTCCCCAGCGCGCCTCGGCCGCGGTCCCCCACGAGGTGGCCCGCGAGATCGCCGTCGAGCAGGCGCACGTCGACCGGGTCCACGAGGAGCTGGTCAAGGCCGGTGTCCGTGCCGAGTCGGTGCAGGCCGAGGGCCTGTCGCGCGGCCAGATCACGAAGTCGGCCGAGGTGGCCTACGAGGAGGCCGCCGGCCTCTTCGAGCGCGACGCCTTGATGTTCCACGCGGCGCGCCGGCGCACCGCCCTCGACACCCAGTACGAGGGCCTCGTCTTCGGCCGCCTCGACATCGACCACGCGATGCTCCGCGCCGAGAGCGCCCACCCCAACGGTACGGGCGGCGCGTCGAACGGCCACGGCTCGGCATCCACGGCCGGCCCTGCGTCGGATCCCGCCGACCGGGAGGTTCGCTACATCGGCCGCCTCGGTGTCCGCGACGACGACTACGAGCCGCTCGTCATCGACTGGCGCGCTCCCGCCGCATCCGCCTTCTACCGGGCGACGCCGACCCAGCCGATGGGCGTCCTGCGTCGCCGCGTGCTGCGCAGCCGCGGCACCACCGTGATCGGTGTCGAGGACGACCTCATGGTGCCCGAGGCGCCCGACGACCTCGTCATCGTCGGCGACGGCGCCCTGATGGCCGCCCTGACCCGCACCCGCGGAGCCCGGATGCGCGACATCGTCGCGACGATCCAGGCCCACCAGGACGAGGCGATCCGGGCCAGCGCCCGCGGCGTCACCGAGATCACCGGCGGCCCCGGTACCGGCAAGACCGTCGTGGCCCTGCACCGCGCGGCCTTCCTGCTCTACTCCGACCGCCGGCGGTTCGAGTCCGGCGGCATCCTCGTCGTCGGCCCGTCGGGCGCCTACACCGCCTACATCGAGCGCGTGCTGCCGTCGCTCGGCGAGGAGAGCGTCACGCTGCGGGCGCTCGGCGACGTCCTCGACGTCGTCAGCACCGAGCGCCTCGACGCTCCCCCGGTCGCCCGCATCAAGGGCTCGGTCCGCATCCGCACCCTCCTCGGTGCGGCCGCGCGCGGGCGCGTCCCCGAGGCGCCGACCGAGTTCCGGGCCATCGTCGCCGGGCGCGCGGTGCGGCTCGAGGCTCGCGACCTCGACCGAGTCCGCTCGCAGGTGCTGCGTCAGCACCAGCGCAACGCGGCCACAACTGCGGCCCAGGCCGCTCTCGGTGAGGCGGCGTGGACGTCCCTCGGCATCACCGGCGATCGCGACGCCAAGGCCGAGTTCATGGACAAGTGGGAGGACCACCTCGACGTCGAGTCGTTCATGCAGGCCTGGTGGCCGCAGGTCGACCCGCGCCAGGTGCTGCTCTGGCTCGCCGACGAGTCGCTGGTGCGGCGGCACGCCCGTGGCACCCTGCGCGACGACGAGGCCGGCCTGCTCGCCGCGTCGTTCCGCACCGCCCTCGTGACCGGCACGTGGTCGGTCGCCGACGTCGCCCTCGTGGACGACATCGCGGCCCGGCTGGGGCCGGTGCAGGAGGCACCGCAGGAGGAGCGCGGCTTCTACGAGATCGAGGAGCTCGACGACCTCAGCCAGTACGGCGTCACCGAGGTGCAGCCGGTGTCGGGGAGCGGCGAGAAGCGCGCCGAGGTCGTCGGCGGCGACCCCACCGACCGCCTCCTCGCCGGCCGCGTCGGCAAGCCCGAGGAGTACGCCCACGTCCTCGTCGACGAGGCCCAGGACCTCTCCCCCATGCAGTGGCGGATGATCGGACGCCGTGGGCGACACGCGTCGTGGACCGTCGTCGGCGACGCCGCCCAGGCGTCGTGGCCCGAGGCGGTGGAGGCAGCGGCAGCGCGCGAGGAGGCGTTCGGCAGCCAGCAGCGCCAGCACTTCCACATGGACACCAACTACCGCAACGCGCGCGAGATCTTCGACTACGCGGCCGACATCGTGCGCCGCGAGGTGCCCGACGCCGACATCCCGCAGGCGGTCCGCGAGACCGGCGTCCAGCCGCTCGAGCGGCCGCTCGGCCCCGACGCATCCGCCTCCGTGGCCTCGGCCGTCGAGGCGCTGCTCGACGAGGTCGACGGCGCCATCGCCGTCGTGACGCCTGCGCGGCACGCGGACGCCCTGGCGTCGGTGCACGCTGCCGGGAACGGACGCGTCCAGGTCGTCGACCCGATGTCGACCAAGGGGCTCGAGTACGACGCCACCGTCGTCGTCGACCCCGACGAGATCGTCCGGGAGTCGCCGGGCGGTGTCCGGGTGCTCTACGTGGCCCTGACCCGCGCTGCGCACCGCATGACCGTCCTGTCCTGATAGCTGCGGGAATGCCCGGTCGCGCAGAGCGCGACTCCTTCAGGTAAAGGTTTGTTCAAGTAATCGTCGAACCATCGACTCCTCCTGCGCAGCGCGGGATGATGGTCAGGACGTCGAGGGCGCGCGAACACCCTCCCCGCCGGTCTCCTCCCCCCATCGAGACCCCCTTGACGTCCGGCGCAGTCCCGCCCCCCAATGAGGACTCGCACCGGGCGAGGAGCGAGATGCATCCCCCCTGCATCCCGCCCCTCGCCCGGACCCATGTCCGGGCCCTCTTCCGGCGGGCGGCCACGCCCGCCCGAAGCCTCGTGCCCGTCCGAAGCCTCGTGTCCGTCGTCAGTCGAAAGAGCAGTTCGTCCCTCGGGACGAACTGCTCTCTCGACGGCAGGGGTGGGGACGAACTGCTCTTTCGATTCCCCCGTTACAGGCCGGCTGTGTCAGTGGCCGAGGAGCGTCCGGACGCGGTCGGCCCCGACGGCCAGCAGCAGCGTCGGCAGACGGGGGCCGGTGTCCGTGGACACGAGCAGGCGGTAGACGAGAACGAAGAACGCTCGCTGCGCCGCGGACAGCTCGGGGTCCTTGACCTTGGCCTCGGGGTCGATGCCGCGTTGGATCTTCGGCACGGCGTACACGAGGTGGGTCAGGCCGTCGACCGACCAGTGCGCGTCGAGGCCCTCGACGAGGAGGCGAAGCGACTCGCGCTGCCCGTCGTCGAGGCCGGCGAGCAGGTCGGCGTCGGGGGTCTCGCGCACGACGGTGCGGTCCTCGGCGGGGACGTAGCCGAGCATCCAGCGCTCGGCGCAGTCGAGGCGCGGTCGCAGGTCGTCGGTGGAGTCGACCGGGTTGTCGGGGTCGAGCTCGGACAGGATGCGCACGGCCTGCGCCTCGTCACCCTGCGTGATGTCGATGACCGAGGCGATGGTGCGGAACGGCATCGGCCGCGGCGTCGCGGGCAGCGTGCCGGACGCGGTCGACGTGGCCCGCAGGTGCGCGGCGAGGTCGCCGGGCTGGGCGTCGCCGCCGGCGACCTTGCGGTTCAAGGCGTCCCACTCGTCGTACAGACGCTGCAGCTCGGGGCCGAAGGCGACGTCGAAGCTCTGGTTCGGGCGGCGTCGGGCGTAGAGCCAGCGCAGCACCGGTGGCTCCATGACCTCGAGCGCGTCGTTCGGGATCGGCACGCCGCCCTTGGACGAGCTCATCTTGGCCATGCCGGCGATGCCGACGAAGGCGTACATCGGGCCGATCGGGCGCTCCCAGCCGAAGACCGGCGCGAGGTCCTTGCCGACGACGAAGCTGCTGCCCGGGCTCTGGTGGTCGACGCCGGACGGCTCGAAGAGCACGCCCTCGTAGCCCCAGCGCATCGGCCAGTCGACCTTCCAGACGAGCTTGCCGTCGGTGAAGGTGTCGAGGTCGACCGTCTCGGTGTGGCCGCAGCGTGTACACGTGTAGGCGAGCTCGTGCGAGTCGTCGTCGTAGGCGGTGACCGTGGTGAAGTCGGTGTGGCAGACGCTGCAGTACGGCTTGAACGGGAAGTAGCCTGCGGTGCCCTCGCTGCCGTCGTCCTCGCCCGCGGCGCCCGAGCCGCGCTCGGCCTCGGTGGCGGCGGCCGCCTGCTCCTCGGTGAGCTTGGCGGCCTTGGGGTCCTGGCGCTTGCCCTTGCCCGAGGCCTTCTGGCGCGCGTCGGCCTCGGCCTCGAGGGTGCGGTACTGGTCGAGCACCTTGTCGATGGCGGCCCGCTCGCGCATCGCGAGGAGCACCTGGTCGCGGTAGGCGCCCGCGCGGTACTGCTCGGTCTGGCTGATCTCGCGCACCTCGATGCCGGTGGCGGCCATGGCCTCGAGCAGGGGGGCCTTGAAGTGGTCGGCCCACGTGGCGTGCGGGGAGCCGGCCGGCGCCGGCACCGACGTCAGCGGTCGGCCGATGTACTGCTCCCACGACTCGTCGACCCCCTCGAGGCGCTTGGGCACGCGTCGGAACCGGTCGAAGTCGTCCCAGGAGAGGATGTGCTCGCACGGGATGCCGCGCCGCTTGATCTCGTCGGCGACGAGGTGCGGCGTGATGAGCTCGCGGAAGTTGCCGAGGTGGATCGGGCCCGACGGGCTGATGCCCGAGGCGCAGACGATCTTCTCGATGCCGCGGTGCTTCGCCTCGGCGATGACGTCGTCGGCCAGGCGCGTCACCCAGTCGAGCGGCTCGGGAACGGCGGTCGTGGCCGTGTCACTCATGGAAGTCCTTCGGGTTCATGCAGGTTCGTGCAGAATCTGAGGTTGCCGTCAGCTCGCGACGCTGGGCTTGAGCGGGAAGCGCTCGATGATCTCGGAGCGGCCCGGGCCGACGCCGATCGCGGAGACGCGGGCACCGATGAGCTCCTCGACGCGCAGCACGTACTTCTGCGCGTTCTGCGGCAGCTCCTCGAAGGTGCGGCAGTGGGTGATGTCCTCCCACCAGCCGGGCATCTCCTCGTAGATCGGGGTGGCGTGGTGGAAGTCGCTCTGGCTGACCGGCATCTCGTCGTGACGGACGCCGTCGACGTCGTAGGCCACGCAGATCGGGACCGTGTCGAGGCCGGTGAGCACGTCGAGCTTGGTGACGACGAAGTCGGTGACGCCGTTGATCCGCTGGGCGTACCGGCCGATGACGACGTCGAGCCAGCCGCAGCGCCGCGGGCGCCCGGTCGTGACGCCGAACTCGGCGCCGGTCTTGCGGAGGAACTCGCCCATGTCGTCGTTGAGCTCGGTCGGGAACGGACCCTCGCCGACGCGCGTCGTGTACGCCTTGAGGATCGCGATGACCGAGTCGATGCGCGTCGGGGGCACGCCCGAGCCGGTGCACGCGCCGCCCGAGGTGGCGTTGCTCGACGTGACGTAGGGGTAGGTGCCGTGGTCGACGTCGAGGAGCGTCGCCTGGCCGGCCTCGAAGAGGACGGTCTCTCCCCGGTCGAGCGCCTGCACGAGCTCGAGGGCGGTGTCGGTGACCATCGGCGCGAGCCGCTCGGCGTACGAACGCAGCTCGGTGACGACCTCGTCGACGTCTGCGGCGCGCGTGTTGTAGATCTTGGCGAGCACCTGGTTCTTGAAGGCGAGCGCCGCCTCGACCTTCTGGCGCAGGATGCCCTCGTCGTAGAGGTCCTGCACGCGGATGCCGATGCGGCTCATCTTGTCGGCGTACGTCGGGCCGATGCCGCGGCCGGTGGTGCCGATGCGGCGGCTGCCGAGGAAGCGCTCGGTGACCTTGTCGAGGGTCCGGTTGTACGGCGGGATGACGTGCGCGTTGGCGCTGACCTTGAGCTTGCTCGTGTCGACGCCACGCGCGTCGAGGCCGTCGAGCTCCTCGAAGAGGACGCCGAGGTCGACGACGACACCGTTGCCGATGACCGGGGTGCAGTTCGGCGACAGGATGCCGGAGGGCAGCAGGTGCAGCGCGTACTTCTCGCGCTTGCCGTCCTTCTCGATGACGACGGTGTGGCCGGCGTTGTTACCGCCGTTGAACTTGACGACGTAGTCGACGCTGCTGCCGAGCAGGTCGGTCGCCTTGCCCTTGCCCTCGTCGCCCCACTGCGCTCCCACGAGCACGATCGCCGGCATCGGTCTGCCTTCCCTTGGTGGTCCGAACCAACGGCAAGGTTATCGGTTCGTGACGCCTGCCCCGGACGCCGTCCGGGTGCAGTGCGCACTGGCTCGTCGTCCGGGCGTGGAGACGGGCGTGGTGTCCGCGCGATGTGCCGCGCCCGCGCGTGCTCTGCACTGCTCCACGGGACGAGCCACACCGGGGGATGGCTCACCTGGCGGAGCAATGCAGAGCACGGGTGCGGTGGCCCCCCTCAGGCGACCGGCTGCTGCAGCTCGATGACCCAGTTCTCGGGGTCGTCCATCCCGGACTCGTGGTAGATCTCGCGGCACGGGCCGGCGAAGGACAGCCCGCGCGCCTCGACCTCACGCGAGAGCGTCTGCCACGCCTCGCCGATGCCGCTCAGCGGACCACGCAGCGTCGTGACGAGCGCCCGGGGCTCGGCCGGCAGGTCGGCCAGCTCGAGACCAGCGCCCTCGGCCTCGGCAGGCCCGACGTCGGGCCCCACGGGGTAGGCCGCGGCGGCGACCATCGCGTCGCCGTCCATCGTGTAGTGGCCGATCGACGGACCCGCGGGGGTCAGGTGTGCCGCGTGCACGGCGTGGTCGACCTGGCCGAACAGGGGGCCGACGACCTCGCCGACCTGCTGGCCGTCCGACACGCGTGCGGACAGCTGGACGACGCGGACCGCGGGCAGCGCCTGCTCGGTGTAGGGGTCGAGCGCGACTGACGGTGACATGGTGCTCTCCTTCTCGATCATCCGGAGACGGTGCTCGACCTGCTCGAGGCGGCCGCGGTCGGCGTCGATCTGCGCGGCGAGCTCGGCCCGACGCAGCCGCAGCATGCCGCGCAGCTGTTCGACGGGCACGTCGTCGCCGAGCAGGCGCCCGCAGTCCTCGAGGGTGAACCCGAGGTCCTTGAGCGCGACGAGCCGGTTGGCCCGGTCCAGCTGCGCGGCCGAGTAGGACCGGTAGCCGGACGCCGGGTCGACGCGGGCGGGCCGGAGCAGGCCGAGGGCGTCGTAGTGGCGCAGCATGCGCACCGACACCCCGGCGAGCCGGGCGAAGTCTCCGATACTCAACATGGTCCCCCCAACCCATCGCCTGACACCGTGTCAGGGTCAAGCATCCTCGAGGTCAAGCATCCTCAGGCGCGCGCGAGCCAGCCCTCGAGGTACTCCGCGACGCCGTCCTCGCGGTGGTGCCCGGTGACGACCGACGCAGCGTCGAGCGCCGGGTCGACGGCGTTGGCGACGGCCACGGCCGTGCCCGCGACGGCGAACGCCGAGACGTCGTTGTGGTTGTCGCCGAAGAAGACCGTGTCGTCGACGGCGACGCCGAGCTCGGAAGCCAGGGCCCGCAGCCCGTCGCCCTTGGAGCAGGAGGCGTTGGCGATCTCGAGGTAGGTGGCCTTGGAGCGGTAGGTCACGAGGCCGGGGCGCCCGGCCAGGGCGGCCTCCAGCTCGTCGACGAGAGCGGGTTCGCCCATCGCCATGACCTTGTGCGGCGGGCGGGTGTCGACGCGTCCGCTCGCGACGTACTCGTGCGCCGACGTGTCACTCGGGTCGACGGCGGTGATGGTCGCCTCGCGCTCGGTCCACTCGTCGGATCCCCAGGCGTACCAGTCGTCCCCGGCGAAGAAGCTCGCGTGGAGACCGAGCCGCTCGCACACGGCGTAGGCGGCCCTGGCGTCGTCGGGCGCGATCGCCACGTCGGTGACGACGGAGCGGTCGGCCCGCAGGACGAGGCCCCCGTTGTAGGCGATGAGCGGCGTGGGCTCGACGCCGCAGAGCCGTTCGAGCCCCTCGAGCGAGGCGGGCATGCGCGAGCTGCACAGCACGAACGGGTGCCCCGCCGACCGCACCGCCCGGATGGCGGCGACGGTGCGGTCGGACAGGGTGCGACGGTGGTCGAGCAGCGTGCCGTCGACGTCGGAGCAGAAGAGCGTCATGGGGTGGGCGGCGACCCGCTCAGAGGCCGAGCTCGCGAGCGCCCTCGGCCGAGGAGTCGCGGAGGAACTGCGCGCACCGCTGCTCCTCGTCGGACTCCCCGATCGCCCGGGCCGCGCGCGACAGCGCCGCGAGCGCCCGGAGGAAGCCGCGGTTCGGCTCGTGCGACCACGGCACCGGACCCTGGCCGCGCCAGCCCGACTTGCGGAGCGCGTCGAGGGCGCGGTGGTAGCCGGTGCGGGCGTAGGCGTAGGCCTCGACGTCGCGGTCGCCGTCGGCGAGGGCGTCCTCGGCGAGCGTCGCCCACGCGAGCGAGCTGGCCGGGTAGGCCGCGGCGACCTGCACCGGGTCGACGCCGGCCGCCAGCTTCTCGGCGGCGGGGTCGACCGCGAGCCGCGTCTCGGGGATGCCGAGCAGGTTGTCGCTCACTGGTGCGTGCCCGCCGAGCGCAGCGCGGAGCACGCCTCGACGATGCGCACCGCCATGGCCTCCTCGGCCGCCTTGCCCCAGGCGCGCGGGTCGTACTGCTTCTTGTTGCCGACCTCGCCGTCGACCTTGAGCACGCCCGCGTAGCCCGAGATCATCCAGTCGGCGATCTTGCGGGTGAAGGCGTACTGCGTGTCGGTGTCGACGTTCATCTTGACGACGCCGTTGTCGACGGCCGCCGAGATCTCCTCGGGCAGCGAGCCGGACCCGCCGTGGAAGACGAGGTCGAAGGGGCGCGCGTCGTCGGACAGGCCGAGCTCCTTGGCGGCGGCCTGCTGCGCCTGCAGCAGGATCTCCGGGCGCAGCTTGACGTTGCCCGGCTTGTAGACGCCGTGGACGTTGCCGAAGGTGAGTGCCGTCAGGTAGCGGCCGTTCTCGCCGGCGCCGAGCGCCTTGACCGTGGCGATGGCGTCCTCGGGCGTGGAGTACAGCTTCTCGTCGATGGCACCCTCGACGCCGTCCTCCTCGCCGCCGACGACGCCGACCTCGATCTCGAGGATGACGCTCGCGGCCTTGGCGAGGGCGAGCAGCTCCTGCGCGATCTGGAGGTTCTCGTCGAGCGGCACGGCCGAGCCGTCCCACATGTGCGACTGGAACCACGGCGTGCCGCCGGCCTTGACCCGCTCGGTCGACGCCGCGAGGAGCGGGCGCACGAAGCCGTCGAGCTTGTCCTTGGGGCAGTGGTCGGTGTGCAGCGCGATGTTGACGGGGTAGTTCTTGGCCACCTCGTGCGCGTACGCGGCGAAGGCGAGCGAGCCGCTGACCATGTTCTTGATGCTCGGGCCGGATAGGTAGTCGGCGCCGCCGGTGGAGACCTGGATGATGCCGTCGGAGCCCGCGTCGGCGAAGCCCTTGAGGGCGGCGTTCAGCGTCTGCGAGCTCGACACGTTGATGGCGGGGTACGCGAAGGAGCCGGCCTTCGCGCGGTCGAGCATGTCGGCGTACACCTCGGGGGTGGCGATGGGCATGGCATCTCCTGCTGTCTCGTGCGGGTGGGGCGCTGTTTTCGGACGGTGGGCCCCACGGCGATCCGGTCCGCCGACGATCCTGCCACGCCGACCTGCGTCCGGTCAGCGGTGCCCATCCCTCGGTGAGCGCCCGCTCAGCCCGCCGCGGGGTCGAAGACGTAGGGCGTCGTCGTCGCGACCCGGTGCAGCCCGAGACGGCGCAGGATCGGCTCGGAGTCGGGTGAGGCGTCGACCCGGACGAAGTCGTTGCCTCGGGCCAGTCCGAGACGCGCCCGGTGCAGCAGCGTGGCCCGGTAGAGGCCGCGGCCGCGCCACTCGGGCAGTGTCGACCCGCCCCAGAGACCGGTGAAGCGGCTCGTGTCGTACTCCGAGCGGGCCGCGCACAGCACCGGGCCCTCGCGCGTCTCCTCGACGACCACGACGTCCATCGACCCCGGCTCGGCGGTCCAGCGGGGGAGCAGCGAGTCCACGACCCACGGCTGCGGCTCGCCCCAGACCTCCTCGAGCATCGCGGCCATCCGCTCGAAGTCGGCGTCGGTGTCAGCGGCCCGCACCACGACGCCCTCGGGCAGGTCGATCTCCTGGGCGGCGAGCGGTGCGGCCTCGCCGAGGATCAGCGCCTCTTCGTCCTCCTTGACGAAGCCGGCACGGACGAGGCGCTCGCCGAGGTCGGCAGGCTCGTCGTAGTCGTAGGTCTTCCACTCGACGCGCAGGCCGAGCCCGGCGAAGAAGTCGCGCTGGCGCTCGATGACGGCGTCCCACTCGGCGGAGTCCGGGCCCAGGCCGTCGGGGCTCTCGATCATGTTCCAGCGACCGCCGTCGACCTCGTACTCACGTCGCACGAGGCCGTCGACCTCGAGGGGCCGCTGCGGGGTGCCGACGCGGATCGGTGCGCGGGTCTCGTCGTGGAAGACGCGGAGCAGCTCGGAGGAGTCGACGGGCGGGACATCGCTCTGGAACGAAGAGGGGTTCACACGCCCAGCCAAGCATGGTCGAATCCGTTCGTCATGCCTCTTTTCCACGCGCGCAACGCAGCTCGCACCCGCGGACCCGAAGGATCGCTGAGCGACCGGGCCGCCCGGGCGCTGGCCGACGCCCGGCCGGTGCCGTTCTGGACGGATCGCCCCGAGCGGCCCGACCCGCGCCCGGCCCTGACCGGGGCCGCGCCTCGGACCGACCTGCTCGTCGTCGGCGGCGGGTTCACCGGCCTGTGGGCTGCCCTGCAGGCCAAGGAGGCCGATCCCTCGCGGGAGGTCGTCGTCGTCGAGGCCGGACGCATCGCCGACGGCGCATCGGGGCGCAACGGCGGCTTCATGGCACCCTCGCTCACCCACGGTCTCGCGCAGGGCGTGGCCTGCTGGCCCGAGGAGATGGGCACGCTCGACCGCCTCGCCGCCGAGAACTTCGACGGCATCGTCGCGACGCTCGGGCGCCACGGCATCGACGCGGACCTGCACCACCCCGGCGAGCTGACCCTCGCGCTGACCGAGCACCAGGTGCCCTCGGTCCGCGAGTCCTACGAGCTGCATCGGGCCCACGGCGTGCCCGTGGAGCTGCTCGACGCCGCACAGGCGCGAGCCCGCGTCGACTCACCCCGCTACCTCGCCGGCATGTACGACCCCGAGGTCGCGCTCGTCGACCCGGCCCGCCTCGTGTGGGGACTGGCCCGTGCGGCCGAGGCGCTCGGGGTGCGGATCCACGAGCACACCCGGGCCACCGGTTTCGACGCCGAGGGCCCGGGCGTGCGGGTGCGACTGGACGCCGGGTCGATCCACGCCGGACGCGTCGTCATCGGCACCAACGCCTCGCAGGGCGTGCTCCGGCGCTTCAGCGCGTGGGTGCTGCCGGTGTACGACCACGTGCTCATGACCGAGCCCCTGACGCCCGCGCAGCTGGCCGCGATCGGCTGGGAGGGCCGCGAGGGGCTGACCGATGCGGGCAACCAGTTCCACTACTACAGAAGGACGCTCGACGACCGGGTGCTCTTCGGCGGGTACGAGGCGAACTACCACTTCCCCGGGCGGATCGACCCCACGCTCGAGCAGAACGACGCCTCGCACGGGCTGCTCGCCGACCACTTCCTCGACCTCTTCCCGCAGCTCGAGGGCATCCGCTTCACTCACCGGTGGGCCGGCGTCATCGACACGACGTCACGGTTCACGCCGGTCTTCGGCACGGCGCTCGGCGGCCGGATGGCCTATGCCGTCGGCTACACCGGCCTCGGCGTGGCCTCCACCCGGTTCGGTGCGGCCGTGGCCCTCGACCTCGTCGACCGCAAGGACACCGAGCTGACCCGGCTCGGGATGGTGCGCCGCAAGCCGGTGCCGTTCCCGCCCGAGCCGGTGCGGTACGCGGCGGTGGCCGCCACCCGCGCCTCGCTCGCCGCCGAGGACCGCACCGGCCGCCGCAACCTCTGGCTGCGCGCCCTGGACCGGATGGGCGTCGGCTTCGACTCGTGACTCCCGTGACTCCTGCGACGGAGTGCTCACTCGATGAGAAAGGGGGCAGGGCTCCGAGGTTGCGGAGGGACCGGGCCTCGGAGAGCCCTAGAGGACGGTGAGCTCGGTGGGGCGGGTGTTGAAGCGCTCGACACCGCTGTCGGTGACGGCGACGATGTCCTCGATGCGCGCGCCCCAGCGGCCGGTGAGGTAGACACCGGGCTCGATGCTGAAGGTCATGCCGGCCTCGAGGGGCAGGTCGTTGCCCTCGACGACATACGGCTCCTCGTGGACGTCCAGGCCGATGCCGTGGCCGGTGCGGTGGATGAAGTGCTCGGCGAGGCCGGCCTCGGCGAGCACGGCCCGGCCGGCCCGGTCGACGTCCTGGCACGTGACGCCCGGTCGGACGGCGTCGACCGACGCCTGCTGCGCGGCCTGCAGTGCCGCGTAGGCCTCGGCCACGTCGGACTCGGTCGGCGAGCCGACGGCGTAGGTGCGGGTGCTGTCGGAGTTGTAGCCCGAGGGGAGCGGGCCGCCGATGTCGACGACGACGACATCGCCCTGCTGCACGACGCGGTCGCTGACCTCGTGGTGCGGGCTCGCGCCGTTCGGTCCCGACCCGACGATGACGAAATCGGCTGCGGCGTGGCCCTCCTCGACGATCGCGGCGGCGATGTCGGCAGCCACCTCGGCCTCGGTGCGACCCGCCAGCAGCCACTCCCCCACGCGCGCGTGGACCCGGTCGATCGCGGCCCCGGCGAGACGCAGCTGCTCGAGCTCGACGGCGTCCTTGCGCATCCGGAGCTCGCGCAGGACCGGCCCGGCGAGCTGCTGCTCGGCGGCACCGGCGTCGCGCAGCCGCAGGGTGTGCAGCGCCGGGGTCATGTCGGACACCGCCACCGGCCCACCGGGCACGCCGGCGAGAGCCAGCGCGTACGCGTCCTCGCCGTCGACCCACGTGCGCACCTCGACGCCGAGGTCGCCGAACGGCACGTGCCCGAGCCCCGCGAACTCCAGCCGCGGCGAGACGAACACCGGCGCCACGGACGCGTCGGTCGGCACGACGAGGGCCGTGAGCCGCTCGAACGACGACCCGGCCACGCCGACGAAATAGCGCAGGTCCGAACCCGGCGACACGACGACCGCCGCGAGACCGGCGTCGGCCGCGTGACCCCGCAGCAGGTCGAGGCGTGAGCGCATCGTCGTGACGTCGAGGACCGAGGTGTGGGTGCCCATGCGCCGACCGTACTCCGGGCATCGGTGCCACCCGCCCCGGCTCCGCCCCCAGGGGGAGGCCGTCGCGGCATCTGCTGCCTACGCTGGCGACATGGCGACCCGACACCGCGCGTCCGGCGGCCCGTGGCGCACCCGCCTGCTGGCGTGGTTCGGCGTCGACGAGGCCTGGGAGCGCGTCCCCGACGACCCGGCCCGGGCCCGCCGGACCGACACGGTGCTCGCGGCGGCGTTCCTCGTCGCGGGCTCGCTGGGCGTCGAGCTGTTGCGGAGCGTCGACGCCCTGGGCAGCTTCTCGAGCGCCTACGTCTGGCCCCACGTCGCCGTCGCGGCCGGGACCCTGCCGCTGGCCTGGCGCCGCAGACGTCCGCTGGTCGTCGCGGTGTGGCTGTCGCTGCACTTCTTCGTCGTCGGCATCACCCTGCCGCCCGTCGTGAGCTCGATGCCGATGCAGGTCGTCTACTTCCTGGCGATCTTCACCGGGGTGGCGTGGGCCCGCGACCGGCGGGCCATGCTCGCCGTCGTCACCGGGATCGTCCTGCTCATGTTCGGCTGGCTCACCTGGCAGCTCGCGGTGGGTAGCGGCGTCGAGGAGGCCCTCGGGCACGCGGGGAAGCCGCTGACCCACCAGGGGCTCTTCTCCCCCTCCACCGCGTACGTCGTCTACACGCTGCTCGTCAACGTCCTCTACTTCGGCGGCGCGATCATCGGCGGGCAGGCCGCCTGGCGTGCGGCGCTGCACCGCGAACGGCTCGCCTCCCAGGCCCACACGATCGAGGAGCAGGCCGCCGAGCTGCAGCGCCGGGCGGTGGTCGAGGAACGCCTTCGCATCGCGCGCGAGCTGCACGACGTCGTGGCCCACCACGTGTCGGTCATCGGCATCCAGGCAGCGGCCGCCCGCCGGACGCTCCGGCGGGACGTCGATGTCGCCGAGGCGTCGCTGCGCGCCATCGAGGGCTCCTCGCGCGACGCCGTGACCCAGATGCGCGCGCTGCTCGGCACGCTGCGGTCGGCCGACGAGGACGCCGAGCCGACGCGTCGGGCACCGGAGCCGCGCCTGGCCGACATACCGGTGCTCGTCGAGCGCACCCGCGAGTCCGGACTGGACGCGCGCTGCCACGTCGTCGAGGACGCGCCGGGGGCGCTCGACGCCGTACCCGGGCCGGTCGGGCTCTCGCTCTACCGGACCGCCCAGGAGGCGCTGTCGAACGTGCGCCGCCACTCGACCGCGCGGGCGGCCCAGGTGTTCGTCCGGGTCGACCGACGCCCCGAGGCCGGATTCGCCCACGGGTACGCCGAGGTCGAGGTGCTCGACGACGGCCGCCCGCGCACCGGCACGTCGGGAACCGGTCTGGGACTGTTGGGGATCCGCGAGCGTCTCGCGGCGCACGGCGGCGTCGGCGAGATCGGCCCGCGGGTCACCGGCGGCTACCGTGTGCGCGTCCGCATGCCGCTTCCCGAGGAGACCCGGTGACGACCGTCCTGCTCGTCGACGACCAGCAGCTCGTCCGCTCCGGGTTCGCCCTCATCCTGTCGGTGGAGGACGACCTCGAGGTCGTCGGCGAGGCTGCCGACGGCGCCGAGGCCGTACGGCGCACCGCCGAGCTGCGGCCCGACGTCGTCCTCATGGACGTGCAGATGCCGGTGCTCGACGGCATCGAGGCCACCCGACGCATCGTCGAGGCCGACCAGTCGAAGGTCGTCATCCTCACCACCTTCGACCGCGACGACTACGTCTTCGCCGGGCTCGCGGCCGGTGCGAGCGGGTTCCTGCTGAAGAACGCCGAGCCCGAGCAGCTCGTCGACGCCGTCCGCGCGGTCGCGGGTGGCCACGCGCTGCTCGCACCCCAGGTGACGCGTCGGGTCATCGAACGCATGACCAACCGGGACGCGCCGGGCGGGCAACGCACGGGCACAGACGGATCCGCCCACGGAAGCGATACTCGTGACCCGCGGCTCGACCGGCTCACCCCGCGCGAGACCGAGGTGCTCGGCCTCGTCGGGCGCGGACTCTCCAACGCGGAGATCGCCGCCCACCTCGTGCTCGGTGAGGCGACCGTCAAGACCCACGTGTCGAACGTGCTGTCCAAGCTGCACCTGCGCGACCGCGTCCAGGCCGTAGTCCTCGCCTACGAGGCCGGGCTCATCCGCGCGGGGGACCCCGACGTTCCTCCTCCGGGCTGATCCGCCGGGCGCCGACCCGGCCTAGCGTGGAGACATGACGACTTTCGGGGACACCGACCACCGGCCGGACCACCGGCCGGACCACCGGGGCGACCACCGGGACACCGGCACGGCGCCCCCTCCGGCCGCACCGGGCGCAACGGCCGGAGGCGTCGGGGTGCGCGGCCTGACGCGGACCTTCGACCAGGTGCGCGCCGTGGACGGCGTGTCGTTCACCGTGTCGCCGGGGCTGCTCACCGGCTTCGTCGGGGGCAACGGAGCCGGCAAGACGACGACGATGCGGATGATCATGGGCGTGCTGGCGCCGACGAGCGGTGAGGTGCTCTGGAACGACCGGCCGATCAGCGCGGGCGACCGGCGCACGTTCGGCTACATGCCGGAGGAGCGCGGCCTCTACCCCAAGCAGCCGGTGCTCGACCAGCTCGTCTACCTCGGGCGGCTACGTGGCCTGTCGACGCCCGCGGCGCGGTCCTCGGTCACCGAGCACCTCGAGCGGCTCGGCCTCACCGACCGGGCCAAGGACCACGTCGAGAAGCTGTCGCTCGGCAACCAGCAGCGGGTGCAGATCATCGCGGCGCTCATGGGCGAGCCGCAGGCCCTCGTCCTCGACGAGCCGTTCAGCGGCCTCGATCCGGTGGCCGTCGACAACATGGCCGACCTCCTGCGCGAGCACACGGCCCGCGGTGTCCCGGTGCTCTTCTCCAGCCACCAGCTCGACCTCGTCGAGCGGCTCTGCGAGCGGCTCGTCGTGCTCTCCCGGGGTCGCGTCGTCGCGAACGGCAGCCCCGACGAGCTGCGCTCACGATCGGTGGTGCGTCACCGCATCGTCCTGTCGGGTGACGCCGGCTGGGTGCGCGGCGTCCCCGGCGTCCTCGCCGTCGACGTCGAGGGGTCGAGCGCCCTCGTCGAGGTCGTCGAGCCGGGCGCCGAACGGGCGCTGCTCGCCGAGGCGGTCCGACGCGGCGACGTCCACGAGTTCGCGCCCCAGCGTCCGTCGCTGGCCCAGATCTACCGTGAGGTGACGGCATGACGACCACCCGCAACCAGCCCGACCGGCTCGACCACCCGGCGCACGAACGCGTCGGCCCCTCCGAGCCGGGCCACCTGTCGCACGAAGGCGTCGGCCGCGCCTGGACCGTCGTCGCGATGCGCGAGGTCGTCGTGCGGCTCACCAACCGCGCCTTCCTCGTCTCGACGGCGCTGACCCTGGTCTTCCTCGCCGGCTACGGCGCCTTCGCCGCGTGGCAGTCCGGGCGGACGACGACGTGGACCGTCGCCGTGTCCGCGACCGACGCGTCTGCCGCGGGCCCGCTCGTGGCCGCCACCGGCCGCGCAGCGCACGCCACCGACGACAGGACCGTCATCACGACGAAGCCGGTGGCCGACGCATCGGCAGCCCGGACGGCCGTCACCGACGGCGAGGCCGACGTGTGGCTGCACCGCACCGACACCGGCTGGTCCGCGACATCCGCCGACGACGTCCCCATGGGGCTGCGCACCGCGCTCGAGCAGGCCGTACGCACCGACGCCCTCGACCGCAACGCCGCCGCAGCCGGCACGAGCCTGACTGCGCTCCAGCAGGGTTCGACCCTCGCGCTCGACCGGTTCTCCGGCGGCGGCATCGACACGGGCTTCGTCAAGGCCGTCACGTTCGCGTTCGCACTGCTCTTCTTCATGTCGGCGATGATGTTCGGCCAGCAGATCGCCGCGAGCGTCGTCGAGGAGAAGCAGTCGCGCCTCGTCGAGATCATCGCCACGGCGATCCCGGTGCGCCAGCTGCTCGCCGGCAAGGTCGTCGGCAACGCCGTGATCGCCCTCGCGCAGGTGGTGCTCATCGCCGGGGTGGGGCTGGTCGTGGTGTCGTTCACCGACTTCTCGACCCTGATGTCGACGCTGTCGACGGCCGTCGTGTGGTTCGTCCTCTTCTTCGCGGTCGGGTTCTTCGCCCTGGCCTGCCTGTTCGCCGTGGCCGGGGCGCTCGCCTCGCGCACCGAGGACCTGCAGAGCACGACGGCCCCGATGACCATCGCGCTCTCGCTCGTCTACGTCGTCAGCTTCGGCCTGAGCGGCACGGCCCTCACCGTCGCGTCGTACGTGCCAATCGCCTCGGTCGTGACGATGCCGGCACGGATCCTGTCCGGCGACGCGGCGTGGTGGGAGGCGATCCTGTCGCTGCTCGTCATGGTCGTGTTCTCGGCCGCCACCGTCGTCGTCGGCGAGCGCATCTACCGCAGGTCGCTGCTGCAGACGCGGGGGCGCGTGTCGTGGCGCCAGGCGCTGCGCACGGCCGACTGACGCCACGGCCGACGCGTGGACGCGCGCGTCCTTACCCGCCGCCGACCTGTGCTTGCGAAGTCCTTGCCGAGTGCAGACCGACAGCGGGTGCAGGGCGACGCCGCCGGCCCCTACCGTGGAGGGGACGCCGGATGCGTGGTGCGTGGCCCGGATCGCTCCCTCGGGCCACGCCGAACGGGCCTCGACCGCGACTGGTCGGGGCCCGTTGTCACGCCCGGACCCCTGCAGGCCGCTCCCCCTCGACCGTGACGTGCCGGTACGGCGAGAACCACAGCCACAGCGCCGACGCCACGAGCCCGAGGACCCCGACCCCGATGGCGACGCGGTTGCCGAACGACGCGGCGAGCCAGCCACCGAGCGGGGCTGCCACCGCGATGGTGCCCCAGTTGAACGAGCGGATCGTCGCGTTCATCCGGCCGCGGAGACGGTCGGGCGTCACGAGGTTGCGGTAGCTCATCTCGAGCGGCCCCTTGACCCCCATGGCGAGCCCGAAGAGGGCGTTGGCCAGCAGCGGCCAGACGATGGCGGTCGGACCGGGACGGGCCAGCAGGAGCAGCGCGTACGCGACGGGGTTGGCCCACTCCGTGGCCTGGACGACGCGCCCGGTGCCGAAGCGGACCCCGAGCCGGGGCGCGAGACCGGCCCCGACGACGCCGGTGACGCCGGTCGCGGCGAGCACCAGCCCGATGCCGAGCGCGTCGAGGTGCAGCTCGGTGGTGGCGAAGTAGACGAGGACCGTGGTGACGATGCCGTTGGCGAAGAACCACAGGTGCAGCGACACGGCGTAGGGCCCGAGCGTCGCGTGCCGGTAGACCCAGGCCGCCCCCTCGCGCAGCTCGGTCCACAGGTGTCGCGGGCGCTCGTCCGCGGCCGGCTCCGGGCGTCGTTCCTCGACGCGCAACGTGGCGAGGACGACGGCCGACACGGCGTAGGAGACCGCGTCCACGAGCACGGCGACCGGCGCCGACAGCAGCCGCACCAGCGCCCCGCCGACGAGCGGGCCCAGCGACTGCGTCGCCGAGTAGGTCTGGGCCAGGCGGGAGTTCGCCGTGGGCAGCCACGCCGGCTCGACGATCGTCGGCAGCAGGGACAGGTGTGCGGCGTTGAAGAACATCGACGCGGAGCCGACGACGAAGACGAGCACCGCCAGCACCGGCACGGTCAGGTGCCCGGTGAGCGCGAGGAGACCGACGGCGCCGAGCACGGCCGCGCACAGCACGTCGGCACCGATGAGCAGCGGGCGCCGCCGCACCCGGTCCACGACGACCCCGGCGACGAGGCCGAAGAGCAGGTAGGGCAGCCACTGTGCCGACCGCACGACGCCGAGGGCCACCTGGTCGGCGTGGAGGGTCTCGATGAGGAGCAGCTGCAGCGCGAGCGCGGAGACGAACGTGCCGAGGCTCGACACCGCGTCGGCCAACCAGTATCGGGCGAAGGACGCGTGGCGCCGGGTCGTGGCGCCAGCATCTGCGTGTCCGAGCGGTTCGCCGACCTCCACGTCTGCCCCTTCCCCCGACGCCCGGCCCGACGCCGTCCGACACCGGGACCGGGCACCAACCTAGGTGTACCCGGTCATGACGTTGGTGACAGGCGGCTGATCGGTGGGAGCCCGTCGAGGGCGGTGTGGCGTCGTC
>NZ_JBDGKB010000002.1:0-316350 GCF_057656595.1 Intrasporangium sp. Soil_C_50
CACCCCAGCCGAAGCCCTGGCCAAGCTACTCTCGGCCCCGAACGAGCCAAGCGTTGCAACGACCCCTTGAACTCGCCGGGTGACGGAGTGCTCTTTCGATCGGGTGCGGGGGCGCCGGCGGGCGGGTGGGAGGATGCGACCCGTGCACGTCATCCTCGCGCCCGACTGCTACACCGGAACGCTGACGGCCCCGCAGGCTGCGGCCGCGATGGCCGACGGCTGGTCGCGGAGCGCCCCGCACGACGCGCTCACCCTCGTGCCGCTCTCGGACGGGGGCCCCGGCTTCGTGGACGTGCTCGCGGCGTCGCTCGGGGGCGAGGTGCTCGGCGTCGTCACGACCGACCCGCTCGGGCGCGAGGTGCCCGCGACGGTCCTGCTCGTCGACGAGCCCTCCGGTCGCACGGCCTACGTCGAGTCGGCCCAGGCCGCCGGACTGCACCTGCTCGCCCCCGACGAGCGCGACCCGACGCGCACGACCACCTTCGGCGTCGGCACCCTCGTCCTGGCGGCCCTCGAGGCGGGGGCCCGACGCGTCGTCGTCGGCCTCGGCGGCTCGGGCACCAACGACGCGGGGGCGGGGCTGCTCGCCGCGTTCGGCGCCGGACCGCGCGAGCGCCTCGCCCGCGGGGGGCTCGCCCTCGGCGCCACCGACGCCGACGACGTCGCGGACCTCGACGCCGCCCGGGCACGGCTGCGCGGGGTGGAGCTCGTCGTGGCCAGCGACGTCGACTCCCCGCTGCTCGGCCTCAAGGGGGCGAGCGCCGTCTTCGCGGCGCAGAAAGGAGCGAGCGAGGAGGACGCCCAGCGCCTCGAGAACGCGCTCGGTCACTTCGCGAGCGTCGTGGCGCGGGTGTGGCCACCGGCGCGCGACCTGCTCACCGGCGCGGCGATCCGGCCCGAGCGGGAGCTCGGTGCCGGTGCGGCCGGCGGCCTCGGCTACGCCCTGTTCCTCCTGGGGGCGCGGCACGCGTCGGGCGTCGGCGCGGTGCTCGAGGCCGTCGGGTTCGACCGCCTCGTCGCCGGGGCCGACCTCGTCGTCACCGGCGAGGGGCGCTTCGACTGGCAGTCCCTCCAGGGCAAGGTCGTCGTCGGCGTCGCCGAGGCGGCAGCCGCGGTGGGCATCCCCGCGGTGGCGGTGCCGGGGCAGGCGGTCGTCGGGCGCCGCGAGGCGATGGCGGCCGGGCTCTCCGGGGTGTACCCGGTGGCCGAGAAGCCGGCCGACGTCGCCGGCTCGCTCGCCGACCCCGCGGCGAGCCTCGCCGCCCGGGTGGCGAGGGTGGCCCGGACGTGGTCGCCGGCCCGCTGAGGGCTCGCTGACGTGCGGCGCGCACCGCGAGGAGTCCGCATCGTGGGCACCCGCCCGGGGGCGGGTTGCGTGCCCGGGGGCCTCCTCGACGTATCCTTGACGAGCCGGGAACACTTCCGGCGCGCCACGGGTTGTCACTCCTGACCCGTGCACCACGACGCGAAGGACCAGCACATGAGTGTCGAGACGAACGCTTCTCCCGCCGAGGCCCAGACCGAGGCTCCCGCCCACGGTGTCGTTCTCACGGACGTCGCGGCGACCAAGGTCAAGAGCCTCCTCGAGCAGGAGGGCCGCGACGACCTCCGCCTCCGCGTGGGCGTCCAGCCCGGCGGCTGCTCCGGCCTGATCTACCAGCTCTACTTCGACGAGCGCACCCTCGACGGTGACCTCGTGCGCGACTTCGACGGTGTCGAGGTCGTCGTCGACCGGATGAGCAGCCCGTACCTCGAGGGCGCCACCATCGACTTCGCCGACACGATCGAGAAGCAGGGCTTCACCATCGACAACCCCAACGCGGGCAGCAGCTGCGCCTGCGGCGACTCCTTCAGCTGAGTCGCGCCGCCGCACGAGCCGCCGGCACCCGCAGGACCGCCGAAGGGCCCGACCGAAACGGTCGGGCCCTTCGCGATGTCCGGCGCCGTCCACGTCAGCCGGCTAGCTGCCGTAGTCGTCGAGACCCCGGATGAGCCGCTCCGCGTCGTCCGGCACCTCGATGTCGACGTGCCGGGGCTGCCAGGCCCGCGGAGCGGTGTGCGGGAGGTCGAGGTCCCGACAGTCCATCACGAGCTCGGAGACGCTGCCCGAGTCGAGCTCGTCCCTGGGAGAGGGAAACTCCAGCGCCGTATCCATGCACCAACGCTAGTTCCGGGTCTGGGTGGGGCACAGAGGTACCGGCGGGTAGGTGCCGACCGCCCCGGTAGACGCCGTTCACGCTAGGTTCTCCGTGTGCAGATCGCCATCACCGGTTCCATCGCCACCGACCACCTCATGACCTTCGACGGCCTGTTCGCCGACTCCCTCGTCGTCGAGCAGCTCGACAAGATCTCGTTGTCCTTCCTCACCTCGGACCTTCAGGTGCGGCGCGGAGGGGTCGCGGCGAACATCGCGTTCGGCATGGCCAACCTCGGCCAGAGTCCGATCCTCGTGGGCGCGGTGGGTGAGGACTTCACCGACTACCGGTCCTGGCTCGAGCGGCACGGCGTCGACTGCGCGTCGGTGCACTACTCCGAGTCGCAGCACACGGCCCGCTTCATCTGCACCACCGACAAGGACATGGCCCAGATCGCGACGTTCTACGCGGGCGCGATGTCCGAGGCCCGCGACATCGAGCTGGCCCCGGTCGCCTCCCGGGTCGGTGGTCTCGACCTCGTCGTCATCGGCGCCAACGACCCCGAGGCGATGCTGCGCCACACCGACGAGTGCCGCAGCCGCGGCATCCCGTTCGCGGCCGACCCGAGCCAGCAGCTCGCGTTCTGCGACGGCCCGACCATCGCGCGCCTCATCGACGGCGCCGACTACCTCTTCACCAACGAGTACGAGAGCCACCTCGCCTGCCAGAAGACCGGGTGGAGCGAGGACGAGCTCGCCGACCGCGTCCGCGTGCAGGTCAAGACACGGGGCAAGGACGGCGTGACCGTCCGTGTCCGGGGCGAGGAGCCGGTCGAGGTCGGCATCGCCCGCGAGGTGCGCAAGGCCGACCCCACCGGCGTCGGCGACGCCTTCCGCGCCGGCTACATCACCGGGCTCGGGGCAGGCCTGCCCGTGCGCCGGTGCGCCGAGCTCGGCTCGATGCTCGCCACGTACGTCATCGAGACGATCGGGACGCAGGAGTACGCGCTGTCGCAGACGCGCTTCCTCGAGCGTCTCGCCGAGGCGTACGGCGCCGACTCGGCCGACGAGATCGGCCCACACATCCGGTGCCCGCGCCCGTGACGGCCGGACGCTGACGGCCGGACCGACGAGCCCCGACGCCCCCGGAACCCACGAGCGGACCCGTGCCCATCCCGCCCCCACCCACCGCCTGGGACTTCGCCC
Source organism: Intrasporangium sp. Soil_C_50 (assembly GCF_057656595.1). Classification (NCBI taxonomy): domain Bacteria; kingdom Bacillati; phylum Actinomycetota; class Actinomycetes; order Micrococcales; family Intrasporangiaceae; genus Intrasporangium; species Intrasporangium sp. Soil_C_50. Next base: position 3,341 of record NZ_JBDGKB010000002.1, read on the forward strand.
TCGACCGGGTGCCGCCCGGCGAGGACCTCATCGGCATCGGCGCCGACCTCGAGGTGCCGACCCTCTACGAGGCGTACTCGATCGGCGTCTTCCCGATGGGCATCGGTGACCACGGCGCAGAGCCGATCGGCTGGTGGTCGCCCGACCCGCGTGGCGTCCTGCGTCCCGACGGCCTGCGGGTGACCCGCTCGCTGCGCAAGGCCCGGAGCCGGTTCGAGGTGCGTGTCGACACGGCCTTCGAGGACGTCGTCGCGGCGTGCGCCGAACCCGACCGCGAGGGCCGGTGGATCACGCCCCAGATCGCGAGCGCCTACACCGAGCTGCACCGGGCGGGCTGGGCGCACTCGGTCGAGACGTGGCAGGACGACCGGCTCGTCGGCGGCCTCTACGGCGTCGCGATCGGCGGGTTGTTCGCGGGGGAGTCGATGTTCCACCACGCCACCGACGCCTCGAAGGTGGCCCTCGTCGGGCTGTGCGAGCTGCTCCGCGCCGACGGCGATCCCCGCCGCATCGTCGACGTCCAGTGGCAGACGCCGCACCTGGCCACGCTCGGCGTCCTCGAGGTCACCCGCGACGAATACCTCGCGATGCTCCCCGGCGCGCTCCGGGCCCCCCTGCCGGAACCCTGGCGCTGAGCGTTCGCCGGCCGACGTGCCGACGTGCCGACGTGCCGGCGGACGCCTAGGGGGCCTCGGGCGCGAGCACCTCGACGTCGTAGGCGGTGTGGTCGCCGCGTTCGCGTGCGCCGGCGAACCGGTGCCCCCGCATCCGGCACCAGGCGGGCACGTCGTGCGCGGCGGCCGGGTCGGTCGCGAGGACGGTGACGACACGAGGCCGGGGGTCGTCGCGAACGAGCCGGGCCAGGCGGATCACCGGCAGCGGGCACCGCTCGCCCCGCGCGTCGACGACGTCAGGCGGGTCGGTCGCGTCGGGAGCGTCGGGCGCGCCGTTCACAGGTCGTCCACCCCGAGGCCGGCGCGCACGGCGGTGACCGTCGGGGCCAGCGCCACGCAGAAGGCCTCGACGTCGGCCGTGAGGCCGGGTGAGACGGCCGGCAGCGGCAGCGTGAGCCGGACGTTGCCGTGCGTCAGCACGCCCATGGCCGCGAGGACGTGGCTCGGCTCGAGCGTGCTCGACGTGCACGCCGAGCCGCTGGCCACGGCGAAGCCGGCCGCGTCGAAGGCCCCGACGACGACCTCCCCGTCGACGTAGAGGCTCGAGAACGTCACGACGTGGGGGAGTCGGTCGACGGGGTCGCCGACGACCTGCGTGTCGGGCACACCGGCCGCGGCGTCGCGGATCCGCGACACGAGACGGGAGGTCGCGTCGGCGTCGGGCACGCGCGTCGCCTGCGTCTGCTGCCATGCCTCCGCGGCGGCGAGAGCCACAGGAACCCACGGGACGACGTCCGTGCGGCCGTGCTCGACGTCGGCCCGGGCCCCCGACCAGTGCCAGCGCACGCCCTCGCGGACGACGAGCACGCCGAGGGGCGGACCCGCCCAGGTGCGGGCGTCGCCGACGAGGACGTCCCAGTGCTCGGGCCGGTCGTCGCGGCCGAGCGAGGCGGACGCGTCGACGACGAGGGGCACGCCCGCGCGTCGGCACGCCTCGTGGGCCTCGGCCAGGGGCTGGCGCGTGCCCACCTCGCCGTTGGCGCTCTGCAGCGCCGCCACGACGGTGCCGGGCTCGGCCACGGCCGCAGCCCACGCGTCGAGGTCGACGCGGCCGAGGGCGTCGACGGGTACCTCCCCGAGCAGCGTCGGGTCGTCGACGCCCGACGCGCGGGCCCGGGCGGGCACGAGCACCGCCGAGTGCTCGACCGCCGAGGCCACGGTGCGGCCGCCGCGCCGGCGCCCCGCATGGAGCACGCCCTCGAGGGCACGCGAGATCGCGGCGGGCCCGCTCGGCAGGAAGCTCACCTCATCCGGACGCACCCCGAGACCGGCTGCGACGACCTCCCTCGAGCGGTCGAGCAGGGCCCGGGCCCGGCGCCCCTCGGAGTGCAGGCGTGCCGGGTCGGCCCAGCCGGCCTCCACGGCGGCGACGAGCGTGTCGCGCGCGGTCGGGTGCAGGGGGCCGGCGGCGGCGTCGAGGAGGCGCCGGACGGGGGTCGTGGCGGTCGTCCCACCGACCTGCCCACCGACCTGTCCCGCGGGTCCAGGGTTCGTGCCCGGATCGTGACTGACCACGCCGCAACGTTAGCCGTACCCTGCCGGACAACCTCTGTGGCAGGGCGGTAGGGTTCGGGGATGTGGGCAGAGGCTGCCCGCGGACGGATGACGGGAAGCGCTCCAGTGGCGCGCCCCGGCGCGCACACGAACGGCAAGAAAGGTGCACCTGGTGCCTGAGCACGACGACACCCCGGCCACGCCGGCGGTGACCTCGGCAGGACGGGGACGCAGGGCGGTCCGGGTTGCGGCAGTGGCCGCGGTCTCCGGTCTCGCGCTGGCCGGCTGTCAGGGTCAGCTCTCCAACGGGTTCCTCCCCGAGGCGGTCTCCGACAGCGGCAAGCTGGTCACCCAGCTCTGGGTCGGCAGCTGGATCGCCGTCCTCGCGGTCGGTGTCATCACGTGGGGCCTCATGCTCTACGCCGCCATCCGCTTCCGGAAGCGCAAGGGCGACGAGACCCTCCCGGTGCAGCTGCGCTACAACGTGCCGATGGAGATGCTCTACACGGTCATCCCGGTCTTCATGGTCGCCGTGTTCTTCTGGTACACCGCCCGCGACGAGGCCACGCTCATCGACACGACGAGCAAGAAGCCCGACCTGCAGATCAGCGTCGTCGCCAAGCAGTGGAGCTGGGACTTCAACTACATCGCGGCGAACGTCCACGAGAGCGGCGTCCACACCGAGCTCGACGGCACCACGGGCAAGCGCGCCCAGATGCCGGTGCTCTACCTGCCGGTCAACAAGCGGGTCCAGTTCATCCTCAACGCCCGCGACGTCATCCACAGCTTCTGGATCCCGTCGTTCATGATGAAGATGGACATGCTGCCGGGCAAGACGAACACCTTCGCGCTGACCCCGACGCAGACCGGCGAGTTCCAGGGCAAGTGCGCCGAGCTCTGCGGCGCCTACCACTCGCAGATGCTGTTCATGGTCAAGGTCGTCACCCAGGAGGAGTACGACCAGCAGATGAAGCACCTCGCCGACATCGGCCAGAGCGGCCTCGTGCCCGTCGACGTCAGCCGAGAGCACATGGTGCCCGCCGACGCCGACAAGATCCCCGCACCCGCTCGTACTGGGAGCAACCAATGACGTCCGCAACCCTCAACCGTGAGGCCTCGGTCCCGGCCGCCACCCCGCGTCCGCGCCTCAAGGGCCAGACCTTCGTCAAGTGGGTCACGACGACCGACCACAAGGTCATCGGCAACCTCTACTTCATCACCTCGTTCGTCTTCTTCCTGCTCGGCGGCATCATGGCCCTGTTCATCCGGGCCGAGCTGTTCGCCCCAGGTCTGCAGGTCGTCGACAACCCGGAGCAGTTCAACCAGCTGTTCACGATGCACGGCACGATCATGCTGCTGCTCTTCGCGACGCCGCTCTTCGCGGGCTTCACGAACGCGCTCATGCCGCTGCAGATCGGCGCCCCCGACGTCGCGTTCCCGCGCCTCAACATGTTCGCCTACTGGCTGTACCTCTTCGGTGGCCTCATCGCCTCGGCCGGGTTCTTCACGCCGCAGGGCGCCGCCGCCTTCGGCTGGTTCGCCTACGCGCCGCTGTCGGACGTGTCCTACAGCCCCGGCCTCGGTGGCGACCTCTGGGTCTTCGGCCTCGCGCTCGCCGGCTTCGGCACGATCCTCGGCGCCGTCAACTTCATCACGACGATCGTGTGCATGCGTGCGCCCGGCATGACGATGTTCCGGATGCCGATCTTCACGTGGACGGCGCTCATCACGTCGCTGCTCGTGCTCATCGTCTTCCCGATCCTCGCCGCGGCGCTGTTCGCCCTCGGTGGTGACCGACGCTTCGGGATGCACATCTTCGACGCCGAGAACGGCGGTGCCATGCTGTGGCAGCACCTGTTCTGGTTCTTCGGCCACCCCGAGGTGTACATCATCGCGCTGCCGTTCTTCGGCATCATCAGCGAGGTCCTGCCGGTCTTCTCGCGCAAGCCGATCTTCGGCTACAAGACCCTCGTCTTCGCCACGATCGCCATCGCGGCCCTGTCGGCGAGCGTCTGGGCGCACCACATGTACGTCACCGGCCAGGTGCTGCTGCCGTTCTTCGCCGTCATGACGATGCTCATCGCGGTCCCGACCGGTGTGAAGTTCTTCAACTGGATCGGCACGATGTGGGGCGGCAAGGTCGTCATGGCCACGCCGATGCTGTGGGCGATGGGCTTCCTCGTCACGTTCCTCTTCGGCGGTCTGACCGGCATCATCCTGTCCAGCCCGGCGCTCGACTTCCACCTGTCCGACAGCTACTTCGTCGTGGCGCACTTCCACTACACGGTGTTCGGCACCGTCGTGTTCGCGATGTTCGCCGGCTACTACTTCTGGTGGCCGAAGCTGACCGGCCGGATGCTCGACGAGCGGCTCGGCAAGATCCACTTCTGGATGCTGTTCATCGGCTTCCACACGACGTTCCTCATCCAGCACTGGCTCGGCATCGAGGGCATGGCCCGCCGTTACCCGGACTACCTGCCGGAGGAGGGGTTCCAGGCTGCGAACATCGTCTCGAGCTGCGGTGCGTTCCTGCTCGGCGCCTCGATGATCCCGTTCATCTACAACGTCTGGAAGACCTGGCGGAAGGCTCCGCTCGTCGAGTCCGACGACCCGTGGGGCTACGGCGCCTCGCTCGAGTGGGCCACCTCGTGCCCGCCGCCGCGGCACAACTTCACCTCGCTGCCGCGGATCCGCTCCGAGCGCCCCGCGTTCGACCTGCACCACCCCGAGGCTGCCGCAGGCGTCCGGCCGGTGGCCGACCAGGGCACCCTCACCCAGGTGATGGGCCCGGCCGACGTCGAGCACGAGCCCACCCCCGCCCGTACCGACAAGCGTGAGGACTGACCGATGCGCGTCGAGACCAAGCTGCTGGTCTACCTGTTCATCTTCTTCGTCCCGGTCACGCTGATCTACGGGTTCTGGTCCAAGTGGGAGGAGCCCATCGGCGTCACCGCCCTGGTCCTCACCGGCGCCCTCTTCGCCCTGTCCGGGTTCTACTTCTGGATGACCGGCAAGAAGCTGCCGCTGCGCCCCGAGGACAACGCGAGCGGTGAGATCGAGGAGGCCGAGGGCAACTACGGCTACTTCGTCGCCAGCTCCTGGACGCCCCTGTGGCTCGGTGCCTCCGGCGCGATCATGTTCGCCGGGCTCGCGATCGGCTGGTGGCTGTTCATCATCGGCGTGTTCTTCGCGATCCCCGCGGTCGTGCTCTGGGTGTTCGAGTCCTTCTCGGGCGAGTACTCCATCTGAGGCGGGTCAGCCGCACCAACCCTGCACCACACCCGGACGGGCCCGATCGCCACTGGCGATCGGGCCCGTTCCGCGTCCCGGCGCCCGTGCAGGTCCGGGCGCGCTGGACCGCTGCACCGGGACATGACGAAGGGGAGGGCGCAGGACCCTCCCCTTCGTGTTGGCCACGTGCGTCACGGACCCTCGGGTTCGTGGTGCGATCGTGTGGGAGAGAACATCCTCGCTTGCACCTCCATCCGATCGGTGGTCGGTCCTACGACCGTAGATCGTCCGAGCGGGGCCGTAAAGGGCAGGTGCCCCCGGGCGGGGGCAAAGTGTCCACCGCACGAGACACGTCAGCCCCAGCCGAGCTCGTGCAGCTGCTCGTCGTCGATGCCGAAGTGGTGCGCCACCTCGTGCACGACGGTCACGGCGATCTCCTCGCGCAGCTCCACGAGGTCGGAGCACATCCGTTCGAGGGGCCCCTTGAAGATCGTGATCCGGTCGGGCAACGAGCCGGCCGACCACCACTCGCCGCGTTCGGTCAACGGCGTGCCTTCGTAGATGCCGAGCAGCTCGGGGTCGTGAGCCGGTGGCTCGTCCTCCACGAGGACGACGACGTTGTCCATGGCCCGGACCAGGTCCTCGGGGATCGTGTCGAGGGCGTCGCCGACGGCCTGCTCGAACTCGGCCTCGGACAGGTGCTGCACGGCAGCAGTCTCGCACGACGGGTGGCCCGCCCCGTGGCCGCGCGGCGCCGGAGCGCGGGCGTGGGCGGGCTCGGCCGAGGGGAAGGGTTCGCGGCACGCAGGACGGCCCGTGGAGGCGCTCAGCGCGCCCCACGGGCCGTCTCGGGTGCCCCCTGGGAGCCCTGCGGAGAGGGTGCGCGCGCAGGATGCCCTACGCCGACATCAGGGGAGGCCGCGCCCCGGCTCTCAGTTGCCGCCGTCGCCGGTCTTCGGGGCGGGGGTCTGCGACACCGAGTCGGACCAGGCGGCCTCGGCGCCGCTGTGGCCGATGCGGATGACCTGAACCGATGTGCCGAGCGCGGCGACGAGGCCGACCACGGCCGCCCCGACGAGCAGCCAGCGCGGCAGCGCCGCCGCCGGTGCGACGCGCTCGGCCGCCACAGACGTTGCCGGTGCCGTCGCGCCGTCGGTGGCTCCCGAAGCGGATGCCCGCTCACGGCGCGCGACGACATAGAGCGCTGCGGCGCCGACGAGCAGGACGACCACCCAGGGGAGCAGGCCGTCGGCCAGCTCAGAGTGCTGCTCGATGAGGGCGCTGTGCTCGACGCGGCGCTCGAGGGCCTCACCGGACTCGGTCGACAGCGGGGTCAGCACGACGGCGAGGACCGCCAGCGCGAGCGGGAACCAGCCGGCCCAGCGGCGGAACCGTGGCCAGACGGCGGCGAGGAGGACGGCCACGGCCGCGGAGGGGACGATGACGGTCGTCGCATGGACGACGAGGGGATGGACGGGGAGGCCGAAGATCGTGTCGAGCATGCGTCTACCTCTCGGGGTGGGGAGGGGCGCCGGGAGGGGCGGACGCCCGAGCAGACCCTTTCGTCCGGTTCTGAGAAGTTTCTCAGAGCGGCCCGCGGTCGGCGCGTCGGGACCGGGACTACGCCGGGAACGCCGAAGGCCCCGACCCGGTACGGGTGGGGCCTTCGGGCGAACCTGACGCGGTGCGCCGGGCCGCAGGTCGGTGGCCTCAGTCGTGGTGACGGTCGGCCTTGATCGTCTCGCGCTCGCTGCCCGCACCCGACTCGATGGCCTCGTGCTCGCCGGCCGGGGCGGCCGCGGGAGCGCCGTGGTCGTGCTCGTGGTGCGCAGCCTCGAGCTGGGACGGTGTGACCGGGGCGACGCGGTCCCTGAAGTAGAAGTGCGAGAACTTCGCGCGCAGCCGCTCCTTGCGGGCGATCGGGCTGTCCACGCCGTTGGCGTCCTTGCCCGCCGTGAGCGCCAGGGGCTCGGGGGACTCGTGCTGGACGAGCACCCACCGCTCCTCGGGAGTCAGCGGCGCGTGGATCTCCTCGAAGCGACCGTCGGCGTAGCGCCAGATGGTGCCGGTCTCACGGCCGTGGAGCACCTTCTGCTGGTCGGCTCGCTGCAGGCTCAGGCAGATCCGCTTGGTGACGATGAACGCGATGACCGGGCCGACGAAGAACAGCACCCGCAGCGTCTGCGTGATGTCGTTGATCGACAGGTGCAGCTTGATCGCCATGAGGTCGTTGCCGGCGGCGAAGAAGAGCACGACGTACATCGTGATGCCGGCGATGCCGATGGCCACGCGCGTCGGGGCGTTGCGCGGGCGGTCGAGCAGGTGGTGCTCGCGCTTGTCACCGGTGACCCAGGCCTCGACGAACGGGTAGACGCCGATGATCGTCCACATGATCGGCAGGAGCAGGATCGAGCCGGGGAAGATGTTCATGCTCCACGTGAAGTTGCCCCACGAGACGAACTCGAGGAAGCCGGGGAGCAGTCGCAGCGCACCGTCGGCGAAGCCCATGTACCAGTCGGGCTGGGAGCCGGCCGTGATCGGTGACGGGTCGTACGGGCCGTAGGCCCAGATCGGGTTGATCGTGACGACCGCCGAGATGAGGGCGATGACACCGAAGACGATGAAGAAGAAGCCGCCGGCCTTGGCGATGTACACCGGCAGGAGCGGGTAGCCGACGACGTTGTTGTTCGTCCGGCCCGGCGCCGGGAACTGGGTGTGCTTGTGCACGAAGACCAGCAGGATGTGCGCCGTGAAGAGGCCGACGAGGATGGCCGGGATGAGCAGCACGTGCGCCGAGTAGAGGCGCGGGATGATCGCCTCGCCGGGGAACGCGCCGCCGAAGATGAAGTAGCTCATGTACGAGCCGATGACCGGCACCGACTGGACGAAGCCGTTCATCGCGCGGATGCCGGTGCCCGAGAGCAGGTCGTCGGGCAGCGAGTAGCCGGCGAAGCCCTCGATGCAGGCGAGCATCGACAGGATGGTGCCGAAGACCCAGTTGATCTCGCGCGGCTTGCGGAAGGCGCCGGTGAAGAAGACGCGCGCCATGTGCACGAAGACCGAGACGACGAAGATCAGCGCCGCCCAGTGGTGGATCTGCCGGATGAGCAGGCCGCCACGGATGTCGAAGGAGATCGCGAGCGTCGAGCGGTAGGCGTCGGACATCGTCACGCCCTGGAGGGGCACGTACGAGCCGTCGTAGACGACCTGGCTGGCGCTCGGGACGAACCAGAACGTCAGGAACGCGCCGGTCAGCAGGCAGACGATCATCGAGTACATCGCGATCTCGCCGAGCATGAACGACCAGTGGTCGGGGAAGACCTTCTTGGCCAGGAACGACACGCCCTTGGCGGCGCCGACGCGGTCGTCGACCCAGCCGGCGATGCCGCCGAGCGGCTTGGTGGCCGACGCCTCGGCCTCGGCCTGACGGTCGCCGGAACGCAACGCGTCGGCGGGACGGGACTCGTTGATGGTGCTCATCGTGCACGCTCCCAGAAGCTCGGTCCCACGGGCTCGAGGAAGCCCTGGGGGGCGACGAGGTAGCCGGCGTCGTCGACAGTGATCTTCAGCTGCGGCAGCGGCCGCTTGGCCGGGCCGAAGATGACGGCGCAGTCCTCGGTGAGGTCGAAGGTCGACTGGTGGCACGGGCAGAGCAGGTGGTGCGTCTGCTGCTCGTAGAGGCCCACCGCGCAGCCCACGTGGGTGCAGATCTTGGAGTAGGCGACGGCTCCGTCGACGCCCCAGTCCTTCGCCTTCTGCACCTTGATCAGGTCAGGCTCGAGACGGATCAGGATGACCGCTGCCTTGGCCTTGGCCTCGAGGACGTGCTTGCCCTCGTCGATGTACTTCTGAAGGGTCTCCGGCATGACGTGGAAGACCGAGCCGAGGGTGACCTCGTCGAGGCGGATCGGCGTCATCTCCGGGTCACGCATGAGGCGGATCGGCTTGCCGCCGTTGTCCTTCGGGTCCCAGATCGTGTGCTTGAGCTCGTCGATGGTGACCGGGCCGAGCGAGCCGGCGACCTGCAGGCCGAGGGGGAGGGCGAAGAGGCCGAGCGCGCCGCCGAGCGTGTACTTCAGGATGGGGCGGCGGTTCATCTGCGTCGACTCGACGCCGGCGGACACGACCTGGACGGCCTTGGCGCGCTCCTGCGTCGTGGAGGCCTGGACGTGGCGCTCCTCGACGATCTCCTCGTCGGACATGAGCGTCTTGGCCCAGTGGACCGCGCCGATGCCGATGAGGAAGATCGCGAAGCCGAGCGAGAGGCCGAGCACGACGTTCTGCGTCTTGGCCTTGCCGATGCCCGGGAAGAAGAACGTGGCCTCGTCGGGGATGGCGAAGTAGCTGACGAGGAAGACGAGCGTGGCCAGCATCGACAGGCCGAACAGCGTCGCGACCTGGCGCTCGGCGCGCTTGGCGGCGGCGGGGTCGTCGTCGGCGGCGCGGTGGACGTGCGGCGGCAGCCCCGGGTTCTCGAAGAGGTCCGCTGCAGCGTCGGCGTGGCGCTCGACGGCGCCCGACTCGGAACCGTGGGCGAGCGCGCTGCCCGCTCCGGTGTCCGTCGTCTCGTTGTCGTTCATCGGGTGGTGGTCCTGTCGTCGTGCGTGATCTGGACGATGCAGTGGGTGCTCATGCGGCCTTCTTGCCGAGCCAGACGGCGCAGGCGATGAGGATGCCGAGGCCGAAGACCCAGGCGAAGAGGCCCTCGGAGACCGGGCCCAGGTTGCCGAGCGTCAGGCCGCCGACGTTGGTCTCGTTCTCCTGTGCCTTGAGGTAGGAGATGACCTTCTGCTTGGCCTCGGGGGTGAGGTTGGTGTCGTTGAAGACGGGCATCGACTGCGGGCCGGTGAGCATGGCCTCGTAGATGTGCGTCGGGGTGGTCTCCTGCAGCGACGGCGCGTACTTGCCGCGGGTCAGCGCGCCACCGGCGCCGGCGAAGTTGTGGCACATGGCGCAGTTGACGCGGAAGATCTCGCCGCCCTCGGCGATGGCCTTGTTGTTCTCGGCGGAGCCGGGCTCGATGACGGTCGTGTACTTCGAGTCCGGGACGGCCGGGCCCGAGCCGAGCGAGGCGACGTAGGCGGCGAGGGCGCTGATCTGCTCCTGCGAGAACTTCACCTTGTTGACCGGGGCCTGGATGTTCGGGCCGGCGAGCGGCATGCGGCCGGTACCGACCTGGAAGTCCACGGAGGCGGCGCCGACCCCGACGAGCGAAGGGCCCGACTTCGTGCCCTGGGCGTTGAGGCCGTGGCAGCTGGCGCAGTTGGCGAGGAAGAGGTCCTTGCCCTCGGCGACGGTGTCGGCGGCGACGGACGCGGCCGCGTTGGCGTCCTTGGGAGCGAGGAAGGAGTAGGCGCCCCCGGTCACGAGCAGGCCGAGCAGCAGCAGCACCGCGATCGCGGCGGGGTGTCGGCGTCGGGCGGCCAAGGCTTTCACTGTGTCTTCCTGTCGTCCAAGGGGGTCACGGTCGGTGTGGTGCGGAGGCGCATGCGCCGGAAGGGCTCGGGGGCGGCGTGGTCAGCGCAGGATGTAGATCGTGGCGAAGAGCGCGATCCACACGACGTCGACGAAGTGCCAGTAGTAGGAGGTGACGACGGCGCCGGTCGCGTTGGCGTGGGTGTAGCGACGCGTCGTGAACGTGCGGGCGATGATGAGCAGGAACGCGATGAGGCCGCCGGTCACGTGCAGACCGTGGAAGCCGGTCGCCATGTAGAAGACCGAGCCGTAGGCGTCGGAGCTCAGCGTGACGCCCTCGCTCACGAGCTCGGCGTACTCCATGACCTGGCCGGCGATGAAGAAGGCGCCGAAGAGGTAGGTCAGGACGTACCACTCGCGCATGCCCCAGTTCTTGATGTCGAGGAGCCGGCCGGTGCGTGCCTTGTGGCCGCGCTCGGCCTTCCAGACGCCGAGCTGGCACCACACCGAGGAGATGACGAGCACGAGGCAGTTGACGCTCGCGAACGGCAGGTTGAGCTTCTCGGTCTGCTGCGCCCAGAGGTCGCCTCGGACGGAGCGGAGCTGGAAGTACACCGCGAACAGACCCGCGAAGAACATGAGCTCGCTGGAGAGCCAGACCATGGTGCCGACGGCAACCATGTTCGGACGGGTCGCCGGGCCGTGAGCGGCCGGGTTCGCTACTGCGCTGGAAGGAACTGCTGATGCTGTCGCCACGTTGGACATTATTCCCACATTCATGTCGGGGGTGGCGAGCGACCCCCCCGATTGCCGCCGCCCTGTCGAGGATTCGTGACCATTCCGACACGTCGTCGAGGGGGAGGGCGCGATACGTCCGGTTCGCTCGCCGGGCACCCGCTCGCGGCCGAGCCTCGGAGAGCGTCCCGACCGCCGGGAGGGTCCTGCGGTCGCGTGTGTGCGGGCCGGTAGCATCTGCCGCATGACCGCCTCGAACGACACCGCAGCCCAGCGCACCTCCACCGACGTCGTGACGTCGACGGGTGACGCGCCCCAGGTGGCGCGGGTCAGCGTCCTGCTCTACAGCGACGACTTCACGACGCGCGACGCCGTCCGGGCTGCCGTCGGCCGCCGCCCCGCCAAGGACGTCGAGGTGGTCCGCTGGCACGAGTGCGCCACGGCCGACGCGGTCATCAGCTCGGTCGAGGGCGAGCATTTCGACATTCTCGTCCTCGACGGCGAGGCGGCCAAGGTCGGCGGCCTGGGTCTGGCCCGTCAGCTGAAGAACGAGATCTTCGAGTGCCCGCCGATCATCGTGCTCACCGGCCGGCCCCAGGACAGCTGGCTGGCCGCGTGGTCGCAGGCCGACCTCGCCGTGCCGCACCCGCTCGACCCGATCGCGCTGACGGCCGCCGTGACGACCCTCGCGCGCGCGGGCGCCACCAGCGCCTGAGCGCATGGTCCCGGACGCGACGACGACGAGCTGGCCCTCGGTCTACGCCGACCTCATCGCCAGGCGTGACCTCGACCGCGGCACGGCCGCGTGGGCCATGGACCAGATCATGGCCGGGGAGGCGACGCCGGCCCAGGTGGCCGGCTTCCTCATGGGTCTGCGCGCCAAGGGCGAGAGCATCGAGGAGATGCAGGGGCTGGCCGAGCAGATGCTCGCCCACGCCCGGCGCATCGAGGTGCCCGGACCGAGCGTCGACATCGTCGGCACCGGCGGCGACCGCTTCCACACCGTCAACATCTCGACGATGTCGGCGATCGTCGTCGCGGCCTCCGGCGTGCGCCTCGTCAAGCACGGCAACCGCGCGGCGTCGTCGTCGTCGGGTTCGGCCGACGTCCTCGAGGCCCTCGGCATTGACCTGTCGTTGACGCCCGAGCGCGTTGTCGAGGTCGCCCACGAGGCAGGCATCACCTTCTGCTTCGCCCAGACCTTCCACCCGGGTTTCCGGCACACGGCCGTTCCGCGCCGCGACCTCGGCATCGGCACGGCCTTCAACTTCCTAGGCCCGCTGACCAACCCGGCGCAGCCGACCTACGCCGCCGTGGGGTGTGCCGACGCACGGATGGCCCCGCTGCTCGCGGGGGTCTTCGCCGGCCGGGGCAAGGACGCCGCCGTGTTCCGCGGTGACGACGGCCTCGACGAGGTGACCGTGTCGACGACGACGACGGTGTGGTGGGTGCGCCACGGCGAGGTCGGCGACCGCGTCGTCGACCCGACGCGTCTGGGCCTGTCGCTGCACCCGATCGAGGCGCTGCGTGGCGGCGACGCCGGGCACAACGCCGCCGTCGTCCGCGAGGTCTTCGCGGGCGCGACCGGTGCGGTGCGCGACGCCGTCCTGCTCAACGCCGGGATCGCGCTGGCCCTGACCCGGCCCGATACGGGCGCGCGTCAGGAGGACTTCGACGCCGACCTGCGGGCCGCGATGGACGTCGCGGCGGCAGCGATCGACGACGGCTCGGCGACACGTGTCGTCGAGCGCTGGGTCGCGGCCACCCGCGGCTGACCCACGCTGACCCGCGGCGAGCTGTCTGCGGGGTGCCGTCAGCGGTGTCGCGTCAGTCGCCCTCGAGGCCGAGGCTGAACGCGGCCTCGAGATCGTGGGCCGAGTACGTGCGGAACGCGATGTGCGTCGACGTGCCCACGACGCCCTCGACCTTGTTGAGGCGGTCGGCGATGACGTCGGCGAACTCCTCGTGGGCCCGCACCCGCACCATCGCGATGAGGTCGGCGTCGCCCGTGACCGAGTAGACCTCGGAGACGGCAGGGATGTTCGCGATCGCCTCGGCGACCTCGGGGATCCGGTCGACCTCGCAGTTGATCATGACGATGGCGGTGATCACGGGAGACACCCTAGCCGCCGTCAGCCGGCGCGGCGCAGGCCGTGGCGCCGGTGCCCCGACGCGGCAGGTGCGGGGACGTCGTGGTCGAAGCCGACGGCGTCACGGGCCGACGCGACGGCGGGCTCGAGCTCGAGCCGGACCGCCCCGGCGCCGCCGACCGGGCACGTCCACGAGCCGTCGAGCTCGACGATGCGCACGCCCGGCGCCTCGAGCCAGCGCAGGATCACCTCGGTCTCCTCGGTGAGGGCGGCGGGCCGGTCGGGCGTCGGTGCGTCGACGACCTCGGCGGTGGCCTGCATGGAGCGGACGAACGGCATCGGGTCGGCGCCGCGCGGGCTGACCGCGGTGCCGGCGAGGCGACCGTGGCGGACGGCGACAAGCTCCCAGCCGCCGGCGTCGCTGCGTCGGGCGGCGACGATCTCGGGGGAGCGGGTCAAGGGTGCGAGGCGCTGGGCGCGGGCGGCACCGCGGACCAGCTGGAGGAAGCGGTCGCGGACGCGCGCGGCGTCCTCGAAGCGCTCCTGCGAGGCGAGCTCCTCGAGCCGGGCACGGAGACGGTCGGCGACGGGCCGCGCGTCGCCGGTGAAGATCGAGGCGCAGCTCGCGGCGACGACGGCGTACTCGTCGGGGGTCTGGGCGCCGGTGCACGGCGCGCCGCACCGGCCCATGTCGGCGAGGGCGCACGCCGAGCCGCGGCTGCCGGCGAGGCGGCCGGTGCACTGCCGCAGAGGCACCACCTCGTGGACGGCGTCGACGGCGGCCTGGGCCGTGGCCCGCGAGCGGAACGGCCCGATGTAGTGCGCGCCGTCGTCACGGACCCGCCGCACGATGGACAGGCGGGGGAACCTCTCGTTGGTCAGCTTGACCCACGAGAGGCGTCGACCGTCCTTGGACCGGCGGTTGAAGCGCGGCTGGTGCTCGTCGATGAGGCGCAGCTCGCGGACCTGCGCCTCGAGGGAGGTCTGGCACACGACGGGGTGGACGGCCTGGGCGAGGCGGACCATCTCGGCCATCCGGCTGCGCTGCTCGGACGCCGTGAAGTAGGTGCGCACGCGGGTGCGGATGTCGCGGCTCGTGCCGACGTAGAGGACGCGGCCCTGGGCGTCCTTGAAGAGGTAGACGCCGGGCGCGCTGGGCAGCGGGTCGGCGAGGAAGCGCTTGCGCCGCTGGGCCGGCGTGACGCGGGAGGTGTAGCTGGCGAGCTCCTCGAGGGTGTGCACGCCGAGGTTGCCGACGCGCTCGATGAGCCCGTGCAGCACGTGGACCGTGGCGCGCGCGTCGTGCAGGGCGCGGTGGTCGGGCGTGGTCGGCGAGCCGAAGACCTGTGCGAGAGAGGACAACCGGTGGTTCGGCGACTCGTCGCGCACGACGAGCTGGCGAGCCAGCTGCAGCGTGTCGAGGACGGTGAAGCCGGGCCACGGGTTGTCGGTCAAGGACGCCGCCGACTTGAGGAAGCCGATGTCGAAGCCGGCGTTGTGGGCGACGAGGACACTGCCCGCGGCGAACTCGAGGAACGCGGGCAGGGCGCTGTCGATGCGCGGGGCGTCGGCGACCATCCCGTCGGTGATGCCGGTGAGGACCGAGATGAAGGCCGGGATGGGCTCGGCCGGGTTGACGAGGGTCTGGAACTCCCCTAGGACCTCACCACCCCGGACCTTGACCGCCCCGATCTCGGTGATGCCGCACTGTGCCGGTGTGCCACCGGTGGTCTCGAGGTCCACGACGACGAACGTGACGCCGGCCAGCGGGGTGCCGAGGTCGTCGAACGTCGCCTGGAAGGAGTGCATGGCATCGACGGTAGGGGGCGGCGCCGACATCGCCGTGGAGGCAGGCCGGGCAACGCCGTTGCGGCCGTGGGACATCCGAACGTCGCGTGGGGCGGCGACGACGTCGTGGGCGGGGGTGTCGGTGGTGGCTCCTAGCGTGTCCGGTGACAGATCGCAACGAGAGACAGAAGGGTGGCCAAGAATGCTCGTCGACTGCCAGACCTGCCCCGTGCGGGGCGTGCACTGCGCGGACTGCATGGTGACCGCGCTGTCGGCCCTGCCGATCGTGACGGCACCGCGTCCCGCGCGGGCTCCCGCTCCGGCGTCCACCCGGACGCACCACTCGCTCCGGGTGACCGACACCACCGACGACGAGGCGCACAGCGCGCCGCTCGACCGCGCCGAGCGCCGTGCCGTCTCGGCGCTGCTCGGCGCCGGCCTCGTCACCACCGCGACGGCCAACGCCGCCCGGGCGGTGCTCGACCCGCTGCCCTCCGCGGCCGACCGGGCGCGCCACGCCGGCTGAGGCTGGGCACCCAGCCCCGCGTGCCACGATGGCGTGGTGGTGAGGGCCCGGAGCGTGCGACTCGTCGCGGTGATCGCCTCCGGCGTCCTCGCCGCGACGGCCGCCGCGTGCTCCTCGTCCCCTGACGGGGGAGCGGTGGCCACGACCCGGGCCACGAGCCCGCTGTCCGCCGGCGCATCGCAGACCGCCGCGTCCGACGTCACGCCCGATGCGTGGGCCGGTGCGCGGGCGCGGGCCGTCCAGGCCCTTGCCGAGCGACGCGCTGCCGCGGCCGGCAGCGGCGACCGCGCGGCGTGGCTGGCCGACCTCGAGTCGGGTGACCCGCGGCTGCGCGCGGCGCAGACAGCGGTGCTCCGGCGCATGGTCGCCATGCGCGCCGACCACGTGACCGTCGCCGCGGTCCGCGAGCGAAGTGCCCCGGTCCCGGTACCACGCGGGACGAAGGTCGACTGGGACGTGAGGGTCACCTCGACGTACCGGCTCGAGGGTTTCGACACCGCGCCCCGAACCTTCGACCTCGACCTGACAGTGAGGGCCGACCCGGCCGATCCCGCAGCGGTCACCGTCGTGGCCTCGCGGCCCGCCGACCGGCCGCAGCCGTGGGACCTGGCCGGCCTCGTCGTCCGACGCACCGACCGCGCCCTCGTGCTCGCAGTCGGCTCCGCGGGCCGGGTCGCAGAGGTGCAGCGCCGCGCCGTCGCGGCGGGCGCGCGGGTGGCGGCGGTGTGGGGGCGCTCCCGGCCCGCGGTCTGGGTGGCACCGGCCACCGACGCCGACGCGGCCCGGCTCCTCGGCCGGCAGGCGAGCGACCTCGAGGGGGTGGCCGCGGCGACGGACGGGCCGCTCGTCGCGGGCAGCCCCGCCGGCGCCGACCGGATCGTCGTCGTGCCCGGCCCGTGGGACTCGCTGCGCCCGGCCGGGCGCGACGTCGTCATGACGCACGAGCTGACCCATGCCACGGTGCGCTCCTCGACGACACGGGCGGTGCCGCTGTGGTTGTCGGAGGGCTTTGCCGAGCTCGTCGGGTACCGCGCCGTCGACCTCCCCGAGGCCACGGTCGTGGCACCGGCCCTCGACGCGGCCCGCGCCGACGGTCTCCCGCAGGGCCTGCCCGCCGACTCGGCCTTCGACCCGTCGACGGGACGGCTGCCTGTGGCCTACGGCGAGAGCCTGCTCGTGCTGCGCACCTTGGCCGACCGCTACGGCACGGCCGGAGTCGTGAAGCTCTACCGCGCCGCGGCGGGCGGACTGTCGGTGCCGGCCGACGTCGTCGGTGACCCCGATGCCGTCGCCGACCGGGCCCTGCGGGCCGAGCTCGGCACCGACCGTGCCGCACTGGTGCGGTGGTGGCAGGTGCGCCTGCGGACCCTGCTGCGCGGGGCCTGACGCGTCGGGGCTGATGCGACGGGGCTGATGCGTCCGGCTCCGAGGCTCAGGCGTAGAGCTTGTCGACGTCCTCGGCGAAGTCCTTCATGACGACGGCTCGCTTCAGCTTGAGGGACGGCGTCAGGTAGCCGTTGGACTCCGTGAAGTCGCCGGGGAGCACCGCGAACTTGCGGATCGACTCGGCGCGCGACACGGCCTGGTTGGCCCGGTCGACGGCCGCCTGCAGCGCCTCGAGGACCTTCGGGTGGGTGCGCGCCTGCTCGATGGTGACGTCCTCGAGGCCGTGGGCCTTGGCCCAGCCCGGCCACATCTCCTCGTCCAGGGTGACGAGGACCCCGACGAACGGCTTCTGGTCGCCGACGACGATGCACTGCGACACGAGCGGATGGGCGCGGAGGCGGTCCTCGAGCACGGCCGGGGCCACGTTCTTGCCGCCCGCCGTCACGAGGATCTCCTTCTTTCGGCCGGTGATCCGCAGGTAGCCGTCGTCGTCGAGCTCGCCGACGTCGCCGGTGCGGAACCAGCCGTCGACGATCGCCTCCTGCGTGGCCTGCGGGTTGTTGTGGTAGCTCGTGAAGACGCCGACGCCCTTGAGGAGCACCTCGCCGTCCTCGGCGATGCGGATGCCGCAGCCGGGCAGCGGGTAGCCGACGGTGCCGATCTTGACCTTGTCGGGCGTGTTGACGGCCACCGGTGCCGTCGTCTCGGTCAGGCCGTAGCCCTCGAGGATGAGCACGCCGATGCCGCGGTAGAAGTGGCCGAGGCGGGTGCCGAGCGGAGCGCCGCCGGACACGGCGTAGCGGACCTGGCCACCCATCGCGGCGCGCAGCTTCCCGTAGACGAGCCGGTCGAAGAGCACGTGCTGCAAGCGCAGGGACAGGCTCGGGCCGCCCTCGTCGAGGGCCTCGCTGTAGGCGATGGCCACGGTGGCGGCCCGCAGGAAGATCTTGCCCTTGCCCTCGCCCGACGCCTTGGCCTCGGCGGAGTTGTAGATCTTCTCGAACACGCGGGGCACGGCGAGGACGAACGTCGGCTGGAAGCCGGCGAAGTCGTCGAGGAGGGTCTTGATGTCGGACGAGTGGCCCATGCGCGCCTTGCCGGCCACACAGAGCACCTCGATGAAGCGGGCGAACACGTGCGCCAGGGGCAGGAACAGCAGCGTCGACGCGTTGTCGGTGAGGACGACCTGGCCGAGCTTCTCGATCGCGTTCTCGGCGAGGTCGAGGAAGTTGCCGTGCGTCAGCTCGCAGCCCTTGGGGCGGCCCGTGGTGCCGGACGTGTAGATGATCGTCGCCACCGAACGCCGGTCGAGCCCGTCCCGACGGGCGTCGAGGTCGGCCTGGGGCACGTCGCGGCCACGCTCCCGCAGCACGTCCAGGGCTCCGTCGTCGATGACGAGCACGTCGTCGAGGCCGGGCAGGTCGGCCCGCACCTGCTCGACGACCGACGCGTGGGCCGGGGTCTCGACGACGACGAACCGGGCGCCGGAGTCGGACAGGATCCACTGCACCTGCTCGGCGGAGGACGTCTCGTAGACCGGCACGACGGCCGCGCCGGCCGCCCACCCGGCGAAGTCGACGAGCGTCCACTCGTAGCGGGTGCGACACATGAGGGCGACGCGGTCGCCCGGCTGCACGCCGGCCGCGACGAGGCCGCGCGCGACGGCGTCGACGTCATCGGCGAACTGGGTCCAGCTGACCTGGCCCCACCCGCCGGACGGGCGCTTGATCGAGAACGCGGTCTCGTTGGGCGCCTCGGTCGCGTTGCGACGGGGCAGGTGGGCGAGGCTGCCCTCCGTGGTGACGGGGGCGAGCGGTGCGACGACGTTGTCCTTCACTGACACTCCTGGTTGGCCGGGGCCGGGCTGCGACAGACACTACCGAGCGGTAACCGTGATGACCACGTCGCCGTCGTCACAGCACCGGGCACCCGGTCGGGCCGACGCGTCCGCGAGCACGGACCCGCCGTCGCCGCCATCCTCCCACGACGCCCCGCGGCGGCACACCGGGCCGCGTCCACCGGCGCGATAGCCTTCGGCGCATGGCCGATCGCACCGAGTCCTCCATCGTCATCGCCGCGCCGCCCGGCGAGGTGCTCGACGTCATCGCCGACTTCGAGGCCTACCCGGAGTGGGCGGGCGAGGTGAAGGACGTCCGCGTGCTCGCCGAGGAGGGCGACGGCTGGGCCGACCAGGTCGAGTTCACGCTCGACGCCGGCGCCATCAAGGACACCTACGTCCTCGACTACGAGTGGGACGTCGTCGACGACGGCACGGGCGTCGTGTCGTGGTCCCTCGTCTCTGCGCAGGTGCTCAAGGCGATGAACGGCTCCTACACGCTCTCCACCGACGGCGACGGCACCCGCGTCACCTACCGGCTCGCGGTCGACGTCAAGGTCCCGATGATCGGGCTGCTCAAGCGCAAGGCGGAGAAGGTCATCGTCGACACCGCCCTCAAGGAGCTGAAGAAGCGCGTCGAGGCCTGATCGACCGTGACGCCAGAGGACACCGACACGCGCGAGCCGCGCGGCACCGCCACCGGATCGGTCGCCGAGGAGGCCGCGCTGCTCGTCGACCTGCTCTCCTCCCGGGGCTGGGGCGCCGCGGGCGCCGCAGCGGACGAGGCGGCCGACGAGACCGGCGGGACCGGCCCGGACGACGCGTCGGCCGCGAACCGCTCGACTCCGGCCGGCGAGGACGACGCACCCAGCGGGTCCGACGCGCACGAGTGCACGTGCGGCGGCCGGACGCCGGCAGCGTGCGCCGTCTGCCCCGTCTGCCAGCTGATCGCCTTCGTCCAGCGGATCGAGCCGGACGCCATCGACCGCTTCGCCGACGTCGTGGGGCTCGCTGCCACGGCGCTACGCGACCTCGCCACGGCCCAGCGCGAGCGCCGCGACCGGTCAGCGGGGGCGTCGGGCGACGACGGGAAGGGAGCGTCCGAGTGAGCACCGGACTCGCGATCGGCATCGACATCGGCGGCACCAAGGTGGCCGGCGGCATCGTCGACGAGCAGGGACGCATCTCCCACCGGGTCCGGCGCGACACGCCGCACCGCTCGACCTCCCCGCGCGTGGTCGAGGACACCATCGTCGAGGCGGTCGAGGACCTCCTCGCCCAGGTGCGCGCCGACAGCGGCCAGGACGTCGTCGCGGTCGGCATCGGCGCGGCGGGGTTCGTCGCCGAGGACCGCGCCACCGTCGTCTTCGCGCCCCACCTGTCGTGGCGCAACGAGCCGCTGCGCGACGCCCTCGCGGGTCGCATCGAGCTGCCGATCACCGTCGACAACGACGCCAACGCGGCGGCGTGGGCCGAGGCGACCTTCGGCGCGGCGCGGGGTGAGTCGCACGTCGTCGTGATCACCCTCGGCACCGGCATCGGTGGAGCCCTCATCATCGACGGCCGGGTGCAGCGCGGCCGGCACGGCATCGCCGGAGAGTTCGGCCACATGCAGATCGTCCCCGGCGGAGCGCGCTGCGAGTGCGGCAACCGCGGCTGCTGGGAGCAGTACGCGAGCGGCAACGCCCTCGTGCGCGAGGCCCGGGCCATGATCGAGGCCGGCTCGCCCGTCGTCGCCGACCTGCTCGTACGGCTCGGGGGCGACAAGGGCGCGCTCACCGGACCGTTCATCACCGACGCAGCCCGCGACGGCGACCCCACCGCCCGTGAGCTGCTCGCCGACATCGGGGAGTGGCTCGGTGTCGGCCTGGCCAACCTCGCGGCCGCCTTCGACCCCGGCCTGTTCGTCATCGGTGGGGGAGTCAGCGCCGCCGACGAGATGCTCATCGGGCCGGCGCGCGACGCCTTCCGCAGGCAGCTGCCGGGGCGTGGTTACCGCCCGGAGGCGCGGATCGTGCGCGCGGTCCTCGGCAGCGACGCCGGCCTCATCGGCGCGGCCGAGCTGGCGCGCACGGGGCAGTGACGCCGCGGTGACCCCGGGCGCGGGTGCCGGGCGGGTCCGGCCCCTGCGCGTCATGTCGTACAACGTCCGCGACTTCCTCGACGACCGTCGGGCGGCCGCCCGCGTCGTGCGTGCCGTGGCGCCCGACGTGCTGTGCCTCCAGGAGGTGCCACGTCGGCTCACGACCGAGGTACGTCTCCCGCGTTTCGCCCGCGAGTGCGGGATGAACTGGGGCAGAGGCAGGTTCGGCACCGGTGGAACCGCGGTCCTGACTGCTCCCGGGGTCGCCGTCGTCGCATCGTCCCGTGGACGGCTGCCGACGCGTTTCCCGGACCGGACGCGCGGCTGGGCCGGCGTCACGGTGGCGCCGGACGGGTGGCCGCCCGACGCGGCGCTGACCGTCGTGAGCGTGCACCTCGGGCTGAGGGCGGGGGAGCGGGTGCGCCACGCCGAGCACCTCGTCGCCACGTTGCCGGCCCGCAGCGTCGTGGCGGGTGACCTCAACGAAGGGCCGGACGGCGACGCGCGCGGAGTGCTGACCCGTCACTGGCCTCCGGTGCTGCCGGACGTGCCGACGTTCCCCGCCGCGACGCCGACGGTGGCCATCGACGCGGTGCTGGCCGCACCGGATCTCGTTGCGGCACAGCGTGATCCGGCCGATCCACCTGAGCGCAAGACGCTGGACCTGGCGATCGCCGCGGACGTCGCGGTCGCGTCGGACCACCGGCCCCTCTGGGTCGACCTGGTGCCGAGAGGTGCGGGTGGCTAGACCCGTGTGCCGTCGTCGAACGGGTCGCGCTCGGTGCCGCCGCGCAGGACGAGCAGGACGAAGCCGACGACGATCATCGCGAGCGCCGTGACGACCCACCAGCCGCTGCCGTCACGGTCGAAGAAGAGGACGTAGAGCAGCAGGAGCGGACCACCGACGAGGCCGCCGACGATGGCCCAGAACATCGGGTCGGTCTCGGCCGAGGGCAGGTCTATCTCCGACGGCGGCACGAAGTGGTCGTCGTCGGGGTCGTCGGTGCCGACCCGGTCGAGGAGAGCGTCGGCGTCTTCACGCCGCGGCGGGCCTCCGCGCCACACGTGCTCGGTGCTCGAGGCGATCGGCAG
This sequence comes from Intrasporangium sp. Soil_C_50, assembly GCF_057656595.1. Lineage (NCBI taxonomy): Bacteria > Bacillati > Actinomycetota > Actinomycetes > Micrococcales > Intrasporangiaceae > Intrasporangium > Intrasporangium sp. Soil_C_50. The sequence continues at coordinate 25,692 of NZ_JBDGKB010000002.1, forward strand.
GTCGAGGACGTCCGAACCGCCCGAGCCGCCGGGGGCGCTCGGTGCGCCCGGGTCCGCGGCGGGAGCAGCGTTCGGCGCGGGGTCGGCGAGGACGTCGTCGGTCAGCGCGTCGGTGGCGTCCGACGCGTCGGTCGGTCCGGTGCCGGTCGCGGTGGTGGCGTCGCCGACGTCCCGCGCATCCGTCGAGCCGGCGTCGGAACCGGTGTCGGGACCGGTGTCGGCGGTCGGAGCGCGGCGCGGCAGCGGGTCGGGTGCCTCGGCGTCCCAGCCGGCAATGATCCGTGCGAACTCGTCGTCGAGGTCCCGGTCGTTCACGACAGCCTCCCTGGCACCTGGGCGGGGTGGACGACGACGGCGGCTCGCGGCCGCGGGAGGCGCGGCGAGGACGCCCCGCGTGGGGTGGCGGCGACCTCGGTGGGGACCGGCACGGTGGGCTCCTGGCGACGGTGCGGCTGGACCTCATGATCCTCGCATGCGGCGCTGTGCGTGCGCGAGTGCCGTAGAGTTCGAGCGGTCACAGTCAGGAGGAGTGCGCGGGTGTTCTACTGGTTCCTCAAGATGGTCGTCATCGGGCCGATCATCAAGCTCCTCTTCCGCCCCTGGGTGGAGGGTGAGGAGAACATCCCCGAGACGGGTGCGGCGATCTTCGCCTCGAACCACCTGTCCTTCTCCGACTCGATCTTCCTGCCGCTCGTCGTCTCGCGCCGAGTCACGTTCCTGGCCAAGAGCGACTACTTCACGGGCCGCGGCCTCAAGGGGCGCCTCACGGCCGCCTTCTTCAAGGGTGTCGGCCAGCTGCCGGTCGACCGCTCCGGTGGCAAGGCGAGCAACGCAGCCCTGAACTCCGGCCTCAAGGTCCTGCGCCGCGGCGAGCTGCTCGGCATCTACCCGGAGGGCACCCGCTCACCCGACGGCCGCCTCTACCGCGGCCGCACCGGCATGGCCCGGATGGCCCTCGAGGGCAAGGTCACCGTGATCCCGATCGCGATGATCGGCACCGACAAGGCCCAGCCGACGGGCAAGGTCATCCCGCGGATCATGCGCATCGGCGTGCGCGTCGGCAAGCCGCTCGACTTCTCCCGGTACGAGGGCATGGAGGACGACCGCTTCGTCCTGCGCTCGATCACCGACGAGGTCATGTACGAGCTGATGCTCCTGTCCGGCCAGGAGTACGTCGACATGTACGCGACGTCGATGAAGGACCGCCTCGTCGCCGCAGCCAAGGCCAAGGCCCGCGAGCTGCAGGAGGCCGCCAAGCCGGGCAGCGCCGCCCCCGAGCTCGAGGAGGCGCTCGACGCCGCCGAGGGAGCTGAGCGCAACGAGCGCACGGTGCGCGCCGCGCCGGCCGGGGCGTCAGCGCACCCCGACCGCACGGACGACTCCGAGGGCAGCGGCGACGCCGGCGCGGAATCCGGCGCCGATTCCAGCGCCGGAGCCGACGAGGACTCCGACGAGGACGGCGGCCCCGTCGTGGCGGCCTCCTGACCCATGTCCGTCGCGACCGGCGGGTCCGAGACGCCCGCGGGCCCGGCCCTGCTCGATGACGAGCACGTCGTCGTGCGCGGCCTGTGGCGCGCCGTCGACGTGTTCCGGATCCTGGCCCTCGTCTACGCCGCGTACTCGATGTGGGAGCGACGCGCCGGGGTTGCCCACCTGTCCGTGGCGCTCGTGGTGCTCGGCGTCCTCGCCGGGTGGACCGCCGTGCAGACCGTCCGGCCGATGCGCACCGTCCGCGCCTACACCGTCGAGCTCGCCATCGGCTGTGGTGCCATCCTCGCCACGCGGCTCGTCGACACGCCCGAGGTGATCACCGCCGGCGCGAAGACGCTGCCCTCGATCTGGCCCTCGGCCGCCGTCGTCGGCTTCGCGATCCTGCGCGGCTGGCGCGGCGGTCTCGCGGCGGCGTGCCTCGTCGCCGCGAGCTCGTTCGTCGAGGTCGTGCAGCCCACCGCGAACACCGTGTCCAACTCGATCTTCGGGCTGCTCCTCGGCGGGTGCATCGGGTACTGCGTCGACCTCGCCCGCGCCAGCCACTCCGCCCTCGCCGAGGCCATGCGCCTCGACGCGGCCCGAGCCGAGCGCGACCGCCTCGCGCGCACCGTCCACGACGGCGTCCTGCAGACCCTCTCCTTCATCCACCGTCGTGCCACCGACCTCGGGGGAGAGTCGGCCACGCTCGGGGCCATGGCCGGGGAGCAGGAGCGCATCCTGCGCACCCTCGTCAGCCAGACCGACCTCGCGGAGGTGGGGCGCGCCGTGAGCGGCGACGCCGACCTGCGCACCCTGCTGCGCCACGTCGAGACCGACGACGTCCAGCTCGTGTCGCCCGCCGACCCGGTCCTGCTGCCCCGACGGGTCGCCGACGAGGTCGTCGCGGCCGTGGAGGCCGCGCTCGACAACGTCCGCAAGCACGCCGGCGAGGGGGCCCGGGCCTGGGTGCTGCTCGACGACGACGGCCGCGACGTCGCCGTGACGATCCGCGACTCCGGGCGCGGCCTCAGCGAGGCCCGGCTCCAGGAGGCCGTCGGCCAGGGCCGGCTCGGGGTCTCCTCGAGCATCAGGGGGCGCCTGAGCGACCTCGGCGGCGGCGCCGTCATCACCTCGGGACCAGCCGGCGGTACCACCGTCGAGCTGCGCGTCCCTCGCCATCCCTCCCACCCCTCCCACCGACCCGACCGGCCCGCCCGACGCGGCCGGAACGACCGACGAGGAGCACCGTGAGCGACGACGCTGCCACGCCCGCACCCGACCCGACGCACGACGACCCGACGCACGACCCGACGCCCGGTGGCGCGGCGCGCATCCGCGTCGTCGTCGCCGACGACCACCCGATGTGGCGCGACGCCGTCGCCCGCGACCTCGCCGACGCCGGGTTCGAGGTCGTCGCCACCGCCGACGACGGACGCTCGGCCGTGGCGCGCACCCGCGCCACGGTCCCGGACGTCCTCGTCCTCGACCTCAACCTCCCCGGGCTGAGCGGGTCGCAGGTCTGCGCTGCACTCGCCGCGGCCGGGGTGCCGACGCGTGTGCTCATCCTCTCGGCGTCCGGTGACCACCAGGACGTCCTCGAGGCCGTCAAGGCCGGCGCGCTCGGCTACCTCGTCAAGAGTGCCGGCCGAGAGGAGTTCCTCGCCGCCGTGCGCGCCACGGCCGTCGGCGACCCCGTCTTCACGGCGGGCCTGGCCGGGCTCGTCCTCGGCGAGTTCCGTCGGGTCCGCAGCTCGGGCGGCCCCGAGCGCGAGGTGCCCGAGCTGACCGACCGTGAGACCGAGATCCTCAAGTACGTCGCGACGGGCATGGGCTACAAGGAGATCGCTGCGACGCTGTTCCTGTCGCACCGCACCGTGCAGAACCACGTGCAGAACATCTTCGGCAAGCTGCAGATGCACAACCGCGTCGAGCTGGTCCGGTTCGCGATGGAGCGCGGCCTCGACCTCGAGGAGCGACCCGAGCCCGGGGGACTGACGGGGACTGACCGGGACTGACGGGGGACTGACGGGGGACTGACGGGGTGCGGGTGGAGATATCGGGATGCGGACCCGGCACGGAGGACCTGCGTGTGCCGTCTACCCTGATCGGGTGAACATGAGGACCGTCACCGCCGATGTCGGTCTCGAACCCGCGAACGGGTCCGAGGCCCTCGCCGCCCTCACGGCGGCAGCAACCGAGCTCGAGGCCGGGCAGCAGCCCTCGTGGCCCGACACGGCTGCGCTCTCCGAGGTGATCGAGACCCTCGCCTCGTATCCGCCGCTCGTCTTCGCCGGCGAGTGCGACATCCTCACCGCCCGGATGGCCTCGGCCGCTGTCGGGGAGGCCTTCGTCCTGCAGGGCGGCGACTGCGCCGAGACGTTCGCGTCCGCGACCGCCGACAACATCCGCGACCGCATCAAGACGATCCTGCAGATGGCCGCCGTCCTCACCTACGGTGCGTCGGTGCCGGTCGTCAAGGTCGGCCGGATGGCCGGTCAGTACGCCAAGCCGCGCTCGTCCGGCGTCGAGACCCGTGAGGGCGTAACCCTGCCCGCCTTCCGCGGTGACATGGTCAACGACTTCGCCTTCCACGAGACGGCCCGCATCCCCGACCCGCAGCGGCTCGTCCGCGCCTACCACGCGAGCTCGGCGACGCTGAACCTCGTGCGCGCGTTCACGACCGGCGGTTTCGCCGACCTGCGCCACGTGCACGACTGGAACCGTGGCTTCGTCGCCAACTCGGCCAACCAGCGCTACGAGAAGCTCGCCAAGGACATCGACAAGGCGATGCGCTTCATGGCGGCCTGCGGCGCCGACTTCGACGCGATGCGCACCGTCGAGTTCTTCGCGGCCCACGAGGCACTCCTGCTCGACTACGAGCGCCCGCTGACGCGCATCGACTCCCGGTCGGGGCGCCTTTACGACACGTCGGGGCACTTCGTCTGGGTCGGCGAGCGCACCCGCCAGCTCGACGGCGCGCACGTCGACTTCGTCTCGCGCATCAGCAACCCGATCGGCGTGAAGCTCGGGCCCAAGGCCGACATCGACGAGGTGCTGCGCCTCATCGACAAGGTCGACCCGAACCGCACGCCCGGCCGCCTGACGTTCATCACGCGCATGGGCGCGGGCACGATCCGCGACGCCCTCCCGGCCATCGTCGACAAGGTGACCGCCTCCGGCGCGACGGTGACGTGGATCTGCGACCCGATGCACGGCAACACCTTCGAGAGCTCGACCGGCTACAAGACGCGCGACTTCGAGGACATCGTCGAGGAGGTCCGCGGCTTCTTCGAGGTGCACCAGTCCCTCGGCACGGTGCCCGGCGGCATCCACGTCGAGCTGACCGGCAACGACGTCACCGAGTGCCTCGGTGGCGCCGAGAAGATCATCGACACCGACCTCGAGAAGCGCTACGAGTCGGTGTGCGACCCCCGCCTGAACCACCAGCAGTCCCTGGAGCTGGCCTTCCTCGTCGCCGAGATGCTCAGCCAGGCCTGACGTGGCCCCGACCGTGACGGCCCTGCGCGCCGACCTGCTCAGCGACACCCTGACGCGTCCGAGCAAGGCGATGCGGGCCGCCATGGCCGTGGCCGAGGTCGGCGACGACGTCTTCGGCGAGGACCCGACGCTGCGGGCCCTCGAGGAGCAGGTCGCCGGTCTGCTCGGCCACGAGGCGGCGCTCTTCACGCCGTCCGGCTCGATGGCCAACCAGCTCGGCATCCGGTTGCACGTGCGCCCGGGGGAGGAGCTCGTCGCCGACTCGCTCGCACACGTCGTGCGGGCCGAGCTCGGCGCGGCGGCCGTGCTCTCGGGCATCACGTCGCGCACGTGGGTGTCCGAGCGCGGCCGGTTCCGCGCCGACGACCCGGCCGGCCTCATGGTCACCGGCGCCGGGCCCTACCAGGTCAACAGCGCCCTGCTCGTCGTCGAGAACACGCACAACTTCGGCGGCGGCACCGTGCAGTCCCTCGAGCAGATCCGCCGGGCGCGCGCGATGACCCGCGAGCGGGGCGTCGCGATGCACCTCGACGGGGCGCGCCTCTTCAACGCCCACGTCGCGTCCGGGGTGCCGGTCGCCGACTACGGCCGCGAGTTCGACACCGTGTCTGTGTGTCTGAGCAAGGGCCTCGGCGCACCGGTGGGCAGCGTGCTCGTCGGGTCGGCCGAGGCGATGGCGGAGTCGCGCATCTGGCGCAAGCGTTTCGGTGGAGGGATGCGCCAGGCCGGGATCCTCGCTGCTGCAGGGCTGTTCGCCCTCGAGCACAACGTCGAACGGCTTGCCGACGACCATTCGCGAGCCCGCCGCGCCGCCGAGGCGATGGCCGAGGCGGCGCCCGGATCGGTCGACCTGACGAGCGTCGAGACGAACATCGTCATCGTCGACGTCGCGGCCGCCGGGTGGACGTCCGCCGCGTTCGTCGCGGCCACCCTCGACGCCGGCGTGCGCACGTACGCCGTCGGCCCCGGTGCGGTGCGCCTCGTCTGGCACCTCGACGTCGACGACGCCGCCACCGGCGCGGCGACCGACGTCCTCACCGGCCTGCTGCGCCAGCCGCCGACCCGCTGACCGTTGCCGGCCCGGCACCAGCCGGTACCGGACGGCTCTTCCGCGTTTCCGGGGCGCGCCGCCGGCCCGACCCGTACGTTTGGGGCAGTCAGGGACAGACCTGGACCTCCAGGAGGTCGCCGTGGTGCGCCAGACAGATCCGGATGAGCAGATGTCGGTCACGGGTGCATCCGCCACGTCGCCGCCGACGGCGCGTCCCACCGGCGTGCTCGGCCGGCTGGTGCGCTGGGCCCACCTGACCCTTCCCGGCTGCTGGGGCGCCGTCGTCCTCGCGGCGGTGTCCTACACCCCGTCGCTCCTGCCCCGAGGTGGGCTCCTGCAGGGCATCGTCTGCGGCATCACCGGCGCCATCGGCTACGGGCTCGGCGTGCTCGTCGCCTGGATCTGGCGCGCCTTCGCCGACCGGTCGGCCCGCACGCCCCGGCCGGGCTCGTGGCGCAGGTCGCTCATCGCGGGCGGCGTCCTGCTGGCCGTCGCGTTCGGCTTCGGTCAGTACTGGCAGTCCGAGATCCGGCGCATCATGGGCATCGACGAGTACGACATCGCCCTGGTCGTCCTGTCGCCGCTCGTCGCCCTCGTGCTGTTCGGCCTGCTGGTCGCGGCCGGCCGCGGCGTGCGCGCGCTCTACCACCGCCTGGCCCGGCTGCTCCGGCGCTGGATCGGGCCGCGTGCGGCGAACGTCGTGGGCTGGGGCCTCGCCGCGGCCGTCGTGTACCTCCTCGTCACGGGGGTGCTCCTCGACGGGCTGCGCACCGTGGCCGACGAGATGTTCTCCGTCCGCAACGGGATCACCGAGGAGGGAGTGAAGCAGCCGGCGACGGCGCTGCGCTCGGGCGGCCCGGGGTCGGTCGTGCCGTGGGACACCCTCGGCCGTGAGGGCCGCACGTTCGCCGCGTCCGGGCCGTCGGCCGCCCAGATCCAGTCGCTCGTCCACCGGCCGGCGAAGGAGCCCATCCGCGCCTACGCGGGCCTGGAGTCGGCCGGCGACGCCGAGGCGCGGGCCCGGCTCGCGGTCGACGACCTCGTCCGGGCCGGCGGCTTCGACCGCAGGGACCTCGTCGTCATCACGACGACCGGCAGCGGCTGGGTGGACCCTGCGCTCATCGACAGCTTCGAGTACCTCAGCGGAGACTCGGCGGCCGTGGCGATGCAGTACTCCTACCTGCCCTCGTGGATCTCCTACCTCGTCGACCAGTCCAAGGCCCGGGAGGCCGGACGGGCCCTGTTCGACGCGGTCTACGAGCACTGGATCGGGTTGCCGCAGGACCACCGCCCCCGGCTGTTCGTCGCCGGGGAGAGCCTCGGCTCGTTCGGCGGCGAGACCGCCTTCAGCGGCGAGTTCGACCTGCGCAACCGCACCGCCGGCACGGTGTTCGTCGGCCCGCCCAACTTCAACACGCTGTTCCGCGAGTTCAGCGACGACCGTGACCCCGGCAGCCCGGAGATCCAGCCGGTCTACAAGGACGGGCGCACGGTCCGGTTCGCCAGCGACGCGAGCGTCGACATCCCACCCGACGGGCGGTCCTGGGAGGGCAACCGCGTCCTCTACCTCATGCACGCGTCGGACCCGATCGTCTGGTGGAGCCCGAACCTCGTCCTCAGTGAGCCCGACTGGATCGGCGAGCCGCCCGGCAAGGACACGCTCGACATGGTGTGGATCCCGTTCGTGACGTTCTGGCAGGTGACCGCCGACCTCCCCTTCTCCACGGGCGTGCCGGGCGGGTTCGGCCACAAGTACACCGAGGAGCAGGTCGACGCGTGGAACGCGGTCCTGCGTCCGGAGGGCATCACCCCGGCCGAGCTGACGGCGGTCCGCGACGCCGTGGCCCACGTCGGCTGACGGCGTCGTCGACCGGCGTCGTCGACCGGCGTCGTCGACCGGCCGTCAGACCTCGTGGTGCAGCGCCTCGGCGGGCAGCTCGCGGGGACGGCGGCGGGTCGCGACGATCTCGACCGCACACATGGCCGTCAGCACGAGGGCGCCTCCGACGACCATCCGCCAGGTCAGCGACTCGTCGCCGAGCGTGACCGCGAAGAACGCCGCGAAGACCGGCTCCATGGTCATGACGATCGAGGCCCGGGTCGCCGGCAGGTGCGCCTGGGCCCACGTCTGGGCCCACAGCGCGAGGATGCTCGCGAAGGCGACCATGTAGAGCACCGTGGCCCACTGGCCCGGCGTCTGCGGCAGGACGATGCCGCCCGGCAGCGCACCGGCCCCGCAGAGGACGGCGATGACGACCATCTGCACGACGGACAGCCCCGTGGCGACCTCCGAGGCGCTGTACCGGCCGAGACCGACGATGTGCAGTGCGTAGAGCAGCGCCGAGAGCAGCGTCACGGCCTCGCCCGGCCCGACCGTGAGCCCGCGCAGCGACAGCAGCGCGAGGCCGGCGGTGGCCAGCCCCACGGCGAGCCACGTCGAGCCCGAGACCCGCTCGCGCAGCAGCACCGCCGTGAGCAGTGGCGTCAGGACGACGTAGGTGCCGGTGACGAAGCCGGACACCGACGCCGGTGTCGTGGCCAGACCCACGGTCTGGGCGATCTGGGCCACGCCGTAGAGGCCGCCGAGCCCGACGCCGACGAGCACCTGACGCCGGTCGAGGGCCCGCAGCGGCCGCCAGAAGAGGACCACCATGACGACGGCCGCGATGGCGAAGCGGACGGCCAGGAAGTCGATGGGCGGCACGTGCGCGACGAGGTCGCGGATGAGGAAGAACGTCGATCCCCACACGGCCGTCAGGGACACGAGCAGGATCGTCGCGAGGCGCGAGCGCGCCGAGGGCCGCACCGGCGCCTCAGACGATCGTCAGCGTGATGGTGCTGCCCTTGGGCGCAGACTGGCCGCCGTCGATGCTCTGGTGCTGGACGAGGTCGAAGACCGGTCCGAACGGACCCGCCTCCTTCTTGACGGTGAAGCCCAGGGCCGTCAGCGCCTTCTCCGCGTCGGACGACTTCTGGCCGACGACGCTCGGGACCTGAACCATGACCGGGCCCTTGGACACGACGAGCGTCACGCTGTCGCCACGGTGCAGGGTGCCGGACGCCGGGTCCTGGCTCACGACGCTGCCCGCGGGCACCGAGTCGCTGTTGACGTCGGCGCCCCGGCGCACGACGAGGCCGAGCCCGCCCAGCTTCGCGGACGCGGCGTCGAACGGGGTGCCGGTGACCTTGGGGACCTCGATCGGCTGCGGGCCCCTGGACACCACGAGGTCGACGCGCGTGCCGCGCTTGACCGACGCACTGGGGTCGGGCGACTGGGAGATGACACGGCCCTTGGCGACGGTCTCGTTCCACTGCTGCTTCGTGTCGCCGACGGCGAGGGTCAGCGGCCCGAGGACGCCGGCGGCGTCGGAGGCCTTGGTGCCGACGAGCTTCGGGACGATGTAGCGCTCCTGCCCCTTGGACACGACGACGCGGATCGTGGAGTCCTTGGACAGCTCGGTGCCGGCGGCGGGCTCGACGCGCAGGACGGTGCCCTTGGCGGCGGTCTCGGAGAACTCGGCCTGCTCGTCCATCGACAGCGACACGGCCTCGAGGCCGGCCTGCGCCTGCGCGACCGGCTGCCCGACGAGTCCGGGTACGACGGTCGTGCCACCCGGGCCGGCGGTGAACCACCAGCCGGCCCCGGCGCCACCCAGCACGAGCAGGACGACGGCGAGCCACCGTGGCCAGCGCGAGCGCCGTCGGCGCTGCAGTGGCATCGCGGTGGTGCGCTCGATGACGGGGCCGTCCTCGTGGACCGGCAGCGCGGCGAGGCGCGGGCGCTGGGAGCGGTCCGTGCCGTCGGTGCTGGCAGGGGCCCCCCGTCGCGTCGAGGGGGCGGCGACCGCCCCCGCCACCGCGTCGGTGACCGTGCCGTCGTGGGTGTCGCCCGGGTCGTCGGCGCCGGACGTGGGGCGACCGGCCGGGAGCGGGACGGCGGTGTCGCCGCTGCTCGCGCTGCCGCGTCGGTCAAGCTCGATGGGCGTCAGACCTCGCCGCACATGGCGCAGGGCGGCGACGAACTCGGTGGCCGAGTCGAAGCGGTGGTCGGGGTCGAGGGCCGTGGCCCGGGCCACGAGGTCGTCGAGCGCCTCGGGCACGGTCGGCACGAGCGTCGAGGGCGACGGGATCGAGCCGTGCACGTGCTGGTAGGCGATCTGGATCGGGGTGTCGCCGGTGACCGCCTTGCGGCCGGTCAGCATCTCGAAGAGGAGCAGCCCGGCGGCGTAGACGTCGCTGCGGGCATCGGCCTGCCCGCGCTCGACCTGCTCGGGCGAGAGGTAGGACACGGTGCCGAGCAGGACGCCGGTCTGGCTCGTGGCCGTCTGGTTGGTGATGGCCCGGGCCAGGCCGAAGTCGGCGACCTTGACCTCACCGTCGTGGCGCACGATGACGTTCTCGGGCTTGACGTCGCGGTGGATCATCCCGGCCGTGTGCGCGGCGCGCAGCGCGAGCAGGATCGGCTCGAGGATCGCCAGGGCCTCGCGTGCCGTGAGCGGCGACTCCTCGTGGATGACGTCGCGCAGGGTCTTGCCCTCGACGAGCTCCATCGCGAGGAACACGTCGCCGTCGTCCTCACCCTGGTCGAAGACGGCGACGACGTTGGGGTGGCTGAGGCGCGCGGCCGAGCGGGCCTCGCTGCGGAACCGCTCGACGAAGACGTCGTCGACGGCCAGCCCCGGGCGCATGATCTTGACCGCGACCTCGCGGTCGAGGCGTCCGTCGAGCGCCACGTAGACGGAGGCCATGCCTCCGTCCGCGAGGTGGGAAAGGATGCGGTACCGGCCGTCGATCACCCGACCGACGAGGGCGTCCGCCACGCTGGACGTCACGGCAGGAGTTTACGGGCTGTCCGGTCGCATCCCGTGCAGGCGAGCCGCGGCCCCTGCAGGCGAGCCGCGGCCCCGCACACCCGTGGGGATGGGTGGCGGGGCCGCGGCATTCTGGGGGCTCCCGGGGGGTGGGAGCGTCACATGCGGTCGTAGACCGCAAGGACGGTGGCGACGTACTTCTTCGTGTCCTCGTAGAGGCCCTTGGTGCGCACCGAGTAGAGGCCCTGGTAGTAGCCGGCGATCGCCTGCTCGCGTGAGTCGGCCGTGGCCATGAGGGCGCGGATGATGAGGACACCGCCGGTGATGTTGTCCTGGGTGTCGTAGCGGTCGAGCGTCCGCCCGGCCAGCTGCGAGGCCCACGTCTCGGAGATGGGCATCAGCTGCATGACGCCGACGGCATCGGTGTAGGACACGGCGCGCTGGTACCACCCGGACTCGATCCAGCCGATCGCGAGGGCGAGCTTGGGGTCGACGCCGTTGCGCGTCGCCGTGGCCCGGATGAGGTCGGAGGTCTCGGTGCGGCTCGGGACGTCGCGGTCGGCCAGCTCGGCCTTGCTGGCGGCCACAGCCTGTTGGGTCTTCGTCGGCGTCGTGTAGCCGCTCGGCGGAGTCGCAGCCGGGGCGGGCGTCGACGGGGCCGGGGCGCTCGTCACGCCGGGCACGACGATGCGTTGGCCGATGTAGATGAGGCCGGCGTTCTTGAGCTTGTTGGCGGCGAGCAGCTTGGTCAGCGACACCTTGTACCGTGCGGCGATCCCCGACATCGTGTCGCCGCGGACGACGACGTGGACGAGGCCGCCGGCGGGGACCGAGGGGGCGGGTGCGGTCGTGCCGGACGGCTTCGGCGCGGGCTTGGTGGCCGGCTTAGGCGCGGGCTTGGTGGCCGGCTTGGCGGTCGGCTTCGGCGTCGTGGCCGTGGCGGGGGAGCCGGGCACGAGGAGTTTCTGACCGGGGTGGATGACACTGCCACCGGCGGCGAGGCGGTTCTTGTCCACGAGTGCTCGCACCGTCGTGCGGTGGGCGATGGCGAGGTGCCACAGCGTGTCGCCGGGTCGGACGGCGACTGTCTTCCACGGCGTCGTGCTCACGGGCACGACGACGGCGTGGGGCGGCTGCGCCAGCGCGGCGACGTCGGCGAAGGGCATGGGCTGGTCCTTTCCTGGGCCCGGTTGCAAGGACGTGTGGAGGGGCACTCGGGAAGGGGCTGGTGGTGCTCGGGGGTGCGGTCGTTCGGGGGCAGCGGTGATGCGACTGTGAGTGATGTGACGTGTGTGACGGTAGCGCATGAATGTGCATACTTGAGCGCTAAAGTATAAATACACGGGTGTAATTCCGGTCGAACCATCCTGAAGGACGCAGAAGCGGAATCCCGGGAGCCGTTCCCACGCTGCGAGCGGGTTTCGGAGCTGGTGCCAGCACGTCGACCGGTGCCGGGCGTGTCGCGACTCCGGTCGCGGGTGGCAGACTCTGACGACGTGAGCCAGAGCCCGAACCCCGACACCGCTGCCGACTCCGGCGACACCACCGACGCCCGCGCCCTCGAGCGCCTCGTGGGGGAGTGGCTGACCGTCCCCGACGTCGCCGAGCGGCTCGGCGTGCCGCTGTCGCAGGTCCGGCGCCTCATCGCCGACCGCGAGGTCATCGCCGTCCGCGTCGGTGAGCGCCGCGTCGCGTCGGTCCCGGCCAAGTTCCTCGACGACGCGGGCCCGCGTCCCGAGCTGCGGGGCACCTTCACGGTGCTCGCCGACGGTGGGATGGACGACGACGAGATCATCGAGTGGCTGTTCACCCCCGACCCGACGCTGCCCGTCGAGGGTGCGCCGATCGACGCCCTCCGCGCCGGGCACAAGACCGAGATCCGCCGGCGCGCCCAGGAGCTCGCCTTCTGACGCCCTGACGCGCGTCGGCCCCTGACGCGCGTCGGCGCCTGACGTGTCGTGTCCGACGAGTCACGACCCGGGCCCACGGGGCCCGCGGTCAGGCGTGGCGCGCGGTCGAGACCTCGACGAGGCCCTCGAGGACGTCGAGCGCGGTGTCGTCGAGGACGCCGGTGGCCCGGGCCCGCGCGACGGCGCCGCGGGACGCGTCGGCGAGCTCTGAGATGAGCTCCTCGACGCGGTCGACGGCGCCGGTGCCGACGAGGACGGACCGGATCCGCTCGACGCCGGCGAGGTCGAGGTCGTCTCGGCCGAGGAGCGCCTCGACGAGGTGGCGGTCGGGATCGGACGCGGCGTCGAGCGCATGGGCGACGAGGACGGTGCGCTTGCCCTCGCGCAGGTCGTCGCCCGCGGGCTTGCCCGTGGCCTCCGGGTCGCCGAAGACGCCGAGGAGGTCGTCGCGCAGCTGGAACGCCTCGCCGAGCGCGAGGCCGTAGTCGGACAGCGCGCCGAGGGCCTCGTCGGGGGCGCCCCCGACGAGCGCGCCGATGAGCAGCGGGTGCTCGATCGTGTACTTGGCGCTCTTGAAGCGGATCACCTTGCGCGCCGAGGCGACCCGTGCGTCGAGGTCGAGACCGTCCCAGCCGCGGGCCGACTCGAGCAGGTCGAGGAACTGGCCGCCCATGAGCTGGGTGCGCATGAGGTCGAAGAGCGCCCGGCCGCGGGCCAGCTCGGGCGCGGGCAGGCCGCACGAGGAGTAGAGCTCGTCGCACCACGTGAGGCAGAGGTCGCCGGCGAGGATCGCCGTGCCCTCGCCGAACCGGTCGGAGTCGCCGGACCAGCCGTGGTCGGTGTGCAGCGTGGCGACCGAGCGGTGCGCCGACGGCTTGCCGCGGCGGGTGTCGCTGCGGTCCATGACGTCGTCGTGGAGCAGGGCCGCGGCCTGGAAGAACTCCATGCTCGCGGCGAGCCGCACGATGGCGTCGGAGTCGGCGCCGCCCGCCGCGCGGTAGCCCCAGTAGAGGAAGCCGGCGCGCAGGCCCTTGCCGCCGGACAGCAGGCCCGAGACGGCCGACACGAGCGGCGCGGTCTCCTCGCCGATGGCCGCGAGCGCCGTCGTGGCCCCCGTGACCTGGCCGTCGATCGCCTGCTGCACCCGACGGCGCAGCACGTCGAGGTCGGTGGGGGTCTGCACGGGCTCCTCCATCGAGCGGGTCGAGCGGGTCGGGATTGGTGGTCAGCCTACGCGGGCGCGCGACCGTCCCGTGAACAGGTCGCACGCCGCGGACGAGCGGCGCCTAGGGTGAGCGGCATGGCGCACGGCACGGCATCCTCCATGGCACGGGCGGAACGGTTCACCCGGTCCATCCCGGCGATGATCGCCGCCGACACCCCGACCTTCAGCTTCGAGTTCTTCCCGCCGAAGGACGACGCCGCCGAGGTGCAGCTCTGGGAGGCCGTCCGGCGCCTCGAGAAGATCTCGCCGGGCTTCGTGTCGATCACCTACGGCGCCGGCGGCGGTACCCGCGACCGCACGGTGCGCCTGACCCGGCGGATCCTCGAGGAGACGACGCTGACGCCGATGGCGCACCTGACGTGCGTCGGGCACTCGGTGTCGGAGCTGCGCGGCATCGTCGGGGCGTACGCGTCGGCCGGGGTGCGCAACATCCTCGCGCTCCGCGGCGACCCGCAGGGCGGCCTCGGCCGGCCCTGGGTGGCGCATCCCGAGGGGCTCGACCACGCCGACGAGCTCGTCGGGCTCGTGCGCGGGCTCGGCGACTTCACCGTCGGCGTCGCGGCCTTCCCCGACGGCCACCCCGAGTCCGCCGACCTCGCCGACGACGTCGAGACCCTCATCCGCAAGGAGCGGGCCGGGGCCGAGTTCGCCATCACCCAGATGGTGTTCGACGTCGACAACTACCTGCGCCTGCGCGACGAGCTGGCCCGACGCGGGTCCCGCCTGCCGGTCGTGCCGGCCATCATGCCGATCACCAACGCGCGCCAGGTCGTGCGGATGGCCGAGCTCGCGGGCCAGCCGATGCCGCGTGCGGTCACCGACCGCCTCGACCGGCACGGCGAGGACGCCACGGCCGTGCGCGCCGAGGGGATGTCCATCGCCACGGAGTCCGCCCAGCGCCTCCTCGACGAGGGGGCGCCCGGCATCCACTTCATCACGATGAACCGGTCCTCGGCCACGCTCGAGGTCTACGGCCGGCTCTGACGCACCGACGGTCGGTGACGCGTCGGCGTACGTCAGCCGGGGCGCCCGCGACCCGCGTCGTCCGTCGGGAACGGGCGCGTCGGGTCGGCCCGGCGCCGGGGAGGTCGGTTGCCCGGTGGGCCGGCGTCGTCGCCCGGTGCGACGCGACCGGTGGGGGCGGCGATCCCGACGCGCTCGCCCCACGCGTCGTAGCGACGCTTGAGCCGGCGCAGGCGCCCGGCGAGCTTCCACACGATGAACGCGCCGACGGCCAGCAGCAACAGGGCGATCGTCGCGGCGGCCCACGGGTGGGCGATGGCGAGGGCGGTGACGCCGGTGACCGTGACGTCCTCGCCCGTGCTGACGACGATGTTGCTCGCGGGCTCGGGCGAGGTGTTGATGATGCCGCGGAGCCCGGCCTTGACGCCGTGCGAGACGAGCGCCGTGACCCCGCCGGTGGCAGCACCGACCGCGGCGGCGAGGCCCGCGGTCTCGTGGCCGATGAGGTAGCCGATCGTCGCTCCGACCGCCGGACGCACGACGGTGTGGACCGAGTCCCACACCGAGTCGACGTAGGGGATCTTGTCGGCGACGAGCTCGAGGACGAAGAGGATCGCGGCGCCGACGAGGACGTCGGTGCGGGCCAGGGCGTCGGGGATCTGCCCGACGTGGAGGAATCGGTCGGCGATCCCGAGGACGAGCACGACCGCGTACGCGTTGATGCCGCTGCCCCACCCGGTGGTGAAGGCCATGGGGATGAGCTCGGCGCCCACGTGACTCCTTCTTTCTGCCGGTCGGCCGGTGTCCGGTCGTGCCCGGCCGAGGGCCGAGCACCGGTCCAACGCTGCCGACGCTCCCGTATTCCCCGGGTCGGCGCAAGGGGAGTCGAGCGGGGCTGACGGGGGCAGCAGGACGGGCCCGGTCCGTGGACGGACGGGACCCCTGCGCCCTTCCGGCCACGGACCGGGCCCGTGGTGTGCTCCCACTGTGGCCGAGCCCGTCCGGGTGCTCCTGAGCACCGGTACTCAGCTCCGGTCGAAAGGGACGGAACGGCCGGATCCGGGCCCGTCGTCGGCCGGTCGTCGGCGGGTCGTCGGCGGGTCGTCCGCGGATCGTCGACCGCCTTGACACGGTGTCGGCGGCAGGGGTTACGCTGATGGTGTTCGAACAGATGTTCGAACGATCATCGTTCAGTCCAGTCGTCGGTTGGGGTGTCGGCTGTCCGTGTGGGGCGCGGGCGGCCTGGGTCGTGATTTCCCGCTTCGACGTGTCCGAGGGAGACGTGTCGTGGTGCGCAGGTTCAGTGATGTCGTGCAGGTCAGGGTCCGGTCCGAGGACGCCGCCCGGGAGCGGCCCGAGGCCTTCATCTGGAAGGGCCGCCTCTACGTCGTGCGCGAGGTCCTCGCCCAGTGGCGCGAGCGGCGGGCGTGGTGGCACGACGCGCTCGACGCCGAGGAGTCGCAGGTGCACCCCGGCCAGACGCTCGTCGCCGCCGCGAGCGAGCAGCACGTCTGGCGGGTCGAGGCGAGTCCGGGGTGGTCGTTCACGCCCGGGGTCTACGACCTCGCCCACGACGCGTCCCCGCGTGGTGACCACTGGTCTCTCGTCCGGGTCGCCGACTGATGCCGGCCGCACCCGCCTCTGCACCCGTACCTGCCTCCGTGAGAGAGAGGAGCCGACCCGTGGCTGCCGCCCCGCTGCACCGCCCACCCATCTCGGTCGCCGTGCTCACCCTGCTCGACCGCTCGAGGGACACCCTCGAGTCGGCCTGCCGCGCGAGCGAGGCCACCGAGCGCTACCGCGACGCCCACCTCGGGGCCCTCCGTGCCGCTGCCGCCCTCGTCGCGGCCCGCACGGCGCCGACGCCACGGTCCCGGCCCCGCAGCGTCTGGCAGGTGCTGCCCGTCGTCGCCCCCGAGCTGGGGGAGTGGGCCGCCTTCTTCGCCGCGTGCTCCGCGCGCCGGTCCGTCGTCGACCGCGGCGGCCACATCGCCCCGCGCGAGGCCGACGACCTGCTCCGGCAGGCCGAGATGTTCCTCGAGATCGTCCAGGACCTGCTCGGGGTGCCGATCGCCGTGCCGCTGCCACGGACCATCACCCCGGTCTCGTCCGGGTCGAGGAGCCGTGCGAGCAGGGCATGACAGGCACGACCACCACCAGCACCACCGGCATGACCACCACGGGCCCGGCGGTCTCGTCGGTCAGGGCCGCCCGCGGCGGCGACGGTTTCGTCCACCTGCACGTCGCGAGCGGCTACTCGATGCGCTACGGCACCGCCACACCGCGCCAGCTCGTCGAACGGGCCGCCGCCTGGGGGCAGCCGGCGCTCGCGCTCACCGACCGCGACGGCCTCTACGGGGCAGTCAAGTTCGTCCGCGCCTGCATGGAGCACGACGTCGCGCCCGTCCTCGGCGTCGACCTCGCGGTCGAGCCGCCGGGCGCCGGTCGCCCGCGTCGGGCCGAGCACGTCCGCACCCCGGTCCGGGGCGGCGCCCTCGTCGACCCGCGCCTGCCCCGTGTCACCGTCCTGGCCCGCGGCCAGGCCGCCGGCCTCGCACCCGGGCTCGGGTGGGCGGCCCTGTGCCGCCTCGTCACGGCCACCCACCTGCGCGGCGAGCGCGGCACGCCGGTCACGACGCCGGCCCTCCTCGCCGAGCACGCCCGCCCCGACACCCTTCCCGAGGCCGGGCCCGCGCCCCTCGTCGTCCTGCTCGGGCCCGACTCCGACGTCGGCCGCGCCGTCCTCGCCCGCCGCCACGGCGAGGCCCGGGCAGCCCTTGAACGGTGGGTCGCCCAGCTGCCGCCCGGGGCCGTCGTCGTCGAGCTCGTCTGCCACGGCGGCCCGGAGCACCTGCCGGGCAGCCTCGGCCAGGCCGGCCGGATGCTCGCCCTCGCCCGTGAGGTCGGCGTGCCCACCGTCCTCACCGCGGCGGTGCGCCACGCCGACCCCCAGGACGCCGCCGTCGTCGACGTCCTCGACGCCGCCCGCCGGCTCGTCGCCCTCGACACGCGCCACCTCGACCGCGTCACGACCGCCGGCCACCTCGCGCCGACACCGGTCATGCACGCGCTCGCCCTCGACGTCGTCCAGGTGTCCGGCCCCGGCCTCGTCGGGGGTGGGGCGCTGGCCCGCGAGCACGCCCACGAGCTCCTCGCGCGCACCACGGCCCTCGCCACCCAGTGCGTCCAGGACCCGCGCGCCGACCTCGGCATCGGCTCGGTGCACCTGCCCGAGCCCGACGTCCTCGGCATCCGTCCCGGCACCAACCCGCAGCACGTGCTCGCCCGCCGCTGCCGCGAGTCGATCGCGAGCCGCTACCCCGACCGGTCCGGGCCCGAGCTCACCGCCGTCAGCGACCGCCTCGAGGACGAGCTCGGCGTCATCGAGACCCTCGGCTACGCCACGTACTTCCTCACCGTTGCGCAGGTGTGCGACCTCATCCGCGAGATGGACGTGCGCGTCGCGGCCCGCGGCTCCGGCGCCGGCTCGCTCGTCAACTACCTGCTCGGCATCTCCGGCGTCGACCCGATGCGCCACGGCCTGCTCATGGAGCGGTTCTGCTCACCGCTGCGCGCCGAGCTGCCCGACATCGACATCGACGTCGAGTCGGCCCGGCGCACCGAGATCTACGAGCGGATCCTCGAGCACTTCGGCGGCGAGCGCGTCACGTGCGTCTCGATGATGGACACCTACCGGGTGCGCCACGCGATCCGCGACGCCGGGGCCGCGCTCGGGCTGCCGCCACCCGAGATCGACGCCATGGCCAAGGCCTTCCCGCACATCGCCGCCCGCAACGTGCGCCACGCCCTCGCCGAGCTGCCCGAGCTGCGGGCGTCCGGCCTCGACGTGCCGCGCCTGCAGCTGATGTTCGACATCGTCGAGCGCCTCGACGGCCTGCCCCGGCACATCGCCCTGCACCCGTGCGGCGTCGTGCTGTCCGACTCCGGCCTGCTCGACCGCACCCCCGTCGAGGCCAGCTGGCTCGGGTTCCCGATGAGCCAGTTCGACAAGGACGACGTCGAGGAGATGGGCCTGCTCAAGCTCGACGTCCTCGGCATCCGGATGCAGTCGGCGATGGCCCACGCCGTCGAGGAGGTCGAGCGCGTCGACGGCGTCCGCGTCGACCTCGACGACGAGGAGCAGGTGCCCTTCGACGACGAGCCGACCTTCGAGATGATCCGCTCCACCCGCACCCTCGGCTGCTTCCAGATCGAGAGCCCCGGGCAGCGCGAGCTCATCGGCAAGTTCGGCCCGCGGACCTTCGAGGACCTCATCGTCGACATCTCGCTGTTCCGGCCCGGCCCGGTCAAGAGCGACATGATCGTGCCGTTCCTCAACGCCCGCCAGGGCTGGAAGGAGCCGGCCTACCTGCACCCGACGCTGATCCCGGCGCTCGAGGAGACCGAGGGCGTCGTCGTCTTCCACGAGCAGGTCCTCAAGATCGTCGCCGAGACCACCGGGGTCAGCCTCGCCCACGCCGACGAGGTGCGTCGGGCCCTCGGCACGCCGGCCGGGCAGGAGCGGATCGAGGGGTGGTGGCGCCCGGCGGCGCGGGCCCGGGGCTACGCGCCCGCCGACGTCGACCGCATCTGGGAGGTCCTCAAGGCGTTCGCCTCGTTCGGGTTCTGCAAGGCGCACGCCGCGGCCTTCGCGCTGCCGACCTACCAGTCGGCCTTCCTCAAGGCCCACCACCCGGCCGCGTTCCTCGCCGGCGTGCTCACCCACGACCCCGGCATGTACCCCAAGCGGCTCATCCTCGACGACGCCCGCGCCTTCGGCGTCGCGATCCTCGGCCTCGACGTCAACGCCTCCACCGGCACGTACCGGTTCGAGCGCACCGACGACGGCGACCAGGCCATCCGGCTCTCGCTCGCCGACGTCCACGGCATCAGCGAGGCCGAGGTCGCGCGCGTGGTCGCCGGGCAGCCGTACTCGAGCCTGGCCGACTTCTGGCAGCGGGCCCAGGTCTCGCGCCCGGTCGCCGAGCGGCTCGTCCTCGCCGGGGCGTTCGACTCGATCCACGGCATCGACCTCGGCGGCCCGTCACGCCTCGACGACGCCGGCGGCCTGACGCGCCGGGCCCGCAGCGGCCTCGGCCGGCGCGGCCGGGTCACCCGGCGCGACCTGCTCCTGCACGTCGCCGAGCTCGACCGGTGGTCCTCCTCGCAGCGCCGGTCAAGCCGGCGGGTCGCGGCCGCGAGCCGGTCGCGTGGGCGGGTCACGTCGGTGTCGGCCACCGGCGACATCCGTGCCCTCGCTGCGGCCCAGTCGCAGGCGTCCGCGGGGGCGCCCGAGCACCTCGCCACCCAGCTGACCCTCGACCTCGGCGACGCGCCCCAGCTCACCGCCACGAGCGGCCTTCCCGAGATGACCGGCCCGGAGCGGGTCCGGGCCGAGCTCGAGGTGCTCGGGCTCGACGCGTCGGGCCACGTCGTCGACTTCTACCGCCCGCTGCTCGACGCCCTCGGCGTCACCCGGGCCCGTGACCTGCTCGCGGGCCGCAGCGGCCGCGAGGTGTGGGTCGCCGGGGTCAAGGTCGCCACCCAGACCCCGCCGATCCGCTCCGGGCGACGCGTCGTGTTCCTCACCCTCGACGACGCCAGCGGCCCGGCCGACCTCACCTTCTTCGAGGACGTCCAGGGCCCGTACGCCGCGACGGTGTTCCACTCCTGGCTCATCCTCGCCCGCGGCCTCGTGCGGCGCACCGGCCCGCGGGGCGTCTCGATCCGGGCCACCGGTGCGTGGGAGCTGTCCGCGCTCCAGGAGGCGTGGACCGCCGGCGGCGTCGAGGCCGTCCACGCGGCCCTCGAGGAGGCCGACCGCGCGGCGTGGGAGCGGGCCGGTGCGCTCGAGGGCCCGGGCTCCGGCGTCGGGGAGACGCCGGAGGGCCGGCGTGTCCTCGTCCACGCGTCGGGGTTCCGGCAGTCGCCGTACGCCGACATCCGCCCGGCGGGCGAGGAGGTGCGCGGGGCCCGGGGCACGGCCGGGCTCGTCCCGACCGACCCGAGCGGTGGCATCGGTGGCGTCGGTGGCCCGCCGCGCAAGCTGTGGCACGCGAGTCCGGGAAGCTCGGGGCACTAGGGTGATGACGCACACGAACCACCACATCGACCCCGTCGGCGGCACGTCCGCCGTGCCCGCCGGGCCCGCGACCGCCGCTCCCGGCGCCGGACGCGCCGCCCGGCCCGGCCCGCGGGGTGAGCGAGCCCCACGACGGAGGACCCCGTGCCCGACGAGCAGCGCCCCCAGCGACGCGGCGGAGTCCGGCCCTCGGCCGTCGTGTCCGCCGTCGGACGCATCGCGAGCGAGTGCGCCGACCGCCTCGGCCGGCCGCTCGACGTCCTCGACCTCGGGGGCGGCACCGGCGGCGTCGCCGTCCCGCTCGCCGAGGCCGGTCACCGCGTCACCGTCGTCGACCCCAGCCCCGACGCGCTCGCGGCCCTGGCCCGCCGTGCCCGCGAGGCCGGCATCGTCGACCGGGTCACCGGCGTCCAGGGCGACGGCGACACCCTCGCCAGCGTCCTCGCCGACCACTCCGTCGACCTCGCCTGCTGCCACGGCACCCTCGAGTTCGTCGACGACCCCGACGCGACGCTGCGCGCTCTCGCCGCGGCACTGCGCCCCGGTGGCGTCCTGTCGCTGCTCGTCTCCGGCCGCCTCGCCGTCGTGTTCGCCAAGGCGATCGCCGGCGAGTTCGCCCAGGCCCGCGCCGCGCTCGTCGACCCGTCCGGTCGGTGGGGTGGCACCGACCCGCTCCCGCGCCGCTTCGACGCCGACCAGCTCGAGGCGCTGCTCGGTGCCGCCGGCTTCACCGACGTCCAGGTCCGCGGCACCAACATCGTCGGCCACCTCGTACCGGCCTCCCTCGTCGACTCCGACGCCGACCGGGCGGCTCTCGCCGAGCTCGACGACCTGCTCGTCTCCGGTCCCGGCCGCGAGTTCCTCCGCACGCTCGGCAATGCCCTGCACGTCGTCGCCCGCCGCGACTGACGGGCCCGTCGCAGTCGGTGCGCCCATCGGGACGGGGGGTCAGCTGTGAGCCGCCGCCAGTTCACGGCCCCGACGCGTCCGGACGGCCGACCACCCGACGACACCGGGTGCACCGTCCTGCACGTCGACATGGACGCCTTCTACGCGTCGGCCTCGCTCATCTCGCGGCCCGACCTGCGCGGCAAGCCGGTCATCATCGGGGGAGCGGGCGGCCGCTCGGTCGTGCTGTCGGCCACCTACGAGGCGCGCGCCTTCGGGGTTGCCTCGGCGATGCCGATGGCCCGGGCCCGGCGGCTGTGCCCGCAGGCGGTCGTCATCGAGCCGGACCACCGGCGCTACGCCGCGATCTCCGAGGCCGTCATGGCCACCTTCGCCACCGTCACCGACACCGTCGAGCCGCTCTCCCTCGACGAGGCCTTCCTCGACGTCTCCGGCGCGGTGCGGCGCCTCGGCAGCCCGACCACCATCGCCGAGCGGCTGCGCGACACCATCGCCGACGAGCAGGGCATCACGTGCTCGGTCGGAGTGGCGCCGACGAAGTTCGTCGCCAAGCTCGCCTCGAACCTCGCCAAGCCCGACGGGCTCATCGTCGTGCCGCGCGAGGAGGTCGTCTCCTTCATCCACCAGCTGCCGGTCGCGGCCATCTGGGGTGTCGGCGACAAGACCGAGGAGCACCTGCACCGGCTCGGCCTGCGCACCGTCGCCGACCTCGCCCACACGCCGGTCGAGACCCTCCAGCGCGCCCTCGGTGACGTCGCCGGCCGCAACCTGCACGACCTCGCCTGGGGCCGTGACCCCCGGCACGTCGTGCCCGAGCGTCGCGAGAAGTCGATCGGGGCCGACGAGACCTTCGCCCACGACATCGACGACCCGGTCCGCATCCACCGCGAGCTGCTCCGCCTCGCCGACCGCACCGCGGCCCGGGCCCGGACGGCCGGGATGTCGGGGCGCACCGTGTCGATCAAGGTCCGGTTCGCCGACTTCACGACGATCACCCGGGCCAAGACCCTGCGCCACCACACCGACGTCTCGCGCGACATCTACGCCACCGCCCGCGAGCTCTACGCCCGGCTCGGCCTCCAGCGAGCCCGCATCCGCCTCGTCGGCGTCCGCCTCGAGGGGCTCGTGCCATCCGAGAACGCCCCCATCCAGGCCCGCCTCGACGAGCCGGAGAAGGGGTGGCGCGACGCCGACCGTGCGGTCGACCGGGCGAGCGCTCGCTTCGGTGCCGGGTCGGTGCGGCCGGCCAGCCTCATGCGTGAGCCGACCTCGGGTTCCCATCGTGAGACGCGGGACCTATCCTGAGGGAAAGAGACCCCCAGTCGGGTGTCGCCGGAATACGATTGGTGACAGTCGAGATCGCACAGGGAGGTGCCTAGTGGCACTCTCGGAACACGAGGAAGCCCTGCTCCAGCAGATGGAGGAGGCCCTCTATGCCGAGGACCCGCGCTTCGCGTCGCGGATCCGCAAGACCAAGTCGCGCGGCGCCGGGCGAGGCAGGATCGTCGCCGGAGTCATCGCGGGTGTGGCGGGCTTGGCGCTCGTCGTCTTCTCGGCCATGAGCAGCACGATCTGGCTCGGTGCCGTGGGCTTCGCGATCATGGTCGCCGGCATCGTCTACGCGATCACGCCGTCGAAGACGCGCCTCGCGGCCGTCGACGAGAACGGCACGCCCAAGCCCCGGACTGCCGGTCGTCAGCGCGCCACGAGCTCGCGGCAGGCCACCTTCATGGAGCGCCTCGAGGAGCGTTGGGAGAAGCGTCGCCGCGACCAGTGGTGACACCACGCCACGACCGCACGAACGGAAGGCCGCCATCCCGCCGGGAGGCGGCCTTCGTGCAGGTTCGGCAGGTTCCGGCGCCGTCGCACGGCCATCCGGTGTGAGAAGCGCCACGTGGGAGACGCGCGGTCACGGACGCGTCAGGTAGACCCCTGCCACCCACGTCACGAGGATCCCGACGGCCGTCAGCAGCTCGATGCCCATGCTCGTGGCGACCGCCCGCACGGCCTCTCTGGTGGCCGACCAGGCTCGGGCGTGCTCGCGGTGCTTGATGCGCTCGAGCAGGTAGACGGTCAGGACGAAGCCGAGTGGTCCGCCGATGACCGGGACGACGAAGAAGCCCACCACGGCCACGAGCGCGGCGACCGCCACGAAGGTCGAGTCGACGCCGCGGCTGGTCATCCGCCGGCCGGGCACGAGGTACTTGGCCGTCATGCCCACGGCGAGGAGCACCGTCGCCACCGCGAGGACGGCCCAGCCGGCCGCGTCCTGACGCAGCAGCGCCCACGCGAGGACACCGCCCCAGACCAGGAGGAGTCCGGGCAGGACGGGTACCACGACGCCAGCGGTCCCGACCAGCATGGCCACGAGGATCAGGAGGTTCGTCTCGGTGATCACGGGTCAGCCGGTCGGGACCGCTGGGACGTGTGGTGGACGCATCGCGTCCGTGGGCTCCGTTGCCGCGCTTCGGTCCTGCCGGTCAGCGCTCGTCGACCTCGGCGGAGGCCGGCGTCTCGATGAGCCGGGCCGTCTCGTCGTGGATGTCAACGGCCTTGTCCGCCAGCGCCGGGAGGTGCTGTCGTCCGTGGTGCGCGCAGAAGAGCAGCTCGCCGCCGCTGACGAGGCGGGCGCGGATGTAGGCCTGGGCGCCACACCGGTCGCAGCGGTCTGCTGCAGTCAACTCGGGTGCCAGTGCTGTCGTCATCTCAGTGCTCGCCTTCTCTCTGTTCCTCGGGGGCCTCCCCGGAGGGAGTTCCGATGTCCTCGAGGCTCGGGGCTCCTGCGTCTGCCCGTCGTCCTCGCGGCTGTTCCAACAGTGAATCACGCGGAATGCTTCCCCGATGGCACGCTCGGCTGCAAGGGCCCCGCAAGATTCCCGGATCGTTACCGACTGTCGAGGGTTCGGAGCCGATGACGGTCCGGATGCCTCGCAGCCCGGCCCCCCTCCGCCGGCACCTGTTTCCATACCCGGGCGGGACCCGTCGCCCTCGCCGCGAGCCTCCGATGGGTCGTCGGCGGTGGTGGCTAGGCTGCAGGGTGCCGGTCGGGACCGGTGGACCCTCCGTGGACTCCCCGTGAAGCCCCCTCCCGCCGCCGGCGAGCAGTCCGACGAAACGAGAGAGAACCGACACCTGTGGCCTCCGCCTCCCGCCCCGCCCCCTCCGGCAACGGCGACTACACCGCGCGTCACCTGCAGGTCCTCGAGGGCCTCGAGGCCGTGCGCAAGCGTCCCGGCATGTACATCGGCTCGACCGACCAGCGCGGCCTCATGCACTGCCTCTGGGAGATCATCGACAACGCCGTCGACGAGGCGCTGACGGGCGTCTGCACCGGCATCGAGGTGATCCTCGGCTCGGACGGCTCGATCGAGGTGCGCGACAACGGCCGCGGCATCCCCGTCGACATCGAGCCGCGCACCGGCCTGTCCGGCGTCGAGGTCGTCTTCACCAAGCTGCACGCCGGCGGCAAGTTCGGCGGCGCCTCCTACGCCGCCACCGGCGGCCTGCACGGCGTCGGTGCATCGGTCGTCAACGCCCTGTCCGCACGGCTCGACGTCGAGGTCGACCGCGGCGGCAAGACGTACGGCATGAGCTTCCGACGCGGTGAGCCCGGCACCTTCACCGACGCCGCGGGCGCCCCGCACTCGCCGGAGGCGTCGTTCACGCCCTACGAGCGAAAGAGCGCACTGCCCGTCGTCGGCAAGGCCAAGCGCGGCGTCACCGGCTCGCGGGTGCGCTTCTGGCCCGACCGGCAGATCTTCCTCAAGGACGCCGAGCTCGACTACGACGCCATCCTCGGCCGCGCGCGCCAGACCTCCTTCCTCGTCCCCGGCCTCCGGCTCGTCATCCGCGACGACCGCCGGCTCAAGGGCACGCCGGGCGAGGAGGGCCCGATCGAGGACGTCTTCCAGCACGACGGCGGCATCACTGACTTCGTCGAGTTCCTCGCGCCCGACACCCCGATCACCGACGTGTGGCGCCTGGAGGGCTCGGGCACCTTCACCGAGACGGTCCCGGTCCTCGACGTCAACGGCCACATGACGCCCACCGAGCTCGAGCGCGAGTGCGGCGTCGAGGTGGCGCTGCGCTGGGGCCAGGGCTACGACACGAAGATGCAGTCCTTCGTCAACATCATCACCACGCCCAAGGGCGGCACCCACGTCGCCGGCTTCGAGCAGTCGATCGTCAAGGTGTTCCGCAAGCAGCTCGAGGTCAACGCCCGCCGGCTCAAGGTCGGCAACGACAAGCCGGAGAAGGACGACATCCTCGCCGGCATGACGGCGGTCGTCACGGTGCGCCTGGCCGAGCCGCAGTTCGAGGGCCAGACCAAGGAGGTCCTCGGCACCAACGCCGTGCGCGCCATCGTGGCGAAGGTCGTCGAGAAGGAGCTGACCGAGCGCCTCACCTCGACCAAGCGCGGCGACAAGGCCCAGGCCGCGCTGCTGCTCGAGAAGGTCGTCTCGGAGATGAAGTCGCGCATCAGCGCGCGGCTGCACAAGGAGACGCAACGGCGCAAGAACGCCCTCGAGAGCTCGACGCTGCCCTCGAAGCTGCGCGACTGCCGCACGACCGACGTCGAGCGCTCCGAGCTGTTCATCGTCGAGGGTGACTCGGCGATGGGCACCGCCAAGGAGGCGCGCAGCTCCGAGTTCCAGGCCCTGCTGCCGATCCGCGGCAAGATCCTCAACGTCCAGAAGGCGTCGGTCTCCGACATGCTGAAGAACGCCGAGTGCGCCTCGATCATCCAGGTCATCGGAGCCGGCTCGGGCCGCAGCTTCGACCTCGACGCAGCGCGCTACGGCAAGGTCATCATCATGACCGACGCCGACGTCGACGGCGCCCACATCCGCACCCTGCTGCTGACGCTCTTCTTCCGCTACATGCGCCCGCTCGTCGACGCTGGCCGCGTGTACGCGGCGATGCCGCCGTTGCACCGCATCGAGGTGATCAACGCGGGCGCCAAGAAGAACGAGCTCATCTACACCTACAACGAGGTGGAGATGCGTCGCACCCTCGCCCGGCTCGAGAAGTCCGGCAAGAAGATCAAGCAGCCGATGCAGCGCTACAAGGGCCTCGGCGAGATGGACGCCGACCAGCTGGCCGACACGACGATGGACCCGCGCCACCGCACGCTGCGCAAGGTGACCATGCGCGACCTCGAGGCTGCCGAGCGGGTCTTCGAGCTGCTCATGGGCAACGAAGTGGCACCGCGCAAGGACTTCATCATCGGGTCCGCGTCCGAGGTCGACCGGGAGCGCATCGACGCCTGAGGCCACCCGAGGGGGCAGCTGGGGAGCAGCTGGGGGAGCAGCTGCTGGCGCGGGCCGGGTTGGGCGTCCGCCGGACGCCGCCCGGGGTGGCGTGCTTACGATGTGCGTGCCGGCGGGGCTCCCTCCGGCGTTGTCGTCGAGAAGGGGTGTCGATGGTGGGCAACGGCGGAGCCGACCGTTCGGTGGACGCGGAGCACGACGAGCGCTGGGCAGGGCCCGCCGGGCGTCCGCAGGCGGACGCGGGCACCGAGGGGGAGAGCTTCACCGTCGAGGTGCCGGTCGATGCCACGGGGTCAGCGGCGGCGCAGGCCGACCCGTCCGCGCCGGTCGAACCCGACCAGCTGTCCGCGGGCCCGGCCGTCCCCGACGAGGACGTCGCCGTGGCCCGGATCGACGAGGCCCCGGAGCGCACCGTGCCGGCCACGAGCTACCTCTCGCCCGACGAGCTGCGCTGGGCCGGCGACCGCATCGGCGCCATCTCGGGCTCCTTCGCGGCGCGCGTCGTCGGGCAGGCCCGACTGCAGGAGACCCTCCTCATCGCCCTGCTCACCGGCGGCCACGTGCTGCTCGAGAGCGTGCCGGGCCTGGCCAAGACGACAGCCGCCCAGACGGTCGCGCAGGCGGTCGGCGGCCGGTTCCACCGCATCCAGTGCACGCCCGACCTGCTGCCGAGCGACATCGTCGGCACGCAGGTGTACAACCAGCACTCCGGCGCGTTCGAGACCCAGCTCGGCCCGGTCCACGCCAACTTCGTGCTCCTCGACGAGATCAACCGCAGCAGCGCGAAGACCCAGTCGGCGATGCTCGAGGCGATGCAGGAGCGGCAGACCTCGATCGGCGACCGCAGCTACGCCCTGCCGGACCCGTTCCTCGTCCTCGCGACCCAGAACCCCATCGAGCAGGAGGGCACCTACCCGCTGCCCGAGGCTCAGCTGGACCGCTTCATGCTCAAGGACGTCCTCGACTACCCGTCGCCGGCCGAGGAGGCCGAGGTGCTGCGGCGCATCGATGCCGGGGTGTACGCCCGGCCGGGCACGCCGGTCGTGTCGACGGACGACGTCAAGCAGCTGCAGGGCCTCGTGTCGCGCGTCTACATCGATCCGGCGATCGTCAACTACGTCGTCGGGATCACGTACGTGACGCGCCACCCGCGCGACTACATCGAGTCGCGTCTGGCCGGCTACGTCGACTTCGGGGCGAGCCCGCGGGCGAGCATCGCCTTCACGAGCGCAGCGCGTGCCCGGGCTCTCATCGACGGCCGCAACCACGTCGTGCCCGACGACGTCAAGGCGCTGACGCACCGGGTGCTGCGCCACCGGGTCACGCTCGGGTTCGAGGCCGTGGCCGACGAGGTGCCGGTCGAGCGCGTCATCGACGCCATGGTGGGCGGGATCCGCACTCCCTGACCGGGGCGGGAGCCACCATGCCGACGACGCTGCTGACCCGGGTGAAGAGCAAGCTCTTCGTCCACGCCCGCCGGAGGTCGCGCAGCCTCCTCGAGGGCGAGTACGCGTCGGTCTTCCACGCGCGCAGCCTCGACTACGACGACCTGCGGGCGTACGTGCCCGGCGACGAGGTGCGCGACATCGACTGGAAGGCGACGGCGCGCCACCAGGCGCCCCTCGTCAAGCGCTACGTGGCGACGCGCAAGCAGAACCTCATGCTCGTCGTCGACACCGGCCGCGGCATGGCCGCGACGACCCGCAGCGGCGAGCCGAAGAAGGACGTCGCGATCGCCGCCGCCGGGCTCGTCGGCTACCTCGCCGAGCGCCACGGGGACCTCGTGGGCCTCGTGCGCGGCACCGCCACCACGACGGTGTCCCACGAGCTGCGGGGTACGGAGGCCCACCTCGAGCTGCTGCTGCGCGCTGTCGACGCCGCGACCCGGCTCGACGCGGACCAGAGCAACCTCGCGACCCAGCTGCGGTGGGTCGTGCGCAACGTGCGTCGCCGGCTCGTGCTGCTCGTCGTCGCCGACGACCGCGACCTCGACCCCGCCCTCGACGACCTCCTGCGGCGGCTCCACGTGCAGCACGAGATCCTGTGGCTCACCGTCGAGGACGCCGACCCGACCGCCGTCGAGGGCGACCGCACCACCTACGACGTCGCCGACACCTACACGCTGCCGACGCTCGTGCGCCTCGACCGGAAGGTGCGAGCGGCCTACGCGCGCACGGTGCAGGATCGGGTGCAGCGTACGGCCACCCTGCTCGACCGCCGCGGCATCAACCACGCCCGGCTCGGCTCGAGCGACGAGGTCGTGCCGACGGTGTTCGCCCTGCTGGAGAGGCAGCGTCGTGCACGCCGCTGACGCGCCGCCGCCCGGCTTCTACGCCCCGGACCCGTACGCGTCGCGGTGGCTGTGGCTCGGCATCGGTGCGCTCGTGCTCGTCGCGCTCTGGTACGTGTGGGTGCTGTGGTCGACGCGGCGGCGCCGGGTCGTCGTGCCGCCGCGGATCACGCCCGACCGGCTGACCCGGCTGCGCGCCGACTACACCCACCAGATCGACGTCGTCCTCGGCCGGGCCGCGGCCGGTGAGATCACCCAGCGGCGGGCGCACCAGCAGCTGAGCGTTCTCGTGCGGCACTTCGTCCAGGAGGTCTCCGGCGTCCACGCGCCGACGATGACCCTGACCGAGCTCACCGCGTCGGGGGAGCGGTTCACCCCGGTCTCGCACGTCGTCGGGCGCCTCTATCCGGGCGAGTTCGCCCCGCACGAGGCGCAGACCGTGGCGGGGGCCGGCGAGGTGGCCAAGCAGGTGGTGGCGCGATGGGCCTGACCTCCCTCGACCTCAGGTGGCCGGCGGTGCTCACCGTCGGCCTGCTCGTCGTCGTCGCCGCCGCCGTGGGCGTGTACCGGCTGCGGGTGCGTCGCTCCGCGCGGGCCGGGGCGGCCGTGGCCAACTCCCGGGCGCTGACCGAGCTGCCGGAGTTCCGCCACGCCCTGCGCGTCCACCGGGTCCGGATGGGCGTGCTCACCGGCAGTGCGGCCCTGCTGGCCTGCGCGGCACTGCTCGGGGCGGCACGGCCCCTCGACACCACCATCGACAAGCCGCAGACCCGGTCGCGCGACATCATGCTGTGCCTCGACATCTCCGGGTCGATGGCCGCCTACGACGCCGAGCTCGTGGCCACCTTCAAGTCGCTCGTCAGCAGCTTCGAGGGCGAGCGCATCGGCCTCGTCATCTTCAACTCCTCGGCGGCCACGGTCTTCCCGCTCACCGACGACTACGACTTCATCAACGACGAGCTCGACACGGCGGCCGACGCGCTCGGCGGCGACCCCGACCAGGAGTCGTTCTTCGCCGGGACGTTCAACGGACGCGGCACCTCTCTCATCGGCGACGGGCTCGCGACCTGCGTGTCGAGCTTCGACCGCGTCGACCTCCAGCGCGCCCGCTCGGTCGTCTTCGCCACCGACAACCACGTGGCGGGGCGCCCGATCATCGACCTCCCCGAGGCCGGAGAGCTGGCCAAGGCCAAGGGCGTCCGCGTCTACGGCCTCAACCCTGAGGAGGACGGGCCCGACGACGAGGCCGCCGAGATGCGCCAGGTCGTCACGGGCACGGGCGGGCAGTACTACCCGATGAGCGACCCGTCAGCCATCAAGGGCATCGTCGACGCGGTCCAGACCCAGGAGGCCACGATCATCGACTCCGCGGCCCGGGCGCTCTACTCCGACAACCCGACCGTGCCGATCCTCCTCGCCGGGGTGGGCCTCGTCGGGGTCGTGGGAGCGAGCCGGAGGTGGTCGACGTGAGCCTCCTGCCCGTCCTTCCCTGGCCGGTCCTGCTCGTCCTCGTCGTGGCGGGCCTGGCCGCCGTGTGGTGGAACCCGTCGTCGCGGGCGACGCCGGGGGAGTCGCGAGGCACCCACTGGCGCCTCACCGCCGGGGTCGTCCTGCTCGGCCTCGCGGCGCTGCGCCCCGGGCTGCCGGGGGACCAGGCGGACACCACGGCGGCCAACCTCAACGTCTACTTCGTGGTCGACACGACGAGCAGCATCATCGCCGAGGACTACGGCGACGGTCAGCCCCGCATCGCCGGAGTCGCGGCCGACATCGCCGCCATCGCCGAGCGCCTGCCCGGGGCCCGCTACAGCGTCGTGACCTTCGACCAGGCCACCCGCGTGCGGCTGCCGCTGACCACCGACACCAACGCGCTCGACGCCGCGCTCCAGACGCTCATGCCCGAGCCGTCGGAGTACTCGCACGGGTCCTCGGTCACCGAGGCGAACGACCGGCTCAGGACGCTGCTCGAGCAAGCGCGGCAGCGCACCCCGGAGCGCGGCCGGATCGTCTACTACCTGGGTGACGGCGAGCAGACGGCCCCCGACCCCCCGACTCCCTTCGCCATCGACCACGCGCTGGTCAACGGCGGCGCCGTGCTCGGCTACGGCACCAGCGAGGGCGGCCGGATGAAGTCGACGCGTTCGCGGTTCGACTCGAGCGCCTCCTACATCAAGGACCCCTCGACCGGGGAGGACGCGCGCTCGGTCATCTCCGAGCCGACGCTGCGGCAGATCGCCGAGCAGCTCGGTGTCCCGTACGTGCACCGTCAGGCCGGTGACGGCGTCGACGAGGCGCTCGCCGACGTCGACCTCGCCCAGTTCGGCACGAGCGAGCAGCTGGAGAAGCAGAAGGTCGCGGCGCGGCGCGAGCTCTACTGGGTGGCGCTCGTCGGCCTCGCGGGGATCGCGGCGTGGGAGGTCGGTGCGGGCGCCGCCGCGCTCGCCCAGACCCGCCGACGCAAGGAGGTGGGGTCATGACCTCGCTGCTCGACCGACCCGTGCCCGCCCCCGGGGACGCCCCCCGCTCCGGAGGACGACTGGCGTCCCTGCGCTCGCGGCTGCCGGGTGGCGCGCGCGGCCGTGCGGAACGGTCCGACCTGCTGCCCCGGCCGCCTCAGGTGCGGCGCCGCCGGCGCCGCCTCGTGCTGGCATCCTTGCCCGTCGCCGTGCTGCTGGTGCTCGTCGCGGCGCGGCTGCTGACGCTCAACGTCGTCCACGACCGCACGCTCGACGCGTACACGGCCGGCGACGCCGAGCGCACGATGACGTGGGCGCAGCGCCAGGGATGGGTCAACGTCGTCGAGCAGTTCCGGGCCCCGTTCGCCGTCGGCGACGCACACATCCTCACCGGCCACTACGCCCTGGCCCGCCCGTGGTTCGAGCAGGCCTTCGAGCTGGTCCCCAAGGGTGGGATCGACGACTGCAAGGTGCGCGTCAACCTCGGACTGACCTACGAGGCGCTCGGTGACGACGCCAAGGCGCGTGAGCGTACCGACGAGTGGAAGCAGTTCTACGACAAGGGGATCCGCATCACCAAGGAGCGGCCGCCGCTGTGCGACGCCCCCGAGGGCGGCCAGACCGGCGACCAGCTCCAGCAGGCGCAGCAGCGGATGCAGCAGAAGAACGCCGACGCGCCGCCCGACCAGGGACAGGGCAACGACAACCAGCCGCGGCCCGGCCCGACGCCCCAGCCGACCCCGACGCCCGACCCGAACCACACGCCGAGCCAGGAGGAGCAGGACTACCTCCAGCAGCAGCAGCGCCAGAACACCATCGAGCGCAACCAGCAGCAGGGCCAGGACGACCGGATCCAGCCCGGCGACGGCGGCCAGACCTACTCCAAGCCCTGGTGAGGCTCCCTCCTACGGCTGGGACTGGGTGACCGCCGCGGCCGGGGACGGGCCGGCGACGACGGTGACGCGGTACTCGTGCACCGGCACCGCCTTCTTGCCGCACGACTCCGGCCGGGTCAGGCCCGATACGGCCCGCTCGACCCGGACGCGCCACACGCGGCCGTCCTCGTGGGTCACCGGGACGAGCCACGCATCGGGAGGCGTCGCGTCCGCAGGTTGGTCGGGGCGGGCCGCAGCGGGCCGCGGCTCGGCATCGCCGGCCCAGAGCGCCGGCAGGTGCGTCTCGCCGAGGAGGGCCCGCACGTGCGACTCAGCGCACTGGGCGGCCGGCTCGAGCGAGGAGCGACCGCGGTCGTGCTGTGGCCCCAGCAGCTCCTCGGGCGTGTGGCCGGTGGCGCTGGCGCCGAGCACCCACTCCGCGGCCGGGTCGTCGAGCCGGGCGTACGTCTGGCCCCAGGGCAGCAGCACGGCGGTCGGGGCGAACCGGTGTCCGCCGGTGTGCGACACCTCCCAGACGCGCCCGGGTGCCACTCGACCTGCGTGCACGGCCAGCGGTCGGCCTCTCACGGCGCAGCACACGTCGCGGCGGCCGTTCGTGCACACGAGCAGCGTCGGCTCCGCGGGCTCGGCGCCCGGCAGTGACGCGCGAACCATGGCCCGGCTGCCGCGCGCCAGGGCGCCCCAGTCGAGGCCGAAGAGGTCGCCGATGCTCGTGACCGTCGCCCGCAGCAGCCACGCGTCGCCCGGACGGGCACCCGCGTGGGCCAGCAGGACGGTGCGCGGCGCGTCGCTGGCCGGGTGGCCACCGGGCTTGCGGATCAGCATGAACCGGCCGCCGGCCTGCGCGGTGCGCGCGTCGAGCTCGGCACCGAGCTCGCGGTCGAGGTGCGACTCGCGGGCGGCGTCGCGGCCCCACGGGCCCGGCTGCTCGACGGCGACGAAGAACCGCGCACGCGCGGCCGTCCCGTAGGCGCTCGTGCCGTCGTGGTCGAAGAGGACCGAGCACGCGTCGCTCGCGGGCTCGCCGTGGCCCGTCGTGGCCGGGTGGGCGTCGTGCCCGTCCTCGCCCGCGGGCACGGGGTCGACAGGCGTGGCGGCTCCGCCCGCGTCCGCACTTCCGGTGTCGTCCTCGGTCTCTTCGGTCTCCTCGGTCTCCTCGGCGTCTGCTGAAGCCTCGGTCTCTTCTGACGCCTCGGCGTCCCCGGCGTCCTTTGAAGACTCGGTCTCTTCCGACGCCTCGGAGTCGTCGGAGGACTCCTGCGTCGCCTCGTCGTCGGACTGCGCCCCGCGCGGCGGGTCGGGCGTCGGGTCGGTGCCCTCGGACTCCGTGGTCGCGTCCTCGCCGTCGGGCTGCTCAGCCCCGGTGACGTCGGGTTCGCCGGCCACGTCGACCGACTCGGTCACCTCGGCTGCGTCGTCGGGCACCGCTGCGGCGCCGCGCTCCTGCTCCGGTCCGGGGGCCGACGCGTCGGCGGGGCGGGGCGTCACGACGCCGGGCCCGCCGACGCGCCCGCTGACGGCGGACCGGCGATGGCGCCGATGACGGTGTTCGTCGGGACGCCGGAACCGTCGCGCCGGCCGTCGGCCGGTGGCAGCTCGATGGCGACGCCGTTGGCTGCCGACGCGCGGGCCGGGGTGTTGCCGGCGAAGGCGAGCACGAGGGTGTCCTCTCCCTTGAGGAAGCGGTGGCAGCGGACGCCGCCGGTGGCCCGGCCCTTGGCCGGGTACTCGGCGTAGGGCGTCACCTTGAGCGAGCCTCCCTCGGTGCCGGGCAGTGCGCCGGAGGAGCCGGAGGAGGTGACCACGATGCCGTCGCGCGTCGGGTCGACGACGCCGAAGAAGACGGCACGGCCGAAGCCACCCAGCTTGATGCCCGCCATGCCGCCGGCCGAGCGGCCTTGCGGGCGAACCGACTTCGCGGGGAAGCGGAGCAGCTGTGCGTCGGTCGTGAGGAAGACGAGGTCGAGGTCGTCGCGGTCGGCGACGGCAGCACCGACGACGGAGTCGCCGTCCTTGAGGCTGATGACGTCCCAGTCGTTGCTCTTGGGCGCATCGGGCGTGACGCGCTTGACGACGCCGCTCGCGGTGCCGAGCGCGACGACCGGCGCCTCCGGGCCGATCGGCACGATGGTCAGCGGCTCCTCGCCCTTGCCGAGGTCGACGTAGGCCGCGAGCGGCGCGCCACCGGACAGGCTCGGCGCGCCGTTGGTCGGCGGCAGCGTCGGCAGGTCGAGCGCGGACAGCCGGACCATGCGCCCAGCCGAGGTGAGGAGGCCGAACTCCCCACGCGCCGTGGTGCGCACCGCGCCGACGACGACGTCGTGCTTCGAGCGCGACCCCTCGGCGCTGACCGGCTCGTCGGACCCCGTGCGGGCCAGCAGCCCGGTGGAGGACAGCAGCACCCAGCAGGGGTCGTCGGCGATCTCGAGGGGCGACGCGGCGGCGGCCGCCGCGCTCTGCCCCGAGCCCTCCAGCAGGACGGTGCGCCGCGGCGTCCCGTGCGACTTGGCGACGTCGGCCAGCTCGGTGGAGACGAGCTTCATGAGCAGCTTGTCGTTCTCGAGGATGGCGCGCAGCTCCTCGATGGTCTGCTCGAGGGTCTCCTTCTCCTTCTCCAGCTCGATGCGCGAGAACTTCGTCAGGCGCCGCAGCTGCAGCTCGAGGATGTAGTTGGCCTGCAGCTCGGACAGGTCGAAGACGCCCATGAGCCGCTCGCGGGCCGTGCCGGCGTCGTCGGAGGCGCGGATCAGCTGGATGACCTCGTCGATGTCGAGGATCGCGATGAGCAGGCCGTCGACGAGGTGGAGGCGGTCCTGGGCCTTCTTCATCCGGTAGGAGGTGCGCCGCCGCACGACGTCGGTGCGGAAGTCGACGTAGACCTTGAGGAGGTCCTTGAGGCCCATGGTGCGGGGCTGGCCGTCGTCGAGCGCGACGTTGTTGATGCCGAAGTTCTCCTCCATCGGCGTCAGCTTGTAGAGCTGCTCGAGGACGGCGTCGGGGTTGAACCCGTTCTTGATCTCGATGACGAGGTTGAGGCCCTGCGTGCGGTCCGAGAGGTCCTTGAGGTCGGAGATGCCCTGGAGCTTCTTGGCCTGGACGAGGTCCTTGATCTTGTCCATGACCTTCTCGGGGCCCACGAGGTAGGGCAGCTCGGTGACGACGATGCCCTTGCGGCGGGCGGTGATCGACTCGATGCGGGCCGTGGCGCGCGTGCGGAAGCTGCCGCGGCCGGTGAGGTAGGCGTCGCGGATGCCCTCGAGGCCGACGATCCTTCCGCCGCACGGCAGGTCGGGGCCGGGCACGAACTTCATCAGCTCGTCGAGCGAGCACGTCGGGTTGGCGATGAGGTGGCGCGCGGCGCCGATGACCTCGACGAGGTTGTGCGGCGGCATGTTCGTGGCCATGCCGACGGCGATGCCGGCGGCCCCGTTGACGAGCAGGTTCGGGAACGCGGCGGGCAGGACGCCCGGCTGCAGCTGGGTGTCGTCGTAGTTCGGGACGTAGTCGACGGTGTCCTCGTCGAGGCCCGAGACCATGAGCAGGGCGGCGTCGGCCATCCGGGCCTCGGTGTACCGGGCGGCGGCGGGGCCGTCGTCGAGCGAGCCGAAGTTGCCGTGCCCGTCGACGAGCGGCAGGCGCAGCGTGAACGGCTGGGCCATGCGCACCAGGGCGTCGTAGATCGCCTGGTCGCCGTGCGGGTGGTACTTGCCCATGACCTCGCCGACGACGCGTTGGCTCTTGACGTGGCCGCGGTCGGGGCGCAGGCCCAGCTCGTTGGCGCCGTAGAGGATCCGCCGCTGGACCGGCTTCAGCCCGTCACGGGCATCGGGGAGGGCACGGGAGTAGATGACGCTGTAGGAGTACTCGAGGAAGGCGTTCTGCATCTCCTCCTCGACGTCGATCCCGACGATCTTCTCCTCGAAGTCCTCAGGGGGAGGCGTGGTGGTGGTGCGTCGGGCCATGCCGGGTGCTGCTCCTTGCCGTGCCGCTGTCGGTGAACGCCCCATCTTCGCGCAGGCCGCTCAGGTCGGCTCACCTGCCACGCCGAAACGGCCCCAGTGGGCCACCTCGGAGCCGGTCCGGCGGTGCCGGCGCAGGCTCGGACTCTTGGGGCCGGGCACCGAGTAGCCGATCGAGACCACGCCGACGATCCGACGCTCGTCGGGGATGCCGAGGGACGCCTTGACGGCGGGGTGGCGTGGGGCAGGGACCCCGAAGAAGAGGCTGCCGAGACCCTCGTCGGTGGCCGTGAGCAGCACGAGCAGGGCCGCCATGCCGGTGTCGACGTCCCAGTACGGCACCGGCCAGCGGGCCTCGTCGCGGTCGGTCCAGCCCTTGTCCGGCGCGGCGTACCGGTCGAGGTAGGCGTCCTTGTCCGACAGGCACAGCACGAGCACCGGCGCGGCCTTGATGCCGCCGAGCCACGGGTCGTCGCCCGACGCGCCCTGCTCGGCCGACGCGTCCCAGAACACCCGGCGCTCGGCGTCGGTCGACAGCACGAGGAAGTCCCAGCCCTGGCTGAACCCGGCGCTCGGTGCCCGCACGGCGTTGTCGAGGCAGCGCTGCACGACCTCGCGCGGCACCGGGCGGTCCGGGTCGTAGCGGCGGGACATGTGACGGGCGCGGACGACCTCGGTGAACTCCATGTGGCCAGCCTCGCACCGCAGGTGCGCCCGCGGCGCGACGTGACACCATGGCCCCATGGTTTCGGGAGCGGACCAGCAGGCCGGCACCGGCGCGCCCGGGGCCGTGCCCACCGCAGGGGCGGCCCCGGACGACTGGCCCGCCGGGCCCGTCGAGTGGGAGGCCGACGTCGTGCTGCGCGACGGCACCGTCGCGCACGTGCGCCCGATCGGGCCGGGAGACGCCGACGGCATCCGAACCTTCCACGCGCGCCAGTCCGACGAGTCGATCTACCTGCGCTTCTTCGCGCCCCTGCGCCAGCTGAGCGACCGCGACGTGCACCGCTTCACCCACGTCGACCACCACGACCGGGTCGCGCTCGTGGCCACCCTCGACGACGAGATCATCGGCATCGGCCGCTACGACCGCATCGACGCCGGCAGCGCCGAGGTCGCCTTCAACATCTCCGACCACTACCAGGGCAAGGGCATCGGCTCGGTGATGCTCGAGCACCTCGCGGCCATCGCCCAGGAGCTCGGGATCACCCGGTTCACCGCGGAGGTGCTGCCGCAGAACCGCAAGATGCTCCAGGTGTTCCGCGAGGCCGGCTACGAGGTGTCCCACCACGTCGAGGACGGCGTGGTCGAGGTGTCCTTCGACATCCTGCCGACCGAGCAGAGCAAGGCCGTGCAGCTGGCGCGCGAGCACCGCGCCGAGGCCCGCAGCATGAGCACGATCCTCTTCCCGCAGCGAGTGGCCATCATCGGTGCGAGCCGGCGCGCGGAGTCGATCGGGGCGCTCGTGCTGCGCAACATCCTCGCGGCCGGGTTCGCCGGCGAGATCTACCCGATCCACCGCGTTGCCGACACGATCCAGGGGTTGCGGGCCTACCCGACCATCGCCGACGTGCCCGAGCAGGTCGACCTGGCCATCGTCGTCGTCCCCGCCGAGCAGGCCGTCGACGTCGTCAAAGAGTGCGGCAAGGCCGGCGTCCGGGCCCTGCTCGTCATGTCGTCGGGCTTCGCCGACGCGGGGGAGGAGGGGGCGCGCCTGCAGGACAAGCTGCGTCGACGCGTCCGCCGCGCCGGCATGCGCCTCGTCGGCCCGAACAGCTTCGGGCTCGTCAACAACGACCCCGACGTGCGTCTCAACGCGACGCTGGCCCCCGTCATACCGGAGCGGGGGCGGCTCGGCCTCTTCGCCCAGAGCGGCGCGCTCGGCGTCGCGGTGCTCGCCTCGGCGGCCCGGCGCGGCCTCGGCATCTCGGTGTTCGCCTCGGCCGGCAACCGCGTCGACGTCTCGGGCAACGACCTCATGCAGTACTGGATCGACGACCAGTCCACCGACACCGTGGGGCTCTACCTCGAGTCGATGGGCAACCCGCGCAAGTTCTCGCGCATCGCCCGGCAGCTGGCCCAGGTCAAGCCCGTCGTCGTCGTGTCCTCCGGCGTCTCGAGCTACGCGGCCCCACCGGGACACCGCACCCGTGTCACCCACGCCCCGCCCCAGGCCTTCGACGCCCTGCTGCGCCAGGCCGGTGTCATCCGCGTCGAGAACGTGCACCAGCTCTTCGACGTCGCACAGCTGACGCTGCACCAGCCGCTGCCCAAGGGGGAGCGGGTCGCCATCGTCGGCAACTCCGACGCCCTCGGCGCGCTCAGCGCGTCGGCGTGCCTCAGCTGGGGCCTGCGCGTCACGCACGGACCGGTGTCGCTGCTGCCGCAGGCATCCGCCGAGGAGTTCGCGGCCGCGCTCGACGCCGCGTTCGCCGACGACGACGTGGACAGCGTCGTCGCCGCGTTCATCCCGCCCCTCGTGACCCAGGACGAGGAGGTGCTCACCGCGGTGCGGTCGATTGCGGCCAGCCACGAGAAGCCCTGCGTGGCAACGTTCCTCGGCATGCGCGGCGTCGGCGACCTGCTGTCGTACGAGCAGGACGGGCAGCACCGCTCGGTGCCGGTGTACTCGATGCCCGAGGACGGTATCCGCGCCCTCAACGCCGTGACGCGGTACGCCCAGTGGCGCTCACGCGACCGCGGCAGCCAGGTGAGCCCCATCGGCATCGACCGCCTGCGGGCCGAGCGCATCATCGACGAGGTGCTCGCCGGCTCGCCCGACGGGCGCGCCCTGACCCGTGAGGAGTCTCGCGACCTGCTCGGTTCCTACGGCATCCGGCTGTGGCCGGCCGTCGAGGTCACCACCGCCGACACGGCCGTGGCGGCCGCCGACCTGCTGACCTACCCCGTCATCCTCAAGTCCACCTCGCCCGTCGTGCGCCACCAGCCGGGGCTCGTCGGGGTTCGCGGCGACCTCGTCGACGCCGAGGCGGTCCGCGAGGCGCACGCGTCGCTGACCGGCCGCCTCGGCCCGCTCGGCGCCGACCGGTTCGTCGTGCAGCGGATGGCCGTGCCCGGCGTCTCGTGCGTCGTGCGGGCCAGCGAGGACCCGCTCTTCGGGCCGGTCGTCTCCTTCTCCGTGGCCGGCCCGCCCACCGAGCTGCTCGGCGACGTCGCCCACCGCATCCCCCCGCTCACGGACGTCGACGTCACGGACCTCATCGACGGCGTCAAGGCCGCCCCGCTGCTCAGCGGCCACCGTGGTGCCGCCCCCGTGCACCGAGCGGCGCTGGCCGACCTCGTGGCGAGGCTCTCGGTTCTCGCCGACGACCACCCGGAGCTCGCCTCCGTCGAGCTCAACCCCGTCAACGCGTGGACCGGCGGCGTCGACGTGCTCGGTGCCGAGGTCGTCGTGCGGCACGCCCTCGTGCGCAAGGATCCGGGCCGCCGCCGGATGACCTGACGGGGCGCGGGCCTGGCCCCGACCCTGTGGACGACGCCTCGCCCGAGCGCCCCGGCGTCCACACCCACAGGTCGGCGGGGACGGTGCCGGGCCGGGCGGGTGCAAGGATGGGGTCATGCGACGCACGACCCAGGACGCCCACCGGGCCCTCCCCGACGACCTCACGGCGGACATCACCCGCGCGGGCTACTACCCGGACCTCGTGTGCGACGTCGTCGAGTCCGCCGTCGCCGACGACGAGGTCGTCAGCCACCTCGTGCACCAGGAGACGACCTTCGACCACGAGACGGTCCGCCGGCACGTCACGGTCCTCGTCGTCACGCCGCAGCGCCTCGTCATCGCCCACGCCGACGACCACGCCGAGCCCGACGACAAGCTCATGGCCACGGCCACCACCGAGACCGTGCCGCTCGTCGCCGTCCGGGGGGTCATGCTGACCCACGTCGTGTCCGAGCCCGAGACCTTCACCGCCGGCAGCCACGGGCGCGACCTCACCCTGACCCTCGGCTGGGGAGCGGTGAGCCGCCTCGACATGATCCCGGCCCAGTGCGGCGACCCCGACTGCACCGCCGACCACGGCTTCGAGGGCACCATCGCCTCCGACGACATCTCGCTGCGGATCAGCTCGGCCGCCGACGGTGAGGCCGCCGTCGGCAAGGCGATGCGGTTCGCGCGCGTCCTGTCGGCGAGCATCGGCGGCGGCCCGGCTCTCTGACGGTGAGCAGCCCCGACGCGCCCGCAACCGCCCCCGCGCTCGACTGGTCCGGACCGACGCTCGCCTCCGTCCTGCCTTCGATGGCCGCCAGTCTCGGAGTGCCCGCCTATGCCGGGCGCGACGTCCTCGGCCTGCCCGACGCCGCCCGCGCCGTCGTCGTCCTCGTCGACGGGCTCGGGCACGACCTGCTGCGCCAGCGCAGCGGCCACGCCCCGTTCCTGCGCTCGCGGTTCGAGTCCATGCAGCGGGTGCCCTGCGGGTTCCCGACGACCACCGCCACCTCGATGGGCTCCTTCGGCACCGGGCTGCCACCGGGCAGTCACGGCCTCGTCGGCATGCAAGTGCTCGACCCGGACACCGACCGCGTCCTCAACGAGCTGTCGTGGGAGAACGGCCCCGACCCGCGAGCCTGGCAGCCGAACCGGACCGTCTTCGAGGAGGCCGCCTCCGCCGGGCTCGCCGTCACCATGGTCGGCCCGCACTACTTCGACGGCTCCGGCCTCACCACGGCTGCCCTGCGCGGCGGCGTCTTCCGCGCCGCGCACGCGCTCGAGGCCCGGGTCGACGCCGCCCTGTCGGCGGTGCGTGCCGCACCGCGTTCGCTCGTCTACCTCTACTGGGGCGAGGTCGACAAGGTCGGGCACGTGCACGGCTGCCAGTCGTGGCAGTGGGGCGACGAGGTCGAGGCCGTCGACGCCGCGCTGCGCCGCCTCGCCGGAAGCGTGCCGGCCGACACCGTGGTCGTCGTCACCGCCGACCACGGCATGGTCGACGTGCCCTTCCAGGCACGTGTCGACCTCGTCGACGAGCCTGCCCTCATGGCGGGGGTGCGCCATCTCGGCGGCGAGCCCCGCAACCTCCAGCTGTACACGCAGCCGGCTGCCCTCGCCGACGTCGCCGCCACCTGGACCGAGCGCTTCGCCGGCCGGGCGCGCGTGCTGACTCGCGAGCAGGCGGTCGACGAGGGCTGGTTCGGCGCCGTCAGCGCCCGCGTCGCCCCGCGCATCGGCGACCTGCTCGTCGTCACCGGAGACGACCTGGCCGTCGTGCACTCCGGCCTGATGCGGCCCGAGGTCGTCCGCCTGCTCGGCCTGCACGGGTCGACGAGCGACGCGGAACTCGCCGTGCCCGTGGTCGTGGTGCCGCCCCGCGTCGCCCCCTAGGGTGGTGCCCCGTGGCTGAGCTCGTCTTCTTCTCCGGGACCATGGACTGCGGCAAGTCGACGCTCGCCCTCCAGATGGACCACAACCACGGCGCCCGCGGACGCGTCGGACTCATCTTCACCAAGATGGACCGCGCCGGCACCAACGTCCTGTCCTCGCGGCTCGGCCTGTCGACCGGCGCGCTCGAGGTCGAGGACACCCTCGACTTCTGGGAGTCCGTCGTCGAGCGAGCCACGTCCGGGCAGCGCATCGACTACCTCATCTGCGACGAGGCCCAGTTCTACACCGGCGAGCAGGTCGAGCAGCTGGCCAGGGTCGTCGACGAGATGGACATCGACGTCTTCGCCTTCGGCATCACCGCCGACTTCCGCACCGAGCTGTTCCCGGGCAGCAAGCGGCTCATCGAGCTGGCCGACCGCGTCCAGGTGCTCCAGGTCGAGGCGCTGTGCTGGTGCGGCCGTCGCGCCACGACCAACGCGCGCGTCCTCGACGGCGTCATGGTCGTCGAGGGCGAGCAGGTCGTCGTCGGCGACACCAAGCCGGGCGCCGGAGTCGTCGAGTACGAGGTGCTGTGCCGCCGTCACTACATGCGGCGGATGACCTCCCACGCCGCGCGCGCCGCGGCGGTGTCGCCCGAGCTGCTGCCGTTCGACCTCGACGTGTGCCCGCTGCCGCCCCTGCCGATCACGCAGGCCGACTGACCACCCTCCGAAAGGTCACTCGCCGCGGCGGCCGAACATGATGTCGTCCCAGCTCGGGACGCTCGGACGCCCGGACTTGCGGGCCGCCGGCCGCGCCGGGGGAGTCGGGCGTGGGTCGCTCGCGGTCGCGCGCTCCTCGATGAGCTCGCCGGACTCCTCGTCGTCCTGCTCCGGCGCATCGTGCGCGTGATGCACGTCGGCGGTCTGTACGTCGGCCGGCTGCTCGCGCCGGCCGACGGCGGCGACGGCCGGCGCCGCGGGCGTGTCCTCGGCGTGCTCCACGTCGACGGTGTCGTCCGCATCGTTCGTGTCGTCCGTGTCGACTGCGTCCTCTGGGTCGTCTGCGTCGTCACCGACGTCCGGACGGTCACGGTCGGTGGGGTGCGCGGCCTCGACGCGGGCCGCCGCGGGGCCGACGTGCTCGACGGCCTCGTCCGGCGCGGGGTGCTCGGGCTGCTCGAACTGCTCGGGCTGCTCGGCCAGGGCAGGCGACCGGGGCCGACCTGTCGCGCCCGCCTGGCGCACCGGCTGGGTGCGCTCGGCGCGGCGGGCCTTGCGGGCCGCAGCCTCGGGACCGATGCGGTCCGCGGCGTCGCCGTGCTTCTCGACGTCCGGGTCGTCCTCGGGGTGGGTGTGCGCGGCGGGCGGCAGCTGCTCGCGCGGGTCCCTGGCGAGCTCCTCGAGGGGCAGGGCCTCCTCCGGGACGTCCTCGAGCCCTGGCACCTCGGCGGCGCGCGGCCGGCGACGGCCTCGACGCTGGGCGCTGCGCTCGCGCATCGCCGCCATGAGGTCGACGGTCTCGCCCTCGCGACGCCGGGCGCTTGCCGAGACGCCGGTGGCCCGACGCGTCTCGCCGGTGTCCCGCGGCTCGCCGACGCCACCCTCGGCCTCGACGTCGTAGACGCGGCTCGGTCGGGTGGACGCAGCCAGGTGCGGGGTGGGGATGGGTCCGGGGGCCTGCTGCTCCTCGTCCTCGCTGAGCCAGCGGGCCTCGTCGTCGAGCACCGTCACGGTCCGCGAGAGCGGGTCGTAGTGCCAGGCGGCCTCCCGCTCGCGGCCCCCGGCGAGGAAGCGCAGCAGCGCCGTCCACGTGCCGGCCTCGGTGCGGCGGGAGTCCCAGCGGACCGAGCCGAGGTCGATCTCCCGGGATCGCAGGCGCTCGGAGACCCTGGCGTCGAGCGTGGGGGAGGCGCCGTGCGACGCACCTCGGGCCCGCAGCCGGGCCTGTCGGGCCAGGCCTGCGACGTGCTCGCGCTCGGCGAGGATCGGCCCTTCGTAGCGGTGCACCTTCTCGACGGGCCAGCCGGCGCGTTCGGCGACCTCCTCGGCCGAGAGCCCCGCGCGGATCATCGCCTGCACGTCGCGCGGACGCGCGCCACCGGAGATCTCGATCTGCAGCTGCCCGAGCCGCGGCCGGTCGCGCCGCGCGGCCGCGCGCAGCGGCTCGTCGAGCGGGAGGGCGAACCCGTTGCCGTCGTCGTCGGTCAGCAGCAGGTGCGTGCCGTCCTCGTGGACGCCGACGAGCCGGAGGTGCTGCATGGAAGGGTCCTTCGGTGGGTGGAGAGGGCGGGTCGGTGGGCTGGTGGTGGATCGAGCATGCCACCGGCCGGGCGGGCACGAAAGCGCCCACGCCGCGCGGGTACCGTTTGCTCTGG
The DNA here is from genome assembly GCF_057656595.1 of Intrasporangium sp. Soil_C_50. NCBI lineage: Bacteria > Bacillati > Actinomycetota > Actinomycetes > Micrococcales > Intrasporangiaceae > Intrasporangium > Intrasporangium sp. Soil_C_50. Next base: position 70,179 of record NZ_JBDGKB010000002.1, read on the forward strand.
CATGCCCACCTCGTACGCCTCCGCCCAGCTCGCCCTCGACATCGTCGGCGTGTTCGTCTTCGCGCTCTCCGGCGGTCTCGTCGCCGTCAAGAAGCGCTTCGACCTCTTCGGTGTCCTCGTGCTCGCCTGTGCCGCCGCGCTCGGTGGCGGCATCGTGCGCGACCTGCTCATCGGCGACATCCCACCGGTCGGCATCAGCGACTGGCGGCTGCTCACGGCGGCCGCCCTCGGTGGGCTCGTCACCTTCCTCTACCACCCGGCCGTCGAGCGCACGACCCGCTTCGTCCGGGTCCTCGACGCCGCCGGCCTCGCCGTGTTCGCCGTCGCCGGAAGCCTCAAGGCCGTCACGACCCCGGGCGTCGCGCCCGTCGCGGCCGTCCTCGTCGGCGTCATCACCGCGGTCGGCGGAGGCGTCGTGCGCGACCTGCTCGCCGGGCAGGTGCCCGAGGTGCTGCGTCGCGAGCTCTACGCCCTGCCGGCCATGCTCGGTTCGGTCGTCATCGTCGTCGCAGCTCGTCTGGGCTCGCTGCAGGACTGGCTGCTGTGGACCGCGGTCGGCCTGGTCTTCGCCGTGCGCATGGTCGCGGTGCGCCTCGACCTCAACGCTCCCGTCCCGCTGAGATCCGGCCCCTGAGCGCGCCGCACAGCACCCGCACCACCACACCCGATCGAGAGGCCCCAGCCACCCATGACAGGTCAGACCCCCAGCAGCGCCCGGCCCGACGCGTCGGCCCCGGCCTCGCTCGAGCCCTACGACGCCGTCCTCCTGCTCGGCTTCGGCGGCCCCGAGGGCCCCGACGAGGTCATGCCGTTCCTGCGCCGGGTCACGGCCGGGCGCGGCATCCCCGACGAGCGGCTCGCCGCCGTCGGTGAGCACTACTTCCTCTTCGGCGGTCGCAGCCCCATCAACGACCAGAACCGCGCGCTCATCGCGGCCCTGCGCCGCGAGCTCGACGCCCGGGGGATCGACACCCCGGTCGTCTGGGGCAACCGCAACAGTGAACCGTTCATCCCCGACGCCCTCCGCAAGGCGCACGCCGAGGGGCACCGCCGCGTCCTCACCCTGACGACCAGCGCCTACTCCTCCTACTCCTCGTGCCGCCAGTACCGCGAGAACCTCGCCGACGCCGACGCGGAGCTGCGCGAAGAGGGGGTCGAGCTCGAGATCGACAAGGTCGCCCAGTACGCCCCGCGGCCGGGCTTCGCCGCCGCCAACCTCGAGGAGCTCGTGCGCTCGCTGCGCGCCCTCGACGGCCTCCCCGACGGCGAGCTCGCGCTCCTCTTCGTCACCCACTCCATCCCCGACGCCATGGACGACACGTCGGGCCCGGGCGACGGCGAGGGCAACCTCTACCGCCGCCAGCACCTCGCGCTCGCCTCGCACCTCGCCGAGGAGGCCGGACGCGTCCTCGGCCGTGAGCTCACCGGTGAGCTGGTGTACTGCTCGCGGTCCGGACCGCCCACCCAGCCGTGGCTCGAGCCCGACGTCAACGACCGCATCGAGGAGCTCGTGGCCGAGGGGGTCTCGACCGTCGTCCTGGCGCCGGTCGGTTTCGTGTCCGACCACATGGAGGTCGTCTACGACCTCGACACCGAGGCGCAGCAGACGTGCGACCGGCTCGGCGTCCGGCTCGTCCGGGTACCGACCGTCGGTACGGGTGAGGCGTTCGTGCGCGACCTCGCCGACGCGCTGCTGGAACGGGCCGCCGAGGCCCGTGGCGAGGCCGTGCCGCAGTTCGAGGGGCGGATGCCCTCGGTGTGCGCTCCCGGCTGCTGCCCCAACCTGCGCACCGCCCGACCGGCCCTCTGCGGTCGCGACTGAGGAGGGCCCCGATGACCGGACTGCCAGACCTTCCCGAGGGCCTCGACCTCGCCGACCTCGAGCGCACCGTCGTCGCCATCGCCACCCAAGCGGCTCGCTTCATCCGCGACGAGCGGCCCGACGGCGTCGGGGTCGCCGCGACGAAGTCCACCGACACCGACGTCGTCACCGTCATGGACCGACGTTCCGAGGAGCTGCTCCACCGCCTCATCCAGCAGGCGCGCCCCGACGACGGGATCCTCGGTGAGGAGGGCGTCGACGTCGCCGGCACCTCGGGCCTGACGTGGGTCGTCGACCCGATCGACGGGACCGTCAACTACCTCTACCGGGTGCCGGCCTACGCCGTCTCGGTCGCCGTCGTCGTCGGCGACCCGTCGGCCGAGGGTCGCTGGGCGCCGGTGGCGGGCGCCGTCGCGGACCCGTGCCTCCGCCTGGTGCACCACGCCCGACGAGGCGGCGGGGCCTGGACACGTCCCGAGGGCGCCACGCCGGACGACCCGGGCACCCGCCTCGCGGTGTCGACCGAGGACCGCCTGGGGCGCACCCTGCTCGCCACGGGCTTCGGCTACGCGCCGGAGAAGCGAGCGCGCCAGGCCGAGGTGCTGACGCGCGTCCTGCCCCAGGTGCGCGACATCCGCCGGATCGGCAGCGCGGCCCTCGACCTCGTCCGCGTGGCCGACGGGTCCGTCGACGCCTACGCCGAGTCAGGCCTCAACGCCTGGGACCTCGCCGCCGGCTGGCTCGTCGTCGAGGAGGCCGGTGGCGTCGTCGTCGGCGCAGCGGGCGCAGCAGCCGGGCCGGGCGCAGCAGCCGCGCCGGGCGCTCCGGGAAAGGAGCTGACCGTCGCGGCCGGGCCGGCCCTCGTCGAGCCGGTCCGCGAGCTGTTCACGAGCTGACCCGCATCGGGCGGCAGGCGGATGGTGTCCACGGTGGCCGGACACGACGAACGGGCACCCGGCAGAGGCCGGGTGCCCGTGATGTCGAGGGGTGCCGAGGGCTCAGGCGGCCGCGAACGGCACGAGCTCCGGAACGTGGATGTCGTTGTCGTGGGCGAGCCGGGCGAACGACTCGAGCTCGCCGGTGTGCACGCGCACCCGGTACTCGTCGCCGGCGGCCTGTGCCTCGGCGAGCTCGTCGAGCGTCGCGCTCACGCGCTGGCGGATCTCGTCGACGAACTGGGTCATGGTGCACCTCCGGGCCGGTGGAAGGATGTCGGTCGGGTCCGCAGACCCTACCGCGGCGACGGACCTCCACCGTGCACCGGACCACGTCGGTCGAGGGCAAAGGAACGGTGAACTATTGGTCTGCAGAGGGTAGGGACAGGCCCGGCGGAGCATGCGGGACCGGACCCGAGGGGTCGGGAGTGTGGCGAGCGTCTCAGGCTGTGAAAGGGCCGACGTGACATCGCCGTGATGTTCAGGCACAATCCGCGCACGCAGAGAGATGTTTCGGGGCGGTAGAACCGGTCCACCGCGCAGGGAACAAGCGTGAGCCACCGAGCGTTCTCCGCCACACAGACGCAGGCGCACGAAGAGAAGCGAGATTCCAGATGGCAACCGATTACGACGCGCCACGCAAGACCGACGACGACCTCAGCGAGGACTCGCTCGAGGAGCTCAAGTCGCGACGGGTCGACAAGACCTCGTCGAGCGTGGACGTGGACGAGACCGCGGAGGCGGAGGGCTTCGAGCTGCCCGGCGCCGACCTGTCCGGCGAGGAGCTGTCGGTCCGGGTCCTGCCCAAGCAGGCCGACGAGTTCACCTGTGGCCAGTGCTTCCTGGTCCACCACCGCAGCCAGCTCGCCAAGGAGAGCAACGGCATGATGATCTGCACGGACTGCGCCGCCTGAGCGGCTCGGTCGGTCACGTTCACGCGCAGGTGCCTGCAGCGCAGGAGCAAGTAGGGTCGGTCCACGTGACCGACCCTTGTGCTGTCCCGGACGCCGCGCCCGCGCTGGCGGTGCTCCGGCTCGACCCCGAGCTCCCGATGCCTGCCTACGCGCACCCGGGCGACGCCGGAGCCGACCTCCGGGCCCGCGCGGACGTCACCATCGCGCCGGGGGAGCGGGTCCTCGTGCCCACCGGCGTGGCCATCGCGCTGCCGCCCGGCCACGCCGGTTTCGTCCACCCGCGATCGGGCCTCGCTGCCCGGCACGGGATCTCGATCGTCAATGCTCCGGGCACCGTCGACGAGGGGTACCGCGGCGAGATCCTCGTCAACCTCGTCAACCTCGACCCGCGTGAGGCCTTCACGGTGCGCCGCGGCGACCGCATCGCCCAGCTCGTGGTGCAGCGCGTCGAACGGCCGGTGTTCCTCGAGGTTGACTCGCTCGACGAGACGGTCCGGGGTGACACTGGACATGGGTCCACCGGCGGTTTCGGGCCGGGGGACCCCGGACCGGGTCACGGGGGCGACGGGGCAGACGCCCCGCCGAGCGCGCGGGACGCCACCACGGCTCACGGGTGATCGGGTACGGTTCGCCGGGCGCCCACTCGGGACCGCCCGGCCGGCTCGGCCCAGCACGACCCAGCTCCACCCCAAGCTCGACGCAGCAGTACTCATAAGGACGGAATGACGTGGGACTCTTCAGCCGCGGCAAGTCGCGCAGCAACGACGACGAGGCGTTCGTCGACGACGCCGAGGGCGCTGAGGGCGCCGAGGGCGTCGGGGGTCCCGACGGGACCGACGACCTCACCGAAGGCGCGCCGGCCACCACGGGCCCGCTCGATCGTGGGTCGGTCGACGACGACACCGACTACCTCAACCTCGGCTCGATCTGGCTGCGCGGCCAGCAGGACATGGAGCTGCGCCTCGAGGTCAACGAGCAGGAGCAGCAGATCGTCGGCGTCACCGCCGTCATCGGTGAGTCCGCAGTACAGCTGCAGGCCTTCGCGGCCCCGCGCACCGAGGGCGTCTGGGTCGAGATCCGCAACGAGATCGCCAAGAGCATCACCGACGCCGGTGGCACCGCCGAGGTGCAGACCGGTGACTTCGGTGAGGAGCTGCTGACGCGGATGCCCCAGAACGGCCCCGACGGGCGCACCGTGTTCATGCCGGCCCGCTTCGTCGGCGTCGACGGCCCGCGCTGGTTCCTCCGCGCCGTGGTGTCCGGCCGCGCCGCGATCGAGCCGGCGGCGGCCGAGGCCGTCCACGAGGTCATCCGCACGGCCGTGGTCGACCGCGGCGACGAGGCCATGCCGCCCCGCGAGCTGCTGCCGCTGCGCCTGCCCGAGGCCCAGCAGGCCGGCGCGGACGACGGTGAGGACCAGCCCGAGGGCGCCCCGAACGTCGAGGACCTGCGCCCGTTCGAGCGCGGCCCCGAGATCACCGAGGTCCGCTGAGGTGTCCACCCGCGCGGGCACGCTGCGCCGCCTCGCCGACCTCGTGCGGCCGTCGCACGAGCTCGAGGCGGCCGAGCTGCGCCAGGAGTCGACCGACGTGGGCGTCATCCACATCGTCGATGCCCGGCTGCGCAGCAGGGCCACCGTCCGCGGCGAGATCCGCTCGGTGACGCTACGCCCCCGCGACGAGACGCCGGCCCTCGACGCCGAGCTGTGGGACGGCACCGCGTCCCTGCACCTGGTGTGGCTGGGCCGGCGGCGCATCGCCGGCATCGTGCCCGGCATCAAGATCGAGGCGACCGGTCGCGTCACCCGGCAGCGCTCCGTGACGACGATGTTCAACCCCGCCTACGAGATCATCGGGAAGCCGGGGTCCTCCCATGCCTGACCGCGACACCGACGGCTCCGTGACGCCGGCCGCCGAGCCGCCCATCGAGACGACCGTTGAGACGTCGCGCGCGACCTCCGCCGAGAGGCCGACGGACGGCGTGCAGCGCGGCGAGGCGGACCTCAAGCGCTACGAGACGGTCGAGGAGCTGCTCCGCGACAAGCTGTCCGAGGCGATCGGCGGCTGGCGCGGGGCCGTCGAGTCGGCCGTGCCCACGCTCGCCTTCGCGCTCGTGTGGGCCCGCACCCAGGATCTCCGCACGGCGCTCGTCGTCGCGGGCGCCTGCGTCGGCCTGCTGCTCGTGGTCCGCCTCGTCCAGCGCCAGGACCCGCGCTTCATCGCCTACGCCGCGGTCGGCGTCGCCATCTCGGCCTTCTTCGCGCTCCGGTCGGGCAAGGCCGAGGACGCCTTCCTGCCGGGGATGCTCCAGAACGCCGGGCTGCTCGTGCTGCTCCTCGTGACGAACCTGACCCGCTGGCCGCTGTTCGGCTTCGTCGTCGGGGTCGCCGAGCCCGAGGCGTTCGCCGAGAACCCGACGTGGTGGCGGCGGCACCGGGGGATCGTCACCGTCGCGATGCGCCTCGCGTGGGTCCTCATCGCCCTCAACGTCGTGCGCCTGTCGATCATGGTGCCGCTCTACCTCGCAGAGCAGGTGGCCGCCCTCGGCGTCGCCAAGGTCGTGCTCGGGTGGCCCGCCTACCTGCTCGCCATCACCGCCATGGGTGCGATCCTGCTGCGCGGGCGCACCCCGATCGACCCGAACCGCCTCGCCTGACGCGTTCGGGCTGATGGCCCGGGGGCCGGGTTCGTCTGCGGCCCAGAGCTGTCGGTTCGCCCGCGGCTCAGAGCTCGTCGTCGTCGCCGGTGCGGATGCGGGCCCCGGGAGCCACGAGCTTCTGGAGCTCGACCTCCTGCTCGGTCGTCGTGATGAAGAGCAGCTCGTCGCCGACCTCCATCGCGTCGTCGGGCGTCGGGGCGAGCGGGCGCTCCTCGCGGATGATCGCCACGAGGACGGTCTCGCTCGGCCAGTCGACATCGCCGACGCGCCGCCCGGCGAAGGGGCTCGCCTCGGGCAGGGTGATCTCGACCATCGACGCGCGGCCCTGCTGGAACTCGAAGATCCGCACGAGGTCGCCGATGCTCACGGCCTCCTCGATGAGGGCGGTCATGAGGCGCGGCGTCGACACGGCGACGTCGACGCCCCAGGACTCGTCGAACATCCACTCGTTCTTGGGGTTGTTGACGCGGGCGACGGTACGCGGCACGCCGAACTCGGTCTTGGCCAGCAGCGACAGCACGAGGTTGGCCTTGTCGTCACCGGTCGCGGCGACGACGACGTCCGACTCCTCGAGCCGGGCCTCCTCGAGGGCCGCAAGCTCGCAGGCGTCGGCGAGCAGCCACGAGGCCTCGGGCACGCGTGACGCCTGGACGTCGTCGGCGTCCTTGTCGATGAGCAGCACCTGGTGGCCGTTGCCGAGCAGCTCGCGGGCGATGGACCGGCCGACGCTTCCGGCTCCGGCGATGACGACGCGCATGGGTTCTCCTGTGCCGCTCAGCTTGCTGCCGGGGCCTGGTCGCAGACGCGCTCGACACGGGTGAGGTCGTCGCGGGGGACGGTGAGGTGCACGAGGTCGCCCTGCTGGACGACCATGTCGGGACGCGGGAGCGTGCCCTCGCCGAGCCGCGTCACGTAGGCGACGCGCGCCCCGGTCTGCTCCTCGACGTCGACGAGGCGGCGCCCGATCCAGCTCTCGGCGAGGGGCACCTCGGCGATGACGATCTTGCCGCTCGGGTCGGTCAGCTCGGGCACGGCACCCTGGGGGAGCAGCCGCTGGATCATCTGGTCGGCCGTCCAGCGCACCGTCGCGACGGTCGGGATGCCGAGCCGCTGGTAGACGGCGGCGCGCTGAGGGTCGTAGATGCGGGCTGCGACGTGCTCGACGCCGAAGGTCTCGCGGGCGACGCGCGCCGCGAGGATGTTCGAGTTGTCGCCGCTGCTGACCGCCGCGAACGCGTACGCGTCGCGGATGCCGCCGGCGATGAGCGTGTCGCGGTCGAAGCCCACGCCGGTCACGGTCTGTCCCTCGAAGGACGTGCCGAGACGGCGGAAGGCAGAGGCGTCGACGTCGATGATCGCGACGTCGTGGCCGCCCCGACCGAGCGTCCGGGCCAGGGTCGACCCGACACGGCCGCAGCCCATGATGACGAAGTGCACGGACGCGACGCTACACCGTGGGCTCCCCTCGCACCGTGCAGGTCCGGGCCGGTCCCACGGCGGGTCCCGGAGCGGTGTCGGAGTGCGGCGGCACCGGGCGGCGGGGCGGCATACTCTGTCGACGTGCCCGGAACCGGATCGCTGTTCAAGCGCCTCCTCGTCGGTCGCGCCATGCGCAGCGACAAGCTCGGCGAGACCCTGCTGCCCAAGCGGCTCGCCCTGCCCATCTTCGCCAGCGACGCGCTGTCCTCGGTCGCGTACGCGCCCGACGAGATCCTGCTCATGCTGGGCCTCGCCGGTGGCGCCTTCGTCACGACGCACAGCTGGCAGGTGACGATCGGCGTCGTCCTCGTCATGGTCGTCGTCGTCGCCTCGTACCGGCAGAACGTCCACGCCTACCCCTCCGGCGGTGGCGACTACGAGGTGGCCACGGTCAACCTCGGCCCCAAGGCCGGGCTGACGGTGGCGAGCGCGCTTCTCGTCGACTACGTCCTGACCGTCGCCGTGTCGATCTCCTCGGGGGTGCAGAACGCCGCGACCGTCCTCGGCTTCGTCCGCGGTCACGAGGTCGTCGTCGCGGTCGGGCTCATCGTCTTCCTCACGGCGATGAACCTCCGGGGCGTGCGCGAGTCGGGCAAGGCCTTCGCGATCCCGGTGTACGCCTTCATGATCGCGATCCTCGGGATGGGCCTCTACGGCGTCCTCCAGAAGGTGACCGGCACGCTGCAGCCCGCCGAGAGCGCGGCCCTGACGCTCGTGCCCGAGGGCGGCGAGGACCTCACCGGCCTCGCGGCAGCCTTCCTGCTGCTGCGCGCCTTCTCCTCCGGCTGTGCGGCGCTCACCGGCGTCGAGGCGATCAGCAACGGCGTCCCCGCGTTCCGCAAGCCCAAGAGCCGCAACGCCGCCTCGACGCTGCTGCTCATGGGGACCCTGTCCGTCACCATGCTCGGGTCGATCATCGCCCTCAGCATGTGGACCGGCGTCAAGATGGCCGACAACCCGTCGACGCAGCTGCTCCGCAACGGCGCGCCGGTCGGCGACGGCTACGTGCAGCACACGACCATCGGCCAGCTCGCCAACTCGGTGTTCGCGAGCTTCCCGCTCGGCGTCGTGTTCGTCTCGATCGTCACCGGCCTGATCCTCGTCCTCGCCGCCAACACGGCCTTCAACGGCTTCCCGGTGCTGGCCTCGATCCTCGCCCGCGACGGCTACCTGCCACGCCAGATGCACACCCGCGGCGACCGCCTCGCGTTCTCCAACGGCATCGTCATGCTCTCGGCTGCGGCGATCGTCCTCGTCATCATCTTCAAGGCCGAGGTCACGGCGCTCATCCAGCTCTACATCGTCGGCGTCTTCGTGTCGTTCACGACGAGCCAGATCGGCATGGTGCGGCACTGGACGCGTCACCTGCGCCTCGAGCGTGCGGCCAAGGAGCGAGCCCGGATGCAGCGCTCGCGCGTCATCAACGCCGTGGGTGCCGCGATGTCGGCGACGGTCCTCGTCGTCGTGCTCATCACGAAGTTCCAGGCGGGCGCCCGCTACGCCATCATCGCGATGGCCATCCTCTTCGTCGTCATGCTCGGCATCAAGCGGCACTACTCGCGGGTGCGCGACGAGCTGCAGATCGACTGGACCATCGAGCGGCCCATGCTGCCGAGCCACGTGCACGCCATCGTCTGCATCTCCAAGGTGCACAAGCCGACGATGCGCGCCCTCGCCTACGCGCGGGCCAGTCGGCCGACCTACCTCGAGGCCATCACCGTCGACGTCGACCACGACGAGACCCAGGCGCTGCTCGCGGAGTGGGACAAGCACGACATCCCCGTACCGCTCAAGGTGCTCGCCTCGCCCTACCGGCAGATCACCCGGCCGATCCTCGACTACGTGCGCTCGATCCGCAGCGGCAACCCGCGCGACATCGTCACCGTGTACCTGCCCGAGTACGTGCTCGGCAGGTGGTGGGAGCAGCTGCTGCACAACCAGAGCGCGCTGCGGCTCAAGGGCCGCCTGCTCTTCACCCCAGGGGTCATGGTGGTCAGCGTGCCGTGGCAGCTGCAGTCCTCGCAGGGCGCCGAGCGCGACTGGATCGACGAGCCGCCGGTCGGGGGTTCGGTGCGCGGCGGGGCGCTGTGAGCGCTCGCCGGCCCCGGGAGCGAGCGGCCAAGGGGGAGAGCCTGGTCGGCGCCCGGTGGACGCTCGAGGTGGGCGGCGTCGCCCACGGCGGCCACTGCGTGGCCCGGCACGAGGGACGCGTCGTCTTCGTCCGGCACACCCTGCCGGGGGAGCGCGTCGTCGCGGTCGTCACCGAGGGGCGCGACGGCGACAGCTTCGTGCGGGCCGACGCCGTCGAGGTGCTCGAGGCCTCCCCGGACCGCGTCGAGGCACCGTGCAGCTTCGCCGGTCCCGGGCTCTGCGGTGGGTGCGACTTCCAGCACGTGACGCTCGAGGCGCAGCGCCGCCTCAAGGCCGACGTCGTGCGCGAGCAGTTCGCCCGGGTCGCGAAGATGCCCGACGTCGACGTCGAGGTGCGTCCCGTGCCGGGCGACGCCGACGGCCTGCGCTGGCGCACCCGTGTCGAGTTCGCGGTCGACGCCGAGGGGCGGGCGGGCTTGCGGGCCCATCGTTCCCGCGAGGTCGTGCGGGTCGACGACTGCCTCATCGCGACCGAGGACGTCATCGCCTCGGGCGTTCTCGACACCGAGTGGGACGAGTGCGCGTCCGTCGACGTCATCGACGCCGTGCACCCCGACGAGCCCGTGATCGTGCCGGTCCCGGCCGGCGCCGAGGGAAAGGGCACCGACTGGTCCGAGACGCCGAAGGGACCCGTCGGCGGCCTCGTCGGCGAGCTCGTGCGCCAGGGTGACTGGGAGGGCGAGTACGTCGTCGCGGCCCGGGGCTTCTGGCAGGTGCACCCCGGCGCGGCGTCGACGTTCCTGTCCCGGGTCGTCGACCTGCTCGGGGCCGGCCCCGGCGACCGGGTGCTCGACCTCTACGCCGGCTCGGGCCTGTTCACCATGCGTCTCGGGGAGCTCGTCGAGCCCGGGGGCGTCGTCCTCGGTGTGGAGGGCGACGCCGTCGCCGTCGCCAACGGCGAGCGCAACACCGAGCACCTCGCGAACGTCGAGTGGCGCGCCGCCCGCGTCGACCGTGAGCTGCGCTCGCTGGTGCGCCAGGGCGTCACCGCCGACCTCGCCGTCCTCGACCCGCCACGCACCGGCGCCGGCAAGGAGGTCATGGCCCTGCTCGCGCAGGTCGCGCCCCGACGCGTCGTGTACGTCGCCTGCGACCCCGCGGCGCTGGCCCGCGACGTGCGCCAGGCCGCCGAGCACGGCTACGAGATGACCTCCCTCGAGGGCTGGGACGCCTTCCCGATGACCCACCACGTCGAGTGCATCGCAGTGCTGGAGCGCCGACCCGCGTGACGACGCCCCCGGGGCAGACAACGCGGGAGTGAACGACGAAGATGGGCCGCAGGCGGCCGGGTCGGTCCGGGTACGGGACAGCGAGTCGCCACCCCGTGGACACGGGTGGCCCGGGCTGCGCGCCCGTGTGGTTAGATATATCTTGACGTCAAGATAAATCGCGCACTGCGACATCCAACAGAGTTGCTGGAAGGAGCCCGACGTGGGCAGCATCGACAGCTTCAAGGCCAAGGGACCCCTCGAGGTCGGTGAGAAGTCCTACGAGATCTTCCGGCTGGCCGGGGTCGAGGGCCACGAGACCCTCCCGTACAGCCTCAAGGTGCTCCTCGAGAACCTCCTGCGCACCGAGGACGGCGCGAACATCACCGCCGACCACATCCGCGCGGTCGGCTCGTGGGACGAGAACGCCGAGCCCGACACGGAGATCCAGTTCACGCCGGCCCGCGTCATCATGCAGGACTTCACCGGCGTGCCGTGCGTCGTCGACCTCGCCACGATGCGCGAGGCCGTCGCCGACCTCGGCGGCGACCCGGCAAGGATCAACCCGCTCGCCCCCGCCGAGCTCGTCATCGACCACTCGGTCATCATCGACGTCTTCGGCCGCGCCGACGCCTTCGAGCGCAACGTCGAGATCGAGTACGAGCGCAACCGGGAGCGCTACCAGTTCCTGCGCTGGGGCCAGACCGCCTTCGACGACTTCAAGGTCGTCCCGCCGGGCACCGGCATCGTCCACCAGGTCAACATCGAGCACCTGGCGCGCACCGTCATGGTGCGCGAGGTCGACGGCGAGCAGGTCGCCTACCCCGACACCTGCGTCGGGACCGACTCGCACACGACGATGGTCAACGGCCTCGGCGTGCTCGGCTGGGGCGTCGGCGGCATCGAGGCCGAGGCGGCCATGCTCGGCCAGCCCGTCTCGATGCTCATCCCGCGCGTCGTCGGCTTCAAGCTCTCCGGCTCGATCCCGTCGGGCGCCACGGCCACCGACGTCGTCCTGACGATCACCGAGATGCTCCGCAAGCACGGCGTCGTCGGCAAGTTCGTCGAGTTCTACGGCGAGGGCGTGGCCCAGGTGCCGCTCGCCAACCGCGCGACCATCGGCAACATGAGCCCCGAGTTCGGCTCGACGTGCGCGATCTTCCCGATCGACGACGTCACCCTCGACTACCTGCGCCTCACCGGCCGCTCCGACGAGAGCGTCGCGCTCGTCGAGGCCTACGCCAAGGAGCAGGGCATGTGGCTCGGCGCCGACACGGCGCAGGCCCGCTACAGCGAGTACCTCGAGCTCGACCTGTCGACGGTCGTCCCGTCGATCGCCGGCCCGAAGCGCCCGCAGGACCGCATCGAGCTGTCCGCCGCCAAGGAGTCGTTCCGCAAGGTGCTGCCGACCTACGTCGCGCACGACGAGGGCGACGCCGGCGAGGCGGAGTCCTTCCCGGCCAGCGACCCCGGCATCGACAACGGCGGCGACAAGCCGGCCGACGGCGCCACGAACGGCCGACCCTCGAAGAAGGTCTCGGTGACCGACGCCGAGGGCCGCACCTTCGACATCGACCACGGCATCGTCTCGATCGCCTCGATCACGAGCTGCACCAACACCTCCAACCCGTCGGTCATGATGGCCGCGGCGATGCTCGCGAAGAACGCCGTCGAGAAGGGCCTGTCGGTGGCCCCGTGGGTCAAGACGTCGATGGCGCCGGGCTCCAAGGTCGTCACCGGCTACTACGACAAGGCCGGCATGTGGCCCTACCTCGAGAAGCTCGGCTTCCACCTCGTCGGCTATGGCTGCACGACGTGCATCGGCAACTCGGGCCCGCTCAACGAGGAGATCTCCGCGGCGATCAACGACGCCGACCTCGCCGTCACGTCGGTCCTGTCGGGCAACCGCAACTTCGAGGGCCGCATCAACCCCGACGTCAAGATGAACTACCTCGCGAGCCCGCCGCTCGTCATCGCCTACGCCCTCGCCGGCACCATGGACTTCGACTTCGAGTCCGAGCCGCTCGGCCAGGACACCGACGGCAACGACGTGTTCCTCAAGGACATCTGGCCAGCCCCGGAGGACGTCGAGCAGACGATCGCCGCCAGCATCAACCAGGACATGTTCACCGAGGACTACGCCGACGTCTTCGCGGGCGACCAGCGCTGGCAGTCGCTCCCGACGCCGGAGGGCGACACGTTCGCGTGGGACGCCGAGTCGACGTACGTGCGCAAGCCCCCGTACTTCGACGGCATGGCGACCGAGCCGTCGCCGGTCGCCGACATCGAGGGCGCGCGGGTGCTCGCCAAGCTCGGCGACTCGGTCACGACCGACCACATCAGCCCCGCCGGTGCGATCAAGAACGACAGCCCCGCCGGCAAGTACCTCGCCGAGCACGGCATCGAGCGCAAGGACTTCAACTCCTACGGCTCCCGCCGCGGCAACCACGAGGTCATGATCCGAGGCACGTTCGCCAACATCCGCCTGAAGAACCTCCTCCTCGACGGCGTCGAGGGTGGCTTCACGCGCGACTTCACGAACGGTGGCGAGCAGACGACGATCTACGACGCCGCGCAGAGCTATGCGGCGGCCGGCACCCCGCTCGTCATCCTGTCGGGCAAGGAGTACGGCTCGGGCAGCTCGCGTGACTGGGCCGCCAAGGGCACCAGCCTGCTCGGCGTCAAGGCCGTCATCGCGGAGAGCTACGAGCGCATCCACCGCTCCAACCTCATCGGCATGGGCGTCATCCCGCTGCAGTACCCGGCCGGCCAGAACGCCGACTCGCTCGGCCTCGACGGCACCGAGACCTTCTCGATCACCGGCATCACCGCCCTCAACGAGGGAACGACGCCGAAGACCGTCAAGGTCGTCGCGACGAAGGACGGCGGGGAGACGGTCGAGTTCGACGCGGTCGTGCGCATCGACACCCCCGGTGAGGCCGACTACTACCGCAACGGCGGCATCCTGCAGTACGTGCTGCGCTCGCTCGTCGCGGGCTGAGCACGAGGCGCCGGCAGGCGCCACCCGTCGGGGCCCGGTCACCGTTCGTCGGTGGCCGGGCCCCGACGCGTCCCGGGCGTCCCGCGGATGGCATGCTCGACGCGTGAGCGAGCGACACGCGTCCCTGACCGTCTGGGAGTCAGGCTTCGGATGGGAGCCTGCGGCGGACGTCGCCTACCGGGACGTGCACGTCGAGGACTCCGGGCCGCGCAACTACGCCGCCAGCGTGTGGGAGTCTCCGGTCGTCGAGATCCCTTTCACGGCAACGGAGCTCATCCCGTCGTGGAACGCGCGCACGCCGGCCGGCACGTGGCTGCACGTCGAGGGCCGCGTCGGCGACGCGTCGGGCTGGGCGCCATGGGTCACCTTCGCGCGCTGGGCCGAGGACGACCCGGAGGGCGGCTCGCCGGTGACCCGCACGACGGTGCGCGGCCAGCAGCTCGACGCCGGTCACGTCTCGGCCGACACCTGGCACGCCGCACCCGGTCGCGGTCTCGAACGGTGGCAGCTGCGCCTGACGGCCCTGGCCACCGAGGCCGCCGTGCAGGCCGCCGACGGGGCGTCGGGCGGGGGCGTCGAGGTGTCCCTCGTCGCTGCCGTGGCCTCACGATTCGCCATCGCGGCCGACGAGCCGACGAGCCGGCCGGGCGGGGGAGCGGGCCACGAGGTGCCGGTGCCGCCGCACTCGCAGCGACTGCACGTCGACACCTTCCCCCACTGGGACAACGGTGGCCAGTCCTGGTGCTCGCCGACGTCGACGACGATGCTGCTCGAGCACTGGGCGTCGGGCCCGAGCGCGGAGGAGGCGGCCTGGGTCGGCCACGACATCGACCCTGTCGTCGTGCACGGCGTCCGTCGCGTCTTCGACCGGTCCTACGGCGGGGCCGGCAACTGGGCGTTCAACACGGCCTACGCCGCGACGCGTGGGCTGCGGGCGTACGTGACGCGGCTGCGCGACCTCACCGAGGCCGAGGCGTTCCTCGCCGCCGGGGTGCCCCTCGTGGTGTCGGTGACCTTCCGCGAGGACGAGCTCGACGGCGCCGGCTACGGCACGAGCGGGCACCTGCTGACGATCGTCGGTTTCACCGCCGAGGGCGACGTGGTGTCCAACGACCCGAACTCCGGTCGGATCGCCAGCAACGACGAGGTGCGTCGGGTCTACCGGCGCGACCAGTTCGAGCGGGCGTGGCTCGGCGACAACGGCGGCCTGACGTACGTCATCCACCCCCACGGCGTCGAGCTCCCGCCGCCGCCCGCGGAGGCCAACTGGGCCTGAACGGCCGGCGTCGGGTCAAGGGGGCGTAAATTTTCCACGGTGAGCGACCGAATGCCGAGAATCCTTGACCCGAAGCCCCCGTGGGCGGGGCGCGCGGGTGTTCACTGACCGGGCCCAGCAGCCCCGTGCCCGCGTCCACCACGCCGGCCCGGTGGCGCCTGCCCCCACGGAAGGTGTGCCATGTCGTCCGTTCCCACCGTCCCCTCCGGCTCGTCCGGAGTCCCCGCCGGTCCTGCGACGCCGAGCCGACGCGTCGTGCTCGGATCCGCCGCCGGTGCTGCGTTCCTCGGCCTGTCCGCCGCGCAGACCGCGTCCGCCTCGTCGGTGCCCGGAGGACCTGACACCCGCCACGTCGCCTACCGCGAGTGGAGCGGCCCGCAGCTGGCCGTCGGCGCCTTCACCGGCACCCGGGAGTACGTCGACCCGTTCGACCCGACGGCGATGCCGGCCACCTACGACGTCGCGACGTGGACCTCGCCCGTCGTCCGGCCCGGCTTCGGCCTGACCGAGCTCGTCGCGTCGTGGAACGCCGACACCCCCGGACGCTCGTGGGTCGAGGTCAGCGTCCGCGGGCGCAGCGGCGGCGTCGAGACCAAGGAGTACGTCCTCGGGCGCTGGGCCCGGTACGACCCGGCCGACGGCGGCGGCATCCACCGCACCAGCCTCAACGGGCAGGGCGACGCCGTCGCGACGGTCTACACCGACACCCTCGCGACGCGCAGCGGGCACACCCTCGAGTCGTGGCAGCTCGTCGTGCGCCTCATGCGCCCGACCGGCACGGGGCAGACCCCGCGGCTGCGTTCCGTCGGGGCCATGGCCTCGGCCCTGCCGGACGCCGACCGGGTGCCACGCAGCCCGAACGGCCGGGCGTGCGGCACCACCCTCGACGTGCCGCCCTTCTCCCAGGAGCGCCACATCGGGCACTTCCCGCAGTGGGACAACGGCGGCGAGGCCTGGTGCTCGCCCACGTCGACGTCGATGGTGCTCGCCTACTGGGGGGCCGGTCCGCGCGCGGACGAGACGGCGTGGGTCACCGAGGCCATCCCGGGCGAGACCGATCCGCAGGTGGACTTCGCGGCGCGCAACGTCTTCGACTACACCTACGACGGCGCCGGCAACTGGCCGTTCAACGCGGCCTACGCCGCGACGCGTCCGCGGATGCGGGCGTTCGTCACCCGGCTGCGGTCGTTGACCGAGGCCGAGGAGTTCATCGCCGCCGGCATCCCGCTCGTCACCTCGGTGTCGTTCAAGAAGGGCGAGCTGGAGGGCGCGGGCTACGGCACCAACGGCCACCTCATGGTCGTCGTCGGGTTCACGCCCGAGGGCGACGTCGTGTGCAACGACCCCGCCTCGCACCTCATCCGCGACAACGGCCAGGTCCGCGTCACCTACGACCGCGAGCAGTTCGAGAACACGTGGGTGCCGCACAGCGGCGGCATCGTCTACGTCATCCACCCGCAGGACCACCCGCTTCCGGCGCCGCCGCGCCCCGAGCGCAACTGGTGACCGGCCGGCCGGCCCGGACGCCGTGATCCGGGCCGGCTCGTCGGGCCGGTGGGTCCCGGTGGCGAGCCCTCAGCCGCTGTGCGGGTCGCGGTCGGTGACGCAGTAGCTCGAGCCGCCGGGGTCGCGCAGCACGGTCCAGCCGCCGCCCGGGTCGCCGACGACCGTGGCACCGACTGACCTGTGCCGCGCCACCTCGGCGGCGCGGTCGTCGCACGCGAGGTCGAGGTGCGCCGTGACCGGCCCCTCGGCGCGGTCGGGCCGGTCGGGGCGGTCGCCGTCGAGACGCTGGAGCAGGAAGCGCAGCGGCACCCCCGCCGGACGCTCGAGGTGGTGGAACTCGGGACGCGACACCGAGCGGCGCAGCCGCCACCCGGTCACCTCCGTCCAGTACCGGCACTCCGCCTCGTAGGCCGTCGGCGGGATGTCGAGGCACACCTGGTCGACGAGGCTCTCGTGGCCCCGGGGCCAGCGGACCGGCTCGGGGCGCACGTGCGGACCGGCCCGCACGAAGCAGTGGACGAGACCGCCGGGGGAGGAGACCACGACGTAGCCGTGGGGTGAGCGGTGCAGCTCCGTCGCCCCCGACGCCACGGCCCGGTCGGCGGCATCGGCCGGTGAGAGCACGTGCAGGTCGAGGTGGATCGAGGGGCCGGTGGGTTCGGTGCCGGCCGTGCCGGTGCGCTGCACGGCGAGGAACGGGTCGCCCTGCTCGGGCAGGAGGCTGACGAACTCGCCCTCGTCGCCGCGCGCCGGCGACTCGGTCGAGGCCGTCACCGCCGACCAGAACCGCACGACCGAGTCGCGTACTGCCGGCGGCACGTCGAGGAAGGCCGTGACCCACGAGACCGACCAGGGTGTCGTCATGCCCCGAGCGTAGGCGAGGCAGACTGGAGCCATGTCCGCCCACACCCCACCCGGCTGGCCGCCGGGCGTGCCGCCGGCCCAGGCACCGGGCTGGCAGGAGCGGGCCGTGCTCTGGCTGCTCGACCAGTGCCCACCGGACTACCGGGGGTACCCGGGCTGGCGCAAGCACCCCATCGCCCTCGCGTGGATCACCTGCCGCCACCTCGAGGGCCAGGTGGCCGCCACCCGTGACGCGTGGCGTGAGGCGCGCGTCGAGATCGGGCCGCACGTGCCCACCGAGGCGCTGACCGAGATCCTGTCCGAGATCGAGGCCGAGGGCATCCGGCTCGTCGCCGCCACCCGCTCGGCGCGCCTGCTCCACGAGGCGCTGCAGGGCAAGGTCTTCGCCCCGCGGCTCTAGCCGTGGGGAGTCGGTCGCTTCTGGACCTCCTGTGGCGCCGACGCGAGGATCATGTGTGGTGTGCCACGCGGTGGGCGGTGCACGTTTTCGCCGGCCTGATCGTTGCACCTAGACTCGATCAACCCGCTCCGACGCGTCGGGACCAGACCCCCGACGACCCCCTGACGACGCGGCACCGAACTTCGAGAGGAAGACCCGGCGTGGCCCTGCTGGAGACGATCACGAGCCCCGCGGACCTCAAGGCACTGCCGGCCGACCAGCTGCCGGCGCTCGCCGAGGAGATCCGCACCTTCCTCGTGACGGAGGTCTCCAAGACCGGCGGCCACCTCGGGCCGAACCTCGGCGTCGTCGAGCTGACGATCGCGCTGCACCGGGTCTTCGACTCGCCGCAGGACACCCTCGTCTTCGACACCGGCCACCAGTCGTACGTCCACAAGCTGCTCACGGGGCGGCACGACTTCAGCAAGCTGAAGAAGCAGGGCGGCCTGTCGGGCTACCCGAGCCGTGCCGAGTCCGAGCACGACGTCGTCGAGAACTCCCACGCATCCACCGCGCTGTCGTGGGCCGACGGCATCGCCAAGGGCCGGCGCCTCGCCGGCGAGACCGGCCGGCACACCGTGGCCGTCATCGGCGACGGCGCCCTCACCGGTGGCATGGCCTGGGAGGCGATCAACAACATCGCCGTCGACAAGGACCTCCCGCTCGTCATCGTCGTCAACGACAACGAGCGCTCCTACGCCCCGACCATCGGCGGGCTGGCCGATCACCTGGCCACGCTGCGCACGACCCGCGGCTACGAGCGGTTCCTCGACTGGGGCAAGCGCTCCCTGGCCCGCACGCCCGTCGTCGGCGGCGCGATGTTCGAGACGCTGCACGGCGTCAAGAAGGGCATCAAGGACATCGTCGCCCCGCAGGGCATGTTCGAGGACCTCGGCCTCAAGTACCTCGGCCCCGTCGACGGCCACGACGAGCAGGCGGTCGAACGCGCCCTGCGCAAGGCCCGCGACTTCGGCGGCCCGGTCATCGTCCATGTCCTCACCCAGAAGGGCCGCGGCTACCAGCCGGCCGTCGACGACGAGGCCGACCAGTTCCACGGCGTCGGCAAGTTCAACCCCGAGACCGGCCTGCCGTTCGAGGTGTCCGGGCGCATCTGGACCGACGAGTTCAACGACGAGATGGTCGCCCTGGGCGCGGAGCGTCCCGACGTCGTCGCCATCACCGCCGCGATGCTCATCCCCGTGGGCCTCGACGGGTTCGCTGCCGCCTACCCCGACCGCGTCTTCGACGTCGGCATCGCCGAGCAGCACGCGGTCACGATGGCCTCGGGGCTGGCGTACTCGGGCCTGCACCCGGTCGTCGCCGTCTACGCCACCTTCCTCAACCGCGCGTTCGACCAGCTCCTCATGGACTGCGCCCTCCACCGCGCCGGCATCACCTTCGTCCTCGACCGGGCCGGAGTCACGGGCAGCGACGGCGCCTCGCACAACGGCATGTGGGACATGACCCTCACCTCGATCGTGCCGGGTCTGCGCCTCGCCGCCCCGCGCGACGGCGACCAGGTGCGCCGCCGGCTGCGCGAGGCCGTCGACGTGTCCGACGGCCCGACCGTCATCCGCTTCCCCAAGGGCGACGTCGCCGACCCGCTGACGGCCCAGCGCACCATCGGCGACGTCGACGTGCTCTTCGAGAACGCCGGCGACGACGTCGACCTGCTCGTCGTCGGGGTGGGGGCCTTCGCGGGCCTCGCCATCGAGGCGGGGGAGAAGATCGCGGCGCACGGGCGCGCCGTGCGCGTCGTCGACCCGCGCTGGGTGCTGCCGGTCAGCGACACCGTCGTCGACCTCGCCCGCCGGGCCCGCACCGTCGCCGTCGTCGAGGACAACCTCGTCAGCGGCGGCGTCGGCTCGGCCGTCAGCCTCGCCCTGCGCGAGGCCGGCGTCGAGGTGCCGGTGCACACGTACGGCATCCCGAAGCGCTTCCTCGACCACGCCTCGCGCGGCCAGATCCTCGAGGAGCTCGGCCTGACCGCCGACCAGGTCGTCGCAGACCTCGAGCCCCGCCTGGTCTGACGGGCGTCGCCACGGCATCCGCGGCACCCGCGTCGAGTCCCGTGGTCCACCCGACGGGGGTGGCGGCCAGCCACATGCGTCGGCCCGCATTGTGGTCGCACGTCCCACCGCCGCGTTGTGGGCGCTCACCTAGGTTCGCCGAAACGGCTGGGCGTCAACGGATCTCGTTGCAGCAAAGGCGCGAGCGCCCGCCAGAGGTGGAGGACATCGGTGTCCAAGCGTTGGAGCCTGGCGCTCGCGAGCGCCATGATCGCCCTGTCGGTGGCTGCCTGCGGCTCACCGGGGCAGCCGGGAGCTCCGGCGGCCGGTGACGCGGGAGCGGGGGCGACGAACGGTGCGGGAGGCACGTTCAAGGTCGGCCTCGTCTACTCGAAGTCCGGCCCGCTCGCGAGCTACGGCGAGCAGTACCGCCAGGGCCTGACGGCCGGGATCGACTTCGCCACCAAGGGAACCGGCGCGGTCGCGGGCAAGAAGATCGAGATCAGCGAGGCCGACGACGCGGGCGACCCCGCCAAGGCCGTGTCGGCGGCGACCGACCTCATCGGCAAGGGCAGCACCATCATCGCCGGCTCGACCGCCTCGGGCGTCGCGCTCCAGGTCGCGCCACTGGCGCAGGACAACAAGGTGCTGTTCATCTCGGGCCCGGCAGCGGCCGACGCCGTGACCGGTGCCAACCGCTACACGTTCCGCTCCGGTCGCCAGACCTACCAGGACGTCGCCACGGCCGGTTCGATGCTCGGTGACGTCAAGGGCAAGAAGGTCACGGTCCTCGCGCAGGACAGCGCCTTCGGCAAGGCCAACGTCGCTGCCGTCACGGCGATCCTCGGTGCCAAGGGGGCGACGGTCTCGGCGGTCGAGGTCCCGGCTGCTGCCACCGACCTGACGCCGTTCGCGTCCAAGGTCAAGGCCGCCGGCCCCGACCTGCTCTTCGTCGCCTGGGCCGGGGCCAATGCCACGCAGATGTGGACGACCCTCGGGCAGCAGGGCGTCTTCGACACGACCAAGGTGGTCACCGGCCTCGACATCAAGGCCACCCACACGCTCTTCGGCGAGGTCGGCACGAAGATCGACTTCCTCTCGCACTTCTTCGAGGGGGCGGCCGACAACGCCGCGTACACGGCGCTGAAGGACGGGCTCGCCAAGCAGGGCGCGTCGGTCGACCTGTTCACCAACGACGGCTTCGTCGCCGGCCAGATGATCGTGCACGCGCTCGAGACCGGCGGCTCCGACGTCGACAAGATGGTCACCGGGCTCGAGGGCTGGTCGTTCCAGGGGCCCAAGGGGCAGCTGACGATCCGTGCCGAGGACCACGCCCTGCTCCAGCCGATGTTCACCGCGACGCTGAAGAAGGACGGCACCAACGTCGTGCCGCAGCTGGTGAGGACCCTGGACCCGCAGAGCGTCGCCCCGCCGGTCACCCCCTTCAAGTGATCGGTGCGTGACCAGCACATGATCGGCACATGATCAGCGCGGAGGCGGTGGGCTGGAGCGTCGGCGGCGCCCGGATCCTCGACGACGTCACCCTCTCCGTGGGGGCCGGTGAGCTGCTCGGCATCATCGGCCCCAACGGGGCGGGCAAGTCCTCGCTCGTCAACATCCTCAGCGGCGTCACCCGACCCACGCACGGCCGGATCACGCTGCGGGACGACGACGTCACCCGGGCGAGCGCGACGCGTCGCGCTCGGCTGGGCCTCGCCCGGTCGTTCCAGACCTCTGCCCTCTTCGACGGCCTCACCGCCGGTGAGAACGTCCGCCTGGCCGTGCAGGCCGCAGGCTCCTCGCCCTTCTCGCCCTTCCGGCGGGCGGGCGACGACAGGTCGGAGTCCTCGGGACGGGTGCCTGGACTGCTCGCCCGGGTCCGGATGCCGGGGCGTGCCGGCACGCTGGCCCGCGACCTGTCGCACGGCGACCGCCGCAAGCTCGAGCTCGCGATGGCCCTCGCCGCCGACCCCGCCGTGCTGCTGCTCGACGAGCCGATGGCCGGGGTGTCGGCGGAGGACGTCGACGGCCTCACCGAGATCATCGCCGAGGTGCGCGACACCGGCGTCGCCGTCGCGATGGTCGAGCACCACATGCACGTCGTCCTCGGCCTCGCCGACCGCGTCGCCGTGCTCCACCACGGCCAGCTGCTCGCCGTCGGTGCCCCCACCGAGGTGACGGCAGACGAGCGCGTGCAGCAGGCCTACCTGGGAGAGGCACTGTGAGCATCGAACGACCGACAGACCCACCCGTCCTCCGTCTCGAGGACGTGCACGTCCGCTACGGCGGATCGCACGTCCTGCAGGGGATCTCCTTCGACGTCGCGTCGCGCGGCGTCACCGCACTGCTCGGGCGCAACGGCGTCGGCAAGACGACGACCCTCAAGGCCGTCATCGGGCTGGCTCCGCGGACCGGTCGGATCACTCTGCGCGGCAAACCGATCCACGCCCTGACGACGCACCGGGTCATCCGCGGGGGAGTCGGGTACGTGCCCGAGGACCGCGAGGTGTTCGGCGGACTGACCGTTGAGGAGAACCTCCGGCTCGTCGACCCCGAACGCGGCGTCGACGCGCCTGTCGTCGCCGAGCTGTTCCCAGACCTCGTCAAGCGGCGCGGACAGCGGGCCGGCACGCTGTCCGGCGGACAGCAGCAGATGGTCGCGCTCGCGCGGGTCCTGCTGCGCGACAACGACCTTCTCCTCGTCGACGAGCCGACCAAGGGCTTGGCGCCCAAGCTCGTCACCGAGGTCGCCGACGTGCTGGCCGAGGTGGCCCGCACGACACCCGTCCTGCTCGTGGAGCAGAACCTGCCTCTCGTGCGGCGCATCGCCGACCGCGTCGTCGTGCTCGACGCCGGACGCGTCGTGCACCGGGGCGACGCGGCGGCCCTCGTGGCCGACGCCGACCTGACGCGCGAGCTGCTCGGCGTCGCCATGCGTCGGGAGGGTGCCGCGTGAGCGACCTCGTCCTCATCCTCTTCACCGGCCTCGGGCTCGGCGCGCTGTACTTCCTGGCCGCGTCCGGCCTGAGCCTCGTCTACGGGCTCATGGGGGTGCTCAACTTCGCCCACGGCGCCTTCATGACGGCGGGCGCGTACGCGGCGTGGTTGACGATGCGCGACCTGCCGCTGGGGTGGCCGGTCGTGCTGCGCCTTGCCGCGGCGGTGCTCGTGGCCGTGCTCGTCGGGGCCGTCGTCGGCCTCGTCGTCGAGGTCGTCCTCATCCGGCCGCTCTACCGGCGGCACATCCAGCAGGTGCTCGTCACCGTCGGCCTGTCCTTGGCGGGTGTGGCTGCGGCGCAAGGGATCTGGGGATCAGACCCACGCCCGGTGGAGAAGCCCGAATGGATGGGCGGCACGACGCGTCTGCTCGGGGCGACGGTCCCCAACGACCGCTTCGTCTACCTGCTCGTCGCGCTCGTCGTCTTCGGTGGCCTGCTCGCGCTGCTGCACCTGACCCGTCTCGGCCTCGTCATCCGCGCCGGGGTCGAGAACCGCACCATGGTGGAAGCGCTCGGCATCGACGTGCGGCGCACCTTCACCGTGGTCTTCGCCATCGGCGGTGCCGCTGCGGGCCTCGCCGGCGTCCTCTACGCCCAGTACGCCGGCGCGGTCTCACCCGGGCAGGGTGGATCGCTGCTCATCTACGCCTTCATCGTCGTCGTCATCGGCGGGATGGGGTCGCTGACCGGCACCGCCCTCGCGGCGGTCGCGGTCGGGCTCGTGCAGCAGCTGGCCAACTACTACGCCGCGAGCGGCGTGGGCGACCTGTCGGTCGTCCTCCTGCTTGCCCTCGTGCTGCTCCTGCGGCCGACGTCCCTGAAGGGAGCCCCGGCATGACCCCGAGCACGCGCGCCGGCGTCACCGACGCCGCGAGCGACCGCGACACGTCGACCGACCAGGAGGCCGGGGAGCCGGATCCCGCGCAGGCCTCCGAGCAGCCGCCCGCAAAGGGCGTGGAGGGTGCGGGAGGCCTGCGACGCTGGATGGCTCGGCTCGCGCCCGTCGTCGTCCTCGCGGTCCTGGCCTACCTGCCCTACCTGCCGGTAGACGTGCCGGGAGTGCTGCCCGGGCGTCTCAACGGCCCCGGCTCGATGCAGCTGCTCGCCACGTGCCTCGTCATCGGCGGTATCGCCTTGAGCTACGACGTCCTGTTCGGGCGTACCGGGCTGCTCAGCTTCGGTCACGCCCTCTTCGTCGCCGCCGGCAGCTACCTGCTGACGATCTCGACCGCATCGTGGTCGCTGCCCCTGCCCGCCGCCGTCGGGCTGGCGCTCGGGCTGTCGACGCTCCTCGCGCTCGTCGTCGGCGCCGTGGCCCTGCGGGTCGGCGGGATCGCCTTCGCCATGGTGACGCTCGCATTCGCCCAGGCCGCCTCGATCATCGTGATGCGCGACCCGGGTGGCGCGACCGGCGGCGAGGAGGGGCGCACCATGAACCGCGCAGCCCTGCCCGACGTGCTCGTCGGCGTGGCCAACGCCCCCTACCGGTACTGGCTCGCGCTCGCGTTCCTGGCTCTGACGTGGGTCGCCGTCTCGCTGCTCGTCGCCTCGCGGGCCGGGCACGCGATGGCGGCCGTCCGTGAGAACGAGCAGCGAGCCGCGGTCATCGGGCTCGGCACCTACCGGGTGAGGCTCCTGGCCCTCGTGGCCGGGTCGTTCCTCGGTGCGCTGGGCGGCGTCGTCCACGCCCTCGTGCTCGGCGGCTCGAGCCCGCACCTGACGACCTCGGAGTTCACGCTCTCGCTGCTCGTCATGGTCGTGCTCGGCGGCGCGGGCAGCCGGTGGGGCGCCGTCATGGGCGGCGTGCTCTACACCTATGCCGATGCCAGACTTGTCGAGGTGAGCGGCGCCGGCGTCCTGCAGTCGCTGCCCGAGGTGGTGCGCCAGGTGCTGTCGCAGCCGCTGTTCATCCTCGGCGCGTTCTTCGTCGTCGTCGTCTACTTCGCACCGTCGGGGCTCACCGGTCTCGGCGGGAGGATCATCCGGAAGGCAGGGGCCTCGTCATGACCCAGTCCGCGTTCGTCATCGAGCTGCCCGAGGGCAGCCTCGCGATCCACGACCTCACGGTCGGGCCTGTCGCCCCGGAGGCGCCTGTCGTGCTGGCCGTCCACGGCATCACGGCCAACGGGCTGTCCTGGCGACGCGTCGCCGACGAGGTGGCGCGGCGGCACGGCCCGGGTGCGGTTCGCCTCCTCGCGCCGGACCTGCGCGGCCGTGGAGACAGCCGGTCGGCCCCCGGACCGTACGGCCTCGCGGCGCACGTCGACGACCTCGTGCAGACCGCGTCGGTCTTCGGGGCGGCGCCCGTGCTCGTCGGCCACTCGATGGGCGCCTTCATCAGCGCCCTGGCCGTGGCCCGCCACCCCGACCGGTTCGCCGGCGCCGTCCTCGTCGACGGCGGCCTCGCCTTCCCCGTCGACGCCTCGGTGGACATCGACGCGGCCTTGCAGGCCGTCATCGGCCCTGCCATGGACCGGCTCCGGATGCGCTTCGGCGGCCCGGGCGAGTACCTCGACTTCTGGAAGAAGCACCCGGCACTCGGCCCGGTGCTCGAGGGGCCCGGGGGCGACGCGGCGCGCGCCTACATCGAGCACGACCTCGTGGAGGATCCCGACGCGCCGGGCTCGTGGCACAGCACGTGCGTCCTCGACGCGGTGCGGGCCGACGGCGCCGACGTGCTCGCCGACCCGGAGACGCACGCCGCCGTCCGCACCGCTGCCGCGCGTGGCGTCCCCCTCGAGCTCGTCTGGGCCCGCCGCGGCCTGCTCGACGAGCCGCAGGGGATCTACGACGAGCAGCGCCTGGCCGCCCTCGACGTGCCGGCGTCGGTGCACACCACCTCGGTCGACGCCAACCACTACGACGTCATCCTCGGCGAGACCGGCGTCGGGGCCGTCGTCGACGCCGTCGACCGTCTTCTGGCGGCCCCTGCTGCCGGGTCGAGGTGATCCCTCGCGCCTGACCGCGACGGAGCACCTCCAACCGCATACGTCCCCGTCCGGTCGAGGTATTCCTGCGCGCCAGACCGCGGCGGGACACCTCGACCGGCGCGGAGGCGGCGGTCGGCGTCAGGCGGGGGACTGGAGGGCCCGGAGGCGAAGGGCCAGCTGCAGCTCCAGGGCGTGGTCGGGCTGCTGCCACGTGGCACCGAGCAGGGCCGAGATCCGCTCGAGCCGTTGTGACACGGTGTTGACGTGGACGTGCAACGTGCCGGCGGCGTGACGCGGACTGCCCCCGGCCGAGAAGTAGGCCGCCAGGGTGCCGACGAGGTCGGTGCCGCGGCGGTCGTCGTACTCGATGACGGGGCCGAGGAGCCGCCGCACGTAGTCGTCGACGTCCGGCGCCGAGCCGACGATGAGCCCGGCGAAGCCGAGCTGGGTGGCGGCGGCACCCTTGCCCTTGTGCCCGAGCGCGATGAGCGCCCCGACGGTGCGGGCGCCCTCCTCGTGCGCGGTGGGCACGCCGTCGACCCCCTCGACCGGGCCGACGCCGGCCACGGTGACGCAGGTGCGCCGGCCGATCCGGGCCGCCACCGCACGGGCCAGGCCGTCGGCGTCGGTGCCCGGGACGAGGGCCACGACGTCGCCGTCGTGCGAGCCGACGAGCGCCACCTCGTCGGTGGCTGCGCTGGCGGAGAGGAGCAGGGCGCGATGGCCGTGCGGGTCCTCGCCGCGCAGCACGAGCACGCAGAAGGGCCGGTTCGGGTCCAGGCCGGCTGTGCGCGCCAGCTGGAGGCGCTCCTCGCGGCTGCCGCGGGCGCTGACGAGATCGGACACGAGTCGGTTGCGGGCGGACTGGCGAGCGTCGGCGGCCTGCCGCTCGAAGAGCAGGACGAGGGCCGTGACGACCCCGGCGCGCTCCACCGTGCGCTGCTCGGACTCGCGCAGCCGGTCGATGCCGCCGATGACCAGGGTGCCGAGCCGTTCGCGCGCCGCGGTGATCGGCAGGACGTACATGCCCTCGCGCTCGAGGAGACGACCGGAGCCCTGCCCGGGCACGCTCGACAGGAGGTCCTCGAGGAGCCCGACGCGTCCGGAGCCCGGGTCGGGTGCCGGGCCGGCGGTGCCGATGCGGGTGCCGTCCTCGTCGACGAGAACGGCCCAGCCGCCGAGGAGGTCGCACAACGCCCGGGCCACGTCGTCGACGCCGCCACCGCCGAGCACGAGCGAGGCGAACCGGTCGTGGGCAGCGGCGGCCCGCTCGATGCCCTCGGCGTACTGGCGCACCGTCTCGTGCGCCTCGGACAGCTGGGCCAGGGCATTCTCGGCGTCGGCCAGGGCGCGCGTCTGCACGAGGGTGACCGCGGCGAGCGTCGCGAGGTTGCCGAGGAGCGCGACCTCCTCGCGGGTGAACGGGCGCGAGGACCGGTTGGCGGCGAAGAGCACGCCGACGAAGTGCGACTCGACGATGAGGGGAGTGCCGCAGATGGCGATGATCCCCTCCTCGCCGACGGCACCGTCGATGGCGGACGTGTGCCGGAACCGCTCGTCGGACCAGTAGTCGGCGGTCCAGTACGGCTTGTGCGTCGAGGCGACGAGCCCGCCGAGACCGGCACCGAGCGCCAGGCGCACCGACTGGAAGGCCGCCGACACCGACCCGTCGGTCGCGCGCATGAAGGTGTCGCCGGCCTCGGGGTCGTAGAGGGTCAGGTAGGCGAGGTCGGTGCCGACGAGCCGGCGGGCCCGCCTCACGATGGCGTCGAGGACCGACCCGGGGTCGCTCTCGGTCGCGAGCTCGCGGGCGGTGTCGAGAAGGGCGGCCAGGCCCGCCTCGCGGTGCTGGTGCACCTCACGGGCGCTCGTGATCCGCAGGGCGAGGTCGCGCGCCTCGGCAGGAGCGTCGGCGGCCGCCACCTCGGCCACCGAGGCGTCGGCGGCGAGCAGCTCGAGCAGGCGCATCACCTGGTCGACGGTCATCGTCTCGCTGCGGGTCACCACGGCCAGATCCTAGGTCGACGCGGCGCCGCGGCGCTCAGTGCGCCGTCCAACCGCCGTCCATCGAGAAGGACGTGCCGTTGACCGACGCCGACGCGGGCCCGCAGAGGAACAGGGCGAGGGCTGCGACCTCATCGGGCTCGACGAGCCGCTTGACCGCGACCGGCTCGAGCATGACCTTCTCGACGACCTCCGCCTCGGGGATCCCGTGGGTACGGGCCTGGTCGGCGATCTGCTTCTCCACCAAGGGCGTCCGCACGTAAGCGGGGTTGATGCACGTCGAGGTGACGCCACGCGGTCCGCCCTCGAGGGCGACGACCTTCGAGAGGCCCTCGAGGCCGTGCTTGGCCGTGACGTAGGCCGACTTGAAGGCGCTGGCGCGCAGCCCGTGGACGCTCGACACGTTGACGACGCGGCCCCAGCCCCGGTCGTACATGTGCGGCAGCGACTGCCGGATCAGGCGGAAGGGGGAGACGAGCATGAGGTCGAGGATGAGGTTGAACCGCTCGAGCGGGAACTCCTCGATCGGGCTGACGTGCTGGATGCCGGCGTTGTTGACGAGGATGTCGACGTCGGTGGGCAGCGCTGCGAGCCCGTCGAGGTCGGCGAGGTCGGCCGTCACCGGCATGACGCCCTCGACGCCGTCGAGCGAGGCGAGGCCCTCGGCGTCGCGGTCGACCGCGTGCACCTTGGCACCGGCTGCCGCCAGCGCGCGGGCGATGCTCGCCCCGATGCCGCTCGCGGCTCCGGTCACGAGGGCCGTGCGCCCGGTGAGGTCGATGGGTTCGTTGGCCGCCGTGGGGACCCGCGCGGGGGAGTCCGGGGCGGCGTCGCGTGCGTCGTTGCGGGCGTCGGCCATGCGGGAAGACTAGGGACGGCCCCCGGGGGCACCTGTGTGGGCCGCGGACACAAAACGGCCCATCCGGTGTGCGATCACACACGTGCGGCGATGCCACTCCGAGCGCGCTCGTCCCCTCGCACAACCGTCACGAGAACGACACCTCTCCCGTGGCTCGTTCGCGTTGACGCGCGCACCGCGGTCTGGTGGTGTCGACGTCATGCACCCGCGGCCGACCGGCCGCGGTCACGACAGGGGAGGTTCGACGGTGACGTCGACATCAGGAGTGCCGCGTCCGGCATGGGCGGACGACGGAGACGGCGCAGGGCGCGGAGACGGCGCAGGGCACGACACGGACGGACGAACCGCCGGGCAGCAGGACACCGCGGTCCGCGAGGTCGGGGGTCGCGACGGGGTGGCTCCGCCGCCGCACCGCCGGTCCGGCGCGTCGCCGCGCTCGTGGGTCTGGGCCGTGCCACTGCTGGCACTGGGGGGTTGGTTCGCCGGCCTGCTCCCGTGGATCGTCGCGCGCTCGAGCACCCACACCTTCGGCACGCCGTGGAACCCGCGCAACGACCTGCGCAGCGCCCTGCTGCCCTTCCAGCACCAGCAGCTCATGACGCTGCTGCTCGTCACCGTGGTCGCCGGCGCCCTCGCCGGCTCCGCGCCGTGGTGGAGCCGGGACCGTCTCCGGCGCCGGTGGCAGCTCGCACTGCTGGCGACGTTGGGTGCCGCCGCCGCGACCTCGTGGGCCGTGGCCCAGACGCTCGGGCCGGATCCCGACCTCGGCGGCTCGGGACGCACGGCCGACACGGTGCGCCTCGCCTTCGTCGCGCTCACGGTGGCCGGCTCGCTGCTCGGCCTGCTGCTCGGGCTCGGGGCCTCGCTGGGCGGACCGGTCCTGCGGACGGTGGCGGCGACGCCGCTCGTCGTGGTCGGGGCCGACTGGCTGGGCCAGCTCGTCATCGTGGCGCTCGCGGACCCGTCGCGTCCGCAGCCCCTGACCTGGCTACCGACCACGCTCGCGGTTCTCACGGGCGTCGGGGTCGGCGTCCTGCTCGCCGTGCTCGGGATGCGCCCGATCTGGCGGCTGGTCGGCTGGGTGCTGGCCCTCGTGCTGCTCGTCCTGACGCCTTCGGTGCTGACCGCGACCCGGTACGTGCTGGAGTCGCTGCGCGGAACGCCGGTCCGCAGCGCCGAGCTGGCCGAGCTCGCACACGACGGCCTCGAGGTGTTCCGGCTCTCACTCACCTCGACGGCCACCGCGTTCGGGCCGGCGACCCCGACGACGACCGCGTTCATCGCCGTGGTGGTCGGCGCGCTCGGAGGGGTGCTCGTCCGGCGCGTCAGGGGATGACCGACTGCGCGACGCGTTCCACCTCGACCGGCAGGGAGTCGTTGAGGTTGAGCGGGTGCTCGCAGGAGGAGGCCGACCCCGATGCGCCGGCGAAGGTCCACGCATAGGCCACTGACGTGCCGTCGCGGTTCGCCGCGCAGTCTGGCGCGCCGGTCGCGCGCGCCCGAGCCGGGTGATGCGTACCGCGTAGGTGAGGGCGATGACCTGGTCGCGGGGCAGCGTGCCGGTCGTGGTGCGCCCCTCGGAGGTGAGGACCCACGCGCCGGAGGCGGTGACCACGAACCTGCTTCCGCACGGGCCGCCCGGGCACATCCCGCCCCAGGTCCGACGCTCCACCCGAAAGTCGTCGGGCAGCCACACGGTCGGTGTGTCCGTGCCCGGGCTCGGGTCGGCCGCGAACACGCCGACGACAGTGGTCCTCCCCGGGGTCGACGCCTGTGGCGCAACGGTGCTGCCGCAACCGGCGAGCATCGCGACACCGGCCGATGCGACCAGTGGCCAGCGCAGCCGCCGCGCCCGTACCCGTGATGACGTACCCGCTCCGCCCATCAGCTCCCCCTGTGCCTTCGCGTCCTGAGTGTTCAGCAGGCCCCGCCACATACGTGGGTGGGACCTCTTGCCCTGCCGTGTGCCTGCTCCCGTCGGCCGGGAGCAGGCATACGGCAGGTGGCCAAGGCTCAGGCCAGGACCTTGTAGGTGATGACGAGGCGGACGTAGCTGATGTCGTAGTCGTTCTTGTAGTAGCGGTTGGGGACGAACACGGTCGTCTCGACGACCCTGGAGGAGCTGACAACGCCGGTCGGTGAGACCGAGCCGAGGGTGCGCCATGCGGTCGAGGTGCTCGTGTAGATCTCCGGGGTGAATGCGTAGTTGTCGGTGCCCCACTTGGTGAACCCCGCTGCGAGCTTCGACGTCGCCAATGAGTTGCCGTAGCTCTGCAGCTTCAGCGAGCTGTACCTCACCGCAGACGGCAGGGTGAACCGATAGACACCGCCCGCGATCTCAAGGCCGTAGTACGCGTCGCACGTGTTGGCCAGCCACAGCCCGTAGGGGCGGAAGTCGGACGAGGACAGGCTGGCCCACGAGCAGGAGTCGTCGCTGCCACCGGCGGACGTGAACTGCGAGCCCCTCTTGTTCAGGGTCGCGGTCTTGGTCACGAGTCGCTTGCTGCTGACGACGACCGAGTACCTCGCGGCGGCGCGCCGGTTGCCGGCGCGGTCCTGTGCGGTGAGCGTCCAGTAATACGTGCCGGCACCCACGAGGGATCCCGCGTTGTTCCGGCCGTTCCAGGTGATGCTCGTGCGGCCGGCGGCACGGCTGCCCGTGACGGTCCGGACGAGGCCACCCCCGCTCGTGCGCACGGTCAGGGTGACGGTCGCTGCCTCGCTGAGGGTGAGGGCGGGGGAGAACGTGTCCTTGTACGTGTCCGGGTAGGGATAGAAGCCGGTGCCGCTGCCTGTGATGGAGCTCATCGTGGGAGCGACCTGGTCGACCCGGACGTTGATGGCCGCGGCGCCGCGCAAGGTGCCTGAGGTCGTCGCCCGGGTCGTGACGAGCTCGACGCGGTACGTGCCACTCGTGGCACGGGCTCGGCTGTTGGTCAGGCCGTTCCAGACGAAGGACCGGGTGCCGACGCCCAGGGTCCCGAGGCTTGCGGGTCCCCGGATCACGGTGCCGGCGGCGTTGCGCACCTGGTACTTCACCGCTTCGGTATCGGGAAGGTAGTAGGTCAGCTTCGTCGTGTCGTACCGGCCGTCACCGTTCGGGCTGAACACGCTTGGACCGGCGGCGGTGAACCTCGGGTGCAGCGACTGGTTGCGGAACGTCACGGACGCGGAGACTGGCCCCGAGCACGCACCGGCCGCCGAGCAGCTGACCGCGGTGACGGTGTGGTTCCCGTCGGTCAGGGCGCTGACCGGGTAGGTGAACGCGTACGGAGCGCTGGTGTCGAGGCCGCGCCGCACGCCGTCGATGACGAAGCCGACCGCGCCACCGGGGGCCGTGGCGGTGAACGTGGCAGAGCCCGAAACTAGCTGAGACGCCCGCGGCGAGGTGATGACCGGGACCGCGTTGGTGACGTTGACGCCTGCCACAGCGCCGTTGCGGGCGCACAGGTCCTTGAGGCTGCAATCGACAGCGCGAAGCGTATGAGCGCCGTTGGCCGAGCCCCACGTGGACCAGCTGGTCCTGGCGGTGCCGGTGCTGGGGTCGGTGGCCACTGGAACGCCCAGCGGCGAGCCGTCGACGTAGAAGCGAATCTTGGGTGCGGTCGTGGCCGCGGTCACCGTGACCGCGCCCGAGACGCTCGCCCCGTCGGTCGGCTGTGTCAGGGCCGGCGTCGAGTCCGGCCGCAGGGCGTCCATGGCGGCCCGGAAGTCCACCTGGCCGGCTCCGAGGCCCAGACCCGCGTACCCATGGGCGGACGCGATGATGGCGGCGCGGACCTCGGCAGCGGTGGCGCCTGGGCTTCGGGACCACAGCAGAGCGGCTTCGGCCGCGACGAGCGGTGCGGAGAACGACGTGCCGCCTGCGGTGTCGTACTCCGGCTGGAAGAACGTGCTGCCGGCCACCGGCGACGTGCTGGTGATCGTGGTGCCGGGCGCTGCGACGGTCAGCCACGACCCGTACTGGGAGAACGGTGCCCGCTGGCCAGCGGCGTCGGTCGCACCGACCGCGACGACCTGTGGGTAGGCCGCGGGGTAGTGCGCCGTGGTCCCGCCGTCGTTGCCGGCGGCCGCGACGACCAGGACGCCCTTGCCCACGGCGTAGGCGACGGCGTCGGACTCGACCTGGTCGGGGCTGGTGCTGGACAGGCTCAGGTTGATGACGTTGGCGCCGTGATCCGCGGCCCAGATGATGCCGGCGGCCTCGGCGTCCGACCAGACCTGCCCGGCGGGGTCGGCCACCTTGACGGCCATGACGCTCGCGCCCATCGACGCGCCGGCGATGCCGATGGCGTTGTCCGCCGTGGCTGCGGCGACCCCGGCGACGAAGGTGCCGTGCCCGACCTCGTCGACGACGTCCGTGCTGGAGTCGACGGCGTTGTACGTGTCGGTGACCCGGCCGGCGAGGTCGGGGTGGGTGAGGTCGACGCCGCTGTCGATGACCGCGATCCGTACGGCCGCATCCCCTCGCTGGACGTCCCATGCGGTGGGGGCGTTGACTGCGTCGAGGTAGGGCGCGCTCGCGGCGTATCTCTCGTCGTTGGGCACGAACGTGAAGTTCTTGCGCCCGACGACGTCGACGCGCGTGACGTCGGAGCGCTTCCGCAGCTGCGCCGCGAGACCTGAGGCCGCACCCTTGGGCACCTCGAGGGAGAGGGTGCCCAGCTGACGCAGCGCGCGGCGCTGGACTCCGCCCTGCGCCTTCGCCGACCGGGCGACGTCGGCCAGGGACGTACCGGCACGGGATCCGCCACGCAGCTTGACGGAGAGGACCACCTTGCCTGAGTCCCCTTGCACCGCAAGGGCGCTCAGGCGCCCTGTGCCAACTCGGTGGGAGTGCGGCTGGCCCGGTGTCGGCCGTGCGTGCAGCTCGGCGAGCTGCTCCTGCTTGGACTCGGATGGGTCGGTGCCTGCGCTGGCGAAGGCCTGAGAGCCTGGCGGCAGCATGAGACCGAAGGTGACGGCAGCAGCGATGACGGCTCGGCGGCGTACGCCCATGAAAACCCCCTGTACGGCTCGCCGTGGCCGGTAGCTGGCGCCCGGGCGAGATCATGTCCCGCGCTGGGCAGCAGCGGGCGAACGGAAATGTAGCGCGCTCGTCCGACAGGCTGGGGCCAATTCACGGAATGCGCATTCCCGTCGATTTGCTGGTTTCGGGGGTGTGATTTTCGACGTCCCGATGCATGTCGCCCGGAAATGCGTGCAAAACGGTCAAATGGTCCGGAAATCTCACCGCTGCGGCCGGTGCTTCGTCACTACGCAGGGTGTGCGGGGTCGGTTGTCTGCCTGCGCACTGCATGAACACGCAACGATCACGGGCACGTCGGGCTTGCAGCCCTGGCCTCCCGCCAGATGGAGGAGGTGACGACAACGCAGCCCGGGCGTCTCTCGGGCCCGGGCTGCGCGTGTCGTCTCAGATGTCGCGGAAGACCTCGATCGTCGCGCCGAGGCGGTTGAGGCGCTCGGCGAGGTCCTCGTAGCCCCGGTTGATGACGTAGACGTTGCGCAGCACCGACGTGCCCGGAGCGGCCAGCATCGCGAGCAGGATGACGACGCCCGGACGCAGCGCCGGCGGGCACACGACCTCGGCCGCACGCCAGCGCGTCGGGCCCTCGACGATGACGCGGTGCGGGTCGAGCAGCTGGACGCGGCCGCCGACCTTGGTCAGCTCGGTGAGGTAGATGGCGCGGTTCTCGTAGACCCAGTCGTGGATCATCGTGCTGCCCTCGGCGACCGCTCCGATGAGCGCGAAGAAGGGCAGGTTGTCGATGTTGAGGCCGGGGAACGGCATCGGGTGGATCTTGTCGGTCGGCGCCTTGAGCGGCCCGGGGATCGTCGTGAGGTCGACGAGTCGCGTCTTGCCGTTGGCCGAGACGTACTCGGACGTGAGGTTGTACTTCATCCCCATGCCCTCGAGCGTCGCCAGCTCGATCTCGATGAACTCGATCGGCACGCGGCGGATCGTGATCGACGAGTCGGTGACGACCGCCGCCGCGATGAGGCTCATCGCCTCGATCGGGTCCTCGCTCGGCGAGTATTCGACGTCGACGTCGATGGCCGTGCGGCCGTGGACCGTGAGCGTCGTCGTCCCGATGCCCTCGATGCGCACGCCGAGCTTCTCGAGGAAGAAGCAGAGGTCCTGGACCATGTAGTTCGACGAGGCGTTGCGGATGATCGTCTGGCCCTCGTACCGCGCTGCGGCCATGAGGACGTTCTCGGTGACGGTGTCGCCACGCTCGGTGAGCACGATGGCGCGGCCCGGGTTGACCGAGCGGTCGCTGCGGGCCTCGTAGAAGCCGTGGGTCGCGGTGACCTCGAGCCCGAACTGGCGCAGGGCGCTCAGGTGCGGCTCGACGGTGCGGGTGCCGAGGTCGCAGCCGCCGGCGTAGGGCAGGCGGAAGCCCTCGTACTCGTGCAGCAGCGGGCCGAGGAACATGATGACGGTGCGGGTGCGGCGGGCGGCCGCGACGTCGATGCCGTCGAGGTCGAGACGGGCGGGCGGCACGATCTCGAGGTCGTTGCTGTCGGGCAGCCAGCGGGTGCGCACGCCGATCGAGGAGAGCACCTCGAGGATGCGGTTGACCTCCTCGATGCGGGCGAGGTTGCGCAGCGTCGTGCGGCCGCGGTTGAGCAGGGAGGCGCACAGGAGCGCGACCGCGGCGTTCTTGCTCGTCTTGACGTCGATCTCGCCGGACAGCTTCTGGCCGCCGACGATACGCAGGTGCTGCGGTCCGGAGTGGCCGAGGGAGACGAACTCGGAGTCGAGGGCGTCACCGATCTTGGCGAGGGTGTCCAGGCTGAGGTTCTGGCGGCCCTGCTCGATACGCGCGACGGCGCTCTGCGAGGTGCCGAGGAGCTCGGCGAGCTCGGACTGTGTCATCCCCTTGTGGCGTCGGGCGTCGCGGATGAGTCCGCCGATCCGGGTCAGGTAGGTCTGGGTCACGAGCGGCGACTCTAACTCATATATGAGATAGATGCACACAGGCTCGCCGCGCCTGACGGGGCCAGACGTGAAATCGGGGCGAATGGTATACCCCGGGACGGGCAGGCCCGTCCATGGCTCAGTGCGTCAGCGTCTCCGCGATCGGCGTCTGCGGAAGCCACGGGTGCTCGGCGTGGCCGGGCCCGGGGTCGGCCACGAGCGGGACGTGCTCCATGGTGAGGGTCTGCCGCGCCACGCGTGCCAGACCCGGACGGAAGGGGCGCAGGACGGTCCCGATGGCCCAGACCGCGGCGGTCGGCACGTGGCCGGGGTGGTGCCCGGCCGGCGTCACGAGTGCCGCGAGCTCGGTCTCGCTGAGGTTCTCGCCGGCCACCTCGACGACGCGTCCTCGAAGGGCGGGATCGATGCAGGCCCGCGCCACGGCTGCCGCCACGTCGTCGACCGACACGAAGTTCACCGGGTTGCGGCCCCTCCCCAGGACGCGCGGGACGCCCGAGGCGCCCGCGGTCGTGCGGAAGAGCTCGAGCCACATCTCGGCGAAGGCGGACGCGCGGACGATGGTCCAGTCGGGGGCGCCGGTGCCCGGGCCCTCGCGCAGCCAGCCCTCGGCAGCGGCCTTCATCCGGAACAGCTCGATCGGGTGGTCGGGTCGGGCGCCGATGATGGAGACGAGCACGATCTCGGCTCCCAGGGCCCTGGCGGCGGTGATGAGGGCGCGATTGCCGTCGCGGTCCACCCCCGCGGGCGACTCCCCGGCGTTCGGGTCCATGCCGTGCACGGCCGAGACGACGACCCGCGAGCCGGCCAGGGCGGACGGCAGCGACTCCGGGGCGCGGACGTCCGCGGCGACGAACTCGGTGCCGGGAACCGGCGTTGCCGGTGTGCTCCGGCCGACCACCCGTACCGCCCGGCCGTCCGCCACCAGCTGGGCGCACACGAGCCGGCCCAGCCGGCCGCTGCCACCCACCACGGTGATCATGACGGCACCCCCTGGGAGGGGACGCTGCTGCCGGTCCGCGCCGGAGGCGTCGGGGAGAGGCCGGCCATGGCGGCGAAGACGGCGTCGATGCCGGGTCCGCCCTCCTCGACCGGTGCGGCGTACATGCGGGCGCTGCGGATCTGCCCGCCCTCGACCCGCGCGATGAACACCGTCCGGGTCGTGATGTCGACGCCGTCGTGGCGCGTTCCCGCCTGTGTCGCCTCGAGCCAGAACCCGGTGTCGGTGACGACGCGGTCCTGGACCTCGAGGTGGATGTCGGGCACCGCCGCGAACATCGTCGACCAGTTCCTGCGTACCTGGGTCGCCCCCTCGAACGAGCGGGCCGGATGGACGGGGTCGGTCAGCCGGTAGTCCTCGGCGAAGCAGCTGACGAGCCGGTCGAGGTCGTGGTCGTTCACCGCGGTGACGAGACGGTCGAGGACGTCCAGGGAAGCGGAGTCGGTGTTCATGTCGTCATGCCCTCAATTCGATACAGTGCGCTGTATCCGATAAGAAGGATCCTCCCCGTGCCGAGCATCGTCAAGGGTTCCTCCGCCGAGGGGCCGCGCCGTCGTTACGACGCGTCCGGGCGGCGTGCGCGCTCCGCCGAACGCCGGTCCGCCGTGGTCTCGGCGGCCCGACACCGGTTCCTCGCCGACGGCTTCACGGCGACGACGATGTCCGGGGTCGCGGCGGAGGCCGGGGTGTCCGTCGAGAGCGTGTACAAGTGGTTCGGGTCCAAGGGTGGGCTGCTCGAGGCGGTCTGGCACCGGTCGCTCGCGGGGCCCGGGCCCGTGCACGCAGAACGCCGCAGCGACGCCGGCTCCCGGTCTGCCGCGGACGGCAGGGCCATCGTGCGCAACTGGGCGCGCCTTGCCGCCGAGGTGGGGGCGCTCGCCGACCCCGTCCACCGCCTTGTCGAGGCCGCAGCCGCCGTCGACCCCGAGGCCGCGGCGCTGTACGCGACGATCGAGAACGAGCGCGCTGCCCGCATGGAGCACAACGCGGCCTACCTCGTCGCCAATGGCCACCTGCGGTCGGACGTCACGCCGGGACAGGCGCGCGACGTCCTCATGCTCTACACCACCTTCTACGACCGACTCGTGACCCAGGGTGGCTGGACCCCCGAGGAGTTCACCCGCTTCGTCGAGCGCGGGCTCACGGCACACCTGCTCGACTGAACGACGCCTGGCGCCGGGAGGTCCGGCGGCAGGCGTCGTCAGGTGCGCGGATGGGCGTCAGCGCGGGGCGTCGGCCGCGCCAGGCGGCAGGAACCGCGTGCCGGTGACGCGCTCGGCGACGCCGGTGCGGTCCAGCAGCGGGGTGATGCCGCCGTTCCAGAACTGGAACCCGGCGCCGGTGATCATCGCGAGGTCGAGGTCCATGGGGGACTGGGCCACGCCCTCGTCGAGCATCCGACGGGCCTCGTCGGCGAGGACCGTGAGGACCCGCTCGCGCACCTGCGCGGCGTCGAGGACGACGGGCTCGGCCGGCTTCTCCACGAGCTCGGCGACCTCCGGGTCGAGGACGGGTCGCCCCGAGCTGAGGTCGTAGAACCCCGGCTTGCCCGCGGCGACGACGCGCTGCAGCGTCGGCGAGGCGTAGAAGCGGTCCGGGAACGCGCGCACCAGGGTCTCGCCGTTGTGCAGCGCGATCGCCGGCCCGACGAGCCCGATGAGGACGAACGGCGGCATCGGCGCTAGTCCCGCGAAGGCACGGTCGACGACCTCGATCGGGGTGCCCGCGTCGAGCACCCGCGCCGCCTCGCCCATGAACCGGCCCAGGAGCCGGTTGACGATGAACGAGGGGCGGTCCGCGGCGAGGACGCACGTCTTGCGCAGCGCCTTGCCCACGGCGAAGCCGGTGGCGAGCGTCGCCTCGTCGGTGGCCTCGCCGGGGATCACCTCGAGCAGGGGCATGACGGCGACCGGGTTGAAGAAGTGCAGCCCGATGACGCGTTCCGGGTGATCGAGCCGCGAGGCCATCTCGGCGATCGACAGGCTCGAGGTGTTCGTCGCGAGGACGCACTCGGGCGACACGACGGCCTCGACCTCGGCGAAGACCTGCTGCTTGACGCCCATCTCCTCGAAGACCGCCTCGATGACGAGGTCCGCGTCGGCGAAGCCGGCCTTGTCCGCAGCCCCGGTGACGAGCGCCTTGTAGCGGTTGAGGCGGTCCGGGTTCAGCCGGCCCTTCGCAGCGAGCTTGTCGAGCTCGGCGTGCACGTAGCCGACGCCCTTGGCCACCCGGGCCTCGTCGACGTCGGTGAGCACGACCGGCACCTGGAGCCGCTGGACGAACAGCAGGGCCAGCTGGCTGGCCATGAGGCCCGCACCGACGACACCGACCTTCGTCACCGGGCGCGCGAGCGCCTTGTCCGGTGCGCCCGCCGGGCGCTTGGCCCGACGCTGCACGAGGTCGAACGCGTAGAGCCCGGCGCGCAGCTCGTCGCTCATGACGAGGTCGGCGAGGGCCTCGTCCTCGGCGGCGAAGCCCTGCTCGCGGGTGGCGGTGCGCGCCGCCGAGAGCAGGTCGAGCGCCGCGTACGGGCTGCGGGCCTGGCGCCCGGTCTTGACGTCGGCGGTGGCGCGGGCCTTGGCGATCGCGCCCTCCCAGCGCTGCTCGTCGCGGTCCACCTCCGGGCGCTGCACGACGACCTCGCCACGCACGACGGCCGAGGCCCACGCCAGCGACTCCTCCAGGAAGTCGGCCGGCTCGAAGAGGGCGTCCGCGAGACCGAGCCGGTACGCGTCGACGCCCTTGAGCATCCGGTTCTGGCTCAGGGGGTTCTCGATGACGACGGTCAGGGCCTTCTCGATGCCGACGAGGTTCGGCAGCATCCAGCAGCCGCCCCAGCCCGGGACGAGGCCGAGGAAGACCTCCGGCAGGGCCACGGCCGGCACGCCGGCGCTCAGGGTGCGGTACGTCGCCGACAGGGCGAGCTCGACACCCCCGCCCATGGCCGCGCCGTTGACGAAGGCGAAGGTCGGCACGGGCAGGTCGGAGAACGCCGAGAAGGCGGCGTGACCGGCGCGGGCGATCTCGAGGGCCTGCTCGCGGTCGCGGACGTGCGGGATGCCGGTGAGGTCGGCACCGACGGCGAAGACGAACGGCTTGCCGGTGACGCCGGCGGCGACGATCTCGCCGGCCTCCTCGCGCTCGCGCAGCCGGGCGATGGCGGCCGTCAGCTCGGCGACGCCCTGCGGGCCGAAGCTGTTCGGCTTGGTGTGGTCGAAGCCGTTGTCGAGCGTGATGAGCGCCAGGGTGCCGCCTCCGGCGGGCAGCTCGACGTCGCGCACCTTGGCGTGCGTCACGACCTCGCCGGCGAACCCCGTTGCGGCACTCGCCTTGTCGGTTGTGGGCTTGTCGGTCGTGGTGGTCACGCGACCTCCTCCTGGGTGCTGGCGGGCACGTAGTCGGTGTGGTGCGGGTTCTCCCAGATCACCGCGCCGCCCATGCCGATGCCGATGCACATCGCGGTGAGGCCGTACCGCACCTCCGGGTGGGCCTCGAAGTGGCGGGCGAGCTGCGTCATGAGGCGCACGCCGGAGCTGGCCAGCGGGTGGCCCGTGGCGATGGCGCCGCCGTACTCGTTGACGCGCGGGTCGTCGTCGGCGATGCCGAAGTGGTCGAGGAACGCGAGCACCTGCACGGCGAACGCCTCGTTGAGCTCGAAGAGGCCGATGTCCTCGATGTCCAGCCCCGCCTTGGAGAGGGCCTTCTCCGTGGCGGGCACGGGGCCGACGCCCATGACCTCCGGCTCGACGCCGACGAAGCTGTAGGACACGAGACGCATCCGGACGGGCAGCCCGAGCTCGGACGCCGCGGCCTCCGAGGCGAGCAGGCACGCCGTGGCGCCGTCGTTGAGGCCGGCGGCGTTGCCCGCGGTGACGTTGCCGTGCGGGCGGAACGGCGTCTTGAGGGCGGCGAGGTCCTCGA
Source organism: Intrasporangium sp. Soil_C_50 (assembly GCF_057656595.1). Taxonomy (NCBI): domain Bacteria; kingdom Bacillati; phylum Actinomycetota; class Actinomycetes; order Micrococcales; family Intrasporangiaceae; genus Intrasporangium; species Intrasporangium sp. Soil_C_50. The sequence continues at coordinate 111,094 of NZ_JBDGKB010000002.1, forward strand.
CGGTGGTGCCGGGCCGCGGTGGCTCGTCGGTCGTGGCCAGGCCCCACGCGTCGTCACCGTCGCGGACCGCGACGCTGACGAGGTCGCGCTGGATGCGCCCGTCGGCGTACGCGGCGGCGAGCTTGTCCTGGCTGGCGACGGCGAACGCGTCGGCCCGCTCCTTCGTCAGCTGCGGGAAGCGGTCGTGGAGGTTCTCGGCCGTCTTGCCCATGACGAGCGCGTCGGGGTTGACGATCTTCTCGGCGATGATCCGCGGGTTCGGGTCGACGCCCTCGCCCATCGGGTGGCGCCCCATGTGCTCGACGCCGCCGGCGATCGCGACGTCGTAGGCGCCGAAGGCGATCGAGGAGGCGGTGTTCGTCACGGCGGTCATGGCGCCGGCGCACATCCGGTCGACCGAGTAGCCGGGCGTCGTGTTCGGCAGGCCCGCGAGCAGCGCCGCGGTGCGCCCGAGCGTCAGGCCCTGGTCGCCGATCTGCGTCGTGGCCGCGATGGCGACCTCCTCGACGCGGTCCTTGGGCAGGTCGGGGTTGCGGCGCAGGAGCTCGCGGACGCACTTGATGACGAGGTCGTCGGCACGGGTGTGGGCGTACATGCCCTTCTCACCGGCCTTGCCGAACGGCGTTCGCACGCCGTCGACGAAGACGACCTCCTGGAGCTGACGGGGCACGAGGCCTCCTCGGTCGTGGACAGGGGTGGGCGGCGTGAAGCCGCTCCCTCGATCCTACTGCCGGGTAACTTTCCCGTCCGTGCCGGCGGGCGTGAGCCACCTCACCGTGGGTGCTCCGTGCATGCCACGGCCACGAGGGGGGCGGCGATGCGGGTCTGCCAGTGTCGCGCCCCCATCGACTCGAGGGCATCCGCGATCTCGTTCGTGGACGGCGCAGCCGGGCCCTCCCAGAGGAAGCGACGCAGCAGGTCGGGGGTCAGCAGGTTCTCGACGGGAATCGCCAGCTCGCCTGACACGGCGGTCAGCAGCTCGCGCGCCCGGGCCAGGCGTCCGGCTGCGACGGGGTCGCGGTCGGCCCACGCCTTGGGCGGCGGGGGACCGGTGGGCGGCAGGGTCAGTGGCGGGAGGTCGTCCTCGGGCAGCGCGAGCGCGCGGGCCACGGCCTCGATGATCGCCTCCTGGTTGCGGCGGATCGAGCGGGCCAGGCGCGGGTCGGACGACCCGACCGAGCGGGGCGGGGTCGTGGCACGGGCGTTGGCCACCGCGATCTCGCTGATGGCGGCGTCGGGCAGGACCCGCCCGGGGGAGACGTCACGCTGCTGGGCCACGGCGTCGCGCCAGAACCAGAGCTCGCGCACCACGGCCACGCCGCGCCGCCCGCGCACCCGGTGCATTCCCGACGTGCGCCGCCACGGGTCGACGCGCGGCTCGGGTCCGGTGAAGGACAGCAGGCTCTCGAACTCCTCGGTGGCCCAGGCTCCCTTGCCCTGACCGTCGAGGTCGGCGGCCACCGCGTCGCGCAGGTCGGCGAGCACCTCGACGTCGAGGGCGGCGTAGCGCAGCCACGGCTCGGGCAGCGGTCGGGTGGACCAGTCGACCGCAGAGTGCTCCTTGGCGAGCTGGAGGCCGAGGTAGTGCTCGACCATGGCGCCGAGGCCGACGCGCGGCAGGCCGGCGAGACGACCGCCGAGCTCGGTGTCGAAGAGCGCGTGCGGACGCAACCCGACCTCGGTGAGGCACGGGAGGTCCTGGGTGGCTGCGTGCAGGATCCACTCGGCCTCGCCGATGGCCTCCTGCAGCGGGGAGAGGTCGGGGCAGGCGACGGGGTCGACGAGCCAGGTGCCGGCGCCCTGGCGTCGTAGCTGGACGAGGTAGGCGCGCTGGCCGTACCGGTAGCCGGACGCGCGCTCGGCGTCCATCCCGATCGGGCCGGTGCCGCCGGCGATGGCTTCCGCCGCGCGTACGAGGGTGCGCTCGTCGGTGACGACGTCGGGCACGCCGTCGCGCGGGTGCAGCAGCGGCGTCGGTTCGATGGTGTCGGTGGACGTGGCCGCAGCGGTGGCCGCCGGCTCGTTCGTCGTCGCCGCGGGAGCGAGGTCGGACGCCGGTTCGGTGCCGGTGTGCTCGGCGTGCGCCGTCACCGGCGCTGCCCCGGCAGGGGGACGACGCCGTCGGGAAGCGGCGGGATGCCCGCGATGGTGCAGAGCATGTCCGCCCAGGCGCGCAGGTGCTCGACGACGTCACCGGCGGTCGGCGTCCACGACGCCCGGATCTCCATCTCGACGCTCGCCTCGCGGTCGGCCAGGCCGCCGAAGCTCTCGCTGACGACCCTCGTCACGGTGCCGGCCTCGGCGGTCCACGCCAGTCCACGCCCAGCGAGGGAGTCGCTGAGCCACGACCACCCGACCGCTCCGAGCATCGGGTCACCGGCGAGCTCGGGCTCGAGCTCGGCCCGGGCGAACGTCACGACGCGCCACTGGCCGTCCCACGTGTCGGGGGCCGCGGGGTCGTGCAGGAGGACGAACCGACCGGTGGCGAGGTCCTCCTCGGGGTCGGCGACGTCGATGACGTCGGCGGTCAACGCGGCTGCATAGGGCGCGATGCGCGTCGGGGCCGGCACCTCCGTGAGGCGCACCTCCGAACGCAGCCGGACGTCGCGCAGGGCGGTCAGCGTCCTCGCAAAAACCGCCCCGTGGCCTCCCGGCAACGTTCTCGTGTGCACCAGATGAGGGTAAGCCGGGAGCCCCGGATCTGTCTCAGGGCACGCCGGGGCGTTCCGGGCAGGTCGGCACAGTCTGCGCAGGCGTCACTCCTGTCACCACCGCGCCCGTCGTGGCGGGCCGGGGCACCGCCGTGCACATGGCAGGATTGACCGGTGCCGACGTATGCCCCTGCTGCCACGCGACAGAGCGACCTCGTGCGAGCCGCGCGCCGCGAGCCGGTCGGGCGCACCCCGGTGTGGTTCATGCGCCAGGCCGGGCGATCGCTGCCCGAGTACCGCGCCGTCCGCGAGGGCGTGCCGATGCTCGAGTCGTGCATGCGCCCCGAGCTCGTCACCGAGATCACGCTCCAGCCCGTGCGCCGCCACGGCGTCGACGCCGCCATCTTCTTCAGCGACATCGTCGTGCCGCTCAAGGCCATCGGCGTCGACCTCGACATCGTGCCCGGCGTCGGTCCGGTCGTGGCCCGCCCGATCCGATCGCACGCCGACCTCGACCAGCTCGTGCCGCTGACCGCCGACCACGTCCCCTACGTCACGGAGGCCGTACGCCTGCTCGTGGCCGAGCTCGGCGAGACGCCGCTCATCGGCTTCGCCGGTGCCCCGTTCACCCTCGCGTCCTACCTCGTCGAGGGCGGGCCCTCGAAGAACCACGAGAAGACCAAGGCCCTCATGCACGGCGACCCGCAGCTGTGGGACGCCCTGTGCGCGCGGCTCGCCCAGATCTCCGGTGAGTTCCTGAGTGTGCAGGTGCAGGCCGGCGCCAGCGCCGTCCAGCTGTTCGACTCATGGGCCGGCGCCCTCTCGCGCGCCGACTACAAGGCCCGGGCGATGCCGCACTCCGCCGTTGCGCTCGGGGCCGTCGCCGACCTCGACGTGCCCCGCATCCACTTCGGCGTCGGCACCGGAGAGCTGCTGACGCTCATGGGCGAGGCCGGCGCCGACGTCGTCGGCGTCGACTACCGCGTCTCGCTCACCGACGCCGTCGAGCGGCTGGGGCCCCGCTACGCCGTCCAGGGCAACCTCGACCCGGCGCTGCTCTTCGCCCCGTGGGAGGCCCTGGAGCGACGCGTCCGCGAGATCGTCGACGAGGGTCGCCACGCGCCTGGCCACGTCTTCAACCTCGGCCACGGCGTCCCGCCGAACACCGACCCCGACGTGCTGACGCGGGTCACCGAGCTCGTCCACGAGCACTCGAGCCGCCGATGACGGCGCCCGCACCGGAAGCACCTCGCGACGCCGCGCCCGGCCTCGAGCCGGAGTCGGCCCCGTCGGTCGCGCGCTCGAGCCTGACGATGTTCGGCGGCTCGATCGCCTCGCGCGTCCTCGGCACGGTCCGGGCCGCCCTCATCACCGCGATCATCGGCGCCAGCCTCGCCGGAGACGCGTTCTCGCTGGCCAACACGCTGCCCAACGTCCTCTACATGCTCGCGGCCGGCGGCATCCTCAACGCCGTCCTCATCCCGTCGCTCTCGCGCGCCATGCGCCTGCCCGACGGTGGGCAGGAGTTCACCGACCGCGTCATCACCCTCGCCCTCGTCGGCATGGCGGTCATCACCGTCCTCGTGACGGCCGGGGCCGGCCTCTTCGTGTGGATGCTCGCCGGCACCAGCGAGCCGAGCGTCAAGCAGCTCGCGCTCGCCTTCTCCTACATCACGCTGCCGCAGATCTTCTTCTACGGCCTCTTCGCCCTGCTCGGTCAGATCCTCAACGCACGGGGCAAGTTCGGCGCCTTCGCGTGGGCGCCGTTCATGGCCAACATCGTCGCCGTCACCGGCCTCGTCGTGTTCATCGTCATGTACCCGGCGCCGCGCCAGTTCCACAACGGCCAGCCCTTCCCGCGCACCCCGGAGCAGTGGACGCCGGGCATGATCTGGCTCTTCGCGGGATCGGCCACGATCTCGGTCGTCGTGCAGGCGCTGTCGCTCGTCCCGGCGCTGCGCGGAACCGGGTTCCGCTACCGGCCGCGGTGGGGGATCCGCGGCGCCGGTCTCGGCGGGGTCAGCCGCCTCGCCGTCTGGGCCTTCGTCGGCCTCGTCGTGTCACAGCTCGGCTTCTTCGTCAGCCAGGGCGCGCTCAACCACGCCGTGGCGCGGGTGCCCGGGAACGTCCCGGTCGGTGGCCCGGCCGTGTACGGCATCGCCTTCACGATCTTCATGCTGCCGCACGCGTTCGTGACCGTCTCGATCATCACCGCGCTCTTCCCGCGTCTGTCGGCTGCCGCCGCGGGCGGCCGCGTCGAACGGATGCGCGACGACATCCGCACCGGCATCGCCCTGCCGCTCGTCGTCAACGTCGCGGTCATGGCGTTCGTCATGGTCGAGGCCGAGCCGATCATCGCCCTGCTCAACCCCGGCCTCAACCTCGGCTCGGTCGAGACCGCGGCCATCACCCTCGTCGTCATGATCCTCGGGATCGTGCCCTTCGGCATCGACCTGCTCTGCTACCGCACCCTCTTCGCCCTCGAGGACGGACGCCCGACGTTCGTCATGCAGGTGCTGCTCACCGGCACGAGCATGCTCGCACTCGGCGTCACGTTCCTCGTGCCGCCGCAGTACGCCGTGGCGGTCATGGCGTTCGGGCAGACCCTCGGCAACGTCGTCAGCTGCGCCTACGGCCTGCGGGCCTGCCGCACCCGCGTCGGACCGCTCGGCGGGGCGGCGGTCATGGACACCGCGGCCCGCGTCGGGGTCGCCGCGCTCGTGGCGGGCCTGCTCGCCTTGGGCACCCACAACGTCCTCGCGCCGATCCGCGTGTACGCCGCCGAGGGCGAGGGCACGACGGCCATCGGCCGGATGATCGCCAACGCCGTCGAGATCGGCCTGGTCGGCGTGGTCTTCACGGCCGTCTACGTCGGCGTGGCCCACGTGCTGCACGTCCGCGAGGTCCGCGACGTCGCGGCGCTCGTGCGTCGACGCGTCGGCCGCTGACGCGCGTCCGTCCCGACGCCGGTCAGCGGCCGCACGCGCCTCAGTCGTCGGACGCGGGTGCCGGCGCCCCGCCGGGGGGGCCCGCCGGGTTCGGCGTGCCCTGGCCCCCGACGCCGCCGGTCGCGGTCGTCGACGACCTTCCCACCGACCCGGCCGGGGACGCCGTCCCCGCCGTCGCGAGGGCCGGCAGCGGGGAGCCGGCGGTGCGGCGGCGACGGAGCCGGAGCACGACGAGCGCGCCGAGGCCGATGACGACGATCCACGGCAGCAGCGCCGCGAGGCCGGTGACGATGACGGTGGCCGAGGTGAGCAGGCCCTCCCACGCGCCGCGCAGCCGTGAGGTGACGTCGTCACCGGTGGCGGCCACGACCGGTGTCGTCGCCGCGGTCCACATCGTCAACGTGACGTCGCTGTACGTCGTGCGACGCTCGAGGTCGGCCAGGCGCCGCACGAGCGAGTCGAGGTCGGCCTGGCGCCGGCTCAGCTCGCTCTCGAGCAGGACGACCTGCTGGAGGTCGGTCGCCTTGGCGAGCAGGGCCCGCACGCGGGTGATGCTGTCGCGGGCCGGCTGCACCCGCGCCTGGGCATCGGCATAGGTCTCGGTGACGTCCTCGCTCTGCGACGAGCGGTAGGACACCGAGCCGAGGCCGGACAGGTCGGTCAGGACGCCGTCGAGCTTGTCGGCCGGGATGCTCAGCACCATGCGGGCCTCGTCGACGCCGACCGGCTGCGCCGCGAGGGAGTTCTCGGACGAGGTGCCGGAACCGGTCGAGCCGGGGGAGGGGACGCGGTCCGGCGGCCCGTAGAGGCCGGTCGGGTCGGTGGCCGTGACGACGTTCTCGAAGGTCACGACGCCGCCCGCCTCCGACGTGGCCACCCGCGCCCGGGCGCTCGCGGTGGCGAGGTCCCCGACCTTGACGCCGAGCCACGCCGTCCGTGCGAGCCGGACCCCGAGATCGGTGGGCAGCGCGTCGAGCACCGACGACCCCGTGGCTCCGGCGCCGTTCGACCCGCTCGAGCCGTTGGTGCCCGACGATGCACCGGACCCCGTGGACGCGCCCCGGGCCAGCCCCTTGCCCTCACCGGGGGCCTGGGGCAGGCCCGCGCTGCCGGAGCCGGTGTCGGAGCCGAACGAGCCGCGCGCCGACGTGCTCGACGTGGCACCGCGGCCGAGGACGGTCAGTCCGACCGGCACGGCGAGGGCGAGCACCGCGACGGCGACGAGTGCGGCGGCGACCCACCGTCGTCGAGCGGCCGGGACGCGGTCGACGAGGGGGCGCAGGCGGGCGAACGGGTCCATGGCGAGCCTTCCGACGGGTCGCCCGGACCGGTGGCCCTTCCGGCCACATCCGCGGCGACGTCCTGACCGGTAGACACGGACGCACCCCCGAACGTTGCGGGCGGCTCTGCGGCTCAGGCGTCGTCGCGGTCGACGGTGGCGACGCGGCTGCGACGCACGTGCCGGACCACGAGCCACCCGAGCAGGCCGGCGGCGGCCGACAGGACGACCCAGTCGAGCAGGCCCGAGTACTCCTCGACGAGCTCGTAGCGGGACCCGAGCGCCCAGCCCAGTCCGATGAGCGTGCCGTTCCACACGGCGCTCCCGAGGACGGTCATGAGGCTGAACCGGCCGAGCGGCATCCGCACCGCCCCGGCGGGCAGGGAGACGAGGCTCCGCACCCCCGGGACGAGACGCCCGAAGAGCACCGAGCGCCGTCCGTGCGCCATGAACCACTGGGTGGCGCGGAGGAAGTCCTCGCGGTCGACGAGCGGCAGCCGGGCGAGCAGGTCGATGGCGCGGTCCGGGCCCAGGCGGGCCGCGAGCAGGTAGAGGACGAGCGCACCGGCGTACGCGCCGAGCGTGCTCGCGACGAGCAGCAGGAACAGGTTGAGCTCGCCCTGCCGGGCGATGAACCCGGCGAGCGGCAGCACGACCTCACTCGGGATCGGGGGCACGACCGTCTCGACGAGGGTGAGCACGCCGACGCCGACCTCACCCAGCGCGGCGATGACGCGTGCCGCGACGCCGACCAGACCGGACAGCTCGGCGGCACCGTAGGTCTCCGGGGCGGCCTGCGCGGTCATCTCCCCATCCTCACATTCGCGCCCGGTGGACCCCGGCCCCGCCCCCGCGCTCGCGGCCGAGGTACGGAGTGCGACAGTGGGCGCATGGGGCGCAGGAGCGTGGCGGTCGTCGGTGGCGGGATCAGCGGGCTCGCGGCCGCGTGGGAGCTGGCTCGAGCGGCCGGCGACCTCGACGTCACGGTGCTCGAGTCGACCGACCGGGTGGGAGGCAAGCTGCGCCTGGCCGACGTCGGGGGGATCGCCGTCGACGTCGGCGCCGAGTCGGTGCTCGCCCGCCGACCCGAGGCGCTCGCCCTCGTCGAGGAGCTGGGCCTCTCGGGCCGCCTGGCCCACCCGGCCGCCGTCGGGGCCTCGGTCGTCGCGGGCGGCCGGCGCCGGCCACTGCCCAAGGGCACCCTCATGGGCGTTCCCTCCGACCCCGACTCCCTGCACGGGCTGCTGTCCGACGCCGAGGTCGCGCGGGTGCGGGCCGAGCACCCCGTCCCCTCCGGCGGTGCCGACATCTCCGTCGGCGACCTCGTCGACGCGCGCCTCGGCCCGGCCGTCACCGACCGCCTCGTCGAACCCCTCCTGGCCGGGGTGTACGCCGGCCACGCCCGCGCGATCTCCGCGGAGGCGGCGGTCCCGGCGCTGGCCAGGGCCGCGCGCGAGGGACGCTCCCTCCTCGAGGTCGCACGGGAGGCCGCCTCGGCCGCCGTGACATCGGCCGGGCGACCGGTCTTCGCCACCCTCGAGGGCGGCCTCGGCACGCTCCCTGCGGCGTTGGCCGACGCGCTCGTGGACGCCGGCGTGCGGCTGCGGACAGGCGCGGTGGTGCGCCGGCTGCGCGCCGACGGCGCCGGCTGGGTCATCACGACCGGCCCCACGACGGCGGAGGTGGACGAGCGGTTCGACGCCGTCGTCCTCGCGACCCCCGCCCGGCCCACCGCGCGCCTGCTCGCCGACGTGGCCCCCGACGCCGCCGCGGCCCTGGCCGGCATCGAGTACGCGTCGATGGCGATCGTCACCCTCTGCCTCGACGGACCGCCCCCCTCGGTGCTCGAGGGCAGCGGCTTCCTCGTGCCGCCGACCGAGCCCCTGTCGATCAAGGCCTCGACGTTCAGCACCGTCAAGTGGCCCTGGCTGGCGCGCGCGCACCCGGACCGGACGTTCCTGCGCGCCTCGCTCGGCAGGCACCGCGACGAGGCGACGCTGCAGCGCTCCGACGACGACCTCGTGGCCACGGCGGTCGCCGACCTGCACCGTGTGCTCGGCGACGGCCTGCCCGACCCGAGTGCGGTCCACGTGCAGCGCTGGGGCGGCGGTCTGCCGCAGTACGCCGTCGGTCACATGGCTCGCGTCGGGGCGGCTCGCCGTCTGCCCCCGGGGGTCGCCGTCTGCGGTGCCGCCTACGACGGGGTCGGCATCCCGGCCTGCATCGGCTCGGGGCGCGCGGCCGCCCGCGCGGTCCTGACCCGGTGGCCGGACCCCGCGGGCGCCTTGGGATGATGAGGCCATGAGCGAGCGCCTGACCCCGTCCCGGATGCGGGAGATCAACGACACGATCCGCTACAGCATGTGGTCGGTGTTCGCGTCGGCCACGCCGCTCGGCGACGACCGTGATGCCATGCTCGCCGAGCTCGGGGGCTTCCTCGCCGAGATCGCCACCGAGGGCGTCGTGGTCCGGGGCCTGTACGACGTCGCCGGCCTGCGCGGCGACGCCGACCTCATGGTCTGGTGGCACGCCGAGTCGATCGAGCAGCTGCAGTCGGCCTACCACCGGCTGCTGCGCACCGAGCTCGGCCAGCACCTCGAGCCGGTCTGGAGCTCGGCGGCCCTGCACCGCCCGGCCGAGTTCAACAAGAGCCACATCCCGGCGTTCATGGCCGAGGAGGAGACGCGCCAGTACCTCTGCGTCTACCCGTTCGTGCGCTCCTACGAGTGGTACCTGCTCGAGGACTCCGAGCGGCGCGACCTGCTGCGCGAGCACGGCCAGATGGCGCGCGACTACCCCGACGTGCGCGCCAACACCATCGCCTCGTTCGCGCTCGGCGACTACGAGTGGCTCCTCGCCTTCGAGGCCGACGAGCTCCACCGCATCGTCGACCTCATGCGCGAGCTGCGTGCGTCCCGCGCCCGGCTGCACGTGCGCGAGGAGGTCCCGTTCTTCACCGGGCCACGGATCGAGCCCGCGCAGCTCGTCGCCAACCTGCGCTGAGGCGCACGCCTCGGCCGGGGTGGGTCGGGCCGGTCGGGTCCGAGGTCAGTCGCCCCGGAACAGCCTCCCGAGGCCGGCCGCCATCGGGATGAACAGGAACACGAACCACTCGCCCGTGCGCGCGAACACCAGGAGCGCGACGAACGGCGACAGGACTACGAGGGTCCGGCCGATGCGTTCGCCGAGCGACGTCGTCGGCCGCCCGGCCGGCGTGATCGCGCCGGCCGCCCCCGTCACGCTGTCGAACGTCGGACGAGGCTCGGGCAGGTCGGTGAACAGGGCCTTGAGGTCGCTGCGGGTGACGGCGTCGGTGGCCCGCCCGCGCCGGTCCTCGTACTCGAACGCGTCGAGGCGCCCGGCCTCGTGGTGCGCCGCCAGAGCGCTGAGGGCCTCCTCGCGCTCCTGGCTGCCGATGCGCAGGTCGTCGTCCCCGGCCATGACCCCAACCTACGGCGTGGGCCCTCCGGCGCCCGGCGACGCGTCGGTGCCGGTGGATCCGTCACCGGCGGGCTCGAGTCGCAGCGAGATCGAGTTGATGCAGTAGCGCTGGTCGGTCGGGGTGTCGTAGCCCTCACCCTCGAACACGTGCCCGAGGTGCGAGCCGCACGTGGCGCAGCGCACCTCGACGCGCTTCATGCCGAAGCTGACGTCCTCGATGTACTCGACGCTGTCGCCGGCGAGCGGGGCGTAGAAGGACGGCCACCCGCAGTGCGACTCGAACTTCGTGTCGCTGCGGAACAGCTCGGCCCCGCATGCCCGGCACGAGTAGACGCCCTGGGTCTTGGTGTCGGTGTACTCACCGGTGAAGGCGCGCTCGGTGCCGGCTTCGCGCAGCACCTGGTACTCGGCGGGGGAGAGGGCGTCACGCCACTCCGCGTCGGTGCGCTGGACGGCGTACGGCTGGCGGGAGGTGCTCTGGTCGCTCATGACCGGGCAACGCCGCGGCACCCGCATTTGTGCCCGGCGAGGGTCTCGGCGGGGGTCCCGGCAGGGAACGGCCCGGGCGTGCCGGTTGCGCACGCCCGGGCCGCTCGGCTCAGCCCTGGTCCGTCACTTCTGCTTCGGCGGGACTGAACACGTGGCCGTGGCGGTGTTGCCCGCGGCGTCGGTGGCGGTGACGAGCAGGTCGCCCCTGACCGTCACGTGCCAGTCGACGGCGCCCGATCCGGGCACGGCCGAGGGGGTGGCCCCCGGCGCCTGCGTCAGCTTGATCGCCGTGCCGGGCGCGTACGGGCCGAACGAGGCCGAGGAGGCCGTGTCGGACACGGTCACCGACACCCCGGGCAGGTTGTCGCTCGCGAGCAGCCGGTAGAAGCCGGCTGACGCGTACCCGGGCGGCGTCTTGCCCGCCGGGTTGACGCCCGGCCCGCAGGCGGCCGTCGGCGGGGTCACGTCGTTGACGGCGATGCGGACGGTCTGGACGAAGTCCGGTCCGGCGTCGGTGCCGTTGACGAGGAACGTCGTCGTGCACGTCAGGGTCGAGCCCTGCGGCGCGTCGGCCGCCACGGTGATCGCCTCGTCGAGGACGAGGTCGGTGCCGCTCGTCACGGTCTGCGGCAGCGACGGCGAGTACGCCACCGACAGGCCGGGGTCGCACGACGCGTTCGCCGTGACCTCCGCAGGCAGGTTGCCGAGCCCGGCGAGGATGGCCGAGGCCACGCCGCCGGGGGCGACGCTCGGGAAGAACGTGCCCGAGGTGGCGGACGTGATGCGCGTGGCCTGGCCCGTGGCGTCGAGCCCGTCGCCGGACCCCGAGCTGACGTTGATCGCGATGACCTGGGCCGACACGCCCTGCAGGGAGGCGAGGGCGTCCGCCTCGGTGTGACCGTTGCTCGGGTCGTGGCCGCTCGCGTCGCCGAACCAGACGACGATGCGCGTCGAGCCGGGACGGTAGGCGATGGCGTTGCCGCCCGAGCCGACCTCCCAGAGAGCGTTCAGCTGACCCTCCTGCAGATCGCCGCCGCCGCCCGCGGAGAGGCTGTCGATGGCGTTCTGCGCGGTCGTCTGGTCGCCGGTGAGCCCGGTCTCGACCTGGAAGAGCTGCGCCCCGTCGCTGACGTCGCGGTAGGAGGACACCGCGAACTGCGCGAGCGGCTGCGCCCCCTGCACGCTCGTGACGATCGAGCTCATCTCCGACTTCACGTTGGCGATGGCCGAGCCCATGCTGCCGGTCTCGTCGACGACGAGGACGATGTCGGGCTTGGGCGGGATCTCCGGTGTGGTGACGGTCTTGGTCACGTGGACGGTCTGGCCCGGGTCGAGCGAGTCGTCGTAGGTGGCCGGCGTGACGCCGGCGCCTGACGCGACGGTCGGGACGGCGACGAGGGCTCCGGTTGCGATGATCGAGAGTGCGCCGCGGCGCATTCCGTTGAGCACGGTGGTCCCCTTTCGTGGGACGCGAGGGTTGGGCGGGTGGCCGGCGCCGGTGCTTCCCGGCGCGGCCCCGGAGGCGGCTGGCGCGACGTCACGACCCCGAAGGTCGTCGTCCCCTGCCGGCGACGGTCCTGGTGGTGGACCCGGGAGCGGTCGGGTCCGGCCGGTGGAGGCGTCCGCCCGAGGCTCCCTGCTCCTACCGAGCTCCGGTTCGCCCGTTTTGATACGAGAACCGCCGGAAAGTGGTGCTGCTGGGACGCGCGGGGCAGGCTTTGCCACCATGGGGCCCGTGGAGCAGCGCCAGAGGGTCCCGCGTCCGCTCCTCGCCGCGGCCGCGGCGGGGGCCGGCACCGCCGTCGGGGCCGCCGCCGGGTCGGTGGCGGCCGCCGCCTACTTCGCCCGCCGCGTCCTGACCCCGGACGAGCTGCAGCCCGACGACGTCGTCGTCCTCGAGTGCGACGAGCACACGGTGCTGTTCGCCGCGGCGCCCGACCCGGTCGTGCCCGGCCGCTACGGGCTGTGGCTCGACGGCGGCCTCGGCCACGCCCGCGTCGGGGAGATCGTCGCGGCCGACGACGCGTCGGTGACCCGACGGCTGCTGTCGGTCGACCGGGGCCGGCTCACGCCCGGCCCGGCCCGGTGGAACCAGTACTACTACTGGGACCGGCCGCGCGTCAGCCTCGGGCTGCCCGACGAGGACGTCTCGGTGCTCTCGGACGTCGGCCCGCTGCCCGGCTGGGTCGTGCGCCCCGATGGCGCCGCGTCGCGGGGGCGCCGGCGCGGGCGCGACTGGGCCGTGCTCGTCCACGGACGCGGTGCTCGCCGGGAGGAGACGCTGCGAGCCGTGCCGGTGCTGCGCGAGGCGGGCTGGACCTGCCTCGTCACGTCCTACCGCAACGATCGCGACGCCCCGCGGGGCCCGGACGGCCGGTACAACCTCGGGCTCTCGGAGTGGCGCGACGTCGAGGCGGCCATGGCCCACGCCGTGTCCCACGGCGCGCGCCGGCTGCTCCTGTTCGGCTGGTCGATGGGCGGGGCGGTCGTGCTGCAGGCCCTGGACCGCTCGCCGCTCGCCGACCGTGTCGTCGGGGTGGCCCTCGACTCGGCGGTGCTCGACTGGGGCGTGGTGCTGCGCCACCACGGGAGGTTGCACCGTCTGCCCGGACCGCTCGTGCGGGTGGCCACCGACCTCATGGGATCCGCGCGCAGCCGCCGCCTGGTCGGTGTCCGCGAGCCCATCGACGTGGCCCGCACCGACTGGGTGGCCCGCGCCGACGAGCTGCGGGTGCCGATGCTCGTCATCCACTCCGACGGCGACGACTTCGTCCCGATCGGGCCCGCGGTCGCGCTCGCGGCGCGACGGCCCGACCTCGTCCGGTTCGAGCGGTGGCAGGTGGCTCGTCACTGCCGCGAGTGGAACCACGACGTCGAGCGGTGGGAGCGGGTCGTCGGGGAGTTCGTCGGCGGCCTCGGTCCGCCGCCCCGACGCGTCGGGCGCTGAGGCTCAGCGCCGCACGAGCCAGCGACCGAGCAGGGTGGCGTCCTGCTCGACGAGCACCTCGAGGTCGAGGTCGACGTCGAGCGCGGGACCGGAGACGGGTCGCCGCGCCTCGCCTGCGACGACCGCGGGCGTCACGGTGAAGCACAGCTCGTCGACGAGCCCTGCCGCGAGCAGGCTGCCGAGCAGGCCGGGGCCGCCCTCGCTGTGCAGCCGGGTCCAGCCCCGGGCGTGGAGGTCGGCGACGAGGGAGGCGAGGTCGACGCGGTCGGTGCCGTGCACGAGCACGTTGTCGGCACCCAAGGCCTCTCGGGCCGCACCGAGACCGTCCGAGCCGGCCGGCACCGCGAGCAGCACCGAGCCGTCGGTGAACGGGCGCACCGAGTCCGGCACCTGCCCCGAGTTGCTGACGACGACGAGAGGCAGCGCCTCGGGGAGACCCTCCTGGGCGCGCAGCGCCGTCAGCGACGCGTCGACCGCGAGGGCGGGGTAGCCCTCGGCGCGGACGGTGCCCGCCCCCACGACGACGCCGTGGCTCAGCGCCCGGAGCAGCTCGAACACCACGTGGTCGGCGTCGGTGTTGATCGAGCCGGACCGCCCGTCGGGACCCGTGGCAGCGCCGTCGATCGTCGTGACCATGTTGGCCCGCAGCCACGTGTCGGCCGGGGGCCGGTAGGCCGCCGCCAGGCCGTCGGCGTCGAGCTCGGTGAACGGGTCGAGGCCGGACTGGCCGGGCACGAGGAGGCGCATGCGGCCAGTATGGCCACTCGGCCTCGTCGGCCGCGGCCACGATGCGTGCCTCGCCTCGCCCCTGCGGCGACCGCGCGTCGGGCAGGATGACGACCATGGGCAAGAAGGGGTCGAAGAAGGGGTCCGACAAGGGCCGCAAGAAAGCCGAGAAGAAGGCCCGGAAGGTCGCCGAGGCCACCGCCGACGCGGTCGGCGAGGGAGCCGTCCTCAACGGCTTCGCCGACGCGCTGCGGGTTGGCAAGGGGTTCGTGCTCGCCGACCTCGACCCAGGATCGACACCGGCCTTCGACGGCGACAAGGTCGCGGGCGAGGCGGCACTCGCCGCCGGCGAGGCCGAGCTCGGTGACCTGCTCGAGCGGCTGTGGGCCGAGTCGACGGCCGGCTCGCGCCGCTCGCTGCTGCTCGTCGTGCAGGGCATGGACACCTCGGGCAAGGGCGGGATCATGCGCCATGTCGTGTCGGTCAACCCCGAGGGCGTCAAGGCGACCGCGTTCAAGGCGCCGAGCGACGAGGAGAAGAAGCACGACTTCCTCTGGCGGATCGAGCGGGCCCTGCCCGGCCCGGGACAGCTCGGCGTCTTCGACCGCTCACACTACGAGGACGTCCTCGTCGTCCGGGTGCACGAGCTGGTGCCGCCGGAGGTCTGGCGCAAGCGGTACGCCCAGATCAACGCCTTCGAGCGCGAGGTCGAGCGGTCCGGCACGCAGGTCGTCAAGGTGATGCTCCACCTCTCCAAGGACGAGCAGCTCGCCCGGCTGCAGGAGCGCCTCGACCGGCCCGACAAGCACTGGAAGTACAACCCCGGCGACGTCGACGAGCGCAGCCGCTGGCTCGACTACATGGAGGCCTACCAGGCGGCCCTCACCAAGTGCTCCACCGTCGGGTCGCCGTGGTACGTCGTGCCGGCCGACCGCAAGTGGTACGCGCGCCTCGCCATCCAGCAGCTGCTCCTCGAGGCGCTGCGCGAGATGCACCTGCAGTGGCCCGAGGCCGACTTCGACGTCGAGGTCGAGAAGCGCCGCCTCTCCGAGAGCTAGCCGTCAGCCGGCGCGGTCGAGCACCGCGCCGGCAGACCCGGCGAGGTCGGCGCCGAGCGTGCCGAAGACGGTTCCCCGTGCCCCACGCCCACTGGCGACGCGGCTCGCGACGAACGCGTCGGCCACGGCGGCGGGGGAGTGCTCGACGACGAGGACTGCCCGCAGCGCGAGCGCCAGGCCCTCGACGACCGACCGGGCCTCGAAGGCCGCCGCCGCGGTCCCGGGGTCGAGCGAGCGGGCCCGCCCCACCGCGGAGTCGACGAGCAGGTCGAGCTCGCGGATGCGGCCGCGGACCCGGTGCAGCTCCTTCTCGAGCGCCTCGAGGCTCGCTGGCTCGCGGTCGAGCGCCCGGACGACGTCGAGCGCGTTGACGTTGCCCGAGCCCTCCCAGATGGAGTTGAGGGGCGCCTCGCGGTAGAGGCGGGCCAGGCCGTTCTCCTCGACGTAACCGTTGCCGCCCAGGCACTCGAGGGCCTCGGCGACGACCGGCGCCGTGCGCTTGCACACCCAGAACTTGCCGAGGGCGACGCCGAGGCGGGCCAGGTCGGTCTCGCCGGCGTCGACCGCGTGCGCGAGCCGCATCGAGAGGACGGTGGCGGCCTCGGCCTCGAGGGCGAGGTCGGCGAGCACGTTGCGCATGAGCGGCTGGTCGATCAGCCGCGCCCCGAAGGCGCTGCGGTGCCGGGCGTGGTGCACGGCGCGGGCCACGGCGTCGCGCGTCGTCGCCGTCGAGCCGAGCACGCAGTCCAGACGCGTCGCGCCGACCATGTCGATGATGGTGCGGACGCCGCGGCCCTCCTCCCCGAGGCGACTGCCCCACGTGCCGTCGAGCTCGACCTCGCTCGAGGCGTTCGAGTGGTTGCCGAGCTTGTCCTTGAGGCGCTGGAGGGCGAAGGTGTTGCGGCTGCCGTCGTCGAGGGCGCGCGGCACGACGAAGCACGTCAGTCCGCCCGGCGCCTGGGCGAGCACGAGGAAGACGTCCGACATCGGCGCCGAGCAGAACCACTTGTGGCCGGTCAGACGGTACGTCTCGCCGGGCAGCGGGCCGCCGGGGGCGGGCGCCGCCTGCGTCGTGTTGGCGCGCACGTCCGAGCCGCCCTGCTTCTCGGTCATCCCCATCCCGGCGACCGCCCCGGCCTTGGTCGTCACGGGCCGGATGCCGAACTCGTAGCGGCGGCTGGCCAGCGCCGGCAGCCAGCGCTCGGCCAGCGTCGGGTCGTGGCGCAGCGCCGAGCCCGCGGCGTAGGTCATCGAGACGGGACAGCCGTGGCCGGCCTCGACCCGGGACCAGATCATGAAGCCGGCGGCGCGACGGGCGTGAGCACCCGACCCGGCCGGACGCGTCCACGGCTCGGCCGTGAGGCCCGTGCCGACGGCGCGCTCCATCAGCCAATGCCAGGAGGGATGGAACTCGACCTCGTCGATGCGGTTGCCGCGTGCATCGTGGGTGCGCAGGACCGGCGGGTGGGTGTCGGCGAGACGGCCGTGCTCGAGGGCCTCGGCCGAGCCGGCGCGACGTGCGAGGTCGGCCAGCCCGTCGGGGCCCTCGACGTCCGCCTCCGGAACCCACCGGCGCACGGCCTCGGCGAGGGCGGGGTCCTCCGCGAGGAGGTCGTGGCCCTCGTAGGGCGGCACCTGGTTGGTCACCTCGTGCGTGCTCATCGCCCGAGCGTAGGGCGCCCCGACGCGTCCGGAGCGGAGCGCGCGGTGTCACGCTCCTCACGCGCACGGCGCTGCGGATAGCCTCGTGCCGATGACGGTCAAGGAGCGGGTGCGGACGACCCTGCGACGGGTACCCGGCGGCCTGGCCGTCGGGCGGCTCACCGTGCGGACCGTCGACGTCTGCCTCGACTACCGGGTCACCGGCCTGGCCGCCGAGGCCGCCTTCTTCATGCTCCTCTCCCTGCCCCCGCTCGTGCTCGGCCTCTTCGGCGGGCTCGGCTACGTCAGTGCCTGGATCGGGCCCGAGAACGTCGACACCGTCGTCGAGTCGATCCGCGAGTACGCGGCGCGCTTCCTCACCGAGGACAGCATCAGCGACCTGCTCGTACCGACCGTCCAGGACGTTCTCGGCCGGGGCCGGCCCGAGCTCGTCTCGGTCGGCTTCCTCCTGTCGCTGTGGTCCGGCTCGCGCGCCCTCAACGTCTTCATCGACACCGTCTCGATCATGTACGGGCAGAAGGACGTGCGCGGCATCATCCGGCTGCGGGCCCTGAGCCTCGCGCTCTACACGGTCAGTACGGTGGCCGGCATCATCCTGCTGCCGCTCGTGCTGCTCGGTCCGCAGCTGGTGTCGGGGTGGCTGCCGGACTCGCTCGGCTTCCTGCGCTACCTCTACTGGCCGGCGGTCCTCGTCTTCAGCGTCGTGGCCCTGACGACCCTCTACCACGTGGCGACGCCGCGGCGCGGGCCGTGGTGGCGCGACGTCCCCGGTGCCCTGCTCGCCCTCGCGATCTGGCTCGGTGCCTCCTACCTCGTGCGCATCTCGCTCGAGGCGTCCCTCGGGGGCTCGACGATCTACGGCCCCCTCAGCGCGCCGATCGTCCTGCTCATCTGGCTCTACTTCCTCGCCCTCGCCATCCTCATCGGTGCCGGACTCAACGCGGCCACCCGCGTCCTGTGGCCGGTGGAGCTGACCGAGCACCGGCCGCCCGGCCTCGCCGAGTGGCTCGCCCGCCGGCGCGCCGAGGAGCGCCAGGTGGCGCGCAGCCGCCGCACCCGGGTGCCCGACGCGTCCGAACCCCCGGAGGACGCCGGCGCTCCGGAGGACGTCGCAGGGGAGCGCGGGACCGGTTTGGTGTCGCGCAGATCCATCCGCTAATGTCTACCTCGCACCGGGCGGGGAAGTTACATCGCTGGTGTTCCCGCGGACGTAGCTCAGTTGGTAGAGCGCAACCTTGCCAAGGTTGAGGTCGCCGGTTCGAGCCCGGTCGTCCGCTCGGAGGCAAATCGGTACTTGCCTTCACACGGTGGAGTGGCCGAGAGGCGAGGCAGCGGCCTGCAAAGCCGCGTACACGGGTTCAAATCCCGTCTCCACCTCGGGTAGCAACACCCCCAGGGCGATTGGCGCAGTGGTAGCGCGCTTCCTTGACACGGAAGAGGTCACTGGTTCAAACCCAGTATCGCCCACCGGACGACGGCCCCCGGACACGCATCGTGTCCGGGGGCCGTTGCTGTTCCCGATTCGCACCCGGCAATCCGGTCAGAACGGATAATCTTCGCGCAAGGCCTGAACCGGAGGAGCCGCCGTGCGCCGTCAATTCCTGACCGTCACCGCACGCGCGGTGGCCGTCGTCGCGATCGTCGTCCCTGCCATGGCGACGTCCTCCCCGGCCCAGGCGGCACCGGCCGTTCCGGGCGCCATCTCGGCGGTCACCGCCCGGCCTGGGCCGTACGCCGGCCAAGTCACCTTCAGCTGGTCGGCATCCGGGGCGAACACCACGTCGTTCGTCATCGAGACCGGTCTGACCACGTTCAAGGTCGGTGACCCCGTGCTGCCCGACCACGGGCGCCAACCCACCTACTTCACGATCTCGCCGGGCCGTCGGTCAGTCACGCTGACCGCCGCACAGGTCGCGTCGGCCGGAGCCGGCGCCTCGTCGGCGAACCACCTGTACTACCGGTTCAAGGCGATCAACCACACCACGGCCGGCACGACGACGCGTAGCTGGCCGTACCTGCAGAACGTCGCGGTCAAGCAGGGCACGCCCAGCTCGGCCGGACTGTCCCTTCGCGTCGCCACCTACAACGTGCACACCGCGACGGCAACGACCGGAGTGCGCCCCTGGACGTCCCGCGTCCCGGGCATCGCAACCACGATCCTGTCCCGCAACCCCGGTGTCGTCAGCCTCCAGGAGCTCGGCATCGGACGAGCGGACGGCAGCAGCCAGCCGACGACCGTCGGCAGCCTGAACCAGGTCCAGTCCCTGCTCGACTCGCTTGCAGCCCATGGCGGCTCGCGTTACCGCCTCGTGCGCAGCACCCGTTTCGTGGCCCCGGGGCTGCCGGAGGGCATCCAGGGCGCCCGGATCCTCTACGACACGGGCCGCTATCGGCTCGTGAGCTCCTGCCCGGAGCGCTCGGACACCAAACCCCTGTCCACCGACAGCTACTCCGCGTCGTGCACGATCCTCTTGCCGGCCCTGTCCGGCGACAACGCCTGGATCCGGCGTCGGGCCTCCTACGCCCTGCTCGCCGACCGTGCGAGCGGACGCCAGTTCTGGGTGGTGTCGGCCCACCTGGACCAGCGTCAGAGCACGACCTACGCCACGGAGCGCACCTACGAACGGCTGCGTGCCACGCAGGTCAAGGCCGTCATGGCGAGGCTCGACCAGCTCAACACCGGCCGTCTGCCCGTCGTCCTGGCCGGCGATCTGAACACATACCAGAACAACCAGGGCGGATACGACGCCCATGACGCACTGGTGTCCGCCGGCTACTACGACACTGCGGCAGCGGTGACCCAGGTCAACTCGCGGTACACGACGATGAACCATTTCGCGTGCGCGCTCGCGGTGCCTGGTAGCGGGTGGGGGAGTCGCCTCGACGTCGTCACGGTCAAGGGCGTGTGGGGTGCGCCCCGCTGGGAGAACGTCATGGCCGCCTCCGACTGTGCACGGCCGTCCGACCACAACATGGTCGTGGCCGACATCCGAATCCCCTAGCACCCCAGTGCCTCCGCCGGGGTCGGGGCCGATTGTGCACTGGGCGGCTCCTTCGGATAGTGTCCTGCCTGCAGCCGCGAGAGTGGCTCCTGCGGACGTAGCTCAGTTGGTAGAGCGCAACCTTGCCAAGGTTGAGGTCGCCGGTTCGAGCCCGGTCGTCCGCTCCAACAGGGAGGCCTCACGACCCCGGTCGTGGGGCCCTTCCGTTGGCGGTCCGGCAGAGCCCGGATCGCGCACCACCAGAGGGCGATTGGCGCAGTGGTAGCGCGCTTCCTTGACACGGAAGAGGTCACTGGTTCAAACCCAGTATCGCCCACCAGCACGAGACGGCCCCCGATCGGCGAGACACCGGTCGGGGGCCGTTCGCGTCTGCGTGCCCGTGTTCAGCGCCCGCCGAAGCTCTCGAGGAGCATGTCGCGCTCCCCGTCGGTGAGGTTCGTGGCGATGAGGGTGTTGTGCATCCCGCGGAAACGCTCACCGACCCGGTCCAGGTCGCCGTCCTCGGTGACGACGAAGAGGGCGGAGGTGCCCGGGGTCACCTCGGTCCGGATGGTCTCCAGCTGCTCCTTGGTGATCCCCGCGTCCTCGGTGATCTTGCTGATGGCACCGATCCCCGCACCGACGATGCCGCCGACGACCGGGACGAAGAAGAGCGCCCCGACGAGGACACCCCAGAGCGCGCCCCACCCGGTGCCGCGCCACTTCTCGTCGTTGCTGTGCGACATCTGGGGCTTGTCCTCGCCGACGGGCCACGTGACGACCGCGTGGTCGATGATCTTGAGGAACCCGTCGGTCTGGCAGCCCTCGAGGACCGACTCCGCCTGTGCGGCGCCGCCCGGGTCGTCGAACTTCCACACCGTGAAAGCAGCCATGTCATGCTCCTTTGCCTGGCGCCGGCGGCCGGT
Organism: Intrasporangium sp. Soil_C_50; assembly: GCF_057656595.1. NCBI lineage: Bacteria > Bacillati > Actinomycetota > Actinomycetes > Micrococcales > Intrasporangiaceae > Intrasporangium > Intrasporangium sp. Soil_C_50. Next base: position 132,202 of record NZ_JBDGKB010000002.1, read on the forward strand.
CGGCCGTCCGACGGTGGTTGCGAGTTGGTGTCGTCAGGTGGCACCTGCGTCTCCGGGGCGCCCGTCTCGCGAGACCACCCTGCCGCTCTCGGCCGGGCGGTTCGTCCCCCTCGCAGGCTGAGATGTGGGCCGTCGCCGACCCGCGGGTCAGGTCGCCCCCTCCGGCTAGGCACCGGTCGTGACCCGCCCCGAAGCCGTGGTCGGCAGCGTCAGGGAGGTGGAGGACGACGCCGCGGCGGCCGCGTCCTGGAGGGTGCCGCGTGCGGCCTGGTGCCGGCCCATGACGACCGCCATCGCCACGCCCGCGAGGCTGATGACCGCCATGACCCAGGACGCCGCCGCGAGACCCGAGGCGAGCGCGTCCCCCGGCGGCTGGCCCTGCGCCGTGCGGTCGGCGATGACCCCGCCGTAGATCGTGGCGGCGAGCGCCGTGGCCACCGCGGCCCCGACGTAGCGGGCCATGTTGGAGACCCCCGACGCCGAACCGACCTGGTTCGCAGGGACGCACGCCGTCGACGCCGAGGAGGCCGGCCCGTTCGAGAGCCCCATGCCGACCGCCACGGCCACGAGGGGCAGCAGGAAGGCGCGGTAGGCCCACGAGGCGTCGACGAACCCGATGGCGGCGAACCCGACTGCCGTGAGCAGGAACCCGAGGCCGACCACCTGCCGGCCGCCGAGTCGGGCGGTGAGGCGGGGCACCGCCGCCGCGATGGCCACGAGACCGACCGTCGCCGGCAGCGTGGCGAGGCCCGCCTGCAGTGTCGTGAGGCCCAGTGTCGACGGGTCCTGGAAGTAGAGGCTGAGCAGGTACATCAGGGCGTTGATGGTGCCCGCCCCGATGAGGATGGCGATCGTCGAGCCGACGAGGACCCGGTTGCGCAGCAGCGCCAGGTCGAGCATCGGCACGGCGACGCGGCGCTCCACCATGACGAACCCGATGCCCGAGGCGACCCCGACCGCGAGGCACCCGATGGTCGCGGCCGAGACCCAGCCCCACGCGCTCCCCTTGCTCAGCGCCAGGATGACCGGCCCCAGGGCCAGGGCGATGAGGACGGAGCCGGCGTAGTCGATGGACCGCGAACGCGTCAGGTCGCGTGACTCGGACACCTTGGCCGCCGCGATGAGGATGCACGCCGCGCCGATCACCGCGTCGACCCAGAAGAGCCCCTGCCACCCGGCGACCGTGACGAGCGCACCGCCCATGAGCGGGCCGGCTGCGGCACCGACGGCCGCTGCCGCGCCCCAGAGCGAGACGGCCCGTAGCTGCGCCTCGCCAGTGTTCGCCACGGACAGGAGGCTCAGGCCGCAGGCGAGGATCGTCGCGCCCGCCGCGCCCTGGACGAAGCGGCCGGCGATGACGGCACCGCCGGAGTGCGACAGGGCGATGAGCACGCACGACACGACGAACAGCACGAGGCCGAGCTGGAACACCCGCTTGCGCCCGAAGACGTCGCCGAGCGAGCCCGACGTCACGATGACGGCGGCCCCGACGAGGGAGTACCCGGTGACCGCCCACTGCAGCGTCGTCACGTCCGTGCCGGTGTCGGCGCTGATGGCGGGCAGCAGGATGCTCACGGCCGAGGTGTTGGCGTTGACGACGAACGTCGACAGGCACGTGGCGGCGAGGACGCCGCCGGCTCCGGTGGCCGCGCCGGCGCCGGACTCGATCGAGCCCCCGGTCCCGACGGGGGCGCTCCTATCCGACATGGCCGTCCGCCAGGCGCTGGAGCAGGAGCGCCTGGGTCACGATGAGCTTCTCGATCTCCGACACGTCGACGCTCTCGTCGGAGGCGTGGATCCGCGATGCGGCGACGTCCTCGGGCCCCCAGAGGACGAACTCGGCGTCCGGTGCCGCCTGCTGGAGCGTCCGCAGGAGGGGGATCGACCCGCCGCAGCCGGCCTCACCGGCTGGCCGGCCGAAGGCCTCGCTCAGCGCGTCCCGGGCGGCGGCGTACCCCGGACCGTCGGTGCGGCACAGGAACGGCGGCGCCTCCTTGGTGCGCTGGACCTCCACCTTGGCGCCCCACGGCGCGTGCGACTCGAGGTGCCGCACCAGGGCGTCGAGCTCGGCGGCGGGCTCGGACCCGGGGACGATGCGCATGGAGATCTTCGCGCGGGCCTCAGGAATGAGGACGTTGGACGACGCCGCGATGCTCGTCATGTCCAAGCCGATCGCGTTGACCGACGGGCGAGCCCAGAGCCGGCCACCGATCGGGCCGCTGCCGGTCAGGCCGACCCCGTCGAGCACGTCGGCGCTGGACCGGAGGTCGTCCTCGCTGAGGTCCGCGCCGTCCCAGACGGTCTCCGAGACGCCCTCGATGGTCACGTTGCCCTCGTCGTCGTGCAGCGTCGACAGCAGCCGCGCGAGGGCCATCATGGCGTCCGGTGCCGGACCACCGAAGACGCCCGAGTGCAGGGGGTGCTCGAGGGTTCGGACGGTGACGATGCACGCGACGTCGCCGCGCAGCGCCGTCGTCAGGGCGGGCTCGCCGACGCGGAGGTTGCCCATGTCGCAGATGACGAAGAGGTCGCAGGCGAACAGCTCCGGGTGCGCCTCGACGAACGCCTCGAGGTTGCTCTCCGTCTCCTCCATCCCCTCGAGGATCAGCTTGACGGTGCACGGCGGCTGCCCGTCGAAGACCCGCAAGGTGCCCAGGTGCGCGACGAGCCCGCTGATGTCGTCGGCCGCGCCACGTCCGTAGACGCGTCCGTCCTCCTTGCGCGTCGGCGTCCACGGGTCGCTCGTCCAGCCCTGCTCGGGGGGCGCGGGCTGCACGTCGTAGTGGGCGTACAGCACGACGACGGGTGAGCCCTCGGGCCCCGGGATCTCGCCGTAGATCGGCGGGTAGCCGGACGGGACGTCCATGAGGCGGGCGTCCGTGAAGCCGGCATCGCGGAACAGCTGCAGCGTGGTGCTCGCCATCTGCTCGACGGGCTCGCTCGGGTAGCCCGGAAAGGCCACCGACGGGATCCTGATCAGGGTCTCGAGGTCCGCGACGACACCGGACATGAGGTCCGTGGTCCTGGCAGCGATCTCCTGTGCGTGCATGGTCGGTCCTTTGGCGTCGAGGTCGGTGTCTCTGCGGTGTGGTGCAATGCGGGATTGCCTTGTGTCAGAAGAAGATGCCGCCGATCAGGGCGCCCACGGCGATGGTCACGACCGACATGACGAGCATCGGGACGAAGAAGCTGTGGTCGAGCAGCTTGGTGCCGAGCTTGGTCGTGCCGGTGAGGTCGAAGTTGGCGGCCGCGATCTGGGTGCCGTTGGCCGGCAGGGTGTAGACGCCGCTCAGGGCGCCTGCCCACATGCCGGTGACGACCCCGACCGGGAGCCCGGCGGCGAGGCCGATGGGCACGATGGTCCGGGTCGCCGTCGACTGGCTCGTCGTCAGGGCGGCGACGAGGAAGACGGCGAGGGCGAAGATGAACTGCCAGCTGGTGACCCAGCCGCCGATCGTCGAGACGATGTAGTCCTCGTGGGCGGAGATGAAGGTGGCGGTGAGCCACGCGATCCCGAAGAGGGCGATCGCCGAGATCATGCCGGCCTTGAACACCGACTGGTCAGGGACCGTCTTCACCTCGGGCTTGCCGAGGAAGAGGATCGCCACGCCGACGACGAACATCACCATGACGATGGTCGTCGTCATGTCGATGGGAACGGCTTCCTCGCCCTCGGCGGCGAAGGCCGGCCGCAGCTGCGGGAAGAGCCCGAACACGACGATCGCGACGACGCCGAAGAGGAAGGCGAGGGCGGAGTTGCGGCCCTCCTTGGTGTAGGTGAGCCGCGACGACGCGGACGCGGCCGCGCCGGCCTGCTGCGGCGCGATGAGCACTCCGGACGCGATCCGGGCCTGCACCTCGGGGTCGTCGTCGAGGTCCTTCCACATCCGGTTGACGACGAGCGAGGTGACGACGATGCCGACGACGCACGCCGGGAGGGTGATCGCGAGGATCTGGGTGAGGCCGAGGTTGTAGGGCGCGACGTCGGTGAGGGTCAGCATCGCCGCCATGGCGGCCGAGACGGGCGAGGCCGCCAGCGCCATCCCGGACTGCACCACGGTGACCGTCAGCGGGCGCGCCGGCCGGATGTTGTTCTTGTACGACACGTCGTAGATGACCGGCAGCAGCGGGTAGATGATGTTGCTCGTCCCGGCGCCGATGGAGAAGAGGAATGCCGTCAGTGGGGCGATGACGGTGATCTGCTTCGGTCGCTTCTCGATGACGCCCGCGGCCACCGAGACCATCCAGTCGATGCCGCCGGCCGCCTGCATCATCGCGGCCGACGTCACGACCGCGAGGATGATCGCGAGCGCTGCAGCCGGTGGCTCTCCGGGCGGCTCGCGGAAGACGAAGACGAGGACGAAGACGCCGAGGCCGCCCCAGAGGCCGACCCCCACACCGCCGGCGCGGGTTCCCATGATGATCGCCCCGAGCACGACGAGTGCCTCGAGCACGAAACTGACGCTCATGTCGATTCCTTCCTGCGATCAGCGAGGACGGGCTCAGCCCGACGTGCACTGGGCGGCGATGGACTGGGACAGCTGGGCGTACGCCGCGCTGATGTCCTTCAGCGATGCCGTGAGCTCGGGGGCGACGGTGGCGAAGGCGCCCTTGCCCGCAGCCGCGAGGGACTGCTTGAAGCCCTCCAGGTTGGCCCGCAACGTCGAGATGGCGCTGTCGTAGCGCCCCTCAGTGACGGCCTGCAGGTGGTCGAGCTTCGCCAGGGCGGCGTCGACCTTCGTCGTCAGCTCGGCGATCCTGCCGCCGTCGGGCTTCTGGGCCTTGAGGCCGTCGACGGCGGTCGCGAGGCTCTTGGCGTTGGCGCAGAGGTTCTGCGCGGTGAGATCGGTACCGCAGCCCGCCACCACGAGGGCGGCGGCGAGGGTCGCGGCTGCGGCCAGCCGGCGCACACGCTGGTTCGTCATGGACGTCCCTCTCCCTCGACGGGCTGGGTGACGACGGCCACGAGCACCTGGCAGGCCACCACGAGGTCGTCGATCGCGATGTGCTCGCTCGTGGCGTGCTCGTCGACCATCCCGGTCGGGAGCGCCACGCACGGGATTCCTTTGGCGTTGAAGAAGTTCCCGTCGGTCCCGCCGCCCGACTTGCGCGGCGAGACCTCGAGCCCGAGGGACCGGATGGCGCGTGCCGCCTCGCGGTACGGCTGCGCGTCCTCGGTGATCCGGTAGGTCCGGTAGATCTCCTCGGCAACGACGTCCACCGTCGCCCCGCGCGCCTCCGCGGCACGCTCACAGGCCCCTCGCATGGCCGCGAGCTGGCGGTCGAGCTTGGCCTGGTCGTGGCTGCGCGCCATGCCCTCGAGCACGACGGTGTCCGGGATGATGTTGCGGGCCTCGCCACCATGCACCGTCCCGATGTTGGCGACGGTCTCCTCGTCGATGCGCCCCAGGGGCATCCCGGCGATGGCGTCCGCGGCCACCTGGACGGCGCTGACACCTTTCTCCGGCTCGACCCCAGCGTGGGCCTTGCGACCGTGGACGGTGATGGTGAGGTACACCGAGGTCGGCGACCAGTACGTCACCGAGCCCATGACTCCTGCGGTGTCGACGACGAACCCGTGGGTGGCCTGCAGCCGGCTCACGTCGAGGTGACGTGAGCCGACCAGGCCCCGCTCCTCACCGACGGTCGACACGAACTCGATCGTCGGATGGGACCAGTCCGGGTGGTCCCGCAGCAGCCGGACGAGCTCGAGGCACCCGGCCAGGCCCGACTTGTCGTCCGCCCCGAGGATCGTCGTGCCGTCGGTGCGCACCACGCCGTCGTCACCGATGACGGGCACGATCCCGCGGTCGGTCCCGGCCGTGTCCATGTGCGTCGACACCAGGACCGTCCCGGGCCGGGTGCCCGGGTACACGGCGACGAGGTTGCCGACGTCGTCCTGCGTCGTGGTGCACCCCAGCTCGCGGAAGCGGGCTGTGAGCACCTCGCCGATCTGCTGCTCGTAGCCGGTCGGGCTGTCGATCGCCACCAGCTCGAGGAAGGTGGCCAGCAGCCGGTCCCGGTCCACGGCGTCCGCGGGCCGGAGTGCGGCTGCGGGCGCCGGGCTCATGCCAGGGCCCGGGCCTTGATCTGCGAGAACTCCTCGGGGGAGATGGCGCCGCTGTCGAGCAGCGACTTGGCCTGGTACAGCTGGTCGGTCGTCGAGGCGGAGGAGCCGCCGGCGACGCGTTGGATGTACTTCTCCTGAGCGGCCATCTGGGCCTCAGCGGCCTGCATCTCGCGCTCGGCCATTCCCCGGCCCCGCACGATGAGGTAGATGAGGGCGGAGAGGAGGGGGACGATGAAGAGCGCCAGCACCCACAGCACCTTCGAGAACCCACCGAGGTCCTTGTCCCGGAAGAGGTCGCCGAAGATGTGGAAGAGCATGATCAGGTAGGCCACGAAGAAGAAGGACCACACAAGCAGCCAGAAGAAGCTCCAGAAGTCCATGGTGAGCCAGTCCTTTCGTTGTCGCGACTCGTCGCGGTAGCGGTCAAGGGGACCGCTTCGCCATCAGCCTTCCGCCACCGAACAAACCCGGCATCGCACTCTGCGAGCGAGATCGGCGGTCAGGGGTCCGCCTCGGCGCGGTCCGTCCCTCCACCGCCCGGCTCGTCCATCAGCTGGGTCGAGGTGACCTCCAGTCCCATGGCCGTCAGGCTGCCCAGCACGGCGACCAGCTCCTGGCTGTCGTGCACCCGCACCGTCAAGGTCGTCCGGATCCCGTCGCTGTCACACCACGTCGCATAGGGCCAGACGTCGCGCTCGTCCACCTCACCGTTCACGATCACCACGGCTTGCATCGGCATCCTCCTTCTCCTGCGAAGGACTTCGCGTCATCGACAGGATGCCGGTGACGGAGGCGTGGCGCGTCACTTCATGGGGAGTAGATCGCCGACGCGGACGCCGACCCGCGGCCGCAGCCACGGTCAGTAGAGCTCCAGCTCCGCGGCCCTGCGGATGGCGGCACGCCGGCTGCTGACGCCCAGCTTCTGGTAGATGTGCGCGATGTGCGTCTTGGCGGTGTGCAGCGAGATGTACTCCGCCTCGGCGATCTCGGCGTTGGTGAGGTTGGTGGCGAGATAGCGCAGGATCACGTGCTCGCGCTCGGTCAGCTGCTCACCGCGCCCGGTGGTCTCCTGACGCTGCCCGGCGGCGATCCGCCCGAGCACCTGGGTCACCGCGGCGGGGTGCGCCGTGCCGTGACGCAGGTGGGCCTTGAGCAGCTCGGGCATCCGCTCGCCGACGCCGAGGAAGGGCCCGTACAGCTCGTCCGGCTCGGCAGCCGCGAGGGCCGCCTCCAGGGAGGCGTGCGCGTCGGGCCTTCCCAGCTCTGCGCGGGCCTCCGCCTCGAGGCAGTGGTGGACGCAGTCGACCTGGACGAGCCGCCCGGCCCAGGAGGTCCGGTCGAGCTCTGCCAGGGCATCGGCGGGCCGTCCCGCCCAGAGAAGCACCTTCGCGCGGTGCACGCGGGCCAGCGGGTACTCGGGCTCGGTCAGCGGCGCGGAGGCCAGGGCCACCGCCTCGCGCGTCCGTCCCTCCGCCATGAGGACGAGCCCTTCCACCCCGGCCAGCATGGACGGCCAGCCGGGCGCGCTGCGACCGGACTCCATCAGGGCTCGCACCTGCCCGGCTGCCCGCTTGGCGCCGGCCAGGTCGCCCAGGGCCAGGCAGGCCTTCGTCAGGTAGTTCAGCGTGAGCCCGTGCAGCTCCCAGTCGAAGGGGAGCATCATCGACAGGGCGCGCTCCAGCTCGGCCCGTGCCTCGTGCACGTTGCCCCGCCAGTAGTCGAGCCAGCCGAGGAAGGCGACCGCCGGGGCCAGCGTCGCCAGGCCCACCCAGCCGCGGTCGTCCGCGCGTGCGAGGACGCTGATTGCGAGGTCGCGCACCTCGTCGAGCCGCTCTTCGACGATGGCAGGCAGACACGACTCCGCGAGCGCCGTCAGCTCGAGGGCCAGCAGGCCGGTGTCGCGCGCCGTGGCGGCCGAGGACCGGAGCATCTCCAGGGCCGGCGTGGGCTCCGCGAGGCGACGGGCCTCGCCCATGCCGACGAACATCTGCACCGAGGCGAGGATCGCCGGGTCGGTCGGGCGCTGGCTCCGGTCGAACCGCTCGAGCAGCGCCGCACCCGGCTCGACCGCAGCGCTCAGGCCCAACCCGTAACCGGTGTGGAACAGCTTGACGACGGCCATCCGGTCCTCGAAGTCGCTCTTGGCCTCCAGCGGGAGGAGGGCGACGGAGTCGCCGGCGGCGTCGATCTGCAGCTGCGCCTCGTCCATCTTCCCGCGCTGCACGAGGACGAGGGCCCTGGCCAGGTGGGTGTCCGCGGAGTAGGCCGAGCCCTCCGGCACCTGGCCCACAGCATCGAGCACCGCGTCCACGCGTCCCTCGAGGAACAGCTCGAGCCAGCGGTCGGCGAAGATCCAGGACGCCTTCTCGCCATCGCCGGCTGCCACGGCATGCCGGATCGCGGTCGGGGCGTCGACGGCGCTCCACCAGTCCGCGGCCGCAGCGTGCTGGACGGTGGCCCGGTCGGGGTAGTCGGCGACGAAGCGCCGGTGGATGTGGGCGGCGAAGAGCGGGTGCCAGTAGTACCAGGCCTCCTCGCCGTTGCTGCTGCCGCCACGGGACAGGAAGAGGCCGTCGGCGACGCACTGCTCGAGGAGTGCCTCGGCGCTGTGCGTTCCCCGCACGCTGTCGACGAGCGATGGGCAGACGTGCTCGTCCAGGGTGGCGTCGAGGACGAAGTCCCTGAGGTCGTCGGTGAGCGAGGAAAGCACCTCGGTCGCGAGATACTCGGCCAGCGCCTGGTCGCGCCGCAGCTGGGTCGGCACCTGCTTTCGCAGGCCGTACTGGCGCGTGGCGAGGATCGCCATGCGGACGCCGGCAGGCCACCCGCCTGTGGCGCGGTGGATCGACTCCACGGTCTCGACGTCGAGGTCCAGACCGGCGGCTCGCACGGCCTCGGTCGTCTCATCGGGGCTGAACGCGAGCTGCTCGTGCGTGAGGTAGGCGAGCCGGTCGTCGAGCCGGAGCCTCTGCAGGCGCAACGGAGGGACGACCCGGGCGGCCACGGCGATGCGCATGTTGGCCGGCGCCCATTTCAGGATGTGGTCGATGATCTGGATGGAGCCTCGCGAGCCGGTGAGGTCCTGCAGGTCGTCGAGGACGAGGGTCAGGGGCAGGGCCGCGTCGTAGAGCACCTCGAGCAGCGAGTCGACGAGCGTCAACGGCTCAGCACGCAGCGCCGAGGCGCGGAGGGGGTCGAGGTTCGCGCCCAGTTCCTCGAGCCCGGACAGGCCGACGGCGGTGATGAGGTCGGCGACGAGGCGCACCGGGGACCGGTCGGAGTCGTCGACGTCCAGCCAGATGGCGGCGCCGTTGACCTGCTGGCGCCTCGACGCGGCAGCGAGCAGCGTCGACTTGCCGTAGCCCGCCATACCGGCGAGCACGACCACCGGACGATGGTCGATGAGCGGCACGAGGCGCGCTCGGTCGATGGTGTGGGCGGACGGCTGAGGAACCGTCATCCGCGCGTGACGTGGTCCGACCATGTCATCCCCGACGGTGGATGTGTGGAGGGTTATCTACCTGCGAGCGTAACCACTCGAACTGGCAGGAGCGCCGGCTTTCAGGGTTTTCCCGGATATGGGGCAGGTCATGCAGCGGTACGAGATCGTCCTCGACGGAGAGCTGACCGCGGACCTGCCCGATCTGGGCTCGCCGGTCCGGCGTCGCGACAGCGGACAGGCGACGATCCTGTCGGTCTCGGCCGGCGACCCCGACGCGCTCGGGCGGACGCTGGACCTGCTCGAGTCGCTGGGCATCGGTGTCACCGCGATCCACAAGGTGTCCGACGCCGACTCAGGTCAGGACGCCGCCGGGCAGGGCTGACCGGCGCACGGACCGTCCCCCTTCATCCTTGCCCGCCGAGCCTCGCCCACTCATCCTCGACGGGCGATGTGCAGGGCCGGTGCCGGACGCGAGGGTCGGGGTATTGCAGGCCAGCCGTCAAGGAGGCAGGACATGAGTGTCAACGTCGACGTCGGACCCATCGACTTTCTCGCGCTCGAGTTCCCGGGCGCCCGGATCAACGGGGAAGGGATGGCCATCCTCGTCGACCTCGTCGACCGCGGCATCATCCGGATCCTCGACATGAAGGCCATGGTCCGCGGCGAGGACGGGACGGTGACGGCCGTGGCCATCACCGACCTCGACGGGGACGGCACGCTCGACCTCGCCGTCTTCGAGGGCGTCGAGTCGGACCTGCTCGACGAGGAGGACCTGGCGCAGGCCGCCGACCTGCTCGAGCCGGGCAACGCCGCCGCCGTCCTCGTCTACGAGAACACGTGGGCGGGCCCGTTCGTGTCGGCCATGCGTCGTGCCGGGGCCGAGGTCGTGGCCAGCATGCGCGTACCCGCCGACGTGGTCGTCGCGCGCCTCGAGGAGCTCGAGGCCGCGCGTGAGGACGGCTCAGGGGAGTCGGACGGCTCCGACAGCGCCGCCGCCCAGCCGGCGGACAGCACGCCGGCGTGACCCGGAACTCTCAGGCAGAGCAGAGGAGCAGACGATGGGACTGATCGGTGGAATGGCCCGGACGGCCGTGGTGGCAGGCACCGCGACGGCGGTGTCGAACCGCGTGTCACGCCGCCAGGCGGGACGGTGGGCAGCGCAGGAGCAGCAGCAGGCGCCGCCCCCGCCGCCGCAGTACGCAGAACCCCAGTACGCGCAACCCCAGTACGCGCCTCCGCCTCCGCCGCCCCCGGAGCCCGCCGCCCCCGCACCCTCGGGTGCCGACGCGGACCTCGCGAGGCTGCAGCAGCTCGGCGAGCTGCGCGCGTCGGGGGTGCTGACGGAGCAGGAGTTCCAGGCCCAGAAGGCCCGCATCCTGGGGCTGTAGGAGGGCTGGAGCACCACAGCGACTCCCGCGGGCCGCGCCGTCCCACCGGCGCGGCCCATGGTCGCGCGCCGACGCGGATGGATGCCGTGCGCCGACACCGGCGACGGGCACCACCGTCGCGAATCGGCGACGGGGCTCGGCGAGGCTCAGCGGACGGAGGGCTCAGGCCACGAAGGCCGGCGGGATGGGCGCGAAGTCGCGGATCTCGTCGTCACCGGGCTGGATGATCCCGCACGACGACTCCGGCACCTCGCGCCAGGCCCCGGGCAGGTCGCGCAGCGGCTCCGACACGACCAACCGCGCCTCGTCACTGGCCCGCTGCAGGATCTCGATCTCGGGGTGGAGGGCGCGCAGCTGTGCCACGTTCGTCGAGTGGAAGAGGGTCCGGCTCTGGTGGGTGGTCGAGTAGCGGAACGCCCACACGGACTCGCCGTCGGAGGTTGCCATCGTGGCCTGCACCGGGTCGGCGACCCCGTGCTTCTGCGCCACGTGCTCGACGAGGCCCACGGCCTTGGCGACGGCCGTGATGGGGTCGTCCTCGAGACCGAAGGTCAGGGCGAGGAAGAAGAGGGCCTCGGAGTCGGTCGACCCCTCGACGTCGGGGTAGAGCGACGGGTCGACCGCGAACATGAGGTCGCGCTTCAGCTCGTGGAAGCCGAAGACGGCCCCGTTGTGCATCCACAGCCGGGCGCCGTGCCGGAAGGGGTGGCAGTTGCTGCGCTGGACCGGCGTCCCCGTCGACGCGCGCACGTGCGCGAAGAGCAGGCCGGTGCGCACCTGCTGGGTGAGCTCGCGGAGGTTCTGGTCGTTCCAGGCCGGGTCGACGCTCTTGAAGATGGCGGGCACGGGGCCTTCGCCGTACCAGCCGATCCCGAAGCCGTCACCGTTCGTGGTCGTGGCCCCCATCGTCGAGTGGAGGCTCTGCTCGATGAGCGAGTGCTCCGGCTTGAAGAGGAGGTCCTCGACGAGGAGCGGGTCACCCGAGTACACCATCCAGCGGCACATGCGTTCATGGAACCGGCCCCGACGCGACCGATCATCACTCCCGCGGGATGACTCGGGGATGACTCGGGGACGCCTCGGGGACGCCTCGGGGACGACTCGTGAACAACGGGGCGCCGCTGGAGCCGAACCGCCACGCGGACAGTCGTTTTCGCCGGGTTTCGCCTTGGGCCCGACGTCCGCTATCGTCTACGACGCACCCGCGGCGCTCCGGCATCGCTGGTCCGCAGGCGGACGTAGCTCAGTTGGTAGAGCGCAACCTTGCCAAGGTTGAGGTCGCCGGTTCGAGCCCGGTCGTCCGCTCCACAGGAAGGGCCCGCCGACGTACGTCGGCGGGCCCTTTGCGCACGTCGGCCACGTCCGCGGGCCGGTGCGGGCGCCGATGTCCGTAGGCTGTCGGGCATGGCTGCGTCGAGCAAGGCCCCCGCCGTGGAGCTCGAGGTCGGCGACCACACGGTGCGCCTCTCGAGCCCCGACCGCGTCTACTTCTCCGAACGTGGAGAGACCAAGCTCGACCTGGTGCAGTACTACCTCTCCGTCGGCCCCGGGATCGTCAACGCGCTGCGCGAACGGCCCTGCATGCTGCATCGCTTCCCCAAGGGTGTCGACGGCCAGAAGGTCCACCAGAAGCGACTGCCGGCCGGGGCCCCGCCGTGGGTCGAGACGGTCCGGCTGCACTTCCCGCGCTACGGCCTGCACGCCGACGAGCTCTGCGTCACGAAGCTCGCCGACGTCATCTGGGCGGTGCAGATGTCGACGGTCGAGTTCCACCCGTGGAACAGCCGCCGGGCCGACACCGAGAAGCCCGACGAGTGGCGCATCGACCTCGACCCGATGCCGGAGTGCGGCTTCGACACGGTGCGGCGCGCCGCGGGCACCGTGCACGAGATCCTCGACGAGCTCGGCGCCGTCGGGTGGCCCAAGACGTCAGGCGGCAAGGGCATGCACGTCTACGTGCGCATCGAGCCGAACTGGGGCTTCAAGGACGTCCGGCGCGGCGCCCTGGCCTTCGCCCGCGAGGTCGAGCGACGCCTGCCCGACGAGGTCACGACGACGTGGTGGCGCCGCGACCGAGCCCCGAGCGACCTCTTCGTCGACTACAACCAGAACGCCCGCGACCACACCATCGCGGCCGCCTACAGCGTCCGCGGCACGCCGCACGCCACCGTGTCCGCGCCGATCCGCTGGGACGAGGTGGCCGACGTCGAGCCGCGCGACCTCACGATCGCCACGATGCCGGGGCGCTTCGCCGAGCTCGGTGACCTCCATGCGGGAATCGACGACGCCGTCTTCGACTTCACTCCTCTGCTGGAGTGGGCCGATCGCGACGAACGGGACGGAGCCGGCGTCCCCCCGGAACCGGAGGACGCCTGAGACCCGACCGACCGGGCTGCCGCTCCGAACCACGCACACCAGCACCCAGCACCACGCACCATGACATCCAGGACACCCAGGAGGACCAGTGACCGCCCTCGGCGACTTCACGGCGACGACGATCGACGGGCGGGAGGCCTCCCTGTGCGAGTACGACGGCGAGGTCGTCCTCGTCGTCAACACCGCGAGCGAGTGCGGCTTCACGCCCCAGTTCGCCGGCCTCGAGGAGCTCTACGTCGCGTACCGTGACCGCGGCTTCAGCGTGCTCGGCTTCCCGTGCAACCAGTTCGGCGGCCAGGAGCCGGGCACCGAGGCGGAGATCAGCGGGTTCTGCGAGAAGAACTACGGGGTGACCTTCCCGATGTTCGCCAAGGTCGAGGTCAACGGCGCCGGCGAGCACCCGCTCTTCACCTGGCTGAAGTCAGAGGGCGGGGGGCTGCTCGGCAGCCGGATCAAGTGGAACTTCACCAAGTTCCTCGTCGGGCGCGACGGTCAGGTCCTCGGCCGCTGGTCGCCGACGACCGAGCCGTCGGCGCTCGCCGGTGAGGTCGAGGCGGCGCTCGGCAGCTGAGAGCACCGGCGGGGCGGGCCCTACGATCTGCGGGTGGACCTCGCCCGCTTCGCCGACCGGGTCGCCACGACGGTCGTCGACGTCCGCCGTGGCGCCGAAGCACTCGACGCCCTCGACGGCGAGGGCTTCTGGGCCGTCGTCGCGACGTTCGAGGGCGAGGTCACGGCCGTCCGCTTCGCCGACGTGACGCGCGGGGTGCCGCTGCCGTCCGACCTGCGGTGGGCGCCCCTGACAGGGGAGTGGACCTCGTCGCTGGACCGCTCCGAGTACGTGGGTGCGGTCCGCGACGTGCGGCGTCGCATCGCGTCGGGGATCGTGTACCAGGTCAACGTGTGCCGCGTCGTCAGCCACGAGCTCGATCCCGTGGCGGATCTCGATGCTCTGGACACCCTGCTGCGACAAGGCAACCCGGCCCCTCACGCCGCGCGCATCCGGTGCGATGCGGCGGGGCTCGACCTCGTGGGCGCCTCGCCCGAGCTGTTCCTGTCGCGTGCCGACGGGCGTGTGGTCACCCGTCCCATCAAGGGCACCGCGCCCACCCCCGAGCAGATGCTGCCCAAGGACCACGCCGAGAACGTCATGATCGTCGACCTCATGCGCAACGACCTGTCCGGGGTGTGCGAGCCGGGCACCGTCTCGGTCGACGAGCTCTGCGCGGTGGAACGGCACCCCGGCCTCGTGCACCTCGTGTCGACGGTGAGCGGCCGCTTGCGTCCCGGCGCGCACTGGCGCGACATCGCGGCGTCGACGCTGCCGCCCGGCTCGGTCAGCGGCGCGCCCAAGTCAAGTGCCCTCAGGGCCATCGCCGAGCTCGAGGGCACGGCGCGCGGGCCATACTGCGGGGCCGTCGGCTGGGTCGACGCCGACCGCGGCGAGGCGGAGCTGGCGGTGGGCATCCGTACCTTCTGGGCCGAGTGCGACGACGACGGACGCCGGTGGATCCGGTTCGGCACCGGGGCCGGGATCACGTGGAGCTCGGACCCCGAGGGGGAGTGGGCGGAGACCGAGCTCAAGGCCGCCCGGCTCGTCGGGCTCGCGGCCGGCGCTGTGACACCATGAGGCCACCCCAGCGGCGACACGACGAGGAGCCATGAGCACGACCACACGCGTCTGGGTCGACGGACGGCTCGTCGACCCTACCGGGCCGGCAGTGTCGGCCCTCGACCACTCCGTCACCGTGGGCGACGGCGTCTTCGAGACGGCCAAGATCGTCGACGGCCAGCCGTTCGCGCTGTCCCGGCACCACCGACGCCTCGAGCGCTCCGCCACCGGGCTGGGCCTGCCGCCGCTCGACCTCGCCCTCGTCGACAAGGGGGTGGCCGCGGTGCTCGAGGGCGACCCGATCCCGTTCGGGCGCCTGCGGTACAGCGTGACCGGCGGCATCGGCCCGCTGGGCTCGGACCGGGCCGACGCCGACCTCACCTACATCGTGCTGGCCGCACCGCAGCCCCTGCCGCCGACGAGCGGCGCCCTGACGGTCGTGCCCTGGACCCGCAACGAACGCTCGGCGGTCGTCGGCCTCAAGACGACCTCCTACGCCGAGAACGTCGTGGCGCTGGCGCGGGCCCGGCAGGTCGGCGCAGTCGAGGCGGTCTTCGCCAACAGCCGCGGCGAGCTGTGCGAGTGCACAGGCAGCAACATCTTCGTCGTCGTCGACGGCGTCGTGCTGACGCCGCCTGACGACTCCGGCCTGCTCCCCGGCATCACCCGCGAGCTCGTCATCGAGTGGGGACGGGCCGCGGGCTTCGACGTCCGGGAGGAGGCCCTGCCGATCGACGTCCTCGCGTCGGCCGACGAGGTGTTCATCACGAGCTCGACCAAGGACGTCCTGCCCGTCCACGCCGTCGACGAGCGGACCATGCCGGCCGAGCACCCGGTCACCGACGCCCTCCAGCGGGTCTTCCGCGAGGCATCCGGGCAGGACCTCGACCCGTGACCGGCCCCGAGGGCACCCACCAGCACCACGTGGCATCCGAGGCGTCGGGCGAGGTCGACTACTCCGACCCCAACTCGACCCTCGACGCCGACGAGGACCGCTGGGCCTGGCGGGCCCGGCTGCGCCGAAACCGCGTGACGCACCTCGTGTGGCGCACCGCCGTCGGCGTCGTCGGCACGGTGGTCACCGTGGCGGGTCTCATCATGGTGCCGGCCCCCGGGCCGGGCTGGCTCGTCGTGTTCTTCGGGCTGCTCATCCTCGCCAGCGAGTTCGAGTTCGCCCAGCGCTGGCTCGACTTCGCCAGGCGTCACGTGACCCGGTGGAACGACTGGATCATGGCGCAGGCCGTCTGGGTTCGCGGCCTCGTCGCCCTCGGGACGCTCGTCGTCGTGTGGGCGGTCATCTGGGGCTACCTGGCTGTCGCCGGCGTCCCGCAGTTCGTGCCGCAGTGGGCCGAGGAGCTCCTGACGCAGCTGCCCGGCATCGACTGACCTGCGTCGACACGGGTCGGCGCGGCCGCCGGCCCGACCTCGAGTGGGGCGATTTCCGCCACCGGTCCGGCACAGGCTATTGTTTCCCTCCGTCGCCCCGATCGCCGTCGGCACACGGGCGCCCGGACGTGTAGCTCAGTTGGTTAGAGCGCTCGCTTCACACGCGAGAGGTCAGGGGTTCGAGTCCCTTCACGTCCACCGACACCGAACGGCCCCAGACCTGTGAGAGCACCGGTCAGGGGCCGTTCGGCATCCCGGGCCGCGCGCCGCGCGCGACTGCCAGCAGGACGGACTAGCCTGAGCCGCATGAACGCCGCCGTGTCGAGCCTGTTCATCTATCCCGACTCCGACGCCCCGGGGCAGGAGCTCGACAGCGTCGAGATCACGCCGACCGGGCCGGCCGGCAACCGGGCCAAGAAGAACGCCGTCCACCTCGTCTCGGCGGCCGACTACGTCGAGACCCACCCGAAGGCCAACGTCGTGCTCGACATGGACGCCTCGGTGCTGGCAGGGCTCGTCGGGCGCACCGTGCGCCTCGGCGACTGCACCCTGCAGGTGACCCGGGCGCCCTCGCAGTGCGCCGGGGTATACGCCGACGTCGTGGAGCCCGGCGAGGTTGCGGTCGACGACCTGCTGCTCGTCGCCGAGTCGGAGTGAGCCGCGTGCCCGTTGTGCCGGGGGCCTCACGCGACCCGGACGCGGGCGCCTCGTGACGATCCACTCCGAGCACCCGTTCCTGCCGCCCGAGCCGGACCGCGACCCGGTCCGGCGGCTGCGGGGCCGGGTCGGGTCGACGGTGACGCTGTGGACCGCCGGCTCCGGGGTCGAGCGCGCCGGGCTGACGGTGTCCTCCTACCTCGTCGCCGCGGGGGAGCCCGCCCGGGTCGTCGCCCTGCTCCACCCGGAGTCCGACCTCCTCGAGCGCCTCGAGGAGGAAGGGACGGCCGTCGTCGCCCTGCTCGGCTGGCGCCAGCGCGAGCTGGCCGACGTCTTTGCCGGCGTGCGCCCGGCCCCTGGCGGTCCGTTCCGGGGCGGAGACTGGGAGCAGACGAGCTGGGGGCCGCGCCTCCTCGACGTCCCGACGTGGGCGGGCGTCCGTCTCGACGACGCCGCCACCCACGACGTCGGGTGGTCGCGCCTTGTCGAGGCCGTCGTCGAGCACGTGGAGCTGGGCGACGACGCCGAGTCGCTGGTGCACCGACGCGGCCGGTACCAGCGACCCGACGCCTGAGCGATCCCGCTGCGGCACAGCGGAGTCCGGCCGCCGTCAGTCGGCCGACGCCCCGCCGTTCATCTCCGTCGTCAGCCACGCGTCGGGGATGCCGAAGCCGTCGACGAGCAGGCCCGCGTGCGGGCGCAGCTCGGCGCACAGCTCGTTGACGACCGCGGTGAGGGCCTTGGCGCGAGCCGGGCTCAGACGGTCGTGCTCGAGGTACCAGGCCTTGTGCGCCTCGACGGTCGTGAGGGCGTGCAGGTCGCAGACCCGCGAGAGCAGGGCCTGCACCTGCGGGTCGTCGCACTCCTCGACGGCGGCCGCGAACGACTCGGTGACGACGCGCTCCACGTGAGCCTGAGCGGTGTCGACGAGGTGGTCCTGACAGGCGTTGAAGACGGCGAAAGCGTCGGCGTCGCGAGCCTCGGCCCGACGCAGCCGACGGGCCAGCCCCTCGAGCAGGTGCTCCTCCCGCTCGCGCAGCAGCCGCAGCTGGGTGCCGCGGGCCGCGAAGGTCAGGTCCTCGTCGCGGCCGGGCGAGGCGTCGACGATGCGCTGGACGATGCCGCGGGCGGCGGAACGCTCGATGACCGTGCCGGCAGCCAGGCGTGCGCCGAACCGGACGATGCCGACCGTGTCGAGGTCGCCGAACGTCGAGCGGTAGTCGGTGAGCAGCGACTTGGCGACGAGCTGGAGCAACACCGTGTTGTCGCCCTCGAAGGTCGTGAAGATGTCGGTGTCGGCCTTCAGCTGGGCGAGCCGGTTGGCGTGGAGGTAGCCGGCCCCTCCGCACAGCTCACGGCACTCCTGCAGGGTGTCGGTGGTGTGCCGCGTGGTCAGCGCCTTGATCCCGGCGGCGCTGGTCTCGAGGCGCCGCTGGGCCTCCTCACCGGGGGCGCGGCCCGACAGCACGTCGTCCATCGCGCCGACGAGCTCGTGCTGGGCCACCTGCAGGGCGTAGGCGGCGGCGATGCGGGGCAGCAGCCGGCGTTGGTAGGTGCGGTAGTCGAGCACGGTGACCTCGTCGCCCGCGCCGGGAGGCGCGAACTGCCTTCGCCCGAGGGCGTACCGCGTCGTGACCGCAAGAGCCGAACGGGCGGCGGCGCCCGCACCACCGGCCACCGAGATGCGACCCCGGACCAGCGTGCCGAGCATCGTGAAGAAGCGGCGCGACGGGTTGTCGATGGGGCTGGTGTACCGGCCCTCGTCGTCGATGTCGCCGTAGCGGCCGAGCAGGTTGGTGCGCGGCACGCGGACGTGGTCGAAGGAGAGTCGCCCGTTGTCGACACCGTCGAGGCCGAGCTTGGGCCCGCAGTCGGTCGCCGTGACGCCCGGCAGCGTGCGGCCCTCGTGGTCGCGCAGCGGCACGAGGACGCAGTGCACGCCCTGGGATTCGCCGTCCACGACGAGCTGGGCGAACACCGCCCCGACGCGGGCGTCGTGGGCGGCGCCCCCGATGTAGTCCTTGCGCGCTGCGGGCGAGGGGGAGTGGACGACGAGCTCGTCGGTGGTGGGGTCGTAGGTGGCGGTCGTCAGCAGTGCCTGGACGTCGCTGCCGTGACCGGTCTCGGTCATGGCGAAGCAGCCGAGCAGCTCGCCGCTCGTGATGCGCGGCACGAGGGCGTCGTGACGGTCGGTGCCGAGCATCGACACGGCCCCGCCGAACAGGCCCCACTGCACGCCTGCCTTGACGAAGAGCGAGAGGTCGCTGTGGCCGAGCATCTCGAAGGCGGCCACGGAGTCGCCGTACTGTGCACTGCCCCCCTGACGCTCCGGGCAGCCCTGTGCCGCATAGGGTTCGGCGGCCAGCCGCTGCATCTGGTCGCGGACGCGCGCACGGTGCTCCTCGAGCGGGAGCGGCCGGTCCGGCGGACCGAAGACGGCGTGGTCGAGCTCGCGACAGCGCTCACGCACGGCCCGACGCGGGCCGTCGAGGTGGGCGCGCAGGGCGTCGGCGCCGGGCGGCGGCAGGATCGGTGCGGTGGTGGGTTCAGCGGACACGGCGGGCCTCCTGGGCGGGCGTGCTGGCGGGGGTGTCAGGACTGTCGGGGGACCGGGGGAGGGAACCGGAGGGGGAGAGGACGGGGGCGAGGCCGGTCCACGCGAGGTCGGTGAGGGCCGCGACCACCTCGGCCCGCGGAGTGCGGTGGGCGGTCGCCAGCCAGTCGTCGGCGACCGCCTGCACCGAGCCGACCAGGGCGATGGCCCAGGTGCGCGCGCGGCCGGTGTCGGTCGCCGACGCCTCGAACGAGCCCCGCAGCAGCCCGGTGAGACGGTCGGCCACCTGGGCCACGGTGCCCCCGACGGGGTCGTCGGCGAGCGGACGGTCGACGAGTGGCCGGTTGACGACGAAGCGGTAGACCTCGGTGTCGGACTCGACGAGTGCGAGATAGGCCTCGACGGTCGAGGCGATGAGCCCGCGCGGGTCGCCCGCGCCGCCGTCCGCGTCGTTGCGCGCGAGGGCCGCCCCCACGTCGCGGACGACCCGGGCATCGATGCGTTCGGCCACGGCCCGGTAGAGCCCGGCGCGGTCCTCGAAGTGCCGGTAGACGACGGTCTTGCTCGTGCCGGCCTCGGCGGCGATGTCGTCCATGCCGACCGTCGCTCCGTGGCGACGGATGGCCCGGATCGTCGCGTCGACGAGGGCGGCCCGGCGTTCCTCGCGGTGGCGCTCCCACCGGGCGTCGCGCCCGTCACGGGTGGCTGCGCCGGTCCGACCCCGACGCGGCGCGCGGGAGCCGCTCGACCGGGGCTCGTTGACGTCGTCCATCTCACGAAAGTAACAGGTACGCGCTGTATCGACTACTGCCAGTTTCGGTTATCTTGAGAACAACGACAGCCAGAAACCTCCACCCGAGCGAGAGCAGGTACAGACCCATGGCGTCCACCACCACCGCCCGAGCGCCCCGCCGCGTCGCGGTCCTCGGGGGCAACCGCATCCCCTTCGCCAGGGCCAACGGCGCGTACGCGCAGGCCGGTAACCAGGACATGCTCACCGCCACCGTCGACGGCCTCGTCGCCCGGTACGGCCTCTCGGGCGAGCGACTCGGCGAGGTCGTCGCGGGCGCGGTCCTCAAGCACAGCCGCGACTTCAACCTGACCCGCGAGACCGTCCTCGGCACCCGACTGTCGCCGGCCACCCCCGCCTACGACGTCCAGCAGGCGTGCGGCACCGGGCTCGAGGCGGCGATCCTCGTCGCGAACAAGATCGCCCTCGGCCAGGTCGAGTCCGGCATCGCCGGTGGTGTCGACACGGCCAGCGACGCCCCGATCGCCGTCAGCGAGGGTCTGCGCCACACGTTGCTCGCGGCGAACCGTGCCCGCACCCCGGGGGCGAAGGTCAAGGCCCTCGCCGGCCTGCGTCCCGGCGACCTCCTGCCGTCGGTTCCGCAGAACGTCGAGCCGCGCACCGGGATGTCGATGGGCGAGCACATGGCCGTCACGGCCGCCCAGTGGGGCATCTCGCGCGAGGCCCAGGACGAGCTGGCCGCCGCGAGCCACCACCACCTCGCCGCAGCCTACGACCGCGGCTTCTTCGACGACCTCATGACGCCCTACCTCGGGCTCACCCGCGACAACAACCTGCGCCCCGACACGAGCGCCGACAAGCTCGCGGCCCTCAAGCCGGTCTTCGGACGGGGCGAGGGCGCGACGATGACCGCCGGCAACTCGACGCCGCTCACCGACGGCGCCTCGGCCGTGCTGCTCGCGAGCGAGGACTGGGCCGCCGGGCACCACCTCGAGCCGCTCGCCTGGTTCGTCGACGCCGAGACCGCCGCGGTCGACTACGTCCACGGCGACGAGGGCCTGCTCATGGCACCCGCCTACGCCGTGCCCCGGCTGCTCGCCCGAAACGGCCTGTCCCTGCAGGACTTCGACTACTACGAGATCCACGAGGCCTTCGCCGCCACGGTGCTCACCACGTTGACGGCGTGGGAGGACCCCGACTTCTGCAAGGCGCGCCTCGGCCTCGACGCCCCCCTCGGCGCGATCGACCGCTCGAAGCTCAACGTCAACGGCTCGTCCCTCGCCGCCGGGCACCCGTTCGCCGCCACGGGCGGGCGCATCGTCGCCTCGCTGGCCAAGCAGCTCAAGGAGGCCGGCGGCGGCCGCGGCCTCATCTCCATCTGCGCTGCCGGTGGGCAGGGCGTCGTCGCGATCCTGGAGGCCTGACCCGTGCCCGACCTGCTCACCACGCTCATCAGCTCGCCCGTGGCCAAGAAGGTCGGCGTGCCGCAGCCGACGCCGCTGCGGCGCTACGAGCCCGGTCTGCCGCTCTGCGAGGGGCCGGTCCTCGTCGCCGGCGGAGGTCGCTTCGGCACAGCGCTCGCCGAGTGGCTCGGCTCCCTCGGGATCGCCACCGTCGAGTCGGCCGACGCGGTCGCCGAGGGCACGCGCCTCGGCGCCGTGGTCCTCGACCTCAGCGCCGCCACGCACCCCGACGAGCTGGCCGCCCTGCGCGTCGTCGGGGCGCCCGCGGTCAAGCGCCTGGCTCGCAACGGACGCGTCGTCGTCGTCGGTACCGACCCCGCGTCGCTGACCGGCGTCGCCGACGTGGCCACGCAGCGCGCCCTCGAGGGCGTCGTGCGCTCGATCGGCAAGGAGCTGCGCGCCGGCGCCACCGCCAACCTCGTGCTCACCACGGGCGAGGCCTCCGAAGGTGTCCGCTCCGCTGTCGAGTTCTTCCTCTCGGGCCGCTCGGCCTACGTCGACGGGCAGGTCGTTCGCGTCGACGAGTCCACCGGCGCCGAGGCCGACGCCCTGCGCCCGCTCGAGGGCAAGGTCGCGGTCGTCACCGGTGCCGCTCGCGGCATCGGTGCCGAGATCGCGCGGGTCATGGCCCGCGACGGCGCGACCGTCGTGGCCGTAGACGTGCCCCAGGCCGGCGACGCCCTCGCGCGGGTCGCCAACGAGGTCAAGGGAACCGCGCTCCAGCTCGACGTCACCGCGCCCGACGCGGGTGCACGGCTCGTCGAGCACGCCCGCTCGCGCCACGGCTCGCTCGACATCGTCGTCCACAACGCCGGCATCACCCGCGACAAGCTCTTCGTCAACATGGACGACGCGCGGTGGGACTCCGTCATCGGGGTCAACCTCGCCTCGATCCTGCGGATGAACGAAGCCATCCTCGGCGAGGGTGGGCTCTCCGACGGTGGCCGGATCGTCTGCGTCGCCTCGATCGCCGGGATCGCCGGCAACCGGGGGCAGACGAACTACGGAGCGAGCAAGGCCGGCGTCATCGGGCTCGTCACCGCACTGTCGGCGCAGGTGGCCGCGCGCGGCATCACCGTCAACGCCGTGGCTCCCGGGTTCATCGAGACGGAGATGACGGCCAAGATCCCCTTCGCCACGCGTGAGATCGGTCGCCGGATGAACTCCCTCCAGCAGGGGGGCCGCCCACGTGACGTGGCCGAGACCATCGCCTGGTTCGCCCAGCCGGGTGCCGCCGCCGTGACCGGGCAGGTCGTGCGCGTCTGCGGCCAGAGCCTGCTCGGGGCGTGAGGCCGATGACGCGCCACACGACGCTCGACGGCCCGCCGGACCTGCGCCGCATCTACGCCACGGCGGCCCTGCGCCGTGGCTCGTCCGCAGGCGAGCTGCCCGACGTCGAGGTGTCCCGCGCCGGCGTGCGGGTCGATGTCGCCGACCTGGTCGCGTACTCGCGGGTCTGCGGCTTCACCGTCGACGGGACGATCCCGCCGACCTACCCGCACCTGCTCGCCTTCCCGCTCCAGATGGTCGTCATGAGCGGCGACGGGTTCCCGCTGCCGCTGCTCGGCGCCGTCCACGTCGAGAACACGATCACCGCGACCCGGCCGGTCCGCGTCGACGAGGTGCTCGACGTCTCGGTCCGCGCGGCCGACCTGCGCCCGCACCGTCGGGGCCGGCAGGTCGACCTCGTCTCGGAGGCCAGCGTCGCCGGGGAGCTCGTCTGGCGCGGCGTCAGCACCTACCTGTCGCGCGGCACCGAACACCCGGACGCCGTGGTCTCCGAGCCGCCGTCGTCGGCGCCGCTCGACGCCGTGACGACCGGGCCGCGCTGGCGGCTCGGCGAGGGCACGGGGAGGGCCTATGCGTCGGTCTCCGGCGACTGGAACCCGATCCACGTGCACGCCTTCACCGCCAAGCCGCTCGGGTTCCCGACTGCCATCGCACACGGGATGTACTCGTACGCAAGGGTGCTCGCCTCGCTCGGACCCAAGCTCCCGCAGTCCGGCCTCACGAGCAGCGTCTGGTTCCGCAAGCCCGTCCGGCTGCCGTCGACCGTGCGCCTGCGCACGGCCTTCGACGACGCGTCGTCGCTGTCGGTGCTCGAGTCGGCCAAGGGCGACGTCGAGCACGCAGTGGTGCGCAACAGCTGGTGAGTGCCCCGGGGCCCGGGCGATCAGGTGGACCCACCTGGTCGCCCGGGCCCCGAGTGCTCGCTCAGGGGCGCCACACCCAGTTGACGCGGTCGTAGACCTGCACGAACCCGGCCCGTTCCATGTTGTGCAGCGACGGGTTGTGCTGGCCATCGGACTCCTGCCACGTCTCGGAGCTGAGCCACGTGCACCCGGCCACCCGGGCGGCCTCGACGCGCTGCTGCATGAAGGCCGACTGCGCCCCGAGGCCACGGGCTTGCTCGTCGGTCGCGGCCCCGCAGAACGCGCCCAGGCCGTCGTGGACGAACAGCTGCGCGGCAGCCACCAGCCGCGGTCCGTCGTGGGCGCCCCAGGGACGGAAGCCGGAGCGCAGCCCCGAGCGCGCCCCCTCGGCGAACATCGCGAGCAGCGAGGGATGCTCGGGCATGCCGAACCCGCGGGCGAACAGGCGCGCCCACGCGTCCGCCTCGCCAGGATCGAGTGGACCGATCTCGAGGTCCGAGCGCGCCTGTGCGGCAGGCTCGTCGGCGGGGCGCAGCAGCTTCGCCCACACGTTCCCGGCGACGATGCCGAGGCGTCCGCTGATGTCCTCCCAGTCCTCGGGGAGCGCCGCGGGTGCCAGCTGAAGCACCCCCGCAGGTGCGGCCGCCCTGCGGTAGCGGTCGACGACGTCACGGGCGATGTCCTCGGTGAACGGCTCGCTGACGCCGAAGCCCAGGGCCTTGTTCCAGTAGCCCCCCGTCGGGTCGCCGGCCATGACGAGAACGACGCCGCCACCGACCCGGGCCTGCTCCATCCCGAGGGCCTCCTGGGCCTCGGCGGGGGCGCCGCGCTCGAAGGCGTACATGAACTCGGCCTCGGCGGTCTCGGCCACCGCCACCGTCTCGGACACACTCAGCTCATCGACGCGCACGCACGCCTCCCGGGGCCGGCCGACGGCGTCGGCGACTCGCACCAGCGTAGGGCGCCGAGTGGCGCGACGGGGCCACTCGCGAAGCACCGTGTCGCTGCTGCGCACGCGTCCTCGATACCCTTGACCGCGCCGTGACCCAACGGCGTCCACCCACCGAAACGCGAACGTCCGGCCCGTCACGGCCGGACGGGGGCGAGAAGGAGCACGCACGTGTCTGCAGACATCACCGTCACCGTCGCCGGGAGCGAGCGAACGGTCGCGGAGCAGACGACGGCGGGTGAGCTCTTCGAGGGCGACCGCTCCGTCGTCGTGGCCCGGGTCAACGGCACCCTGCGTGACCTCTTCCACGTGCTCGCCGACGGCGACGTCGTCGAGCCGGTCACCGTCGCCAGCGAGGACGGCCTGGCCGTCCTGCGCCACTCGACCGCGCACGTCCTCGCGCAGGCGGTCCAGCAGCTGCACACCGACGCCAAGCTCGGCATCGGTCCGCCGATCCGCGACGGCTTCTACTACGACTTCGACGTCGAGACCCCGTTCCACCCCGATGACCTCAAGGCCCTCGAGAAGGCCATGCAGAAGATCATCAACGAGGGCCAGACGTTCGAGCGTCGCGTCGTCACCGACGCCGAGGCCCTCGAGGAGCTCGCCCACGAGCCGTACAAGTGCGAGCTCGTCGGGCTCAAGGGCGGCAACGCCGACGAGGCGGCCGAGGGCGCCGGCGTCGAGGTCGGGGCCGGCGAGCTGACGATCTACGACAACATCCGCCGCGACGGCACGCGGGCCTGGGGCGACCTCTGCCGCGGCCCCCACATCCCGAGCACCAAGCTCATCGGCAACGCCTTCAAGCTGATGCGCTCGGCCGCCGCCTACTGGCGCGGGTCGGAGAAGAACCCGCAGCTGCAGCGCGTCTACGGCACCGCGTGGCCGACCAAGGACGACCTCAAGGCCTACCTCGACCGCCTCGCCGAGGCCGAGCGTCGAGACCACCGCAAGCTCGGGGCCGAGCTCGACCTGTTCAGCTTCCCCGACGAGCTGGGCTCCGGGCTGCCGGTGTTCCACCCGAAGGGTGGCGTCATCAAGCGCGAGATGGAGGACTACGTCCGCCGCCGGCACATCGAGGAGGGCTTCGACTACGTCGGCACGCCCCACATCACCAAGGACGGCCTCTTCCACACCTCGGGCCACCTGCCGTACTACGCCGACACGATGTTCCCGCCGATGGAGCTCGAGGGCGCGAAGTACCAGCTCAAGGCGATGAACTGCCCGATGCACAACCTCATCTACAGCTCGCGCGGCCGCTCCTACCGTGAGCTGCCGCTGCGGTTCTTCGAGTTCGGGTCGGTCTACCGCTACGAGAAGTCGGGCGTCGTGCACGGGCTCACGCGCGTGCGCGGCATGACGCAGGACGACTCGCACAGCTACGTCACCCCGGGGCAGGCGCCGGCCGAGATCCAGCACCTGCTCGACTTCGTGCTGAGCCTGCTGCGCGACTTCGGCCTCGACGACTTCTACCTCGAGCTGTCGACGCGCGACGAGGACGGCGACAAGAAGGACAAGTTCATCGGCAGCGACGAGCAGTGGGCCGTCGCGACGAAGGTCCTCGAGGACGTCGCCGTCGCCTCAGGCCTCGAGCTCGTGCCCGACCCGGGTGGTGCCGCGTTCTACGGCCCGAAGATCTCGGTCCAGGCCCGTGACGCGATCGGCCGCACCTGGCAGATGTCGACGATCCAGTACGACTTCAACCAGCCCGAGCGCTTCGGGCTCGAGTACCAGGCCGCAGACGGCTCGCGCCAGCAGCCGGTCATGATCCACTCGGCGAAGTTCGGCTCGATCGAGCGCTTCCTCGGGGTGCTCGTCGAGCACTACGCGGGCGCGTTCCCGGTGTGGCTCTCGCCGGTCCAGGTGCTCGGCGTGCCGGTTGCCGAGGACTACGCCGACTACCTCGGAGACGTGCTGGACCGCATGAAGCGCAAGGGAGTCCGCGTCGAGCTCGACGCCAGCGACGACCGCTTCCCGAAGAAGATCCGCAATGCGAGCAAGTCCAAGGTGCCCTTCACGCTCATCGCCGGTGAGGAGGACCGCGCCGCCGGCGCCGTGTCGTTCCGCTACCGCGACGGGTCGCAGAAGAACGGCGTGCCGATCGACGACGCCATCGCCGAGGTCCTCACTGCGATCGAGAGCCGCGCGCAGGTCTGAGCTGATGCGCTGAGCGCAGGACCCTTGTCCTGTCCGATGTCGTGTCGACTTCGGACAGGGCAGCGGTCACGGGTTGCCCGGTGGGGCGGACGACACGAGTCTCGGGCGAGACACCGCTGTCGCCCCCGTGAAGGAACGTCCCATGCCCA
This sequence comes from Intrasporangium sp. Soil_C_50, assembly GCF_057656595.1. Classification (NCBI taxonomy): domain Bacteria; kingdom Bacillati; phylum Actinomycetota; class Actinomycetes; order Micrococcales; family Intrasporangiaceae; genus Intrasporangium; species Intrasporangium sp. Soil_C_50. The sequence goes on from NZ_JBDGKB010000002.1 coordinate 159,309, forward strand.
CCGTGCTCGGATCGCTCGGCACCGTCGTCCTCGCCGACAGCCGGTTCGAGGTCTACGCCGTCACGCTCGGCTGAGGTCCACGGGTTCCGGGTCCGGCGTCGTCTCGCGCCGGGCCCGGAACCGCACGAGGCCGGCCAGGCCGACGACGAGGAACAGCGCCGACAGGTACTGCGCCTGGCTCAGGTGCAGCGGGCCGTGCAGCTCGTTGACGCGGAACGGCTCGATGGCGAGCCGCTCGGCCGCCGCGAGCACGATCCAGAGGCTGAAGAGCCACCCGGCCCGGAACGAGTGCCGGCGCAGCGCCCACAGGACGCCGAAGAGGACGAGCGCCATCACGGTCTCCCAGATCGGTGTCGGGTGGACGCCGGGGGCGGGGATCTGCACGCCGAAGATGTTGCCCTGGTACTGCTGGGCCCAGAGCCACGTCGGCAGCCACCCCGGCTTGGCCGCGGGGTCCGCCGCCACACCCCAGTCGCCGTCACCGGACACCTGGCAGCCGATCCGCCCCACCGCGTAGCCGAGCATGAGGGCCGGCGCGGCCGCGTCGAGGAACGGCGCGACGCGGATGCCCTTGCGGCGCAGCAGGACGACACCCACCGCGGTGGCGACGACGAGGCCGCCGATGATGTTGAACCCGTTGCTGTTGAAGACCTGACCGATCGGGTCTGCGAGCAGGGCGCCGGGGTCCTCGGCTACCGAGAAGAGCTTGGCCCCGGCGATGCCCGACAGGAGCATGGCGGCGGCGAAGGTCGTCGTGAACTCGTCGAGCCCCTCGAGGGACGTCACGGCGCGGGAGGTGCGGCGGACCCCGCCGCGCCCGGCCGCGGTGTCGCCGTCCGGCGAGATCGGGTCGTCGGCCGGTGGGTCGGCCGAATCGTCGGCCAGCTCGCCGGCGCGCCACCGGCGTCGCAGCTCGATGCGCAGGGCGACGGTGGCTGCGCCGACCGCGAGGAGCACGAGGAGACCGAACATCGGCACCGGCAGGGGCAGGTCGGCACCGGTCATCGCCTTCACCAGGTCGCTGAGGTAGGGGTAGGCGTCGTCCGGTGTAGGCACAGCCGGACCTTAGGTTCGCGCCGGCCACGGGGCAAGCGCCGGGCCATAAGCCGGGCCATAAGCCGGGCCACAAGCCGGGCCACTCGGGGGCCCTCCCGAAGTTGGGACGGCGTGTCCCCGCCGACACGCCGCCACGAAGGAACCGGGCCGGGATTCTTTCGCGGATCCCTTGCGCCGCACCCGATCCCGGGGTTACAACTGTTCTTACCGATCCGCTTCGGCGGAACGGTTTCTGAACCACTCCGGTGGGACAGAACCGAAGGCCCGGGAACTCATACTTCCCGGGCCTTCACCTCTCTCAGGACGCCTCCGGCAGCGCTCCGGCGCGTCCCCAGGACCTCGGCCCCGCGGATCTCACACCCGCGGGGCTGATCTGCGTCCGGAGCCCGCACTCGGCCGCCCGGCCTCGCGGGAGGGCGATGTCGGGGCGTGTCGGATTTCCCCTCCTCCCGGCGACACGGTTCAATGGATTCGGCCCTGCGGTGTGTGAGACCGCAGGGCCGCTCACGTCCCCGGACCCCCGCACCCTAGGATCGTCAACCATGACGGAGCAGGGGAGCGCGCCCGAGGCGCCTGAGGCGCCCGAGCCACCCGAGCCGGCAGCGGGCTTCGCCCGGGTCGACGACGGCTTCGAGCGGCTGTGGACCCCGCACCGGATGGCCTACATCCTCGGCGACAAGCCGACGGACGAGGCCGGCAACGGCTGTCCGTTCTGCGCCGCCCCGCGCAAGGACGACGCCGAGGGCCTCGTCGTGCACCGCGGCGAGCACTGCTACGTCGTCATGAACCTCTTCCCCTACAACCCGGGCCACGTGCTCGTCTGCCCGTACCGGCACGTCTCCCTCTACGTCGACCTCACCGACGAGGAGACCGCCGAGTTCACGGCCCTGACCAAGCAGGCCGTCCGCGCCCTCGAGGCGTCGTCGGGTCCGCACGGGTTCAACCTCGGGATGAACCAGGGCGCGGTCGCCGGCGCCGGGGTGGCCGCCCACCTGCACCAGCACGTCGTGCCGCGCTGGAGCGGCGACTCGAACTTCCTGCCGATCGTCGCCCAGACCAAGGCGCTGCCGGTCCTGCTCGAGGAGACGCGCTCGCGGCTCGTCGCCGCATGGCCCGAGCGCTGAGCCCCGGTCGTTACGCTGTCACCACCATGCTCAACAGACTCCTGCGCGCGTCGCTGACCAAGGTCCTCGGTCCGATCGCCCACCTCTTCCTCCGACTCGGCATCAGCCCGGACGTCGTCACGATCGTCGGCACCGTCGGCGTCTGCGTCGGAGCCCTCGCCTTCTTCCCGCGCGGACAGATCTGGGTCGGCGTCCTCGTCATCACCGCCTTCGTCTTCTCCGACAACGTCGACGGCATCATGGCGCGCGAGTCGGGACGCTCGAGCAAGTGGGGTGCCTACCTCGACTCGACCCTCGACCGGGTCGGCGACGCCGCGATCTTCGGCGGGCTCGTCCTCTACTACGCCGGCCGCGGCAACAACCAGCTCATGGCCGGACTGGCCCTGGCGTGCCTCATCCTCGGCAGCGTCGTGTCCTACGCCAAGGCCCGGGCCGAAGGCCTCGGCTACACGGCGGACGTCGGCATCGCCGAGCGCGCCGACCGGCTGGTCGCCGTCCTCGTGGCCGCCTTCTTCGCCGACCTCTTCGACTCGACGCTCCTGCTCGGCGTGGTCCTCGGCCTGCTCGCGGTCGCGAGCTTCGTCACCGTCCTCCAGCGGATGCTGACGGTCCGGCGCCAGGCCCTCGCGGCGGGGGAGGCCCGCAGTTGAGCGGGGTCCTCGGCCGGGCCACGGACACGCTGAGCGTCCTCGGGTTCCGGCTCGGGTGGTCCGCGGTCCGAGCCCTGCCCGAACGCGCCGCCTACAGCCTCTTCGACCGGGTCGCCGACATCGCCGTGCGCCGTAGTGGATCCGGCATCGTGCGGCTGCGCGCCAACTACCGACGGGTCCGACCCGAGCTGTCCGACGCCGAGCTCGACGACCTCGTTCGTGCCGGGATGCGCTCGTACATGCGCTACTACTGCGAGGCCTTCCGGCTGCCGTCGCTGCGTCGGGAGCAGGTCGACGGTGCCGTCGAGGTGCGCGGCGAGCAGGAGGTCGCCGAACGTTCCGCCCGCGGTGAGGCTGCTGTGGTCTTCGTCGGGCACCTCGGCAACTTCGACCTCGCCGCCGCGTGGTCGGCTGGCAACCTCATGCCTGTCACGACCGTCGCCGAGCGGCTGAAGCCGGAGGAGGTGTACCAGGAGTTCGTCGCCTTCCGGCGCAGCATCGACATGGACATCATCCCGCTGACCGGCGGGGACGACCCGTTCCAGGGACTGCTCGCCGCGGCCCGGGGCGGCGGCCGGCTCATCGCCCTCGCCGCCGACCGCGACCTCACCAACGGCGGCGTCGAGGTCGACCTGCTCGGTCACCGGGCCCGGATGGCCAAGGGCCCGGCCGTGCTCTCGCTCATGACCGGCGCACCGCTCTACGCTGCCCGCATCTGGTACGAGCCTGCGCCCGAGGGCGAGGGCCTCGGCGGGTACCGCACCGTCATCGAGTTCAGCCCCCGGCTCGAGCCGCGCGTCTCCGGCACCACCGCCGTCCGGGCCGCCGACCTCATCCAGCAGTGCGCCGACCACCTCGCCGTCACGATCCGCGAGCACACGTCGAGCTGGCACATGCTCCAGCGCGTCTTCGTCGACGACCTCGACCCGGCGCGGACGCCGGCGCCCGCAGCGTCCGCTCCCGCTCCGGCTCCCTCCTCGAGTCCCGACGGCGGGTCGACGCCATGAAGGTCGGCATCGTCTGCCCGTACTCGTTCGACGTCCCGGGTGGTGTGCAGTTCCACGTCCGCGACCTCGCCGAGCACCTCATCGGCCTCGGTCACGAGGTCTCGGTGCTCGCGCCGGCCGACAGCGACACCGCCCTGCCCGACTACGTCACGTCGGCGGGCCGGGCCACCGCGGTGCGCTACAACGGCTCGGTCGCCCGCCTCAACTTCGGGCCCGTCACGGCGGCCAAGGTCGGACGCTGGCTCGAACAGGGCGCGTTCGACGTGCTGCACCTGCACGAGCCCGTCACGCCGAGCATCAGCGTGCTCGCGCTCCTGGCCGCCGAGGGCCCCATCGTCGCGACCTTCCACACCTCGATGGTCCGCTCGCGCACGATGCAGACCGCCTACCCGATCGTGCGTCCGAGCCTCGAGAAGATCGCCGGGCGCATCGCCGTCAGTGAGGACGCCCGCCGTACCGTCACGACGCACGTCGGTGGCGACGCGGTCGTCATCCCCAACGGCGTCTACGTCGACCGTTTTGCCGCCGCCCCGCGCCGCAGCGCCTGGATCGGCACCCCGGCGGCGCCGACCGTTGCGTTCCTCGGCCGGATGGGTGAGCCGCGCAAGGGCCTGCCGGTCCTCGCCGCGGCGCTGCCCGAGGTGCTGCGTGCCGTGCCGGGTCTGCGCGTCCTCGTGGCCGGTCCCGGTGACCCCGAGGAGGTCACGGAGGGCTGGCCGTCCGAGGTCCTCGCCGCGTGCGAGTTCCTCGGCGCCGTCTCCGACGAGGACAAGGCCTCGCTGCTCGCGTCCGTCGATGTCTACGTCGCCCCGAACACCGGCGGCGAGAGCTTCGGCATCATCCTCATCGAGGCGATGTCGGCCGGCGCCTGCGTGCTCGCGAGCGACCTCGGCGCCTTCTCCCGGGTGCTCGACGGCGGCGAGGCCGGGGCCATGTTCACCAACGAGGACCCCGCCGACCTCGCGCGCGTCCTCGTCGAGCTGATCCGCGACCCGGCCCGGCGTCGCGGCCTCGCCGAGGCCGGAGCCCGCCGAGCCCGCCTCTTCGACTGGGCGGTCGTGGCCGACCGCATCCTGGCCGTCTACGAGACCGTCATCGAGGGCCGGGCGGCCGCCAGCTTCGAACCTCCGGCCCGGTGGAGCCGCTTCCTGCCCGGGGGGAGGACCCGATGAGCGAGCTGCTGACGTGGGTCTTCGCCGTCCTGTTCGTCCTGGTCGTCATCGCCTGGTACCTGTCGTACACGGCCGCGCGGCTCGACCGGCTCCACGTGCGCCTCAGCGGCACCCTCGCCGCCCTCGACGCCCGGCTCGTGCGTCGGGCCGAGGCCGCCGTCGAGCTCGCCAACAGCGGACTGCTCGACGGCGCCACGGCGCTCATCGTGGCCAACGCGGCCGCCGACTCGCTCGAGGCGCCGTCGGAGCACGGGGAGGAGCGCGAACAGGCCGAGAGCGACCTCACCGAGGCCCTCGACGTCGCGCTGCCGCCCGATCTCGTCGCCGACCTGCGCGAGGACCCCGTCGGTCGTGACGTCATCGGACGCGTCACCTCGGCGTGCACGCGCGTGCAGCTGGCCCGGCGCTTCCACAACGACGCCGTCACCGACGTCCGACGCGTGCGGCGCACGTGGACGGTCCGTGTCTTCCACCTGGCCGGGTACACCCCGATGCCCCACACCATCGAGTTCGACGACGAGGTCTCCGCGCTCGTCGCCGAGTGAGCCGGCCGCGCCCCGGACCCGGTCGGGAGCACCCCGCCGCGGGCCCTACCCTTGGAGTCGAGGGGCTCGTGACCTCCCACGGGCCACCCCCGACACAGCGAAAGCAGGACATCGTGAGCACGACCCAGACGCCCGGCGGCGCGGCCGCGGCCGACCGGCACGCCGGCACGAGCACCGGGACCACGCGCGTCAAGCGCGGCATGGCCGAGATGCTCAAGGGCGGCGTCATCATGGACGTCGTCACCGCTGAGCAGGCCAAGATCGCCGAGGACGCCGGCGCCGTCGCCGTCATGGCGCTCGAGCGGGTCCCTGCCGACATCCGCGCCCAGGGGGGCGTCTCGCGCATGAGCGACCCCGACATGATCGACGGCATCATCGAGGCCGTCTCGATCCCGGTCATGGCCAAGGCGCGCATCGGCCACTTCGTCGAGGCGCAGGTGCTGCAGAGCCTCGGCGTCGACTACATCGACGAGTCGGAGGTCCTCACCCCGGCCGACTACGCCAACCACATCGACAAGTGGCAGTTCACGGTGCCCTTCGTCTGTGGTGCGACCAACCTCGGCGAGGCCCTGCGCCGCATCACCGAGGGCGCGGCGATGATCCGCTCCAAGGGCGAGGCCGGCACCGGCGACGTCTCCAACGCGACGACGCACATGCGCCAGATCCGCCAGGAGATCCGCCGCCTGCAGAGCCTGCCGGAGGACGAGCTCTACGTCGCGGCCAAGGAGCTGCAGGCCCCGTACGACCTCGTCAAGGAGATCGCCGAGACCGGCAAGCTGCCCGTCGTGCTCTTCACCGCGGGCGGCATCGCCACCCCGGCCGACGCCGCGATGATGATGCAGCTCGGCGCCGAGGGCGTCTTCGTCGGCTCGGGCATCTTCAAGTCCGGCAACCCGGCCCAGCGCGCCGAGGCCATCGTCAAGGCGACGACCTTCCACGACGACCCCGACGTCATCGCCAAGGTCTCGCGCGGCCTCGGCGAGGCCATGGTCGGCATCAACGTCGACGAGATCGCCCAGCCGCACCGCCTCTCCGAGCGCGGCTGGTGACGATGGGGCCGACCTACGCGCTGCTCACCCGGGCGTCCGCCTCCGAGCTGGCTTCGGCAGTGCCGGTGCCGGCTCGCGTCGGGACGCTCGACGGGTGGAGCGTAGCCGGGATCGACCCCGACCTCGTCACCGACAGCTGGCCCGACGAGACGCCCGACCGGACGAGCGCACGGCTCGGGTCCCCGGTCGTCGCGGTGTTCGAGAACGCTCACATCGCCGGCCTCGCGGCCAGTGCCGAGGGCGACTCCGAACCGCGGATGTTCAGCGATGGGTGGCTGCCGCCGCGCGGCCTCATGGGCCGGCTCTGGGTGCGCGGCTGGCGGTCCAGCGCCGACGAGTTCGCGCGTCGGGCCGGACTGCCCGACCGCGGGGCGGCGCTGGGAGAGGTCCGCCAGCCCGCTCCCGACGGGTCGTCCCTGCCGATCTCGACGCTGTTCGTCGCAGCGGTCGACGCACTCGGCCTGCCTGCAGGCGTCCGCGGTACGTCGCTCTTCTCGGCCGACCACCTGCACGACGTCATCGACGTCGACCCCGGGCGCCAGCCCTGACGTGATCGAGCAGATCGCCGTCGTGCCCCGCCGGGCGCGACGGCGATCTGCGTCCTGCGCTCGGGCTGACAGGATCGGGCTCGTGGAGATGAACGGCGCTGCCGTGTCGCGGGCGTACTGGGCCGACGTCGTCGAGCCCCTCGTCCGACGCCGGTGGCCTGCGATGCCCTTGGGTGCAGGCCGGCTCGGCAGCGGCTCGGACGTGCTCGCGCTCGACGACGAGATGTCGCGCGACCACGACTGGGGGCTACGCCTCAACCTCCTCGTTCCCCAAGAGCGTGTCGACGAGGTCGACGCCCACCTCGCCGAGGCGCTGCCCGACGAGGTCCTGGGGCTGCCGACGCGGTTCGCCACGACGTGGGACCCCGTGGTGCGCCACCGGGTGCAGGTGCAGACGACGCGTGACCTCGCGGCCTCGCGCCTCGGCGTCGACCCGGCCGAGCCGCTGGACGTCGCCGACTGGCTCGCGCTCACCGGGCAGGCCGTCCTCGAGGTGACCGCCGGCGACGTCTTCGCCGACGACGCCGGCGAGCTCGCGGCGGTCCGCCGGACCCTCGCCTGGTACCCGGACGACGTCTGGCGGTACGTCGTCGCGACCGACTGGGCCCGGCTCGCGCAGGAGCTGCCGTTCGTCGGCCGCACGGGCGAACGGGGCGACGACCTCGGTTCCCGCGTCGTGGCGGCGCGCCTCGCCCACGTCACCCTGCACCTGGCGCACCTGCTCGAGCGTCGCTGGCCCCCGTACGCCAAGTGGCTCGGCACGAGCGCCGCGCGCCTCCCGCGCACGGGCGGCGTCGTCCCGCTCCTGGGTCGCGCCCTGTCAGCCGACGCGTGGGAGGTGCGCGAGGAGGCTCTCGTCGCGGCGCTGCGCGTGCTGGGCGGCGTGCAGGGGCGGTCCGGGCTGCCGGCCGTCCAGGACCCGGTCGAGCCGTTCTGGGACCGCCCCTACCGTGGCGTGCGCGAGGCGGCCGTTCAGGTGATCGAGGACGCGGTCACCGACCCTGTCGTGCGCGCCCTGCCCCGCGGCGTCGGCTCGGTCGAGCAGTGGAGCACCAGCGTCGACGTGCTCGTGGAGCCGCACCGCCGCCGTCAGCCGTCCTGACCGCGGGTCGTGTCTGGTTGACGGGGCCCTGACCCCACCAACCGCACACGACTCAGGTGACGGCGCCGCGCTCGGCGAACTCGGGACGCTCGAACTCGCGTCCCTCGATGACCTCGCGGACGTGCTCGGCCGCGCGGACCGCGTCGACGTGCGTCACGTAGAGCGGGGCGAAGCCGAGGCGCACGATGTCGGGCTCACGGAAGTCGCCGATGACGCCGCGGGCGATGAGGGCCTGGACGACGGAGAAGGCCTGCGGGTGGCGCAGCGACACCTGGGAGCCGCGTCGGGCCGGCTCGTGCGGTGTCGCGAGCGGAAGGTCCACGCCGAGCGCACTCAGCGCGTCGATGAACGTCGACGTCACGGACAGCGACGCCGCCCGCACGTCGGCGGGGGAGAGGCCGTCGTAGGCGGTGAGGGCGGCCTCGAGGGCCAGCACCGACAGCAGCGGCGGCGTGCCGGTGCGGGCCCGCGTGATGCCGGCGTGCGGCTCGTAGTCCGGGCTCATGTCGAACGGCCGGGCGTGCCCGTTCCACCCGGCGAGCGGCTGGTCGAAGCCGTCCTGGTGGCGGGCGGCCACGTAGATGAAGGCAGGGGCACCCGGACCGCCGTTGAGGTACTTGTAGCCGCAGCCGACGGCGAGGTCGACGCCGTTCGCGTCGAGGTCGACCTCGACGACGCCGGCGGAGTGGCACAGGTCCCAGCAGGCAAGGGCGCCGACCGCGTGCGCCGCGTCGGTCACCGGTCGCAGGTCCCACAGCTCGCCGGTGCGGTAGTCGACGCTCGAGTACGACACGAGGGCGAGCGCGTCGCCGACCTCGCGGACGGCCGCCACGGCGTCGCGTGGGCTGACGCGCCGCACCTCCAGGCCGGCGAGGCGCGCGGCGGCCTCGGTCATGTAGAGGTCGGTCGGGAAGGAGCCGGGATCGGTGAGCACGACGGTGCGGCCCGGGCGCAGCCGCGCGGCGCCGACGACGGCCTTGAAGAGGTTGACCGACGTCGAGTCGGTGACGACGACCTGCCCCGGCGCCGCCCCGACGATCCGTCCGACGGCGTCACCGACGCGGGTCTGCGCGCCCCACCAGTCGTGCTCGTTCCACGACCGGATGAGCCGCTGGCCCCACTGCCGGCGCACGACGTCGTCGAGGACCGGGCCCACGGCACGGGGCAGGGCTCCGAGCGAGTTGCCGTCGAGGTAGATGACGCCGTCGGGCAGCTCGAAGAGGTCACGCGTACCGGCCAGGGGCGAGGCGGCGTCCGCGGCCTCGGCGGCGGACAGCAGGGTGTCGAGGGCGCTGACGGTCATGGCCGCAACGTATCCCGGCCGTCCGTCCCGGCGTCAGGGCCTCGAGCGCACGGAGTGTCTCGGGTACCGGACACCCCGCAGGCGGGGCCGGTGTCCGCGAGCCGGCCGGCGCGTCATACCCTCGCCTCCATGGCAGCACCCCGCATCGGCGTCCTCGCCGTCCAGGGCGACGTGCGAGAGCACGCGACCGCCCTCGCCGCCCTCGGCGCCGACGTCATCCTCGTCCGGCGCCCCTCCGAGGTCGAGCATCTCGACGGGCTCGTCATCCCCGGCGGCGAGTCCACGACGATGGACAAGCTCGTCCGGGCCTTCGACCTGCAGGAGCCCCTCCGGCGGCGCATCGCCGAGGGCCTGCCCGTGTACGGCTCCTGCGCCGGCATGATCATGCTCGCCGACCGCATCGCCGACGGCCGCTCCGACCAGCAGACCCTCGGCGGCCTCGACGTCACGGTGCGCCGCAACGCCTTCGGCCGGCAGGTCGACTCCTTCGAGCAGGACATCGAGTTCGTCGGGCTCGAGGGCACCGTGCACGCCGTCTTCATCCGCGCCCCGTGGGTCCAGGAGGCCGGAGACGCCGTCGAGGTGCTCGCCCGTGTGAGCGACGGGCCCGCCGCCGGTAGGATCGTCGCGGTTCGGCAGGGGAACCTCATGGCGACGTCCTTCCACCCCGAGGTCGGGGGCGACCGCCGCATCCACGCCGAGTTCGTCAGCATCGTCACGCAGCACAGCCAGTAGACCGGAACGCGAGGGAACTGCATGAGCGGCCACTCCAAATGGGCCACCACCAAGCACCAGAAGGCTGCCAAGGACGCCAAGCGCGGCAAGCTCTTCGCCAAGCTCATCAAGAACATCGAGGTCGCGGCCCGCCAGGGCGGCGCTGACCCCGCGGGCAACCCGACGCTCTACGACGCCATCCAGAAGGCGAAGAAGACCTCGGTGCCCAACGACAACATCGACCGTGCGGTCAAGCGCGCGTCGGGCGCCGAGGCGGGCGCGGCCGACTGGCAGACGATCATGTACGAGGGCTACGCACCCAACGGCGTCGCCGTGCTCATCGAGTGCCTCACCGACAACCGCAACCGCGCGGCCGCGGAGGTGCGCACCGCCCTGACCCGCAACGGCGGCCAGCTGGCCGACCCGGGCTCGGTGTCGTACGTGTTCAACCGCAAGGGCGTCGTGACGGTCCTCAAGGAGGCCGGCTCCGAGGACGACATCCTCGAGGTCGTGCTCGAGGCGGGCGCCGAGGAGGTCAACGACAACGGCGACACGTGGGAGATCATCTCCGAGGCCACCGACTTCGTCGCGGTCCGCACGGCGCTCCAGGACGCCGGCATCGACTACGAGTCGGCCGAGGCGTCGTTCGTCCCGAACCTCCAGGTCCCCCTCGACCTCGACGGCGCGAAGAAGATGATCCGCGTCATCGAGGCCCTCGAGGACAGCGACGACGTGCAGAACGTCTTCGCCAACGGCGACATCCCCGACGACGTGCTCGCGCAGCTCGACGACGAGGAGTGAGGACGCTCCACCTCGGGTGAGGAGGCACGCCGGCGACCGGCGTGCCTCCTGCTTGTTGCGGGGGCGGGCGGTTAGCGTGTTCCCGAACACCTGTTCGGTTCAAGGCCGGTCCCGGTCCCGTCACGTCCATTCACGAGGAGGTTCGGCGTGCGCGTCCTCGCGGTCGACCCCGGCCTGACGCGCTGCGGCGTCGGCGTCGTCGACGGCCTGCCCGGCCGGCGGCTCTCGCTCGTCGAGGTGGGGGTCATCCGCACGCCGGCCGGCGACCCGACGCCGCGCCGGCTCGTCGCCGTCGAGGACGAGATGCGCCTGTGGTTCGAGCGGCACCGGCCCGAGGCGGTCGCCATCGAGCGGGTCTTCGCCGACGCCAACGTCTCCACCGTCATGGGCACCGCCCAGGTCACCGGCATCGTCATGATGCTCGCCGAGCGGCGCGGCCTGCCCGTCGCGCTCCACACACCCACCGAGGTCAAGGCCGCGGTCAGCGGCAACGGCCGCGCCGACAAGGCGCAGGTCACGACGATGGTCACCCGCCTCCTCGGCCTCGACACCCCGCCCAAGCCCGCCGATGCCGCCGACGCGCTCGCCCTCGCCATCTGCCACGTGTGGCGCGGCGGCACCCAGAACCGCCTCGAGCAGGCCCGCGACGAGCTGCTCGCGCGCACCCCCCGCCGGACGCGTCCGGTCCCCTCCGCCGGCACCACCCCACGGCCGGTGTCAGCCACCCCGTACGCCCGCACCCTCCCAGGAGCCCGCCCCCGATGATCGCGTCCCTGTCCGGCACCGTCCTCAAGGTCGGCCTCGACTCCGTCGTCGTCGGCGTCGGCGGGGTCGGCATGCTCGTGCACACCACCCCCGCCACGGCGGCCTCCGTCCGGCACGGCCAGCAGGCCGACCTCGCCACGACGCTCGTCGTCCGCGAGGACTCCCTGACGCTCTACGGCTTCGCCACCGACGACGAGAAGCTCGTCTTCGAGACCGTCCAGACGGTCTCGGGCGTCGGCCCGCGCCTCGCGCTCGCCCTCCTCGCCGTCCACTCGCCCGACGCCGTGCGCGTCGCCCTCGGCACCGGCGACCTCACCGCCCTGACCAAGGTGCCCGGCATCGGCCGCAAGGGCGCCGAGCGGCTCGTCCTCGAGCTCAAGGACAAGATCGGCGCGCTGCCCGGCTCCGGCACGGCCGCCGAGCCGGTCCCGCTCGACACCGGCGAGGCGTGGCGCGAGCAGGTCCGCGAGGCCCTCGTCGGGCTCGGGTGGACCGTCCGCCAGGCCGAGGACGCCCTCGACAAGGTGGCGCCGAAGGCCGCAGAGGGCGCCGGGGTGTCGGCGCTGCTGCGTGCGGCCCTCCAGGAGCTCGGCCGGTGAGCGGCACCCGGCCGGACGCCGGCGCCGCCCCCGACCTGCCCGACCTGCCCGACCTCGAGGTCTGGGAGGACGGCTCGTTCGACGCAACCTCGCGCATCGTCGACGCCCGCGTCCACGAGGACGGCCCCGGCGACGAGCGCCAGGTCGAGGCCGCGCTGCGGCCCCGACGTCTCGACGACTTCCCCGGGCAGGACCGCGTCCGCGAGCAGCTCGGGCTCGTCCTGACGGCTGCCCGCCGGCGCGGCACGCCGCCCGACCACGTCCTGCTGTCCGGTCCGCCGGGCCTCGGCAAGACGACCCTGGCGATGATCGTCGCCAGCGAGCTCGAGCAGCCGATCCGCATCACGTCCGGTCCGGCCATCCAGCACGCCGGCGACCTCGCCTCGGTCCTGTCCTCGCTCGCCGAGGGCGAGGTGCTCTTCCTCGACGAGATCCACCGGATGTCCAGGTCGGCCGAGGAGATGCTCTACCTCGCGATGGAGGACTTCCGCGTCGACGTCATCATCGGCAAGGGCCCCGGCGCGACGGCCATCCCGCTCGAGCTGCCGCCGTTCACCGTCGTCGGGGCCACCACCCGCGCCGGGCTGCTGCCCGCGCCGCTGCGTGACCGGTTCGGCTTCACCGGCCACCTCGACTTCTACGCCGCCACCGACCTCGTGACGATCCTGCACCGGTCGGCCCGGCTGCTCGGGCTCGAGGCCGACGAGGACGGGATCCGCGAGATCTCGCTGCGCTCCCGCGGCACGCCGCGCATCGCCAACCGGCTGCTGCGCCGCGTCCGCGACTGGGCCCAGGTGCACGGCGAGGACCGGGTCACCCACGCCGCGGCCCGGCGCGCCCTCGAGCTGTTCGACGTCGACGAGCGCGGCCTCGACCGCCTCGACCGCGCCGTCCTCGAGGCCCTGTGCCGACGCTTCGCCGGCGGTCCGGTGGGCCTGTCCACCCTCGCCGTGGCCGTCGGGGAGGAGCCCGACACGGTCGAGACCGTCGCCGAGCCGTTCCTCGTGCGGGAGGGGTTCATGGTGCGCACGCCTCGTGGCCGCGCCGCCTCGCGCCTCGCGTGGGACCACCTCGGGCTGACCCCGCCCGCCGAGGCCCACGGCATCTGGACGGCGACTCTGCCGCTCGACGACGCCGGCGGCGGGCGCTTCGAGGGCTGAGCCGGCCCGGCCGAGCCCTGTGCCGCGCCCGGTGCCGACTCCCGCGGCAACCGGTGCCAAAACGTGACCGGGGGCCCGCGTGTGAGTGGTGTGACCGTTCTGACAAACTGCGGGCGCGCACGTAGACTCCTGCGGGCACCATCGCCGCTGCCGCGGCACCATCGGGTGCCTCCGGTCGTTGACGCCACAGCCGACACCACACGAGTGGGCTCGCTGTGCCCGGCGCCGACATCGGACGTAGACACGAAGGATTGAGCTGACATGAACTCCAACGGGTCCTTCTCGTTGCTGATCTTCCTCCTGCCGCTGCTGCTCATCGGCTGGCTGTTCTGGACCCAGAACAAGCGGATGAAGCAGATGCGGCAGTTCAGCTCCGCCCTGTCGGTCGGCGACGAGGTCGTCACGTCCTCGGGCATCTTCGGCACCGTCCGCCGGCTCGACGACTCGACGGCGTGGCTCGAGATCGCCGAGGGCGTCACCATCCGCGTCGACCGTCGCGCCGTCGCCATGAAGCAGGACGCGACCACCGGTACCGCCGGACAGGACTCGATGCCGGGCGACGACGCCACCGGCAGCACCCCGACGGGTCAGTGAGGCGTCCGTGGCTCGTACGTCCATCCGCAAGTCCGCGACCCGCACCCTCGTCGCGCTCGTCGTCATCATCCTCGGCCTCGGCGCACTGACCGCAGGCCTCGCCCAGTGGGGTGGCGGCTCCTGGGCGCCGCGCCTCGGCCTCGACCTCGAGGGCGGCACCGAGCTCGTCCTCAAGCCCGTCACGGTCGGCAACGCGGCCCCGGTCACCCAGGGCCAGATCGACCAGGCCGTCGACATCATCCGCCAGCGCATCGACGCCAACGGCGTCAGCGAGGCCGAGATCTCCACCCAGGGCGGCGACAACATCGTCGTCTCGATCCCGGGCAGCCCCACCAAGGAGCAGCTCGACGCGATCCGCAAGCCCTCGCAGCTGCGGTTCCGGGCCGTCTTCATCCAGAACGCCGACACCAGCGCCGCGCAGGTGAACCCGGGTGCGACGACGGGCTCGACCGGCTCGACGGGCACCCCGACGCCCACCGGCACCGCCACGACGCCGGCCACCACCCCCTCGACGTCGGCCACGGCCCAGAACGGCGCGGTCCCGCAGGCGCTGCGCGCCGCGACGACGGCCCCGACGCCGTCCGCGACGACGCCCGCCGGCGCGGCGACCACCCCGGCCCCCGCGGCCACGACGCCGGCGGCGCCCACCGCCGAGCAGACCGAGGCCGCCGTCAAGGCCCAGGTGAGCCAGGGTCTCGTCGGTATCGGCTGGGACAAGGCCAAGGCCGACACCGCCGCCGCCAAGACGGCCAAGGACTTCGTCGCCCTCAGCTGCGCCAAGCCGGGCGCCGTCGACGCGATCGTCGATGACGCGACGCTGCCGCTCGCGACGTGCAGCGACGACCGCACGTCGAAGTTCGTCCTCGGCCCGGTCGAGATCGACGGCAGCCAGATCTCGGACGCCTCGAGCGGCTACCAGCCCGGCCCGAACGGCCAGCCCACCTCCATCGTCGAGGTCGTCCTCTCGTTCAACTCGGAAGGCGCGAAGAAGTTCGCCGAGGTCACCAAGCGCCTCTACGGCCTGCAGAGCCAGCCGCCGATGGACCAGTTCGCCGTCGTGCTCGACAAGTCGGTCATCACGGCCCCGCAGGCCCGCGCCGTCATCTCCGACGGGCGCGCCTCGATCACCGGCTCGTTCACCATCGACTCGGCCAAGGCCCTGGCGCAGCAGCTGAAGTTCGGTGCGCTCCCGCTGCAGTTCGCGCTGCAGACGAACGACACGATCACGCCCCAGCTGGGTGAGGAGCAGCTGCGCATCGGCCTGCTCGCCGGTCTCGTCGGCCTGATCCTCGTCGTCATCTACTCGCTCATCCAGTACCGGGCGCTCGGCTTCGTCACCGTGGCCTCGCTGCTCGTCGCGTCGGGCATCACCTACCTCGCGGTGACGATCCTCGGCACGACGCACGGCCTGCGTCTGACCATGGCCGGCGTCACCGGCCTCATCGTCGCCATCGGCGTCACGGCCGACTCGTTCATCGTGTACTTCGAACGCATCCGCGACGAGGTCCGCGACGGCCGCCCGCTCGTGGCCGCCGTCGAGACCGGCTGGAAGCGCGCGCGGCGCACGATCATCGCGGCCGACACCGTCAACTTCATCGCGGCCATCGTGCTCTACGTCCTCGCCTCGGCCAACGTGCGCGGGTTCGCCTTCACGCTCGGCCTGACCACGATCATCGACCTGCTCGTCGTCATGGTCTTCACGCACCCGATGGTCCAGCTCCTCGCCCGCACGAACTTCTTCGGCGGTGGCCACAAGTGGTCCGGCCTCGACCCGAAGCGCCTCGGCGCCAAGGAGTCGCCGCGCTACCGCGGCCGCGGCCAGTTCGGACCGTCGCGCCCGGCCGCCCGCGCCGGCGCTCCGGCGGGATCCGGCGCCGCCACCCGCACCGCCGAGGGGAAGGCCTGACCCATGATCAACTTCGCCCAGGTCGGCAACGACCTCTACACGGGTAAGCGCTCGATCGACTTCATCGGTCGCCAGAAGCTCTGGTACGCCTTCTCCGGCGTCCTCATCGCGCTCGCCCTCCTCGGCATCTTCGCCAAGGGCCTCAACTTCGGCATCGAGTTCAGCGGTGGCTCGGAGTTCCGGGTCCAGAGCGTCACGAACACCGAGGGCTACGAGGAGAAGGCCCAGTCGGCCATCGCCGACGCCAAGATCAGCGGCAACGTCGTCACGACCGTCGTCGGGCAGAACACCGTACGGGTGCAGACCGAGGCCGCCGACGACAAGACCGACGCGGCCCGGTCCGAGCTGGCCCAGCAGTTCGGCGTCCAGCCGAGCAACGTCAGCGCCTCGCTCATCGGACCGAGCTGGGGAGAGACGGTGAGCCAGCAGGCGATCCGCGGCCTCATCGTCTTCCTCGTCCTCGTGACCCTCGTCATGGGGCTCTACTTCCGCACGTGGAAGATGGCCGTCTCGGGTCTCGTCGCGCTGCTGCACGACCTCGTCATCACCGTGGGCATCTACGCCCTCTTCGGTTTCGAGATCACGCCCTCCTCGATGATCGGCTTCCTGACGATCCTCGGCTACTCGCTGTACGACACCGTCGTCGTCTTCGACAAGGTGCGCGAGAACACGGCCGAGGCGTTCCGGACCCGTCGGACCACCTACTCCGCGGCCGCCAACCTGGCCGTCAACCAGACCCTCGTGCGCTCGATCAACACGACCGTCGTCGCGCTCCTGCCGATCGCCGCGATCCTCTTCGTCGGCTTCACGATGCTCGGCCCCGGCACGCTGCTCGACCTCGCGCTCGCGCTCTTCATCGGCATCTCGGTCGGCGCGTACTCCTCGATCTTCATCGCGACGCCACTGCTCGTCGACCTGCGCCGGGGCGAGAAGGGTGTCAAGGACCTCGAGCGCTACGTCGCCAAGCACGGCACGAGGTCGCACGACGAGGTCGTCGGGGCCTTCGCCGACGGAGAGCCGGTCGCGGTCGGTGCCGACTCCTCCGGCGGAGCCCACGCAGACGCCCACGGGGACGCGCACGCGTCGGCGCGTCCGGTCCACAAGTACGCCCAGGCCGGCCCGCGCAACCAGCCCAGGCGCGCCCCGAAGTCGCGTCGCTGACGAGTCGGTCGGGCCGCCCTAGGGGGCCTGACCGCCTTCCGACCACCCCGATCGAGCGCCACAGGAGACGACGTGAGCAAGATCAGTGACCTCGTGGCGGCCCGGGTCCGCGACGTGCCCGACTTCCCGAAGCCGGGCATCGTATTCAAGGACATCGCCCCGCTGCTGGCCGACGGGGCCGCCTTCCGAACCCTCGTCGACGACATCACCGGCCGCTACGCCGGCCAGGTCGACGTCGTCGCCGGCATCGAGGCGCGGGGCTTCATCTTCGGGGCTCCGGTCGCCCTCGCCCTGGGCCTCGGCTTCGTGCCGATCCGCAAGGCGGGCAAGCTCCCCGGCGACACGATCGCCTCGGTGTACTCCCTCGAGTACGGCACCGCCGAGGTCGAGGTGCAGGCCGACGCGTTCGCCCCCGGAGCCCGGGTTCTGCTCATCGACGACGTGCTGGCCACGGGTGGCACGGCGGCCGCGGCCTGCGAGCTCATCGAGCGCGCCGGCGCCGAGGTGACCGGCCTCGAGTTCGTCATCGAGCTCGGCTTTCTCGACGGGCGTGATCGTCTCGCGCACCGGCCCGTCAACGCCGTCCTCACGGTGTGATCCCGACGCGGGGACCTAGACTCTCTCCATGAGCGAGGACGTCCGCAGCGAGCTGTCCACCCCGTCGCGGGTGCGCGCCCGCTTCGCGCGGTTCGGGGCCACCCGACCGGCGGGCAACCCGGTGCTCGAGCCGCTCATGACGGTGGTCCGCCAGAACCACCCGAAGGCCGACCTGTCGGTCATCGAGCGTGCCTACGCGGTCGCCGAGCGCGCCCACGAGGGCCAGATGCGCAAGAGCGGCGACGCGTACATCACCCACCCGCTCGCGGTGACGACGATCCTCGCCGAGCTGGGCATGACCCCGCCGACGCTCGCGGCCGCCTTGCTGCACGACACCGTCGAGGACACCGACTACGGCCTCGACGAGCTCCGGGGCGACTTCGGCGACGAGATCGCGATGCTCGTCGACGGCGTCACCAAGCTCGACAAGGTCACCTACGGCGAGGCCGCGCAGGCCGAGACGGTCCGCAAGATGGTCATCGCGATGGCCCGAGACATCCGGGTCCTCGTCATCAAGCTCGCCGACCGGCTGCACAATGCCCGCACGTGGCGCTACGTCAGCCCGGAGTCGGCCAAGCGCAAGGCCAACGAGACCCTCGAGATCTACGCGCCGCTCGCGCACCGCCTCGGCATGAACACCATCAAGTGGGAGCTCGAGGACCTCTCGTTCGCGACGCTCTACCCGAAGGTCTACGACGAGATCGTGCGCCTCGTCGCCGAGCGCGCCCCGGCCCGCGAGGAGTACCTGACGGGCGTCCGGTCCCAGGTCACCGAGGACCTCGCCGCCGCCAAGATCAAGGCCACCGTCACCGGCCGGCCCAAGCACTACTACTCCGTGTACCAGAAGATGATCGTGCGCGGCCGCGACTTCGAGGAGATCTACGACCTCGTCGCGGTGCGCGTCCTCGTCGACACGGTGCGCGACTGCTACGCGGCGCTCGGCGCGCTGCACTCGCGGTGGAACCCGGTGCCCGGCCGGTTCAAGGACTACATCGCGATGCCGAAGTTCAACATGTACCAGTCGCTGCACACGACGGTCATCGGTCCGCAGGGCAAGCCGGTCGAGATCCAGATCCGCACCCACACGATGCACCGCAGGGCCGAGTACGGCGTCGCGGCGCACTGGAAGTACAAGGACCAGTCGGACAAGGGCGGGGGAGCCCGGCCCGGCGAGATCACGCCGCAGAACGACATGGCCTGGCTGCGCCAGCTGCTCGACTGGCAGCGCGAGACCGAGGACCCCGGCGAGTTCCTCGACTCGCTGCGCTTCGAGATGGGCAGCAGCGAGGTCTACGTCTTCACGCCCAAGGGCGCGGTCGTCGCGCTGCCGATGGGCGGCACGCCGGTCGACTTCGCCTACGCGGTGCACACCGAGGTCGGCCACCACTGCATCGGCGCCCGCGTCAACGGGCGCCTGGTGCCGCTCGAGTCGACCCTCGAGAACGGCGACGTCGTCGAGGTGCTGACCAGCAAGGCCGACGGCGCCGGCCCGTCGCGCGACTGGCTCCAGTTCGTCAAGAGCCCGCGGGCCCGCAACAAGATCAAGGCGTGGTTCAGCAAGGAGCGCCGCGAGGAGGCCATCGAGGCGGGCAAGGACGCCATCGCCAAGGCCCTGCGCAAGCAGAACCTGCCGCTGCAGCGGCTCATGAGCCACGAGTCCATGACGGCCGTCGCGACCGACCTGCGCTACCAGGACATCGAGGCGCTCTACGCGGCCGTCGGCGAGGGCCACGTGTCCGCGCAGCACGTCGTCAGCAAGGTCGTCGCGTCGATGGGTGGGGTCGAGGGCGCCACCGAGGACCTCGCCGAGGCCACCGTCCCGACGCGCCAGGCCAAACGGCGTCGCGGGGGAGACCCCGGCGTCGTCGTCGTCGGCACCGCCGACGTGTGGGTCAAGCTCGCCAAGTGCTGCACGCCGGTGCCGGGCGACCCGATCATCGGCTTCGTGACCCGCGGCAACGGCGTCTCGGTGCACCGCGCCGACTGCACCAACGCCTCCCAGCTGACCGCCAACCCCGAACGCCTCATCGACGTCGAGTGGGCCCCGAGCTCGGCCAGCGTCTTCCTCGTGCAGCTGCAGGTCGAGGCGCTCGACCGCAACCGGCTGCTGTCCGACGTCACGCGGGTGCTGTCCGACCAGCACGTCAACATCCTGTCGGCGTCCGTGCAGACCTCCCGCGACCGCGTCGCCATCTCGCGCTTCACGTTCGAGATGGGCGACCCGGCCCACCTCGACCACGTCATCAAGGCGGTCCGACGGATCGACGGCGTCTTCGACGTGTACCGCGTCAACGGCAGCAAGTCCTCGGACGCCGTGCTGCGGGGCAGCCGCGCCTGACCCGTCGGGTTCCCGCCGGGTCCACGACCTCACGACGACGGGCCCCCGACCGTGCGGTCAGGGGCCCGTCGTCGTCGTGGGTGCCGCTGGTCAGCCGCCGAACTCGGCGACGCCGGCGCGGGCCTGGTCGAGCCACGCCTGACGCGCGTCGAGCGCCTCGCGGGCCTTGCGGACCTTCGACTCGTTGCCGGTGCGTTCGGCCTTCTCCAGCTCGTCGCGCAGGTCGGCGACGGCCCGCTCGAGCTGGTCGACCATGCCCTGGGCGCGCGCGGCGACCTCGGGGTTGCTCGAGCGCCACTTGCGGTCCTCGGCGTCGCGGACGGTCTGCTCGACGCGTCGCATGGCCTTCTCGACGCGGTCCATGTCGGACCGCGGCACCTTGCCTGCCGCGTCCCACTTGTCCTGCACGACGCGCAGCTGGGCCTTGGCCTTCTCGAGGTCGGTGACCGGCAGGATCGCCTCGGCCTCGACGAGCAGGGTCTCCTTGACGGCGAGGTTGCCCCGGTACTGCTCCTCCTCGGCGGCGACGACCTCGTCCTTGGCCGCGAAGAACGCGTCCTGGGCGGCCTTGAACCGCGCCCACAGCTTGTCGTCGTCGGTGCGGCTGGCCCGCCCGGCCCGACGCCAGTCGTCCATGAGGCGCTTGAAGGCCCCGGCCGTGGCGGCCCAGTCGTGGCTCGTGGCGAGGCGCTCGGCCTCGCCGACGAGCTGCTCCTTGCGCGACTTGGCGTCGGCGTGCGAGGCGTCGAGCTGGGCGAAGTGGGCGCGTCGGGCCTTGTCGAAGCCGTTGCGCGCGGCGCTGAAGCGCTGCCAGAGGGCCGACTCGGTCTCGCGGTCGAGGCGGGTGGCCGCGCGCTGGTGCGCCTTCCACTCGTCGAGCAGCTCGCGCATCCGGGCGCCGCTGCTCTTCCACTGGATCCGGTTCTCGGGCTGGCCGGCGATCTCCTCGGCCTCGGCGACGATCTTCTCCCGCTCGGTGGTGGCGAGCGCGCGGGCCTCGGCGCGGTGCTGCTGCTCGACGGTGCGCTTGCTCGCGATCCCGGACTGGATCTCGTCGAGCTTGGCGGCCAGGGCGTCGAGGTCGCCGACGACGGTGGCGTCCTTGACCTGGGCGCTCAGCGTCTTGAGGCCCTCGGCGACGTCCTTGGACGGCACCTCCGGCTGGCCGAGCCGCTGCTCGAGCAGGACGGCCGACGCGAAGAGCTCGTCGTACTTGCGGGCGAAGTAGGTCAGGGCCTCCTCGGGCGTGGCGCCCGGGTAGGACCCGACCTCCTGCTCGCCCTCCCGGGTGCGCACGAAGACCGTGCCGTCCTCGGCGACGCGCCCGAAGGCGGCGGACGCCGAGTGGTCGGTCGTGATCGGCGCCGGGGCGGCGGGGGCCGGCGCGTGGGCCGCGACCTTGGCGACCGCGGCCGGCGAGGGGATCACCGACGGCTTCGGCACGGCGCTCGGCTTCGGCGTCGCAGGGACGGGCGCCACCGACGCCTCGGCCTCGGGCTGGGCATCGGCCTCGGTGGCAGCGGGGGCCTCGCCGGTCTCGCCGGTCTCGACGGTCTCGCCGGTCTCGACGGTCTCGCTGGCCTCGGCAGGCGCGGCAGCCTCGACGGCGGCGACCTGCTCGGGCTGCTCCTGCGGGGCGGTGCCGGCCGGCTCGACCGACTCGGGTGCCGTCACCTCGGCAGCCGTGACCGCCTCGGGCTCGACGACGGCAGGCTCCTGGGCCACCGGCTCGGCGGGCGCCTCCTCAGCCGCCTCGGTGGCCTCGGTGGCCTCGGTGACCTTGGTGGCTTCAGCGGCGTCCGTCGGCTCGGTGGTGTCCGTGGCCGCGGCGGCGTCGCTGCCCTCGGTGCTGCGGACGGACTCGAGGGTGTCGGCCATCTCGGCGGCGGGCGTCACGGGTACCTGCTCCTCGGCGGGCGCGTCGGCACCGGCGTCCGCGCCGGTGTCGGTGGACGCGTCGGACCGGACGTCGTTCTGGACCTCCGTGGGGGAATCCGTCCGGGCCGCTGTGGTCTCGGGGGCCTCTGGGGTCTCGGTGGCCTCTGGGGTCTCGGTGGCCTCGGGGGCCTCGTCGGGGCGGGGCTCGTGCACGTCGCTCATGCCTTCTTCTCCGTCACGCTCACACTCAGGATGCTGATCGGGGACACCGGGGTGCCGTCGGCAGGGCTCGGCGGCAGGGCCTTGTTCGCCGCGATCTTCTCGACGATGTCAAGGCCCTTGGTGACCTTCCCGAAGATCGTGTAGCCGCCGCCGTCGGTCGGCAACTTTGTTTCCTTGTACGTGATGAAGAACTGGCCGCCGTTGCTGTTCGGGTCCGAGGTGCGGGCCATCGCGAGGCTGCCGGTCGGGTAGGTGCCGTCCTTCGGGGCGTTCTCGATGCCGAAGGTGTAGCCGGGGCCGCCGGAGCCGGTGCCGGTGGGGTCGCCGCACTGGAGCACGAAGATGCCCTCGGTGGTGACACGGTGGCAGGGGCTCGGGGCCCAGTACCCGGTCTTGGCCAGGTTGAGGAACGAGGCGACCGTCTGGGGTGCCTTCGTTCCGTCGAGCTCGACGACCACGTCGCCGCACGACGTCTTGATGGTGCCGACGAACGTCTTGCCGGCGGCCGTCTTCTTGTCGGGCACCTGGGTCAGCTTCTTCGGGGTCTTCTGCAGCGCGGGTGGCTTGGTGCACCCGGCCGCGAGCTTCTGGCCGGCCAGCAGGCCGTTCGCACCGGTGGTCGGGCTGGACTCGGACGCGCTCGGCGTCGCGGTCGTCGTCGGGGCGGCCGCCGGAGCCGGGGTGTCGGAGCTGCCCACGATCTTGGGCACGACGATGACCGCCGCGATGACGAGGATGACCGCGAGGATCACGCCGAACACCTGCTTGTCCCGCGTCGAGTCGCTGACCGGCGGCTTAGCCTTGCTCAGCTGCTCCTCGTGGCGGCGGCGCGCACGTGCGCGTTCCTGCTCTTTGGTCACGAACCTCTCCTCGGACGGGCCGCTGGGGGTGGTCCCCGGGCGTTCGGTCATTTTATGGAAGTCCATGGGCGCTCACGCAGCGGGACCGGTCACGAGTCCATGACAACTGGCTCCGTTCCGGAGATGTTGCGGTGGAAGAAGCCCGTGACAGACCCCTCGCTAGGCTCGGCGGGTGCTCACCATCGCCTTCCCGGCCCAGGCCTTCGACACGAACTGCTACGTCATCGCGTCGGGCGCGGGGGAGGAGTGCCTCGTGGTCGACCCGGGAGTCGGCGTCGTCGACACGCTGCGCGAGGTCCTGTCCGAGCACCGGCTCCGACCGGCGGCCGTGCTGCTGACCCACGGGCACGTCGACCACGTCTACTCGGTGACGCCGGTGTGCGGCGCCGACACGGCCGCCTACATCCACGCCGACGACCGGTACCGGCTCACCGACCTGCTCGCCCGGAGCAACCCCGGCCTCGTCGCGATGCTCGAGCAGCAGTTCGGCACGGCCGCGACGTGGACCGAGCCGAGCACCGTCGTCGAGATCGGCGACGGCACGCGCCTGACGCTGGCCGGGATCGACGTCGACGTCGTGCACGCGCCGGGGCACACCGAGGGGTCGGTGATGTTCGGCATCGACCGCGTGCCCGACGGCATCCGCGACCAGGTCGACGTCGACCGGACCATGGTGACGGGCGACGTCCTCTTCGCCGGCTCGATCGGGCGCACCGACCTGCCGGGCGGCGACCCGGCGGCGATGCAGCGCAGCCTGCGCGAGAAGGTGCTGCCCCTGCCCGACACGACGCTCGTGCTCCCGGGCCACTACCAGGCGACGACGATGGCCCACGAGCGGGCCACGAACCCGTACCTGAGAGACTTGGGCGCGTGAGCAGCACCCCGAGCACCAAGGTCATGCCGATCAGCGGCTTCCCCGAGTACCTGCCCGCCGAACGCATCGTCGAGCAGCGCTTCCTCGACGTCATCCGCACGACCTTCGAGCTGCACGGCTTCTCCTCGGTCGAGACCCGCTCCATCGAGCCGGTCGACCGCCTCCTCGGCAAGGGCGGCGACGCCGACAAGGAGATCTACGCCGTCTCGCGCCTGGCCGGCGACGACGAGGACGCCCGCTGGGGCCTGCACTTCGACATGACCGTGCCGTTCGCCCGCTACGTCCTGGAGAACGCCGGCAAGCTCGCCTTCCCGTTCCGGCGCTACCAGATCCAGAAGGCGTGGCGTGGGGAGCGACCCCAGGAGGGCCGGTACCGGGAGTTCACCCAGGCCGACATCGACGTCGTCGACACCGGCGAGCTGAGCCCGCACTTCGAGGCCGAGATGCCGCTCGTCATCGCCGACGTCTTCAGCCGGTTCCCGGTGGGCGACTTCGTCATCCAGGTCAACAACCGCAAGATCCCGAACGGCTTCTACCAAGGCATCGGCCTGAAAGACGTCGTCGGCACGCTGCGCATCGTCGACAAGCTCGACAAGGTCGGCCCCGAGAAGGTCCGCGTCATGCTGCTCGAGGCCGGCGCCACCGACGAGCAGGCCGACCAGTGCCTGGCCCTCGCCGACATCCGCACCGACGACCTCTCCTTCGTCGAGCGCGTCCGCGCCCTCGGCGTCGAGCACCCGCTCCTCGACGAGGGCCTCGAGTCGCTCGCCAACGTCATCCGCACCGGCATGGCGCACGCGCCCGGACGCGTCGTCGCCGACCTGCGCGTCGCCCGCGGCCTCGACTACTACACCGGCACCGTCTACGAGACGCAGTTCGTCGGTCACGAGTCGTGGGGTTCCTTCTGCTCCGGCGGCCGGTACGACGCCCTCGCCAGCGACGGCCGGAACACCTATCCGGGTGTCGGCATCTCGATCGGCGTCACCCGCATCCTGGGCCTGCTCGTCGGGCGCGGGCTCGTCACGGCCTCGCGGTCCACGCCGGCGGCGGTCCTCGTCGCCCTCAACGACGACGCCTCGCGTGAGGGTGCGGTCGCGATCGCGACAGCGCTGCGGCGTCGGGGCATCGCCTGCGAGGTCGCACCGAAGGCGGCGAAGTTCGGCAAGCAGATCCGCTACGCCGAGCGCCGGGGCATCCCGTTCGTCTGGTTCCCCTCGGCCGGCGAGGCCGGCGACGAGGTCAAGGACATCCGCTCGGGCGAGCAGGTGCCGGCCGACGCCGCGTCATGGTCACCCCCCGCCGAGGACCTGCACCCGGCGGTGACGCGCGTCGCCGACTGACGCGTCCGGCGACCGAGGCGCTCAGACGCGGGGCGGCCGCAGTCCCTGGTCGCGCAGCTCGAGGGTGGCCAGCTCGCGGATGACGGCGGAGTCCTGACGGCGCCACGCGCCGGCCGGGTCGTCGCTGATCCGGGCCAGGACGCTCATCGGCTGCGTCGCCATGGCCCGCAGCGCGAAGAGGTCGAGGTCGGCACTGGCGTCGATGAACCGCTGGGCGGCCGAGGCGCGACGCACGAAGCCGACCCGCACGTAGAGCCAGAGCGCCACGACGATCGCGATCGGCACGAGGGCGACGACGAGCCCGAGCACGAGGGCGACCCGCTCGACCGTCGTCGCCATCGTCGTGCCGGCCTGGCTCAACGTCGTGCCCGACGACGCGGCCTGCCCGAGCCACTGCTTGAGCTGGTCGCCGACGAGCGGGATCTGCCCGGCCTGGTCGCCCGCACCGGTCAGCGAGCTGTGCACCGAGGTGCCGGCGGAGGTGATCGAGTCGGCGGGCGCCTTGAGGCCCATGACGACGTCGTGGGTCTGCCGACCCAGCCAGACCCACACCCCGACCCACAGGAGGACGAGCACGTCGGACAGCAGCTGACGCGTCCGGCGGACGGGCGTGTCGGCGTAGAGCTTCATCGGGTGGCCTCCATCGTCGGTGCGGGCCAACCTACGCGCCGGACGGGACGCCGTGCGCGCTCAGCCGGCCACCTGCCGAACCGCGAACCACACGGCGACACCGAAGAGGACCCCCAGGTAGAGCAGGACCAGCCGGGTGTCGCCGAGGAGGCACCGGGAACGGAGCAGGCCCGCACGTCGGGCGCGTGCGTAGCCGACGACGCCGAGCCCCGCGAAGAACGCCAGGGCCCAGGGCCCGGCGAGCCACGAGACCAGGGCGACGGTCGCGAAGATGCACAGCCGCAGCGGGTCGGGCAGGGCCACCGCCGCCGGGGCACTCTCGGAGCCGTCGCGCGCTCCGCGCGTGGGCGTCAGGTCGACCGCGCGATCGACTGCGCCACCCGCCCGCCCGCTCGCGTCGGCCACCGGGTCCTCGGCGTTGCCGCCCACGTCAGTGGCCTCCCATGACGACGGCGATGAGCCCGATGCAGGCACCTCCGAGAACGATGGGCATGACGCCGGAAGCGATGAGGAACCCAGCGGCGTACGACTGCAGTCGCTCCGAGGCCAGCGCGACGGTCGCGCCGACGATGGAGGCGACGAGCGTCACGAGGAGCCCGGCGACTGCGTGGTCGCCGCCGAGGGTGAACCAGCCGACGGCGGCCAGCACCCAGAAGGCGATCCCGAGCAGGGCACCGACCAGGCGACCCGGCCGTCGCGGCGGTGGCGGGGGAGACGGCGGAGGGCCGGCCGGGACTCCGGGGCCGCTGGGCGGGGGAGGGAAGACCGGCGGCGGCACGCTCACGCGAGACCCACCGGGCCCGCCAGCGGCAGGAGCGGGCGGCCCGCCGTGGTGGAGAGCCGCTGCCGCGCGAGCGCAGGCCAGGCTTGGACGGCGCAGAACGGCGCGCACTGGTCGGCACCGTCGGCGCCGCGGGTGCCGACGTGCACGCAGCACTGGGTGAGGCGCTCCTCGATCATCGTCGAGACGTCCATGAACGGCTTGACCGTGATGCGCACGACCCGCTCGGCCAGCAGGCGTCGCAACCGCTTGCGCTGCCCGGGCAGGCCGGATGCCGCGAGCGTCGCGAGGCTCCCGACGCCGAGGTCGCACGCATCGCAGATGCCACGCCAGAGGTCTGCGACGTTCGGGTGCGAGAGCGAGGACTGCTCAGAGAGCAGTCCGAGCAACGACTCCTTGACCGCGGCCCGCAGCTCGGCGGGCACGGCCTGGTCGGCGATCCGGTTGGCGAGGACGTCGGGGGCCAGGTCGAGCCACTCGAGCAGCCGGTCGTGGCCGACCGCGCGGGTCAGCGAGGTCCACGAGCCCGAGTCGCCCCGCAGCAGGTAGCCGACGGACGCGCAGTGCGGGTGCGAGCACGGCAGCGCCGTCAGGTCGCGCCACGTGACGACGCCACCGGTCTGCTCCTCGAGGCGGGCGAGGACCCCGGTGTGGGTGAGCCGGTCGAGCGGGTCGATGGCGCCGCTGCGGCCGCTGCCGAACTGCGGCTGGATCGAGACGCCCCCGACGTAGGGCGTCTCGAGAGCGCGCATCACGACGTGACCGATCTCGTCGTCGTTGACCCCGAGCGCTGCGGTCATCGTCAGCGTCGTGAACACCCCGGCGTCGGACAGCCGCTCGAGCGCGAGGTCCTTGTGCCGGCGCAGGTCGGCGCCGCGATGGTGGCGTGACGCGTCGGGAGAGCCGCCGTCGTACTGCAGGTACACCTCGACGCGCTCCCTGTGGCGGCGCAGCAGGTCGAGCAGGGCGTCGTCGCGGGCCAGCGTCAGACCGTTCGTGTTGACGAGGATCCGCACGACCGGTCGGGCCACGAGCTCGTCGAGCAGCTCGGCCAGCTGCGGGTGCAGGGTCGGCTCACCACCGGAGAGCATGAGCACGTCGAGGCGGCCGTCCTCGCGTGCGAGCCGGGCATCGACGTTGGCCAGCACGTCGGCGACCGGCACGACCCCGCCGAGCGCCGGAGCGGAGTCGGTGAAGCACGTCGGGCAGCGCAGGTTGCAGTGCTCGATGACGTCCTCGAGGAGGATGCACGTGTGCTGGGTCTGCATCGCGGGGAGGCCGTACTCGTACGCCTCGGGCACGGGGAGGAAGTTGGCGACCCTGTCGGGCCCGTGCGACTTGGTCGGGGCGGTCCACTGCTCGAGGTAGCGCAGGATCTCGGGCGACTCGTCGTACAGCGTGCGCACGAGCCCGTGCTCGCGGCACCCTCGTTCGAGCCACACCCGGTCGTCGCGCTCGGCGAGCCACCCGCTCAGGCGCGCGACGTCGGCGAGGTCGCGCTCCGGCCGCTCGTCGTGGCACCTCGGGCAGAAGGCGTTGACATAGCGGTGGATGCGGTCACCACGGAGCCCTCGGCCGGGACCGGCGTCGACGGCGGGTGTGGGCGTCACAGGGCCTCCTGGGGGACGCGTACAGGTCGGGGGGCGCGGAGCACGAGGGCCGCCCGCCACAGCGCGAGCGGTGCGAGGGCGAGCAGGACCAGCTGCGGACGGGTCAGGCCGAGCCAGGCGACCTCGTTGGCGCGGACGAACTCGACCGCGAAACGGAACACGGCGTAGGCGGCGACATAGACCGTGAAGAGGCCCGCGGGTTCGGCGAGGCGGTCGCGGTGACGCACGAGCAGGACGAACGCCACTGCGTGGAAGGCGATCTCGTAGAGGTAGGTCGGGTGCAGCGGGACCCCGGCCACCGAGCCGGTGTACCGAGCGGCCTGCGCGTCGAGCACGACGCCCCACCCGTGCCCGGTGGGGCGCCCCGGTGCCTCCGTGAGCAGGCAGCCCACGCGTCCGACGGCCATCCCGGCTGCCACCGCAGGGGCGAAGAGCGCACCGGTGCGGGCACGGTAGCGGGTGACGCGCTTGCCGACGAGCGCACCGGCATAGGCGCCGAGCAGGCCTCCGATGATGCTCCGGTTGCCGTAGAGGACCTGCTCGACGAAGCCGGGGTTGCGGGAGAGGTCGAGGTGCTGCAGCCACGTCCCGAGGTACATGAACACCGCGCCCCACGCCAGGGCGACGGCCACCACGGTCCACAGGCGCGGGTCGGTCGCGCCGCGACGTCGCGCCTCGAGGCGGAAGACGAGCACCGCGACGAGCAGACCGAGGGCCACGAACGTCTCGTGCGTGCCCACGGACAGGCCCCGCACGTCGACGAGCACCGGATGCATGGGCTCACCCTGCCATGACGACGGGTGCCGGCACGGCACTCGTCCCCAGGCCTCTCCGGGTGTCGCACTGGAGGTCGTACTGGAGGCCGAACGGGATGTCGCCAACCCGTCAAGGGGCGTCTCGGCCCGTGGCTAGAGTGATCCTCGCCGGTCAACGTCGACCGGTCCTGCCCCCGGGCACGCTCTCATCGAGAAGGAAGTGCAGCACGATGAAGGTCGGCATCCCTCGCGAGGTCAAGAACCACGAGTACCGCGTGGCCATCACCCCATCCGGGGTCCACGAGCTCACCGACCAGGGGCACGAGGTGCTCGTCGAGAAGGACGCCGGGGTCGGCTCCCTGATCACCGACGACGACTACGTCGCGGCCGGGGCCCGCATCATCGGCTCGGCCGACGACGTCTGGGGCGAGGCCGACATGGTGCTCAAGGTCAAGGAGCCCGTGGCCGAGGAGTACCACCGGATGCGCGAGGGCCTGACCCTCTTCACCTACCTGCACCTCGCCGCCGACAAGCCCCTCACCGAGGAGCTCCTCAAGCGCAAGGTCACCGGCATCGCCTACGAGACGGTCCAGCTGCCCTCCGGAGCCCTGCCCCTGCTCTACCCGATGTCCGAGGTCGCGGGCTGCCTCGCGCCGCAGGTCGGGGCGCACGCGCTGATGCGCGCCCAGGGCGGGCGCGGCGTGCTCCTCGGTGGTGTCGGCGGCGTCGCCAACGCCAAGGTCGTCATCCTCGGCGCGGGCGTGTCCGGCCAGAACGCGGCGAACATCGCGCTCGGCATGGGCGCCGACGTCACGCTGCTCGACACCGACCTCGACAAGCTGCGGATGTCGTTCTGGCGCTACGACAACCAGGTGCACGGCCTCGCCTCCTCGAAGCTGACCGTGCAGGAGCAGGTGATGCAGGCCGACATGGTCATCGGCGCCGTGCTCATCCCGGGCGCGGCCGCCCCGAAGCTCGTCTCGAACGAGCTCGTGTCGCAGATGAAGCCGGGCTCGGTCCTCGTCGACATCGCGATCGACCAGGGCGGGTGCTTCGAGGACAGCCACCCCACGACGCACGCCGACCCCACCTACCGCGTGCACAACTCGGTCTTCTACTGCGTCGCGAACATGCCCGGTGCCGTGCCGAACACCTCGACGTACGCGCTGACCAACTCGACGCTGCCCTACGCCGTCAAGCTGGCCAACCAGGG
Source organism: Intrasporangium sp. Soil_C_50 (assembly GCF_057656595.1). Classification (NCBI taxonomy): domain Bacteria; kingdom Bacillati; phylum Actinomycetota; class Actinomycetes; order Micrococcales; family Intrasporangiaceae; genus Intrasporangium; species Intrasporangium sp. Soil_C_50. Next base: position 189,663 of record NZ_JBDGKB010000002.1, read on the forward strand.
CTGGCGCGACGCCCTGAGCTCGGACCACGCCCTCGGCCTCGGCCTCAACACCCACGACGGCCACGTCACCTACGGGGGCGTCGCCGAGGCGCACGGCATGACCTCGGTCTCGCTCGACGAGGCACTGTCCTGACCCAGCAGCCCGTCGAACCCGTCGCCGCGCCGGCCGCGGTCGTCACGCGCATCGAGCGTGACGTCCGCGGCTGGCTCGACCACGTCCGCGTCGAGAGGGGTGCGTCGGACAACACGCTCGCCTCCTACCGACGCGACCTGCGGGCCTACACGGCCCACCTCGCCGCGCGCGGGGTCACCGACGCCGGCCGCGTCACCGAGGCCGACGTCACCGACTTCCTCGCCGCGCTGCGAGAGCGGGGCCTGGCCGCGTCGTCGGCCGCACGGACGCTCGTCGCGGTGCGCGGCTTCCACCGCTTCCTCGCGCTCGAGGGGGAGGTGCCCACCGACCCGGCCGCCAACGTCGCGCCGCCGAAGCCGCCGGCGCGGCTGCCCAAGGCGATCTCCGTCGACGCCGTCGAGCGGCTGCTCGCCGCCGCGTCGGTCGGCGACACTCCCGAGTCGCTGCGCGACCGCGCCCTCCTCGAGCTGCTCTACGGCGTCGGCGCCCGGATCAGCGAGGCGGTCGGGCTCGACGTCGACGACCTCGAGCTGCCGACCGGACCGGGGGCACCCGGCGTCTCGGCGGTGCGCCTGCACGGAAAGGGTGGCAAGGAGCGGATCGTGCCCGTCGGGCGCTACGCCGTCGACGCCGTCAGCGCCTACATGGTGCGAGGCCGTCCCGCCCTCGCCGTCAAGGGCAGGGGAGGGCCCGCCCTCTTCCTCAACCAGCGCGGCAACCGGCTCTCCCGGCAGTCGGCCTGGGCGGTCATCCGGCGGGCCGCGGAGCGCGCCGACCTCACCGAGCACGTCTCTCCGCACACCCTGCGCCACTCCTTCGCGACCCACCTGCTCGACGGCGGCGCGGACGTCCGCGTCGTGCAGGAGCTGCTCGGACACGCGTCGGTCACGACGACGCAGATCTACACGATGGTCTCGACACACCGGCTCCGAGAGGTGTATGCGACGGCCCATCCGCGTGCGCGCTGATAGGGTCGCTCGTGATCGGCGAGAGGCCGACCACTGACCTGAGACGAGGTCGACCGAGTGGAACACCAGGTGAACGAGGAGTCACGCGAGACCATGCAGTCCGTGCCGTCCGAGCACCTCGACACGCGACCCGGCGACGCCGGGGCCCGCCCGGGCCCCCCGCCTGAGCGCATCGTCCCGGCCGCCCAGCTGCAGGCCGACAAGCGCAACGGGCTCGGCCCCACCGGTCGCCCGCTGCCCGACTTCCCGGTCCCGCCACCGCTGTCGAGCCACGGCCCGGCCCGCGTCATCGCGATGTGCAACCAGAAGGGCGGCGTCGGCAAGACGACGACGACGATCAACCTCGGCGCGGCCCTGGCCGAGCTGGGCCGCAAGGTGCTCGTCATCGACTTCGACCCACAGGGTGCGCTGTCGGTCGGCCTCGGCGTCAACGCCCTCGAGCTCGACCTGACGATCTACAACCTCCTCGTGGAGCGTGGCCACGAGATCCACGAGGTCATCCAGCACACCCGCACCCCGGGTCTCGACGTCGTGCCCGCCAACATCGACCTGTCCGCCGCCGAGGTCCAGCTCGTCGGCGAGGTCGCCCGCGAGCAGATCCTGGCCCGCGTGCTGCGGCCCGTCGTCGACGAGTACGACGTGATCCTCATCGACTGCCAGCCCTCGCTCGGCCTGCTCACCGTCAACGCCCTGACGGCCGCGCACGGGGTCGTCATCCCGCTCGAGTGCGAGTTCTTCGCCATGCGCGGCGTCGCCCTGCTCGTCGACACGATCGAGAAGATCACCGACCGGCTCAACCCGCGCCTGCAGGTCGACGGCATCCTCGCCACGATGTACGACGCCCGCACGCTGCACAGCCGCGAGGTCGTCAAGTCGGTCGTCGACCACTTCGGTGACCAGGTGTTCCACACGGTGATCAGCCGCACGGTGAAGTTCCCCGACGCGACGCTCGCCGCCGAGCCGATCACGACGTACTCCTCCGAGCACTCCGGGGCCAACGCCTACCGGCAGCTCGCGCGCGAGCTCATCTCGCGCGGCGACGCCGCCTGATCCCGGCTGACGCGATGACCGAGCAGGACATCGTCGACCGCGAGCCGGTCGACGCGCAGAGCCCCGCGCCCGACGCGGGTGGGTTCGGCGACCTCGAGGACCTCGGCGGCCCGACCGCCACGGCAGGTCCGGAGGCAGCCGGTACCGCCGCCGCGCCGGCGATCACCCCCGGCGGCATCCTCACGCGGCGGACCGTGAGCGCGCCGTTCCAGGTGCACCTCGACGTCTTCTCCGGGCCGTTCGAGCTGCTCCTCGGCCTCATCAGCAAGCACAAGCTCGACATCACCGAGGTAGCCCTGGCCCAGGTCACCGACGAGTTCATCGCGCACATCCGCACCGCCCAGGCGGCCGACGACGACTGGGACCTCGGGCAGGCCAGCGAGTTCCTCCTCATCGCCGCGACCCTCCTCGACCTCAAGGCCGCCCGGCTCCTGCCGCAGTCCGGTCCGGAGGACGACGAGGACCTCGCCCTCATCGAGGCCCGCGACCTGCTCTTCGCCCGGCTGCTGCAGTACCGCGCGTACAAGGAGATCGCCGGCGCGTTCCGCGAGCGGATGGCCACCGCCGGGCGCATCACGCCCCGCCAGGCGGGCCTGGAGCCGGAGTTCGCGAGCCTGCTGCCCGAGCTCGTCATCGCCCTGACGCCCGAGCAGTTCGCGATGATCGCGGCGCGGGCCATGACCCCCAAGATTCCCCCGACCGTGGGCCTGGACCACCTGCACGCGCCGCAGGTCAGCGTGCGCGAGCAGGCGGCGATCGTCGTCGCGCGGCTGCGCACCCGTGGCCAGGTGTCCTTCCGCAGCCTCGTCTCCGACGCCGACAGCACCCTCGTCATCGTGGCCCGGTTCCTCGCCCTGCTCGAGCTGTTCAAGGAGGCGGCCATCGCCTTCGAGCAGGCCGAGGCCCTCGGCGAGCTCGACATCCGCTGGACCGGCGCCGACGACGGCGACGTGGAGATCACCGACGAGTTCGACGAGGCCGACGGGGCGGACGAGCCGGACAAGACCGCCGACACGCCCGCCGCGGCACCCCAGACCGATGCAGGAGCAGACGATGAGTGACGACGACGCCGAGACCGTCCCGGCGGACGCCGTGGACGAGGTACCGGACACAGAGTCGACGCCCGAGCCGGAGTCCGATCCGGTGGTCGAGGCGGTGGAGGCCGACGAGCAGATCGCCTTCGACATCAACGACTTCCCGGGCGGCGCCCGCTCCGCGCTCGAGGCCGTCCTCATGGTCATCGACGAACCGGTGACCGAGCTCGCCCTCGCCTCGGCGCTCGAGCTGCCGGTGGAGGACGTCCGCGAGCACCTGCACGCCCTCGAGGCCGAGTACACCGAGCAGCTGCGCGGCTTCACCCTGCGTCCCGTCGCGGGCGGCTGGCGCATGTACAGCCGCACCGACTACGCCCCCGTCGTCGAGAAGTTCGTCCTCGACGGCCAGCAGGCCAAGCTGACCCAGGCCTCGCTCGAGACCCTCGCCGTCATCGCCTACCGCCAGCCCGTGTCACGGGCCCGGGTCAGCGCGGTCCGCGGCGTCAACGTCGACGGCGTCGTGCGCACGCTCGTCTCGCGCGGTCTCATCGAGGAGGTCGAGGGCACGGGGGAGAGCGGTGCGGTGCTCTACCGCACGACGCCGTTCTTCCTGCAGCGCATGGGCCTCGGGTCGATCGACGACCTGCCCCCGTTGGCGCCGTACCTGCCGGACGCCGACGTCATCGACGAGCTCATCGAGGAAGGACACGCATGAGCGAGTACTCACGGTCCCCGCGCCAGCCGCGGAAGAAGGGCTCCGGCTCCGGACGCACCGGAGGCACCGGAGGCACCGGGAGCACCGGCGCGGGAGGTGCCGGGCGGGGACGCTCCGGCCAGCCCACGCGTGGCGGCAAGGCCACGGGTTCGGGCGGGCGAGGCCAGCGCTCGGCCCCCCGGTTCGCCGGATCGACCAAGCCGAGCCAGCCCACGCGCCTCCCGGACCGTCGCCAGCAGCCGCAGGTCGACGTGCACGACCCCGACGGCACGCGCCTGCAGAAGCTCATGGCGGCCGCGGGCGTCGGCTCACGCCGCGTCTGCGAGAACCTCATCGCGGAGGGCCGCGTGCAGGTCGACGGCCAGGTCGTCACCGAGCTCGGCGTCCGCGTCGACGCGCGCACCGCGGTGGTCCACGTCGACGGCGTCCGGGTCAACCTCGACGAGGACCGCGTCTACCTCGCCTTCAACAAGCCGAAGGGCGTCGTCACGACGATGAGCGACGACCTCGGCCGCGTCTCGCTCGCCGACTACGTCGGCAACCGCGAGGAGCGGCTCTTCCACGTGGGCCGCCTCGACGCCGACACCGAGGGCCTGCTCCTGCTGACGAACGACGGCGACCTCGCGCACCGGCTCCAGCACCCGGCCTACGGCGTCCTCAAGACCTACCTCGCGACGGTCCGCGGCCCGGTCGCCCGCGACGTCGGCAAGCGGCTGCGCGAGGGCGTCGAGCTCGAGGACGGCCCGGTCACCGTCGACTCCTTCAAGATCGTCGACAGCCAGCCCGGCCGGGCGCTCATCGAGGTCGTCCTGCACGAGGGCCGCAAGCACGTCGTGCGCCGGATGCTCGAGGCGGTCGGTCACCCCGTCCTCGAGCTCGTCCGCACCGAGGTCGGCCCGATCCGTCTCGCCGACCTCAAGTCCGGGCGTCTGCGCCGTCTCAACAAGGCCGAGATCGGGGCCCTCTACAAGGCCGCTGGTCTGTGACACGGGCGACCCCGGCGGCCCACGTCCACGTCGTCGGCACCGGTCTCATCGGCACGAGCCTCGGGATCGCACTGACCAACCAGGGCCACCGCGTCACGCTCGAGGACCCGTCGCCGACGGCAGTGCACCTGGCCCGCGACCTGCGCGCGGGCGAGGCTCTCGATGCCGTGCAGGAGGGGCCCGACCCGGAGGTCGTGGTCGTCGCGGCACCTCCCGACGTCGCTGCCGACGCCGTCGTTGCCGCGCTGACGCGCTGGCCGCACGCCGTCGTCACCGACGTCGCGTCCGTCAAGGAGGCGGTCCTCGAGCGCGTCCTCGCCTCGGGCGCCGACGCGTCCCGCTACGTCGGGTCACACCCCATGGCGGGTCGCGAGCGCTCCGGCGCCGCCGCGGCCCGCGCCGACCTCTTCGACGGGCGCGCCTGGGTCGTCGTGCCGCACGCCGGCTCGAGCGAGGACGCGGTCCGCGCCGTGCGTGCCCTGGCGCTCGACGTCGGCGCTGCGGTGCGCGTCATGCCCGCCCACGAGCACGACGCCGCGGTCGCCGCGGTCTCCCATGTGCCGCAGCTCGCGGCGAGCATCGTCGCCGGGTGCCTGCGCGAGCTGCCCGAGCCCGCGGTCGGCCTCGCCGGCCAGGGGCTGCGCGACGTCACCCGGATCGCGGCGAGCGACCCCCGCCTGTGGACCCAGATCCTCGCCGGCAACGCCTCGGCCGTCCGGGACGTCCTGCGCCAGGTGCGCACCCAGGTCGACGACGTGCTCGTCGCGCTCGACCACCTCGTGGACTCCGACGGCGCGGGCTCGCTCGCGACGCTGAGCCACGTCCTCGAGTCGGGCAACCTCGGCCACGCCCGCATCCCCGGCAAGCACGGCGCTGCACCGGCCGCGTACGAGGTCGTCTCGGTCGTCATTCCCGACGAGCCCGGCGCCCTCGCCCGGCTGCTCACCGACATCGGCGCCGCCGGGATCAACCTCGAGGACCTCCACCTCGAGCACGGCCTCGGCCAGGCTGTGGGCGTCGCCGAGGTGTCGGTGGTCCCGGCGTCCGTCGAGCCGCTGCAGGCCGAGCTGACGCGCCTGGGCTGGCGCGTCCACGACTGAGCGCGCCCGCATCGGCACCCCGCACAGGCACTATCCTCTGGCGCATGTCGCAGACCGCCGATCAGCACGAGCAGCACGACCAGGCCCTCTCTGGGTTCGTCATCGCCATCGACGGCCCCTCGGGCTCGGGCAAGTCGAGCGTCTCCAAGCAGGTCGCGCGCACACTCGGCTACGGCTACCTCGACACCGGCGCCATGTACCGCGCGCTGACCTGGTGGTGCCTGCACGAGGGCGTCGACCTCACCGACGCCGACGCCATCACCCGGGCCGCTGCCGACTTCCCGCTCGCCATCGGCACCGACCCCGACCACCCGACGGTGAGCGTCGACGGCACCGACGTCGGCGCTGCGATCCGCGAGACCCGCATCTCGACGAGCGTCTCGGCCGTCGCCACCGTGATCCCGGTGCGGGAGATCCTGCGCGACCTGCAGCGCCGGCTCGTCTCCGAGGCCGGCGCCGCCTCCGGCGGGGTCGTGGCCGAGGGGCGCGACATCACGACCGTGGTGGCCCCCGACGCCCCGGTCCGGATCCTGCTCACGGCCTCGGAGGAGGCACGCCTGGCCCGCCGCAGCAAGGAGCTGCACGGTGACGCCGAGGAGCACTCGGTCGCCGCCACCCGCTCGCAGATCGTCGACCGCGACAAGGCCGACTCCACGGTGTCACAGTTCACGGTGGCCGCCGACGGGGTCACCACCGTCGACACCTCCCACCTGGACTTCGAGGGGTCGGTCGCGGCCGTCCTCGCCGTCGTCGAGGCGGCCCGGGCATGACGGCGGCCACCGCGCCGCACCCGAACCGGGCCCGCGTCGGCCGGCCCATTGGACGCCTCATCTTCAGCACGCTCTACCGGGGCGTGGCTCGCCACGCCGAGCGGGTGCCACGCACCGGCCCGGTCATCCTCGTGGCCAACCACGCGGCCTTCCTCGACGGCCCGCTCGTCTTCTCGTTGGCGCCGCGCCCGGTCAGCTTCCTCGTCAAGCAGGAGGCCTTCTCCGGCTTCTTCGGCTGGACCATCCGCAACGTCGGACAGATCCCCATCGACCGCACCGTCGGCGATCGGGCGGCCCTCGCAGCCGCCACCGCCGTGCTCGAGGAGGGCGGAGCGGTCGGCATCTTCCCGGAGGGCAACCGGGCCGACGGCGACGTCCAGCAGGTCAACCAGGGCGCGGCGTGGATCGCCCTGCGCACCGATGCCGCCATCGTGCCGGTGGCCGTGGTGGGCACCCGCGTCGAGGGCGGCACGAAGGACTCCTGGCCGGCGCCGCGCTCGCGCCTCCTCGTCGACTTCGGCGAGCCGTTCCACCTCGAGATCGACGCGTCCGCACCCGGCCGCGAACGCCTCCGCCTCGCCAGCGAACAGCTGCGCGACCGCCTCGCGTCACACGTGCGTCTCGCGCGGGTGGAGAATGGTGCCTCCAGAGACGTTCACTGATTCGAGGACACCGTGACTGACGAGACCGCCCGCCCCACCGACGAGGGCGCTCCGATCTCGACCACCACCGCCGACGACGCCAGCGTCGAGCGCGCCCTGCGCGCCGGGCTCACCGACTTCGAGCTGAGCCCGGAGGACGAGGCGCTGCTGTCGGCCGAGGGCCCGCTGGCCGGCGACCAGGCCGAGCAGGGCCCGCTGCCGGTCGTCGCCGTCGTCGGCCGGCCCAACGTCGGCAAGTCGAGCCTCGTCAACCGCATCCTGCGCCGCCGCGAGGCCGTCGTCGAGGACGTCCCGGGCGTCACCCGCGACCGCGTCTCGTACGAGGCCGAGTGGGGCGGGCGACGGTTCACCATCGTCGACACCGGCGGCTGGGAGGCCGACGCGTCGGGCATCCACCTGCGCGTGGCCGAGCAGGCGGAGATCGCCATCGAGCTGGCCGACGTCGTCATGTTCGTCGTCGACGCCACCGTGGGCTCCACCGACGACGACGAGAAGGTCGTGCGCCTGCTGCGCCGCTCGGGCAAGCCCGTCGTGCTCGTGGCCAACAAGGTCGACGACCAGCGCGGCGAGGCCGACGCGGCCGCGCTGTGGAACCTCGGCCTGGGCCAGCCCTGGCCGGTCTCGGCCGTGCACGGGCGGGGCAGCGGCGACGCGCTCGACGCCGTCCTCGACGTGCTGCCCGACGTCTCCGCCCACGGCGCCTACGCCCAGGGCGGTCCTCGACGCGTCGCGCTCATCGGGCGCCCGAACGTCGGCAAGTCGAGCCTGCTCAACAAGCTCGCCGGCTCCGAGCGCGTCGTCGTCGACAACGTCGCCGGCACCACGCGCGACCCGGTCGACGAGCTGATCACGCTCGGCGGCAAGACCTGGCGCTTCGTCGACACCGCCGGCATCCGCCGCCGCGTGCACCAGTCCCGGGGTGCCGACTTCTACGCCTCGCTGCGCACCCAGACCGCGCTCGAGAAGGCCGAGGTGGCCGTGGTGCTCATCGACGCCGAGCAGCCGATCGCCGAGCAGGACATCCGTGTCGTGCAGCAGGTCATCGACAGCGGCCGCGCCCTCGTCATCGCCTACAACAAGTGGGACAACCTCGACGAGGAGCGGCGGTACTACCTCGAGCGCGAGATCGAGAAGGAGCTCGTCCAGGTGCCGTGGGCCCCGCGGGCCAACATCTCGGCGCGCACCGGCCGCCACATGGACCGTCTCGTGCCGGCGATCGAGACCGCCCTCGAGTCGTGGGACACCCGCATCCCCACGGCGCGCCTCAACGCCTTCCTCGGCGAGATCGTGGCCGCGCACCCGCACCCGCTGCGCGGTGGCAAGCAGCCGCGGATCCTCTTCGCGACCCAGGCCTCGACGCGTCCGCCGCGGTTCGTCATCTTCGCCTCGGGCTTCATCGAGGCCGGCTACCGCCGCTTCATCGAGCGCCGCCTGCGTGAGCAGTTCGGCTTCGAGGGCACGCCGATCGAGGTGTCGGTGCGGGTCCGGGAGAAGCGCCGCCGCTGACGGCGCCAGGCCGCGCCAGCAGGGCGCATCCCGGCCCGGCACCCCGATTCGGTTGTGGGGCAGGGGGTGCGCTATGGTTTCGATCGCCCCGAGGGGCAACGGGCTGTGGCGCAGCTTGGTAGCGCACTTGACTGGGGGTCAAGGGGTCGCAGGTTCAAATCCTGTCAGCCCGACCGTGTGAAAGGGCCCGCCGGAACGACGAAGTCGTCCGGCGGGCCCTTTCACGTGTCGGGCGGCCAAGTTGCCGGGAGCCGGAGCGGACCGGCGCGAGGAACGAGCGCCGGGACGCGACGGCGGCTCCTGTCAGCCCGACCCTCCGCGGCCTCGCCGAAGCAGACTCCTGCCCGTGGCCGGTTGCAGCCCGGCGCGACCGCGAGCTCTCTCAGCCGCCGCCCCGTGCGCGTGCCTCAGCCCGGGTCCGGGGTGGGGGAGGGCCGGAGGCCACGAGCTCGAGGTCCGCGGCGGTCGGCGTCGCCCGGCCGCCGGCGTCGTCGTCGCCTCGGGGACCGTCGGCGTCCGGACTGGCCGCACGCACGTCGGCGGCACCGACCGTCAAGGCCGCGATCGCCGTCGTGACCGGCACGGCGAGGACGAGGCCGATGGCCGACGCGAGCGTGCGCACGATCTCCTCGGACAGCGACTCGGTCTGGAGCAGGTCGAGCACGGGCCGTTCGTAGAGGAACAGGAGCATGAGGACGGGCAGAGCGGCACCGGCGTAGGCGAAGACGATGGTGTAGATCGTCGAGGCGATGTGATCGCGGCCGATGCGCATACCGGAGCGGAACAGCTCACGCCGCCCCATCGCGGGTGCAGCCGCGCGCAGCTCCCAGATGGCTGAGGACTGCGTGATCGTCACGTCGTTGAGCACGCCGAGGCCGGCGACGATGATGGCGCACGTCAGCAGCTCCTGCGGGTGCAGCGTCGTGACGAACGAGGACAGCGTCGCACCCTCGTCGTCGGCCACGCCGCTGAGCCGCGCGAGATCGACGGCGAGCAGGCCGAGCCCGGCCGTGATCCCGACGCCGAAGAGGGTGCCGGCGAGGGCCGTGCTCGTGCGGATCGAGAGGCCGTGCGCGAGGTAGAGGACGACGAACATGATCGCCGAGCTGCCGACGACGGCCACGAGCAGCCCCGACTGCCCCTCGAGCAGCGCCGGCAGCATGAAGCGCGCGACGACGAGCCCGCCGAGGCCGAGCCCGACGAGCGCCAGGATCCCGCGCCATCGGGCGACGACCGCGACGACGAGGACGAAGAGCCCGAGCATGAGCGACAGGGGCGCGCCGCGCTGCACCTGCAGGAAGGAGAAGCCCTCGGGCTGTCCCTGGGCCGGTGGCGTGCGCATGAGCTGGACGGTGTCGCCGGCGCGCAGACCGGACTCGGACACGGGGGGCGGTACGGCGACGGTCACCGTGGGGTGCACGTCACCGGAGGACGCGGTCGGCTGCTCGAGCTGCACCCGGATGGCGCCGCACGTCGCACCGGCCTCGGCCACGTCACCGCCCTGTCCCGGTGCGGTCGGGGCCCCGGTCGAGGCGTCCTGTCCCGCGCAGGCCGGCAGCACGTCGAGCACCTCGGCGAGCGGGAAGGTGACACCCGGCGCGGCGAAGTCGGTGGTTCCCACACGCGCGGCCGCTCCGGCGTCCGACGGCCAGAAGCGCACCACGCCGAAGAGCGTCGCCGCTGCGGCGAGGACGACGAAGGCGGTCAGGGCGACGCGGGCGAGCGCACTCACGGACACGGACGCCGCGGCCTCGTGGTCGCCGGGTCGGTGGCTGTGGCTGTGTCCGCCGGACATGGTGCGGAGTGTGTCACAGCGTGTCCGGATCGATGCCGAGCAGCGTGCGCGGGCCCGCAGGGTGCCCGTTAGGCTGACCGCCGTGGGTGAGCAGAAGGACGCGGCGGACCGCGAGCACGTGGTGTCGAACCAGCTCCTGACGATCCCCAACGCCCTGTCGGTGCTGCGGCTGCTCGGCGTGCCCGTCTTCCTCTGGGCGATCCTCGCCGAGCGCGACGGCCTGGCCCTGCTGATCCTCATGCTCTCCGGGGTCACCGACTACCTCGACGGCAAGATCGCACGGGCGTTCGGCATGGAGTCGCGCCTCGGGCAGTTCCTCGACCCGATCGCCGACCGCCTCTACATCCTGACGACGCTGCTCGGCCTCGCCTGGCGCGAGGTCATCCCGTGGTGGGTCGTCGTCGTGCTCCTCGCGCGTGAGGTCGTCATGGGCGTCATGCTGGCCTACCTGCGCCTGCGCGGGCAGCTCGGCCTGCCCGTGCACTACGTCGGCAAGGCAGCAACCTTCAACCTCCTCTACGCCTTCCCGCTCCTGCTGCTGGCCCAGCGCGACGACTGGCTGGGAGACCTCGCCCAACCCATCGGTTGGGGCTTCGCCTGGTGGGGGATCACGCTCTACTGGCTCGCCGCCGTCCTCTACGGCATCCACGCGCGCATCGTCCTGCGGGACCGCGCGGCCCGGGCGGTGGCGTCATGACGAACGACCCGAGCGGGACGGGCGGGACGGGCGGCACAGGCGGGCGCCGGCGCCCCGACGCGTCGATGACGCTCATCACCTCGATGCTCGAGCGCCCGCTCGACCCGGGCTACCAGCAGGCCGCCGACCGGCGCGCGGCGCAGGGCCTGCCGCGCGCGACCTCGTACAGCACGCCTCTGGTCATCGTCCTCGCCGTGCTCACAGGCTTCCTCTTCGCCCTGGCCGCCCTCTCGCTGCGGCCCAAGCCGACGGCCGCCGCGCAGGTCAAGGCCCAGCTCGTCGCCCGCATCGAGGGCTTCCAGAAGCAGGCGAGCGCGCAGGACGCCAAGGTCGGCGCGCTGACCCGGCAGGTCCGCGACTACGAGGCCCTGGCCCTCAAGCAGAGCGGGTCGACCGACCTCAGTGGCCAGATCGCCGGACTCGAGGTCCAGGCCGGCACCGTGGGGCTCACCGGTCCGGGCCTGACCCTCACCATCGACGACGCGGCCTCCACCGAGGCCGGCGGGGGTGCGGGGTCGCGGCCGAGCAGCGGCTTCGAGCCGGGACGGGTCACTTCCGCCGACCTGCAGATCATCGTCAACGGGCTGTGGGGCGCGGGGGCCGAGGCCATCTCGATCAACGGCCACCGCCTCAGCTCCACGGCGGCGATCCGTTTCGCGGGGCAGGCGATCATCGTCGACTTCCGGCCCCTGGCCCGGCCCTACGTCATCACCGCCCTCGGCGACGGCGCCGGCATGCAGCAGCTCTTCGAGCAGGCCTTCGCCGGTGTCTACCTCTCGCAGCTGACCCAGGAGTTCAAGATCCGTTCGGTGCTCAAGACCGCAGACGCCCTCAGCGTGCCGGCCGACTCGGCGTCGCGCCTCGACGTGGCCCGGCCCATCACGCCCGCGGGTTCGGCCCCCTCGACGAGCCCGGGCGCGACCACCCAGCGCAAGGCGGCCCCCGGTACCGCGCCCCCGGGCGGGGCCCCCTCGGGAACCGGTACCGCCGTGGACACCGCCACCGACAGCCCGACCACCGCACCATCGACGACCAGCGCAGGCAACAGTCAGGAGAACCCGTGATCCCCGTCTTCGGACTGCTGGCAGGCCTGGCGATCGGCCTGTTCATGCACCCGTCGGTCCCGGTGTGGCTCCAGCCCTACCTGCCCATCGCCGTCATCGCGGCGCTCGATGCCGTGTTCGGTGCCATCCGCGCCATCCTCGACGGGATCTTCGACGACAAGGTCTTCGTCGTGTCGTTCCTGTCGAACGTCGTCGTCGCCGCCTTCATCGTCTTCCTCGGCGACCAGCTCGGCGTCGGCGCCCAGCTGTCGACGGGCGTCGTCGTCGTCCTCGGCGTGCGGATCTTCTCCAACGTGGCCTCGATCCGGCGGCACCTGTTCAAGGCGTGACGATGACCCGCAAGCAGACACCGCCCGACGAGACGCCCGAACCGGACGTCACCGACGCCGGCACGCCCGAGCCCGGCACGCCCGAGCCCGGCACGCCCGAGCCCGGCACGCCCGAGCCCGGCACGCCCGAGCCCGGCACTCCCCACGCCGACGACGCGCCGGCCACGGACGCGCAGCCACCCGAGCCCGCAGCCCCGATCGAGGACCGATACGGCGTCGAGGACGACTTCACCGAGGCCGAGGCGGCCGCCGAACCCGGGCGACGTCCCGTCGAGGGCGTGGCGGCCTGGCGACGACTCTTCGCGATGTCGCGCCCCCGGGCCACCCGCGCGAACCTCCTCGGCGCGCTGCTGGCCGTCCTGCTCGGGGCCGGCATTGCCGCCCAGGTGCAGCTGACGAACGAGCGCGGCCTGGACCAGCTGAGCCAGACCGACCTCGTCCGGGTCCTCGACGACATCTCGGTCAAGTCCTCGCGCCTCGACGAGCAGGTCCGTGAGCTCGAGGCCACCCGGGACCGGCTCAAGAGCGGCACCGGCACGGCCGCGGAGGCCCTCGCGCAGGCCCAGAAGCGCTTCGACACCCTCGGCATCCTCGCCGGCACGATCGGCGCCAAGGGCCCGGGCATCGTCCTGACGATCTCCGACCCCGACAAGCAGGTGACCGGGCCGGTCGTCCTCGACATCATCCAGGAGCTGCGCGACGCCGGCGCCGAGTCGATCGACGTCGGTGGCGTGCGCGTCGTCGCGTCCTCCTTCGTCGGCGACGCCGGTGGCGACCTCCTCGTCGACGGCAAGGCGATCACCCGTCCCATCGAGATCAAGGCCATCGGCGACGCCAAGACGCTGTCCTCGGCGATGACGATCCCCGGCGGGATCGTCGAGACGGTGCGGCAGAAGGGCGCCAACGCGACGGTCACCGAGTCGCCGTCGATCCAGATCACCTCGGTGCACGAGTCGCGCCCCATGACCCACGCGAAGCCGGCCCAGTGACGGCCCGGCGGAGGACGGACCGACCCCGACATGGCATCCTCTCCCTTGCCGGTGGAGTGACGCCGCCGACCCCGACCACCTCAGCGACGAGCTAGGAGCGACATGAGCGACCTCGAGTACCCCGCCGACCTGCGCTACACCAGCGACCACGAGTGGGTCCGGGTGGGTGACGACGGCGTCGTCCGCGTCGGCATCACCTCCTTCGCGCAGGACGCCCTCGGTGACGTCGTGTACGTGTCCCTCCCGGCGGTCGGCGACACCGTGTCGCCCGGCGACTCCTGCGGCGAGGTCGAGTCCACCAAGTCGGTCAGCGACGTCTTCGCGCCGCTCGACGGCGAGGTCACCGCCGTCAACGACGCTCTCGACGCCTCGCCCGAGCTCATCAACTCCGACCCGTACGGTGAGGGCTGGATGTTCGAGATGCGTCCGGCCGACGCCGCTGCCGTCGACGGACTCATGGACGCCTCGACCTACACCGCATCGCTGTCCTGACCCGGTCGGAGCACCCCTGCAGCACCCGCAGCACCCTGCACTTCCCGCGTCACCCGCACGGTCCCTCACGTGCGGTCCGTCGCGCCCGACCGCACGTGCCACGGCGACCATCGAATGGTCGATCCCGCGGCCGCGTCGGCGGGCGCGACGGGGACGGGCGTCAACTAGAGTGGTGACGCCCGCTTCGCCCCACCGACGGCAGGAGGACGGCATGTCGAACGATCACGACGATCACGACGAGCACGACGCTCCCGACCGGGACGAGCCGAACTCCGACCACCAGAACGAGGAGGACCGCATGTCGAGCGACCAGTTCGACTCCGACGACATGAACGTCGAGCCGCGCACCATGCGGTTCCAGGGCGTCCCGGCCCAGGACACCGAGCACCTGGACCCGCGAGGCCTGACGGCCGAGGACCAGGCCACGATCGAGGCGCTTCGCCCGGGCACGGCGCTGCTCGTCGTGCTGCGGGGACCCAACACCGGCGCCCGGTTCCTGCTCGACGACCAGGAGGTCGCGGCCGGGCGTCACCCCGACTCCGACATCTTCCTCGACGACGTCACCGTCTCGCGCAAGCACGCCCTGTTCGTCAAGCACGGCGACACCGGCTACCTCGTGCGCGACGCCGGCTCGCTGAACGGCACGTACGTCAACCGCGAGCGCATCGACGAGGCGCCGCTGCACACGGGCGACGAGGTCCAGATCGGCAAGTTCCGCCTCGTCTACTACGCCGCCTGACCGACGGATGCCCACGGGGACGACGGGCGAGGGCGTGCTGCCCTCGGGACCACGCCTGACCATCGGCAAGGTCATCGCCGCCCTCACGGAGGACTTCCCCGACGTCACGGCGTCCAAGATCCGTTTCCTCGAGGCCGAGGGGCTCGTGACGCCGCACCGCACGGCGTCGGGCTACCGCACCTACGCGGAGTCCGACGTCGAGCGGCTGCGCTACGTCCTGGCGGCACAGCGGGACCGGTTCTGGCCGCTCAAGGTCATCCGCGAGGCGCTCGACGCCCTCGACCGGGGCCTCACCGACCCCGGCAGCGGGGGAGGGCGCCCCGTGCCGCCCGAGCCGGCCCCCGACCCCGACGTGCCGGATGCCGCCGACCTCGCGCAGCGCACCGGGGTGATGCTGACCGGCCCCGAGCTTCGTCAGGCCACGGGCATCGACCGGCCGACGATGCACGCCCTCGAGACGTTCGGGCTGCTGACCGCCGACGCGTCGGGCCACTACGGCCAGGACCAGGTGGCCGTCGCGGCAGCCGCGCACGCCCTCGCCGCCCACGGACTCGAGCCGCGTCACCTGCGCCCGTTCCGCACGGCCGCCGACCGCGAGATCGGGCTCGTCGACCAGGTGCTGTCGACCCACCGCGACGACGACACCAGGGGCGATCGCGCGGCGCAGATCGCGGCGTCGTGCATTGCGCTGCACGTCGCCCTCGTCAAGGCCGGTCTCGCCCGCTGAGCCCTGCAGGACCCTCCCGACACGCGGCGGGCCCCGGGGTACGGTGGAGTCGTGAGAGAGGTCGATGTCCTGGGTGTCCGGGTCGAGATGCCGACGAACAACCCCATCGTGCTGCTGCGCGAGCGCGACGGTGGTCGGTACCTGCCGATCTGGATCGGTGCCGCCGAGGCGGCCGCCATCACCTACGCCCAGCAGGGCGTCGTACCCCCGCGCCCGCTGACCCACGACCTGCTGCGCGACGTCCTCGCGGTCCTGGGCCACGAGCTGACGGAGGTGCGCATCGTCGCCCTCAAGGACTCCGTCTTCCACGCCGCGCTCGTCGTCGACGGCTCGGTCGAGATCAGCTCGCGCGCGAGCGACGCGATAGCCCTGGCCCTGCGCACCGGGTCCCCGGTGCTCGTCGATCCCGCGATCCTCGACGAGGCGGCGATCGTCGTCAGCTCGGAGGAGGACGACGAGGTGGAGCGCTTCAAGGAGTTCCTCGACCACGTGTCGGCCGAGGACTTCGAGGGTCCCTCCGGCGGTGAGCCCGGGGAACAGGGCGACCCCGGCCGTCCCGGGCAGCCCGGCTCGGGGGAGTGACCGACCCTCACGTTCAGGTCGAAGGTGAAGGTGGGTCGGCACACCGCGACACGCCGACGCCGGGAGCGCCCGGTGATTGACGCCCACCTACCCGCGTCCTACCGTCGGATAACGACGTGTGTGTAGTTATCCCGATGTCGTCTGCGCGTGTCGCGCAGGCCCGCCCTGAGGAGGACGGCATGGCCGCCATGGAGAACGCGCCCGAACCGGGCCGCACGGTGCCCAGCAGCGCCCAGGGTCTGCTCTTCACCGACGACCTGCCCGACCTCGCCGACGACATCGGCTACCGGGGCCCCACCGCGTGCCGCGCTGCCGGCATCACCTACCGCCAGCTCGACTACTGGGCCCGCACCGGGCTCGTCGAGC
Organism: Intrasporangium sp. Soil_C_50; assembly: GCF_057656595.1. Lineage (NCBI taxonomy): Bacteria > Bacillati > Actinomycetota > Actinomycetes > Micrococcales > Intrasporangiaceae > Intrasporangium > Intrasporangium sp. Soil_C_50. The sequence goes on from NZ_JBDGKB010000002.1 coordinate 206,367, forward strand.
CGTCAGTCCGCAGCGCCACGGGCTCGGGCACCCAGCGGCTCTACGGCTTCCGCGACATCCTCGTGCTCAAGGTCGTCAAACGGCTGCTCGACACCGGCGTCTCGCTCCAGCAGATCCGCGTCGCCATCAGCCACCTGCGTGAGCGCGGCGTCGAGGACCTCGCCCAGATCACCCTGATGAGTGACGGCGCCTCGGTGTACGAGTGCACGTCGGCCGACGAGGTCATCGACCTCGTCCAGGGCGGGCAGGGCGTCTTCGGCATCGCCGTCGGACGCGTGTGGCGCGAGGTCGAGGGCGAGCTCGCGCAGCTGCCGAGCGAGCGTCCCGACGACGAGGCCCCGGCCGACCACCCCGGCGACGAGCTCACGGCGCGCCGCCAGGCCCGCAAGATGGCCTGAGCCGGCCAGCGACACCCACCAGCGACACCACGAGGGCCCGCCCGGTACGTCCGGGCGGGCCCTGCTGCGTCGACTGGTAGATTTGACGGTGCCGATCACCCCGCGTGGGAGAGTCCTCGAGGTGTCACCACCTGCGAGGCGCCGAAGGGGCAACATCCCCGGAACCTCTCAGGCGCCAGGACCACGCGGGCGAGGCACCTCTGGAGCCGGTGGGTGACAGACGGGGAGCGTGTGTGTCATCCGCTCATCCCGCCAGGAGCCCCGCATGTCGACCGACCAGCTCGCCGCCGAGACCGCGGCGTCCACCACCTCCACCGAGGGCTTCGCCGACTTCGTCGGCCGCCACGTCGGTCCTCGTGAGGACGACGTCGCCCGGATGCTCGAGGTGGTCGGCCAGCCGAGCCTCGACGTCCTCTGCGACCGGGCCATCCCGGGCGCCATCCGCTCCGACGCGCCGCTGGCCCTCGAGGCCGCCGCGAGCGAGAGCGCCGTCATCGACGAGCTGCGTGGGTTCGCCTCTCGCAACACGGTACTCACCTCGCTCATCGGCCTCGGCTACTACGGCACGGTCACGCCGCCCGTCGTCAAGCGCAACGTGCTCGAGAACCCCGCCTGGTACACCGCGTACACGCCGTACCAGCCCGAGATCTCCCAGGGGCGCCTCGAGGCGCTGCTCAACTTCCAGACCGTCGTCACCGACCTCACCGGCCTCGACGTCGCCGGCTCGTCGCTGCTCGACGAGGGCACCGCGGCGGCCGAGGCGATGTCGCTCATGCACCGCGCCACCCGCGCCAAGGCCGAGGCCGTCGTCCTCGTCGACGAGCGCGTGTTCCCGCAGACCATCGCCGTCATGCGCACCCGCGCCGAGGCGATCGGCCTGCCGCTGGTCGTCGCCGACCTGCGCCCGGTCACCGACGCCGACGCCCTGGCCTCGGTCGCCGAGGGTGCGCCGGTCGCCGGTGTCGTGCTCCAGTACCCTGACGCGTCGGGCCAGCTGCACGACTGGGCGACGCTCACCGAGACCGTCCACGCCGCCGGCGGGCTCGTCACGGCGTGCGCCGACCTGCTCGCCCTGACCCTCGTCACGGCGCCGGGGGAGTGGGGCGCCGACATCGCCGTGGGCAGCGCCCAGCGCTTCGGCGTGCCGATGGGCTTCGGTGGCCCGCACGCCGGCTACATGGCCGTGCACCGCGGCCTCGAGCGCCAGCTGCCCGGCCGCCTCGTCGGCGTCTCCGTCGATGCCGACGGCCACCAGGCCTACCGGCTCGCCCTGCAGACCCGCGAGCAGCACATCCGCCGTGAGAAGGCGACCTCGAACATCTGCACCGCCCAGGTGCTCCTCGCCGTCATGGCGAGCATGTACGCCGTGTGGCACGGTCCGGACGGGCTCGTCGGCATCGCCCGGCGCGTCACGGGCCTCACCACGGCCCTGCGCGAGCGGCTGGTCGACGGCGGTGTGGACGTCGAGACGACCGCGTTCTTCGACACGCTGACCGTGGTGGTGCCCGGCCGCGCGGACGACGTCGTCACGACCTTCGCCGACCGCGGCATGAACCTCCGCCGGGTCGACGCCGACCGCGTGTCCCTCAGCCTCGACGAGACCTCCACGGCCGCAACCGTGTCCGCGATCCTCGCGGCCTTCGGCGTCGACGCGTCGGGCACCGACGCGTCCGGGGACGCCGATGCGTCGGGCGTGCCTGCGACGCTCGCGCGCACGTCGGACTTCCTCACCCACCCGGTCTTCCACGCGCACCACTCGGAGACCGCGATGCTGCGCTACCTGCGCCGGCTCGCCGACCGCGACTTCGCCCTCGACCGCGGCATGATCCCGCTCGGCTCGTGCACGATGAAGCTCAACGCGACGACCGAGATGGAGGCCATCACCTGGCCCGAGTTCGCGAACCTGCACCCGTTCGCGCCGGCCGAGCAGTCCGAGGGCTACCGCGCCCTCATCGACGACCTCGCCGCCTGGCTGTGCGAGATCACCGGCTACGACGCCGTGTCCCTGCAGCCGAACGCCGGCTCCCAGGGCGAGTTCGCGGGCCTGCTCGCGATCCACGCCTACCACCAGGCCAACGGTGAGGGGCACCGCCGCGTCTGCCTCATCCCGGCGAGCGCCCACGGCACCAACGCCGCCTCGGCCGTCATGGCGGGACTCAAGGTGGTCGTCGTCAAGACCGCCCCCGACGGCACCGTCGACATGGACGACCTGCGCGCCAAGATCGAGGCCCACCGCGACGACCTCGCCGCGATCATGGTCACCTACCCCTCGACCCACGGCGTCTACGAGGACACCATCACCGAGCTGTGCGAGCTCGTCCACGACGCCGGTGGTCAGGTCTACGTCGACGGCGCCAACCTCAACGCGCTTGTCGGCCTGGCCCAGCCTGGCAAGTTCGGCGCCGACGTCAGCCACCTCAACCTGCACAAGACGTTCTGCATCCCGCACGGTGGCGGCGGCCCCGGCGTCGGTCCGGTGGCCGTGCGCTCCCACCTCGCGCCGCACCTGCCCAACCACCCGCTCGCGCCGGAGGCCGGTCCCGAGACCGGCGTCGGCCCGATCTCCGCGGCGCCGTACGGCTCGGCGAGCATCCTGCCGATCTCGTGGGCGTACGTGCGGCTCATGGGCGGCGACGGCCTGCGCCACGCCACCCAGACCGCCGTCCTCAACGCCAACTACGTGGCCGCCCGGCTGCGCGAGCACTACCCGGTGCTCTACTCCGGCACCGACGACCTCGTCGCGCACGAGTGCATCCTCGACCTGCGCGCCCTGACCGCCCGCACCGGCGTCACGGTCGACGACGTCGCCAAGCGACTCATCGACTACGGCTTCCACGCGCCCACGATGAGCTTCCCGGTCGCCGGCACGCTCATGGTCGAGCCCACCGAGTCGGAGAACCTCTACGAGCTCGACCGGTTCTGCGACGCGATGATCGCGATCCGCGAGGAGATCGAGCAGGTCGGCCGCGGCGAGGTCCCCGTGGCCGACAGCGTGCTGCGGCACGCACCCCACACCTCGATGCGCCTGGCCGGCGAGTGGGACCACCCGTACGACCGCGCCACGGCCGCCTTCCCGGTCGGCGTGTCGGCCCCGGACAAGTACTGGCCCCCGGTGAGCCGCATCGACGGCGCCTACGGCGACCGCAACCTCGTCTGCTCGTGCCCGCCGCCGGAGGCGTTCGAGGGCTGAACACCCCGGCCCGATTGCTCGCGTCGGGCTCCCACATGTGGTTGTCTCGCTTCGTGGGAGCCGACGTCGAGCAGGCCAGGTACACCCGGGAACAGCGACAGCAGTACCGGGAGAAGGTCCGGCGTGACCTCGACGTGTTCGAACGCATGCTCGGCAAGAGCGAGTTCGAGTTCGACCGACCCATGACGGGCCTCGAGATCGAGCTCAACCTCGTGTCGGAGGACCTCGGCCCGAAGCTCGACAACAAGACGGTCCTCGAGCAGATCGCCGACGAGAACTTCCAGACCGAGCTCGCCCGCTACAACATCGAGCTCAACGTCCACCCGCGCCCGCTGCCCGGCGACTCGGCGCTCGAGCTCGAGAAGGACCTGCGCGAGTCGCTCAACCAGGCCTCGGCCCGGGCCGCCGACCTCGGCGTCGGCATCGTGGCCATCGGCATCCTGCCGACGATCATGTCTGAGCACTTCGAGGGCGACTGGATCAGCGAGAACATCCGCTACGCCGCGCTCAACAACGCCGTCCTCGACGCGCGGGGCGAGGACGTGTGGCTCGAGCTCGAGGGGCCGACCGGCGAGCGGATCGCGCGGTACTCCGACAGCCTCGCGCCCGAGTCGGCGTGCACGTCGATCCAGCTGCACGTGCAGGTGCAGCCCGAACGGTTCGCCGACCACTGGAACGCCGCCCAGGTGCTCGCCGGCCCGCAGCTGGCGGTCGGTGCCAACTCCCCGTTCTTCCTCGGGCAGCGCCTCTGGGCCGAGACCCGCATCCCGCTGTTCACCCAGTCGACCGACACGCGCTCGGTCGAGCTGAAGAACCAGGGCGTCCGGCCCCGGGTCTGGTTCGGGGAGCGGTGGATCACCTCGATCTTCGACCTGTTCGAGGAGAACGTGCGCTACTTCCCGGCGCTGCTGCCGGAGATCTCCGAGGAGCAGCCCGAGGACGTCTTCGAGCGCGGCGAGGTGCCCGAGCTCAAGGAGCTGCGGCTGCACAACGGAACCGTGTACCGGTGGAACCGGCCGATCTACGACATCGTCGGCGGCCGCCCGCACCTGCGCGTCGAGAACCGGGTGCTGCCGGCCGGCCCGAGCATCGCCGACGTCCTCGCCAACGCCGCGTTCTACTACGGCACCCTCCGCGTCCTCGCCGAGGAGGACCGCCCGGTCTGGACGCGGATGAGCTTCTCCGCGGCGGAGGCGAACTTCGAGGAGGGCGCGCGGCTCGGCATCGACGCCCGCTCGTACTGGCCCGGCTTCGGTGAGGTGCCGACGACCGAGCTGGTGCTGCGCCGCCTGCTGCCGATGGCGCACGAGGGCCTCGAGCGGTGGGGCGTGTCCTCGGCGGTGCGGGACCGCTACCTGACGATGATCGAGCAACGCTGCCTCACCGGCGTCAACGGCGCCTCGTGGCAGACCGAGTGCGTCGCGCGGCTCGAGGCCCGCGGCCTGACGCGCGACAAGGCGCTGCGCGAGATGCTCGGGCACTACATCGAGGGGATGATGGCCAACGAGCCCGTCCACACGTGGGAGCTGCCGTCGGCGCCATGAGGCGTCCTAAGGGGTACTGACGCGTCGGGACCCTTCGGGTCAGGCGTCCTTGAGCAGGCGCCAGGGCGAGAGGTTGAACGAGCCGATGCACCGTGTGGAGCGGTGGTGCGTCAGCACGCTCATCGACCCGGCGTCGAGGACCAGCTGCTGGCCGAAGCGCGGGTCGACGCCGAGGTAGGTGGCCGTGAGGACGCGCAGCGCGTGCCCGTGCCCGAAGAGGGCGACGTTGCCGTCCTGCAGGGCGGGCCACACCTTCTCGATGACCTGCTGGGCGCGTTCGGCCACCTGCTCGATCGTCTCGCCGGGGGTGACGCCGGGCTTGACGCCGTCGACGAAGACCTCCCACGGGTGGCCGATGTCAGCACTGATCTGCTTCGTCGTGACTCCCTCGTAGGCGCCGTAGTCCCACTCGCGCAGCAGCGGTTCGACCTCGAAGTCGCCGAGGCCGGCGAGCTCGGCCGTGCGCCTGGCCCGCTGGAGCGGCGAGACGAGCACCCGTGCGAAGGTGCGGGGCCGCAGGATGTCGGCCAGCTCGCGCGCCGCCGCCTCGCCCTCGGGCAGGAGCGGGAGGTCGGTGGTGCCGGTGTGCTGGCCGGTGAGCGACCACTCGGTCTCGCCGTGCCGGAACAGGTAGATGTCGCCGGGGACGACGCCGTCGCGCTGGGCCATGGCGCCATCCTCGCACCCGCTCGGGCAGACTCGCCCCATGGACCTGTCCTTCGAGCTGCTCAACGTCTTCGCCGTCGAGGGCGACCCGTTCTCCGGCAACCCGCTGTGCGTGCTCACCGGCGCCGCCGACCTGCCCGATGCGTCCATGCAGCGGTGGGCACGACAGTTCAACCTCAGCGAGACGACATTCGTCACCGGGCACGACGGCGCGGGTGAGGCGTCGGTGCGGATCTTCACGCCCGGGCACGAGATGCCGTTCGCGGGGCACCCGACGCTCGGCACCGCCGAGGTCGTCGCCGGGCTCGTCTCATCCGCGGGTGCCGCGGCTCCTGAGCAGGTCCACCTGACGATGCCCGCGGGACGCATCCCGGTGCACCGTGTGGCGGGTGGCTGGCGCCTCGACGCCCCTTCCGCCCGCGCGCGCCCGGTCGCCGCGAGCGCCGCCGACCTCGCCCGCACCCTGGGGCTGGCCGAGGACGCCGTGGCCGACGCGTCGTGGGTCGATGCGGGCGTCGAGCAGCTCGTCGTGCGCCTGCGCGGACCCGAGGACGTCCGGGCCTGCGTCGCCGACCCTCGCCTCATGGCGCAGCACATGACCTCACCCGGCCGGCCGCCGCACGTCTACGTGTGGGCCTGGACCGGTCCGGCGTCCATCGAGGCCCGCCTCTTCTTCACCCAGGACGCCTCGGTCGTCGAGGACCCGGCCACCGGGTCGGCCTGCGCCAACCTCGGCGGCTGGCTGGCCGAGCAGGGCCATCGCGAGGCCGTCATCGAGGTGCGCCAAGGGGCCGCCGTCGGCCGGCCGTCACGCCTGGTGCTCGAGCTCGACGCCGAGGGCCGGGTGCACGTGGGCGGACGCGTCGAGCGGGTAGGGTCGGGCGTGCTGGCGGGGGAGCGGGGCTGACATGGGCGTCTACATCGGCTTCCTCCGCGCCGTCAACGTCGGCAAGCGGCAGGTGCGCATGGAGCGGCTGCGGAACGTGCTGTCCGACAACGGGTTCCGCGACGTCGAGACCCACATCCAGAGCGGCAACGTCAAGGTCACCTCTTCGATGCGCAGCGCCGCCAAGGTCGAGGTCGAGCTGCGCCGCCTGATCAGCGAGGCCTTCGGCTTCGACGTGCCGGTGGTCGTGCGCACCCCCGCCCAGCTGCGCCGGCTCGCCGACGACGCGGAGGCGCTCACCTCACCCATCGCCTCGGACGCGCGACGCTACGTCACCTTCATGACCGGCGACCTGGCACCCGACGGCGTCGAGGCGCTGCACGCCTGGGACGTGCCCACCGAGGCCGCGCGGGTCGTCGGCGGCGACATCGTGCTGTTCCTGTCCGACGGCGTGCAGGGCTCGAAGCTGACGAACGCCCGCATCGAGAAGCTGACGGGCGCGGTCGGCACGGCGCGCAACATCACCGTCGTGCGCGCCCTCGCCGACAAGTGGTGCGGCTGACGGGTGCCCGCTGTCGGGCGACGGTCAGAGACGCGAGCGCCGGACGAGCTCGAAGCAGACCACGGCGGCCGCCGCCGACACGTTGAGCGACTCGACGCCCGAGGCCATCGGGATCGACACCCACGTGTCGACGAGGCGCGCGACCTCGGGCGAGAGCCCGGCCGTCTCGCTGCCGAGGACGAACGCCACCGGCTCGCGAAGGTGCGCGGCGAACAGGTCGTCGTCGCCCGATGCGTCGAGGCCGACGACGTGGAAGCCGCGCGCCTTGAGGGCGCTGACGGCCTCCTCGGCGGTCGCCGTCTTGAGGATGGGCGCCTTGAACGCGACCCCCGCCGACGCCTTGACGACGAGCGGGTCGAGCGAGGCGACGCCACGCCGCGGGACGACCACGCCGCCGACTCCGGCGGCCGTGGCCGAGCGCAGGATCATGCCGACGTTGGCCGGGGTCGTGATGCCGTCGAGGACGAGAACCGAGCCGAGCGCCGAGTCGTCGGCGTCGTCGGCGTCGAACGCGTCGAGGGCCGCGTCGAGCGGGCGCATCCGGGGCGCCACGACGTCGGCGAGGACGCCCTGGTCCTGTCGGCCGTTGCCGGCGAGCTTCTTGACGCGGTCGGCGCTGGCCCGCTGGACCGGGACGCCGCGGCGCCTGGCGGCCTGCTCGATCTCCCGGATGCCGGCACCCCGGACGCCTTCGGCGACGACGACCTTGTCGACGTGCAGGGTGTCGTCGAGGAGCACCTCGTGCACGGGGTTGCGCCCGTAGACGGTGATGAAGCGGTCCTTCGGCGAGACGGGCTCGGACCCGTGGCCGGGAGTGCTCGGACGATCGGTGCGCGGGCGGGTGATGCGGCGGTCCTGCGGGGTCACCGCGTCAGGATGTCACAGCGAGGTCGAGGAGCCGGACGTGCTCGGGGCGCAGCCGCAGACGAGCATCGTCGAGCGTCAGCAGCTCGGCCCGCAGCACCTCGCTGCCGTCGGGCACCGGTACGGCGTCGTCGGGCAGCACGCCCGCGAGCACGACCTCGATGCGCGGTCCGCGCCGGGCGCCGGGCACGGGGCGCACCCGCAGGACCCGAACCTCCTCGAGGCGCAGTCCGGTCTCCTCCCGGACCTCGCGGGCCAGACCCTGCTCCCACGTCTCGCCGACCTCGGCCCAGCCGGACGGCAGCCCCCACGGGTTGCCCATCCAGTACCGGTGCTCCTGCACGAGGACCCGGCCGTCGCGTGTCGTCACGGCGCCGGTGAGCCCGACGAGGAAGGTGTCGTGGCGCCAGCGCAGCAGCCGCCACTGCCACCGGCCCCCGATCCGGCGCCACACCGTGCGGGCAAGGGCGTGGACCGGCGACATGGCCCCAGCCTTTCACGCCGGGAATGGGTCAAGGGGTCCCTGCGTTAGAGTGGTTGAATTCTCAACAATCAAGGAGTGGGAGCCATGCAGTTCGGGATCTTCACCGTCGGCGACGTCACGACCGACCCGACGACGGGTCGCACGCCGACCGAGCACGAGCGGATCAAGGCCACCGTCGCCATCGCGAAGAAGGCCGAGGAGGTCGGTCTCGACGTCTTCGCCACCGGACAGCACCACAACCCGCCGTTCGTGGCGCCGGGCAACCCGCCGGTGCTGCTCGCGAGCATCGCGGCGCAGACCGAGCGGATCATCCTGTCGACCTCGACGACCCTCATCACGACGACCGACCCGGTGCGCATCGCCGAGGACTACGCGATGCTCCAGCACCTGTCCGACGGCCGGGTGGACCTCATGATGGGCCGGGGCAACACCGGCCCGGTGTACCCGTGGTTCGGCAAGGACATCCGCGAGGGCATCGAGCTCGCCATCGAGAGCTACGCCCTGCTGCACCGGCTGTGGCGCGAGGACGTCGTCGACTGGCAGGGCAAGCACCGGACGCCGCTGCAGGGCTTCACCTCGACGCCCCGCCCGCTCGACGGCGTCGCACCGTTCGTGTGGCACGGCTCGATCCGCAGCCCCGAGATCGCCGAGCAGGCCGCGTACTACGGCGACGGCTTCTTCTCCAACCACATCTTCTGGCCGGCCAGCCACACGGCCCAGATGGTGCAGCTGTACCGCCGCCGCTTCGAGCACTACGGCCACGGCAGCGCCGACCAGGCCATCGTCGGCCTCGGCGGCCAGGTGTTCATGCGCAAGAACAGCCAGGACGCGGTCCGCGAGTTCCGCCCGTACTTCGACAACGCGCCGGTGTACGGCCACGGCCCCTCGCTCGAGGACTTCACGACCCAGACGCCGCTGACCGTCGGCAGCCCGCAGGAGGTCATCGAGCGCACCCTCGGGTTCCGTGACTACGTCGGCGACTACCAGCGCCAGCTGTGGCTCATGGACCACGCCGGCCTGCCGCTCAAGACGGTCCTCGAGCAGCTCGACATCCTCGGCGAGGAGGTCGTGCCCGTGCTGCGCAAGGAGTTTGCCGCCCTCAAGCCGGCGCACGTGCCCGACGCCCCGACGCACCCCAGCCTCGTCGCCGCCGCCGGGGGCGCCCACGACGCGACGGTGTACGCGGCCGCCGACGACGTCACCGGGGCCTCGCCCGAGGCCGGCACCCGCACCACCCGGACCGCCCAGGACACCGCGGAGGTGACCCGATGACCGCGAACCTGCACCAGCCGCTCCACCTCGCCGTCGTCACGGCCGGCCTGACCCAGCCGTCCTCGACGCGCCTGCTCGCCGACCGCCTCACCGACGCCCTCGTGGCGGCCCTCGCGCCCCGCGACGTCGTCGTCGAGGTCGTCGAGGTCCGTGACGTCGCGCACGAGCTGACCGACAACGTCCTCACCGGCTTCGCCGCCCCCGAGCTGCAGTCCCGGCTCGACGCGATCGCCGGGGCCGACGCCGTCATCGTGGCGACACCGGTCTACGCGGCCTCGTACAGCGGCCTGTTCAAGATGCTCGTCGACGTGCTGCCCAAGGACGCCCTGCGCGACACCCCGGTGCTGCTCGGCGCCACGGGTGGCACGGCCCGGCACTCGCTGGCCATCGACCACGCGCTGCGACCGCTCTTCGCCCACCTCGGCGCGCTCGTCGCCCCGGTCGCCGTCTTCGCGGCGTCCGAGGACTGGGGCAGCGTCGAGGCCGGGCGGCTCGGTGAGCGCATCACGCGCGCGGGGTCGGCGTTCGCCGGCCTCCTCACCGGAGCGCCGCGCCGCGAGCGCGTCGACCCGTTCGAGGACGTGACGCCGTTCGCCGCGCTCCTCGACGGCCTCAGCGCCTGAGACACCCAACGCCCACCCGCAAGCCCGATCAGGTGCTGCGGGTGGGCGAACGGGCAGACTCGGGCCCGTGACCACCACCCCCACCGGTTCGGACGCCCCCGCCCTCGCCCGGCGCCTCACCACCTCCGACGCGACGCTCATCGGCGTCGGCTCGATGGTCGGCGCGGGCCTGTTCACGGCGTTCTCGCCGGCCGCCGCGTCGGCCGGCTCGTGGCTGCTGCTCGCCCTCCTGGTCGCCGCCGTCGTCGCGTTCTGCAACGCGGCGTCCTCGGCGCAGCTCGCCGCCCAGTACCCGAGATCGGGCGGCACCTACGTCTACGGCCGCGAGCGTCTCGGTCCGTGGTGGGGTTTCGTCGCGGGCTGGGGCTTCGTCATCGGCAAGACGGCCAGCTGCGCTGCCATGGCGCTCGCGGTGGCCGTCCACCTGGTCCCCGAACCCTGGCAGCGGCCGGTGGCAGCGGGCGTCGTGGCGGCGATCGTGGCCGTCAACTGCCGGGGCATCACGCGGACTGCCGCTCTGACGCGTGCTCTGGTCACGCTCGTCCTGACGTTGCTCGCCGTCGTCCTGGTCGCCTGCACCGTGCTGCTGTGGGGGAAGGCGCCCCTCGACGGCGGGGTCGTGACACCGGGCTCGGGAGGTGTCGGGGGAGTCCTGCAAGGTGCGGCCCTGCTCTTCTTCGCCTTCGCGGGCTACGCACGAGTGGCGACGATGGGGGAGGAGGTGGTGGACCCGGGCCGGACGATCCCGCGTGCGATCATGCTCAGCTTCGCCATCGTGGTGCCGCTCTACGCGGTCACCGGCGCCCTCCTGCTGCACGGCCTGGGCCCCTCCGGCACGACCGCGTCCCAGGCACCGTTGCGGGCGCTCGCCCGTGTGGCGCAGGGCCAGGGACCAGACGGCTGGCTGCAGTGGGTCGTGTCGGCGGCAGCGGTCGTCGCGGCACTCGGGGCACTGCTCGCGCTCGTCGCCGGCGTCGGGCGCACGACCCTGGCGATGGCGCGTGAGGGCGACCTGCCGCGGGCGCTCGCGGCCATCCACCCCCGCTACGCCGTCCCGCACGTCGCCGAGGTCGCTCTCGGCGTCGTCGTCGTGGCGCTCGTGCTGCTCACCGACCTGCGCGGCGTCATCGGGTTCTCCTCCTTCGGCGTCCTGACCTACTACGCCGTGGCCAACGCCTCGGCCCTGACCCAGGCACCCGAGCGCCGGCGGTACCCGCGGACGATCGCCGTGGTGGGGCTCGTCGGGTGCCTCGTGCTCGCTTGGGCCGTACCGCTCGCGTCGCTCGTCGGCGGGGCCGCCGTGCTCGCGGTCGGCCTGCTCGGCCGGCTCGTCGTCGTCCGAGTCCGGCGCTCGCGACACGCCTGACGCCGTGCACCGGGGACCTCTCCCCATGGACTGCGGGCCCGGCGCGCCCTAGCGTGGCCGCACCGTCGTCAGGAGGTGTGCCGTGCTCTACCGCAAGGGTGCCGACCCCGTCGTGCTCGACCGCGTCGCCGGCGAGCTCGCCCGCTGTGCGCGCGATGTCGACACCGTGCGGGCCGACGCCTCCCGGGCCGTCACCGCGATCGGGCAGGCGTGGGGCGGCCCCGACGCCGACCGTGCCGCCGACGACTGGCGCCGGGCGTCCGCGCACCTCACGGTCCTCGGGACGCGCCTCGACGACCTTGCCTCCCGCCTCCGTGAGAACGCGCGAGCCCAACGCGGTGCGAGCGACGCCGCCGGTGCCGGAAGGGCGCCCGTGCTGTCATGGCCCTTGGGTGGCGGTGGCGTCCCGAGCTTCCCCTTCGCGCCCAGCCCGGGCGGGAGCGAACCCTACAAGCCACTGGCCGACCAGACCCGTGGCACCGAGCCGCAGCCGATCGACCTCGAGCTGGCACACCTCGCGCAGGGCGTCTACGACGGCGAGGGGACCGACCGCTTCACGCCCGTCGCCGGCGACGACCTGCGGGCGCTGGGCGTCGACCCGTCGCGGCTCACCGGCCCGGGCGGCTTCCAGGCCCAGGTGTACCGCGACGCCGACGGCGGCTACGTCCTCGCCTTCGCCGGCACCGACCCGACGAGCGTCAGCGACTGGGCCACCAACGTCCAGCAGGGCACCGGGCAGCTGAGCGCGCAGCACCTGCAGGCGATCCGCCTCGCCCAGGACCTCGGGACGGCGGTCGGCCCCGACCACCTCGTCCTCACCGGACACTCGCTCGGCGGCGGACTGGCCAGCACCGCGGCTGCCGCCACCGGTGACCCTGCCGTCACCTTCAACGCGGCCGGCGTCCACCCCAACACCCTGCTCACGGCAGCAGCGCTCGGCGGCAACCACCTCGGCGTCGCCGACGACCAGGTCCGCAACTACCACGTGCGCGGCGAGCTGCTGACGACGCTCCAGAACCCGCTCGGGTCCTTCGTCGACCACGTCCCCTTCGGCATCGGCGACAACGCCCTCGCGCCCGATGCCCTCGGCACCCAGATCGCCCTGAACCCCGCCGAGGGGCCGCACGTGTCGGTGTCGGGCTGGGCGGCGCTCAGCCCCGTGGTCGGTGCCATCGACGTCGCGACCGACCTCGGCGGCTGGTCGGTGCACGAGCACCAGGCACCCTCGGTCATCGACGCCATGGAGGCGAGCACGTACTTCGGCAAGCAGTGACGCGTCGGCGACCACGGGGTGCGCTGCGGCTCAGGCGAGCTCGAGCCGCTCGACCACGAGGTCGGCGATGGCCAGCGATGCCGTGGCCGCGGGGGAGGGCGCGTTGCGGATGCAGAACACGGCGCCGACGCGGCTGAAGCGGAAGTCCTCGACGAGCGAGCCGTCGCCGTCCATCGCCTGGGCCCGGACACCGGCCGGCGCAGGGAGCACATCGGTCCGGCGCAGCTCGGGCACATAGCGACGGACGCGGCCCACGTACGTGCGCCGGCTCAACGAGCCGGCCACCTCGTGCAGCCCGGTGCGCACGTTGGCCCGGGCGAAGCGGCGGAACCCGGCCGAGGCCACCAGCTCCCGCAGCTGCGACGCGTCGACGTCTCCGCGCCGGTAGCCCTCGCGGGCCGTGGCCAGCACCGCGTTGGGCCCGAGCAGCACCTCGCCGTCGGTTCGTCGGGTCAGGTGCACGCCGAGGAACGGGTAACGCGGGTCGGGCACCGGGTAGACGAGCCCCCGCACCAGGTGGCGCGCCTCGGGCCGCAGCCGCAGGTACTCGCCACGGAACGGCACGATGCGCGGCTCCGGTCCGTCGCCGGCGCGCGCGGCGAGCCGGTCGGCCCCGAGCCCGGCGGCGAGGACGACGACGTCGGCGGTGACCCCGCGTCCGTCGGCCGCGGTGAGCCGCACCGGTCCGGCGTCCCGGCGCCGCACGTCGACGACCTCGAAGCCGGTGAGCACCTGCGCGCCCGCGTCCGACGCGTCGGAGAGGAACGACCGCGCGACGGCGCCGAAGTCGGTGACGGCGGTCGTCGGTGACAGGAGCGCAGCCCGGCCGGTGACGTGCGGCTCGACATCTCGAAGTCCGTCCGGACCGAGTCGCTGCAGGCCGGGCACGCCGTTGGCGCTGGCCCGGCGCTCGAGCTCGCGCAGGCGCGTCTCCTCCTCCGCATCGAGCGCCACCACGACCTTGCCCAGCTCGTCGTAGGGCAGGCCGCGCTCGCGGCAGTACGCCGAGAGCCGCCGCACGCCCTCCCGCGACAGGCGCGCCTTGTCCGAGCCGGGCGCGTAGTAGACGCCGGCGTGGACGACGCCGCTGTTGTGGCCGGTCTGGTGCGTGCCGGGCTCGGCCTCCTTCTCGAGCACCGTCACCTCGGGCACCGTCCCACCCGGGCCGGGCCGGGTGAGGCGACGCGCCACCGCGGCACCGACGATGCCGGCGCCCACGACGACCACGCGGGTGCGTGCCGCCCCGGCGGTCACGCGCCCTGCTCGACGGCGTCGACATCCGCCTGCGTGGCCGGCACGACGTGCTCCGAGTACGGCTCCGCGTGGCGAGCCACCCAGACGCGGATGTACGGGCACAGCGCGACGACGACGCGCCCGGACGCGATCGTCGCGTCGAGGGCGGTGCGGGCCAGGCGGCTCGCCAGCCCGTGGCCCTCGGCCTCCGGGCGCACCTCGGTGTGGAAGAAGACGACCCGGTCGGGGTGGCCGTCGGTGCCGGGCACGACGACGTACTGGGCGATGCCGACGACGCGGTCGGCCTCGCGCACCTCCCAGCGACCGGCGTCCGGTGCGTCGACGACGGTGAACGGGTCGGTGTTCGGGTCCGACTTCGGGTCGGTGGCGCCGTCCTCGGGCCGGCTCGCAGGCTCGCTCATCGCCCCAGCATGGCAGGGTGGCCCCATGGCGAAGTACTTCGACGTCCACCCGGTGGACCCCCAGCCGCGCGCGATCCGCCAGGCCGTGCAGGTGCTGCGCGACGGTGGCCTCGTCGCGTACCCGACCGACTCGTGCTTCGCCCTCGGCTGCACGCTCGACAACCCCGAGGGCAAGGAGCGGATCCTGCGCATCCGTCACCTCGACGACAAGCACCACTTCACGCTCGTGTGCGCCGACTTCGCCCAGCTGGGCCAGTTCGTGCACCTCGACAACGCCGTCTTCAGGGCCGTCAAGGCCGCCACCCCGGGCCCCTACACGTTCATCCTCCCCGCCACCAGGGAGGTGCCGCGCCGCCTCCTGCACCCCAAGAAGAAGACCGTCGGCGTGCGCATCCCGGAGCACCCCGTCGTCCGCGAGCTGCTCCGCGAGCTCGGCGAGCCGATCCTGTCCAGCACCCTGCTGCTGCCCGAGGACGAGGAGCCGATGACCGAGGGCTGGGCCATCAAGGACCGCCTCGACCACGTCGTCGACGCCGTCATCGACTCGGGGGAGTGCGGCCTCGAGCCGACAACGGTCGTCGACTGGTCCGAGGGCTACCCCGAGGTGACGCGCGTCGGCGCCGGGGACCCGTCGCCGTTCGAGTGAGCCGACGCGTGCCGGACGCGCGCCGGACGCGCCGGCGAGTGACCCACTGTCGCAACGCCCTCCGTTGGGGTTCAATCGCCCCATGAGCCACGCGCCGACGAAGGAGTCGATGACGGCACTGCTCGCGGGGCTCGACCCCGCCGAGCGGGAGACGATCCGGCTGCGCCTCGACCGTTTCACCGACGACCTCGTCACGGCGCTCGCGACCCTCTACCCGGAGCACGACGTGTCGGCGCTCGCGCTGCGCCTCATCGACCGCGCTGTCACGGGCTTCCGTGAGCGCGACCCCGAGCTGCGCCGCCTCGACCAGAGGCGCCTCCTGCGCCCCGACTGGCTCCAGCAGCCCGACATGTTCGGGTACGCCTGCTACACCGAGCGGTTCGCCGAGGACCTGCAGGGCGTGACGGGGCACCTGGACTACCTGCGCGACCTCGGCGTCACCTACCTGCACCTCATGCCGCTGCTGCTGCCGCGCGACGGCGACAACGACGGCGGCTACGCCGTGGCCGACTACCGACGCGTCCGGCCCGACCTCGGCGACGTCGAGGACCTGCGGGCCCTGACCCGTGCCCTGCGCACCGAGGGCATCTCGCTCGTGCTCGACCTGGTGCTCAACCACGTGGCCCGCGAGCACAAGTGGGCCCGACGGGCCCGGGCGGGGGAGTCGCGCTACCGCGACTACTTCCACGTCTACCCCGACCGCGTCATGCCCGACGCCTACGAGCGGTCCCTGCCCGAGGTCTTCCCCGACTTTGCGCCCGGCAACTTCACCTGGGACGACGAGCTCGGTGGCTGGGTGTGGACGACGTTCAACGAGTGGCAGTGGGACGTCGACTGGTCCAACCCCGACGTCCTCGTGGAGTACGCCGAGATCGTCCTCCACCTGGCCAACCTCGGCGTCGAGGTGCTGCGGCTCGACGCCATCGCCTTCACGTGGAAGCGGCTCGGCACCAACTGCCAGAACCAGCCCGAGGTGCACGCCGTGGCCCAGGCCCTGCGCGCCGTCGCGCGCATCGCGTGCCCCGCCCTCGCCTTCAAGGCCGAGGCCATCGTCGGCCCGCGCGACCTCGTCCAGTACCTCGGCCTCGGTGCCCACGCCGGACGCGTCAGCGACCTCGCGTACCACAACAGCCTCATGGTGCAGGTGTGGTCGATGCTCGCGACCGGGAGCACGCACCTGGCCCGGGTGGCGCTCTCGTCGCTGCCGCCGACCCCGCCGAGCGGAACGTGGATCTGCTACGTGCGCTGCCACGACGACATCGGCTGGGCCATCGACGACGAGGACGCCGCGCGCGCGGGCCTCGACGGCTTCGCCCACCGCCGCTTCCTGTCCGACTGGTACGCCGGCGAGTTCCCGGGCTCGTGGGCGCGCGGCCTTGTCTTCCAGGCCAATCCCACCACCGGCGACAAGCGGATCTCGGGCACGGCCGCGGCCCTGACGGGGCTGCAGGCCGGTGAGGAGGCCGGCGACCGCGACGGGCGCGACCTCGGCCTCGCACGGCTGTTCCTGGCGCACGCCCTCGTCGCGGGCTGGGGCGGGATCCCGGTCGTGTGGAGCGGTGACGAGCTCGGCCTGCCCAACGACCCGCTGTGGGACCTCGAGCCGGGTCACGAGGACGACAACCGGTGGGCTCACCGTGAGCGCCTCGACTGGGACCTCGCCGCCCGTCGGGCCGACCTGGCCACCGACCCGGGCAAGGCGTTCCAGGGCCTGCGCCACCTCGCGCGCGTGCGCGCCTCCCTGCCCCAGCTGCACGCGTCGGCCCCCGTGCGCGTCGTCGCCGACAGCGACGACGGCGTCCTCGTCGTCGTGCGCTCGCACCCGAGCGGGCCGATGGTCGGCGTCTACAACGTGACCCCGACGTGGCGCACCGTGGCCGTCCGGCACCTGCACGAGGCGGGGATCGCCCAGCCCGTCGATGCTCTCGGCGGTCACCCGGTCTCCGGCGGACCCGATGGCGTGGCGGCCCTCAGCCCGTACGCCGCATGGTGGGTCGTCGACGGCTCGGCCTGAGTCGTCTGCCGGGACCGGGCTGCGGCCCTTGGTAAAGGTTGTGGGATAACCTTTACCAAGGAGGTGGTGCGCATGGCGGTCAGCTGGCCCGCACTCGGTCGCCGCACGGTCCCCTGGCAGCCCGTCGAAGGTCTGCTCGACCTCTCACGTCGGGCCCTGCGTTCGACACCGCGCACCTACGACGCCGCCCTCGTGCCGGCCGTCGTCGACGCGTCGCTCGTGCTGCCCGGCGACCTCGCCGCCGACCTCGACGAGGCCACCCGGCTGCTTGCGGCGTTCGATGCCGGGGGAGCGGGGGAGATCGCGCCGTTCGCGTCTGTCCTGCTGCGTTCGGAGAGCGCGGCCAGCTCGCAGATCGAGAACCTCACGTCGTCGGCCCGGGCGCTCGCCGAGGCCGAGATCGGCGAGGGCAGCCGCGCCAACGCCTCGCTCATCCTCGGCAACGTCCGCACGATGCAGGCGGCCCTCGACCTCGCGGGTCGGCTCGACGAGTCGGCCATCCTCGCGATGCACCGGGCCCTCATGGCCCAGCAGGTGCGGCACGCGGCGGGGGAGTGGCGCACCGAGCAGGTGTGGGTCGGCGGCTCGCCCCTGCACCCGGGTCAGGCCGCGTACGTCCCTCCGGTGGCGGCCGACGTGCCGGGCCTCGTCGCCGACCTCGTCGCCTTCATGGACCGCGACGACCTCCCACCACTGGCCCAGGCGGCGCTCGCGCACGCGCAGTTCGAGACGATCCACCCGTTCACCGACGGCAACGGCCGCACCGGGCGGGCGCTGCTGCACTCGGTGCTCCTGCACACCGGGGCTGTCCACCGGGTCACGGTGCCGATCTCGGCGGGCCTGCTCGCAGTGCGCGACGACTACTTCGCGGCCCTGACCGCCTACCGCGCCGGCGACGCCGAGCCGATCCTGCGTTGCGTGGCGGGCGCCGCCCGCAGCGGGGCGCACATCGGTCAGCGGCTCGTCGGCACCCTCCGAGGCATCCGCGCCGAGTGGGACGAGCGACTCACGGCCCGTGGCGGATCCGCCGCTCGCGCAGCGCTCGACCTGCTCCTCCGACAGCCCGTCGTCACCGCGCGTGTCGTGGCTCGCGAGCTCGGTGTCACCGCCCCCACCGCCCAGACGGCGATCCAGCGACTCGTGGCCGACGGCGTCGTCGTCGAGTCCACCGGCCACCGTCGCAACCGGGTCTACCGGGCGCCCGACGTCCTGCGAGCGCTCGACGAGTACGCCGCCGGCTTGGGGCGTAGAGTTGGCTGATCGAATCCCATTGTAGCGCAATGTGATTCGCCCATAATCGACATTATGCAATGGGTCGCTCCGACGTCGCCGGACCGTGCGCGGCCGATCGTACGGTCCGGTGCCGTCGCGACACTTCCGTCACTGCGTCTTGTCCAGCAGCCGGATCTGGATCGCCTCGAGCCGTAGCGCGCGCCCGGTGGTGCCTGCCGTGGCACCGTTCCTGACCCATGGCATCCACCCGATGCTCTGCACGTGCACCCGGTAGGCGAGGTCGAAGTTCGAGGCCAAGGCACCGGTCAGCCTCAGCTGGACCGCCTCGAGGCGCAGCGACCGACCCGTCGTCCCCACGACGGCGTTGGTGCGGCCGTAGCCCGTCCACCCGATTCTCTGGACGTGGGCGTTGCCCCGGATCCCGCCGGTCAGGGTGGTGTTCGACAGCTGGAAGCGCAACGCCTCCATCCGTCGGGCCTGCCCGACGGTACCGGCGATCATGCCTCCCGACACCGCCGGCTGCCAACCGGTCGTCGCCAGGTGGCCGGCGAACCGCAACGTCGGCAGGCTCGACCCGTAGGCCCGGGCCAGATAGTTCGCGCGGCTCGTCGTCCAGGCCTTGAGGCTCGCCACGCCCGTGGCGAACGTCGTGGGGCCGTAACCGAAGGACCCCGCCCAGATGGCGAAGTTTCGCGCCGCCGACGCGGCGAGCACCGTCTTCAGGGTGCCGATCTGTGTCAGCATCGCGGCGACCTTCGGCCGGATGGACGAGCTGTAGAGGGCGTTGGCGCGGGCGACGAACTGCGGGTTGCGCATCAGCTCCTCGAACCAGTTGTGCGTGTTGCTGCGCAGGAAGGTCGTCGTCTTGACGTAGTCGGAGGTCGGGTCCCCACCCCACGACCGGGCGGTGAAGTTGCCCAGGGACAGGTCGAAGTCCAGACGGGTCCGGCATGGAGCTTGTCGCCGGGACCGTTCCGGTAGAAGTAGACGCTGGACCGGTTGAAGTCCCAGTTCTCGGCAACCTCGTGCACGAAGTAGTACCTGACGAAGGAGTCGACGTCGATCTTCGATCTGATCACGGGCCAGTCGGGCGAGGGGGCGTACAGCGCCGCCTCCAGGCCGTTGACGAACGCCTTGGTGCTGGCCCACCCGGCTGCCTGGTCAGCAGTGAGGGTGGCATTGATCCCACCCGGCGCGTCCTTGAGCGTGAAGATCCGCTTGCTCGTGGTCGCGGTGAACCGGAAGGGCTCCGCGGTGCCGTAGAGCTGGTCGAGCTCGATGAGGTTCGCCTGCGGGTTCGTGAGGTTGACACGCGTCGGACCGACTTCCGTCTTCTCGGTCAGCAGGTAGTTGCCGAGGACGTGCACGCCGTCGCGGTCGGCGATCTCCACGTCGACGAACCGCGACTCCGGCGAGTACGCGAGCCCCACGGCTCTCGCCAAGTCGTAGCTCAGCTTGTTGCGCATGAGCGATGCGTCTGTGTGGTCGGCGAGCAGGACCCAGGTCTTGGCCGACTGCATCCCGAGCGGTCCGACCGCCTGCTTGAACTTGATCTGGTACGGCTTCTTGTTCAGGGTCCACGTGGCGTTGCCGCGCCCCTTGATGGTCGCAGCCGCGTCGGCGATCGTGTACGACGCGTTGGACGCGTCAACCAGGTTGACCGTGGCACCGACCGAGTTGTCCTTGGAGGCGTTGAGGTAGCTGAGACGGTTCTTGGCCGCGTCGGTGTCGGTGAGGTCGATGGAGACGATCGGCAGGTTGCTGATGGGTACCGGCGCCACGGTGGCCGTCGCCGGTTGCGACCCGACCTCGGCGGCGCCGGTCACCGTGGCCAGCGCCGCCGAGGCGGGTAGCAGGAGGGTGACGGATGTGAGCGCTGCGCAGAGCGCCCGGCCTCGAGTGTTCATCTTCCTCTCCATTCATTCGAATGTGCTGAATGCGTGGAAAGCCCGAATATGCTTGGCCCGCAAGGGAATACGGGACCGCTTCCCTTCTGCCACGGTAGGACGAGGCCGCCGGGACCATTGCGAGACGGCTACACGTGTGGCACAGGGAACACCGAGGCGTACCCGTCGAACCCGGAGGAGCCGCTCGGCGTCACGCCGTCGCGGCGACGGTCACCAGGTGTCGAGCCACGCGCCATGGGGATGGGCCACGCCGATGACGCGCGACTCCCGCTGGGTCCCGTCCGTCCACGTCCTGAGCCCCAGGACCGTCGGGCCCGCCGCCGCCCGCGGGTCATCCGGCAGGCCCGGCACGCAGCCCGGCGGCTCGGCCGTGAACCACGTGAGGCGAGGCACAGTGCCGGCGATCCGCCTCAGCTCGTCCACGAGGGCTTCCCGCCGGACTCGCTCGACATAGGTCAGCGACCACGAGCTGTAGACCACGACGTGCTCGGGGGCGGCGGTCGCCTGACCGAGTGCGGCGGCGACCGCCCGTGAGGCGTCGTCGACGATGTCGCCGGTGAGGACGAGCGGAGGGTCGCGCCTCAGCAGTTCGCGCGCGAACCGGAACCGCTCGATGCGACCCGGCACGTCGGGCCACAGGCAGGCCTCCAGCCAGCGGACCGCCTCGTCGTCATCGAGACCTACAGGTGCGAGGTCGAGCCCGACGCGTCCGCGCACCGGCGGCAGCCCGGCACCTCGCGCGACCAGCGCCGCTGCGCCGCCCGAACGGTCGACCCCCGAGCACCGCACCGGGGAGTCGGCGTCCCCGAAGCGGACGGACCCGTCCGGCGAGGACACCTGGACGGAGTAGCGGTCGATGCCGAGCAGCAGTCCGGCACTCGCCCCGAGCTCGACGATCGCGACCGGGACGTCCGGGCCGGCGGGGTCGTACGTGGTGGCCGTGGCGAGACCGGCGGCCAGGTAGACGCACCGGTTGACCTCGTTCGTCTGCGTCGTGCGTGTCGCCATGGTCTGCCGCAGCTCGTCGACGTGGTCGAGCACGGTCGCGCGCACGTCGGGCCACGGGTCGCCTTCGGGTACAGCCTCACGGCCCACGACGCTGGCGAACCAACGGGCCGCGGGGACGTCGGGCCGGCGAAGGACGAGGTCGTGCAGCGCCGCGAACCACAGCACCGGACGCGCTTGACCGGGCCGGGCCGACACGAGCAGCTCGGCGGTCTCCGGGTCCTCGGCGACGCGCCGGCTCACCGAGCCGTAGAGCGGCAGCGAGGCGTACTCGGCAGCGAACTCGCCGAACCGGCGTTGCACGTGCGCGAGGCGCTCGGCGGCACTACCGGTGTCCCCTTCGCGCGAGGTGTGCCGGTCAGAAGCCGGTGGCACCGTCGACCCGCTCGCGCACGAGGTCCCCATGGCCGTTGTGGCGGGCGTACTCGCCGATGAGGTGCGCGTAGACGAACCGCACCGAGAACGGCTCGCCGCCGGACCGCACGACGTGGTCGAGGTCGTGGGCGGCCGCCACGGCGTCGGCCTCGCGCCACTCGTCGAGGAGGGCCGCGTAGTCCTCTGCCGCTCGCTCGGGGTCCAGCTCGTCGAAGTCGCGGTCGACCCCCTCACCGAAGCCGTGCAAGGGCACGACGTCCTGGCCGCCGACGCGCTGGCGCCACCAGATGCGCTCGACCTTGCGCAGGTGACGCAGCAGTCCGAGGAGGCTGATCCCGGAGGGCTCGACGGAGCGCGTCGCCAGCTGCTCGCCGGTCAGGCCAGAGCAGAGCGCGAGGAGCGTGGCCCGGTGGTGGGCGAGCAGCCCGGAGAGGAGCTCGCGCTCGCCGGCGACGAGCGAGCCGCCCGGTTGCTCGACGGGCGGCGCCGTCCACAGGGCCCCACGCTCCGCGTTGCCCGTCGGCCCTGGGATGGTCGTCACGGGGTGCCTCCGAAGTGATTGCCGCGCAAGGGGTTTCGCTCGAGCAGGACGGCGACCTCGTGGTGCGAGGTCTGGGGGAACATGTCGAACAGGCGCGCCTCCACGGGGCGCAGCGACGGCATCGCGGCGAGGTCGCGGGACAGGCTGTCGACGTTGCAGCTCGAATAGACCACGTGCGAGGCCGGCGACGACTCGAGCCACGCGGCAAGCCGCGGACCGATGCCGCGTCGGGGTGGGTTGACGACGACGAGCCCACGGCCGGAAGCGGATTCGGTCACGCCCGGCAGCACCGTCACGGCGGTGGCATCACCCACGACGAAGTGGAGGTCGGCACTGGTGGCGCCCGACTCCGTGAGCGCGGCAGAGCTGCGCCGGGCCGACTCGATGGCTTCCGGGGCCACCTCGACGCCCCGGACCACGCGGTCGCGCCGGCCCGGCGCGACGGCTGCCTGCAGCGCGAACCCACCGACGCCGCAGTAGAGGTCGAGGACGACGGCCGGGTCGACCCGCGCCACCCAGTCGCGCGCCTGCCGGTAGAGCGCCGTGGCGACGCCGGTGTTGGTCTGGAAGAAGCTGTTGGGTCGCAGGAACAGCTCGACGTCGTCGAGACGCATGGGCAGGACGTCGGCGTCGGTGAGGATGATCTCGACCTCGCCCTCGGTGACCGCCTTGTGCTCCGGCTGCAGGTTGACCGACACGACGCGCACCGCGGGCAGCGCGTCGAGGATGACGGGCAGTCGGGAGCGCAGCAGCGCCAGGTGCTTCTGGGACCGGAGGACGAAGCGGAGCATCGCGTCCCCGTCGGGGGAGTGGGTCAGCAGGACGTGCTTGACCTCGCCGCGCCGGGACGGCACGTCGTACGGCTCGAGTGCGAGCGCGTCGAGGAGGTCGGCGACCCGGGGCACCAGCTCGGCGAGCCCGGGCTCGTAGAGGCCGCAGTGGCGCAGGTCGGTGCCGAGCCCGCCGCGGTCGAGGATGCCGACCGTCACCGCACCGGGGGAGCCCCCGACGACGAGCTTGGCCTTGTTGCGGAAGTGTGACTCGGGACCGGCGTGCGCCGGCAGCCACGTGACGCCGTCGGCGACCGGTGCGAGGACGTCGACGACGTGTCGCTGCTTGTCGGCCAGCTGCCGGTCGTAGGGGACGCCCATGAGGGTGCACGAGCGGCACCGGTCGGCATCGAAGTAGTCGCACTGCATCGGGGCCAAGGCTACGGTCGCCGGGCGTCGTCTACCGCTCGGGGTAGAGGGCCTCTCCGTCGTGAAATGACATAATGTCGATTATCGGCGTTATGCGAGGGAGCGTGCGCCACGCGGATCGGGCCGAGGACGCTCAGGCGTGCCCACCGGAACCCGCGACGCGCAACCACGTGCGCAACGCACCCTCCAGGGCCTCGCGCTGCTGCGGCGTCAGCCCTGCGAGCAACCGGTCGTCGG
This sequence comes from Intrasporangium sp. Soil_C_50, assembly GCF_057656595.1. Taxonomy (NCBI): domain Bacteria; kingdom Bacillati; phylum Actinomycetota; class Actinomycetes; order Micrococcales; family Intrasporangiaceae; genus Intrasporangium; species Intrasporangium sp. Soil_C_50. The sequence continues at coordinate 230,307 of NZ_JBDGKB010000002.1, forward strand.
CGGCCAGCACGTCGACCAGGATCTCGTCGACGCGCTGACGTCCGCGTGCCGTCAGCCGCACGTGCACCGTGCGCCGGTCCGGCTCCTCACGGACGCGCTCGACGAAGCCCACCTTCTCCAGGGCCGCCACCCGCTGCGTCGTCGCACCGGGCGTCACCCGGCAACGCCTCGAGAGCTCACCGGCCGTCAGGCGGAACGGCGCGCCGGCTCGGCGCAGCGTCCCGAGGACGTCGAGGTGGCTCTGGTCGAGCCCGTGGGCGGCCAGCGCCGCCGACCGCGCGTCGGTCACGAGTCCGGCGAGACGCACGAGCGGCGTCACGATGCCGACGGAGGACACGTCGAGGTCCGGACGCTCGCGGCGCCAGGCGTCGACGACGCCCTGGACCTCATCCCCCGAACCCCTCTCCACCTGCAATACTTTAGCGCTAAATCGCTGACCGTGGCGGACCTGTCGGTGGCAGCATCGTCGTCACACGCGTCAGGGGCGATCGCGTCGGCGGGTCGGCGCACGAGGGGTGAGCCATGGACCTGTCCACGTTCTACGCGGTCGTCTCGGCCACGTGCTTCACGCTCGTCGGCCTCTGGTGGTCGGCGGTCGACCGGCGCCGCGAGCTGCTCCGCTCCCCCACGAGCCGCCGCCTCGTCGGCGGGGTCTACCTCACCTTCCTGCTGCCCGGCGTCATGGGCCTCTTCGCGCAGGTGGACCCCGGGCGCTCGGGCGTCTGGCGCACGACCTTCGGGGCGGCCGCCCTCGTCGGCGCGTGGTCGACGATCCGGCTCGTCCGCGAGGACCGGGGCCCCGGCGCCCGCGGCCCGTTCCGGCGGCACCGCTGGCTCGTCGCCGTGCTCTTCCTCGTCGTGCTCGCCTTCGGCGTGTCGCCCGAGCTCGCCGAGGGCCTCGGGCTCAGCGGCCTGCAGGGTGCGGCGATCGCCATCTCCTGTCTCGTCGTGCTCGCACACGGCCTCGCCTGGGAGCTGCTGACGACCGACGACGAGCACGTCGTCGGGAACGGGGCCCGCGGCCCCTCCCCCGACGCCGCACCCGCCGACGGATGAGCCGCCTGCCGGCCGCGATGGAACACCATGTGGCAGCGGCGTGTTGGCGCCGTGGACCGCCCGAGCACCCCGCCCGTGTGGGACGCTCCTGACATGTCCGAAGTCGCCGTCAACGCCGCCCGACCGGAGACCAAGGAGCAGCGCTCCTGGTACTGGTACGACTGGGCCAACTCGGCCTACGTCACGACGACGGCGACCGTCCTCATGGGCCCCTACCTCACGGCCATCGCCAAGGAGGCCGCCTGCCCGGGCATCGCCAGCGGCCAGGACTGCCTGACCGACCTGTCGGTCCTCGGCGTCCCGATCTCGCCCGGGTCGGTCTACCCGTACACCGTCACCATCTCGACGATCATCTCGGCGATCTTCCTCATCTTCGTCGGGGCCATCGCCGACCGCAGCGAGCACCCGACGCGCCTCTTCGCGGGGTTCGCGTGGGCCGGTGCCGTCGCGGGCTCGCTCATGTTCTTCGTCGCCGGCACGAACTGGCAGCTCGGCGTCGTGCTCGTCATCGTCGCGACGCTGTGCCTCGGGGCGTCGCTCGTCATCTACGACTCGCTGCTCATCCGGATCGCCAACGAGAACGAGCGCGACCGCGTGTCCTCCAAGGGGTGGGCGCTCGGCTACCTCGGCGGCGGCATCCTGCTCGCGCTGAACTTCGGGCTGATGAGCTTCTACGACCAGCTCGGGCTGACCGAGGGCATGGCCGTGCGGATCAACATCCTCAGCGCCGGCCTCTGGTGGGCCGGGTTCACCATCATCCCCTACCTCGGGCTGCGGCACCTCACCGGAACCGTCACCACCCCGGTCGAACGCTCGGCGGGCGTCGTCGGGGGCAGCCTCGCCCAGCTGCGCAAGACCTTCCGCGAGCTGCGCCACTACCCCCAGACGCTGCTGTTCCTCGTCGCCTACCTCTTCTTCAACGACGGCATCCAGACCGTCATCGGCAACTCGAGCCTGTACGGCCAGGAGGAGCTCGGCTTCTCCCAGAGCACGGTGCTCGGGCTCTTCCTCTTCGTGCAGTTCGTCGCCTACGGCGGCGCGCGCCTCTTCGGTGCCGTGGCCGCCCGCATCGGTGCCTGGCGCACCGTGCTGTCCGGCATCGCGATGTGGACCGTCGTCGTCATCATCGCCTTCTTCGTCCCGGCCGAGCAGCTGGCGCTCTTCTTCGCGCTCGGCCTGCTCATCGGCATCGTCCTCGGCGGCACCCAGGCCCTGTCGCGCTCGCTCTACAGCCAGCTCATCCCGCAGGGCCGGGAGGCGGAGTTCTTCAGCCTCTACCAGGCCATGGAGCGAGGCACGAGCTGGTTCGGCACGCTGATCTTCGGGCTCGTCTACCAGTTCAGCCACAGCTACCGCTGGGCCATCGTGGCCCTCGTCGTGTTCTTCGTCCTCGGTGGCGCCCTGCTCTCCCGCGTCCGGATGCGCGAGGGCATCGAGCAGGCCGGCAACCCGGTCCCGGCCGTGATCTGAGACGCGTTTACAATTCGCGGCCGCACGGGGAACAAACCAAACCGTTCCGCTCGTTCATGCGTCTGTGAGGGTAAGACACCCGCAGGGTGTCGTACAGAGGCAGGATGTCTGGAGGGGTCCACATGGCCGATCGAGCACTTCGCGGTTCCAACCTCGGTGCACGGAGCATGGAGTCGGACGACAACGTCGTCCCCAGTGAGCGACAGCTCACCGTGTACGTGTGCCCCGAGGGCCACCGGACCGAGCTCCCGTTCTCGATCGAGGCCGACGTGCCTCCCACGTGGGAGTGCCGCTGCGGCCTCGACGCCAAGCTGCAGGGCGGCGGCCCCGAGCCCGAGGCCAAGCCCGTCAAGCACCAGCGCACGCACTGGGACATGCTCCTGGAGCGTCGCTCGATCCCCGAGCTCGAGGAGCTCCTGGAGGAGCGTCTGACGCTGCTGCGCGAGTCCCGCGGCGAGAAGCCGCGTCGTCGCAAGACCGCCTGACGCCCTCCACCGCACGAACCACCGAGGAGCCCGCCCCGTTCGTGGGGGCGGGCTCCTCGTCGTGTCGCGGGTCGCACGTCACCGGTGGTCCGTCACCGGCGATCGGGTCACTGGTCGTCGTCGATGATCTCGCCCTCGACGACGTCCTCGCTCGAGGAGGACCGCGTCGGGCCGGACGGCGGGGTCGCGGTGTCCCACCCGGGCTGGGCCGTGACCGTCGGGCCGCCGAAGCGCTCGGCCGAGGCGATGAGGTGCCGCGAGATGACCGCCTCGAGGAGCCGTCGGGCCACCGGGCGCGTGACGGGCAGCACGAGGAGCAGACCCACGACGTCGGTGACGAACCCCGGCACGAGCAGGAGCGTGCCGCCCGCGAGGACGACCGCACCGTCGGCGAGCTCTCGGGCCGGCATCCGGCCGCTGCGCACCGCCTGGTCGAGCGCCCGCCACGCCTTGCCGCCCTCGCGCCGGATGATCCAGGCGCCGAGCACCGACGTGGCGAGGATGAGCAGGAACGTCCACCAGCCACCGAGCACCTCGCCCACCGCGACGATGACGGCGATCTCGACGATCGGCAGGACGAGCGCCGCGACGATCCCGAGCCGCGACAGGCGCAGGCCGCGCCGTCCTCCGGGACCGCCGGGGCCACCCGCCCGTCCGCCGGGACGCGGAGGCGTCGTCACGACCCCTCCCCCACCGGCGCCGACGCGCGGCGTCGGCCGGAGGCGAGGCCGCGCACCTGGGCGATCCGGTGCTGCACGCCCCAGCGGGTGACGCTCGTCAGCGCCTCGCGGACGATGTCGTGCCCCATCTTCGAGACGCCGACCTCGCGCTCGACGAAGGTGATCGGCACCTCGACGACGCGCAGCCCGGCCCGGACCGCACGCAGCGTCAGGTCGATCTGGAAGCAGTAGCCCTGGGACTGGACGCCGTCGAGGCCCATGGTGCGCAGTGCGCTCGTGCGGTAGGCGCGGTAGCCGGCGGTGGCGTCGTTGACGTGCATACCGAGCATGAGCTTGGTGTAGACGTTGGCGCCGACCGACAGGATCTTGCGGTGCACCGGCCAGTTGCGCACCTCGCCGCCGCGCACCCAGCGGGCCCCGATGACGAGGTCGGCGTCGGCGAGCGCGGCGAGCAGCGACGGAAGCTGCTCGGGAAGGTGGGAGCCGTCGGCGTCCATCTCGACGGCGGCGTCGTAGCCCTCGTCCATGAGGAGCCGGAACCCGGCGAGGTAGGCCTTGCCCAGGCCTTCCTTGCCGCTGCGGTGCATGACGCGCACCTGCGGGTCCGACGCGGCGATCGTGTCGGCGACGGCTCCGGTGCCGTCGGGCGAGTTGTCGTCGAGGACGACGACGTCGACCTCCGGCGCGCTCGCCCGCACGCGAGCGACGATCCCCGGCAGGTTCTCGCGCTCGTTGTAGGTCGGGATGAGCACGGCCACCCGGTTGACCGGCTCACGCTGCGTCGTCGTCATGCTCGTCCTTCAGTCCTTCTCGTGTCTGCCGTCGTCGGACGCTCGCTCCTGCCGACCCTGCGACCAGCGCGAGCAGCGCCGCGGCCGCGAGCCACTCGGGTGCCTCACCGACGCGCGTCGCCAGGGTCGGCGCGTCCCGCAATGGTAGGGCCCCGCGCACGACCGCCTGTGTGAACAACGAGGTGACCTGGTGGGCGGTTCCGTCGGGCGTGATGAGGGCGCTCTGGCCCACCGTCGAGACGTGGACGACGGACCGTCCGAGCTCCATGGCGCGGATCCGGCTGATCGCCAGCTGCTGCGGCGACTCGGCGGTGAAGCCGAAGGTGGCGTTGTTCGTCTGGACGACGAGGACGTTGGCGCCGGAGGTCACGACGTCGCGCATGATGTCGTCGTAGGCCACCTCGAAGCAGATGGCGATGCCGGCGCGGATCTGCTGGCCGTTCGCGGCCTGCACCGTGAAGACGCCCGGGCCGGTGCCTTGGGCGAAGTCGCGCCGGACGAGGTCGACCTCCTTGCTGAAGGTGCGCCAGAACGCGCGGTCCGGGATGTACTCGGCGAAGGGCACCGGGTGGCGCTTGACGTACCGGTCGGTGAGGCCGGCGCCCGGTTCGAAGAGCAGCGACACGTTCGAGAGCATCCCGGCCGGCTCCTCGAGCAGGCCGCCGACGATGAGCGGACGCTTGAGGTCGTCGACCGTCTCCAGGATGAGCGACGTGGCGTCGAGGTTGCGCAGGGGGTCGATGTCGGAGGCGTTCTCGGGCCAGACGACGAGGTCGGGGGCCGGCGCCCGTCCCGCAGCGACGTCCACCTGCGCCTTGAGCGTCGCCGCGACGTGGTTGTCGAGGACCGCACGCCGCTCGGCGTTGAAGTCGAGGCCGGGGTGCGGCACGTTGCCCTGCACCCCGAGGAACTGCGCGGTCGGGCCGTCGGTCGGCAACGGCACCGCGAGCCCCGCCAGACCCAGCACGGCCGCGCCGACGACGGGGGCGAGGACGCCGCGCCCGCCCGGCGCGTCGGTCGACGCGTCGGTCGCACTGCCCGTGGCGCGTCGGCGCGCGAGCAGCTGCTGCGCGGCGAGGGCGAGCAGGGCGCCGGTCAGGGCGACGACGAAGCCGACGAACGGCGCGCCGCCGAGGGCGACGAGCCGGCCGAACGTGCCGTCGGCCTGGCCGAAGGCGATCTTGACCCACGGGAACCCGCCGTACGGGGCGCGGCCCCGGAACCCCTCGGTGATGACCCACACGAGGGCGAAGGCGAGCGGCCGCACCCGCCCGGCCCGGCTGAGCCACCCGTAGAGGGCGCCGGCGAGACCCAGGAAGAGTGCCTCGAGGGTGGCGAGGGCGATCCACGGCACCGCGCCGACGTAGATGCCCGACCACGACAGCGTCGGCACGAAGAAGACGAGGCCGGAGAGCGTCCCGAGCAGGAAGCCGCGCCGGGCCGGGCGCGGGCGCCGGCGCTCCGCGTCGGGCAGCCGGCCCGGCCCCCCTGGGGTCCACGACAACGTCATGAGGCCGAGCGCGAGCGGCGCCACCCACCAGAGGTCGAAGGTGGGGAACGCGAAGCAGAGGAGGCCCCCGCCGGCCAGCGCGAGACCGAGGGGCACGAGGTGACGCCGCACGGGCATCACCGTATGTCGTCACCGCCCACGCGAGCGCACCGACTCCCCCCGGGGCGCCCCCCAGGCGTCACGCGTCAGGGGACGACGACGGTGCCGCGGGCGGTGGTCGCGACGACCGGCGGGTCGAGCACGTCGGCCGCGGACGCCCCCCGCTCCGGCGCCCCACGACCCACGACGCGCACCTCGAACTCCATCTCGCGGCTGCGCCGGCCGACGCGGACGATCTCGGCGGAGATCTCGATGACGTCGCCGGCCCGCACCGGCGCCCGGAACTGCACGTCGCTGTAGGACGCGAACAGCCCCTCGTCCCCGTCGGTGCGGATGCACATCTCCGTCGCGACGTCGCCGAACGCGGCGAGCGAGTACGCGCCGTCGACGAGGTTGCCGGCGTAGTGCGCATGGCTGTAGGGCACGTAGCGGCGGTGCGTCACGCGCTGCCCCACGCCCGCCGTCGTGCTCGTCGCCACCGTCGTCCCGCTCGGCGCGGTCTGGTCCGACCCGGTCATCTCTTCCCCTTCCGGAGGGCGATCTCGTGGACGAGGTAGCTGGCGACCTCGCCGGGCGTCGTGCCGCGGCCGAAGATGCGGTCGACGCCGAGCGCGTCGGCCGAGCCCTCCTCGAACCGGGGGCCGCCGGCGATGAGGATCGGCACCTGGCCCGCCGGGTAGGCCTCGCGGAAGGCCGCCGACATCTGCGTCGTGTTGTGCACGTGGGCGTCCTTCTGGGTGACGACCTGGCTGACGAGCACGGCATCGGCCTTCTCCGCCCGCGCGCGGGCGACGAGGTCGGGCACGAGCACCTGGGCGCCGAGGTTCACCACCGTGATCTCGCGGTAGTACTCCAGGCCCTTCTCACCGGCGAAGCCCTTGATGTTGAGAATCGCGTCGATGCCGACGGTGTGGGCGTCGGTACCGATGCACGCGCCGACGACGACGAGCCGGCGACGCAGCAGCTTCTTGATCGCCGTGTTGGCGTCCTTGGCCGACAGCAGCGGGTACTCGCGCTCGACGACGTGCACGTCGTCGAGGTTGACGAGGTGGGTCACGCTGCCGTAGACGACGAAGAAGGTGAAGTCCGGGCCCATCGCCTTGGCGTGGACGAGCAGCGCGGGCTCGAGGCCCATCTTGCGCGCCAGCTGGAGCGCCGCTCCCTCGGCCCTCTTGTCGTGCGGCATCGGCAGGGTGAAGGACACCTGGACCATGCCGTCGCCGGTCGTGTCGCCGTAGGGGCGGACGACGGCTCCCTGCGCTGCCGTGCTCATCGGGTCGCCTCCTTCGCCGGTGGCGTCCACGCGTCGAGGGCCGTGGTCGCCGGGTTGTCGTAGCCGTCGGCCCGGCGCACGACGCCGTCGAGGCCCTTGCCGCCGGTCGGTGGGCGCTTCATGAGCCCGAAGGTGCCGTCGGCGATGGCCGCGAGGAGCGGGGCGTCGCCCGAGGCGTCGGTGTCGGCGACGATGCGCTCGAGCAGGTCGACAGCCTCGGAGAGCACCTGGCGGGCCCGGGTCTGGATGAAGCCGTCGCGCGGCGGGTGGAAGTCCTCGGTGAGGCCGCCCGCGGCGTTCATGACGTAGCGGACGTTCTGCAGCGCGAGGTCGCGGTCCGACAGGAACGGGGTGACGACGGCCTCGGTCATCATCCCGACGAGGAGGATCCCCTGGCCGGTCATGGCGCCCACGAGGTTGAAGAACCCGTCGAGCAGGTAGCCGCGGAAGACGTCGCCGGTCATGTGCTTCGTCGGCGGCATCCACTTCAGCGGCGCGTCCGGGAAGAGCCGGCGTGCGAGCAGGGCGTGGGCCAGCTCCATCCGGAAGCTGTCGGGGATCTCGGGGTTGATCTCGAAGGCGTGCCCGAGTCCGAGCTGCCAGTCCTGCAGGCCGGCCTCCTTGGCGAACCGCTCGTTGAGCAGCTGGCTGACCGTGACGGTGTGCGCGGCCTCGACGGCGTCGGCGGTCGTGAGGTAGTTGTCCTCGCCGGTGTTGATGATGATGCCGGCGCGGGCGTGGACCTGGCGCGAGAAGCGTTGGTCGACGAACGTGCGGATCGGGTTGATGTCGCGGAAGAGGATGCCGTACATCGAGTCGTTGAGCATCATGTCGAGACGCTCCATGCCCGCGAGCGCCGCGATCTCCGGCATGCAGAGGCCCGACGCGTAGTTCGTCAGGCGCACGTACCGACCGAGCTCCTTGCTCACGTCGTCGAGGGCTGCGCGCATGAGTCGGAAGTTCTGCTGCGTCGCGTACGTGCCGGCGAAGCCCTCGCGGGTCGCGCCCTCCGGCACGTAGTCGAGCAGCGACTGGCCGGTCGATCGGATGACGGCGATGACGTCGGCGCCCTCGCGTGCCGCAGCCTGGGCCTGCGGGATGTCCTCGTGGATGTCGCCCGTGGCGACGATGAGGTACACCCACGGCTTGCGCGGCGGGTCACCGAGCCGTCGCACGAGGCGCTCGCGGGTGGCGCGGGCCCGGTCGACGGTGCGCAGGCCGGCCCCGACGCCCTTGGTCGCGGCACGCCTGGCGGCAGTGGCCTCGCGGCCGTCGGGCAGCCGGAAGGAGACGTTTCCGCTCGCGGCCTTCTGGGCGAGCGTCAGCAGGTCGGGCGCCTCGCCGCGCAGCAGCGCGTCGTAGACCGGCGTCGTGACGCCGTGCTCGAGGCCCACGCCGTCGCGGACGGCGTCGACGAGGTGGTTCACCCAGGGCACGCGCTCGTGGTCGGCGCCGGCCAGGCCAGCGAGGCGGAGGGTGGCGCGCTCGACCGAGACCGTGGTGTGGCTGCGCGCGATGCGCACGACGGGTGCGGCGGCCTTGCGCGCCAGTGACCGGGCGCGGCGGACGACGGCGGGGTCGAGCTCGATGAGGGGTGCGGGGCGGCTCACGCGTCAGATCCTGCCGTCTCGTGGGCCAGACGCGACTCGAAGAGCGCTCGGACGGCGGGCACCTCGCGCACGAGGGAGAGCGCGAGGTCGGCGTGACCTGGCACGTAGCCGTTGCCGACGAGCATCCGCACGTCGGCGGCCAGACCCTCGGCGCCGAGGGCGGCTGCGGCGAAGTTCGTGGCCATGCTGAAGAAGATGACCGTGCCGCCCTGCGCGGTGGCGAGGACGGCGGGCTGCTCGCAGCCCGGCACGTCGACGCACACGACCGTGACGTCGGCCGGGCCACCGGCGGCCTCGACGGCTGCGAGGAGCCCCAGTGGGCTGCGGGCGTCGGCGAGGACCACGGCGTCGGCGAGTCCCGTGGGCTCGAGCAGGTCGAGCTCGCGCTGCAGGGGCACGACGCCGATGGTGCGGGCCGCCCCTGCGACGCGAGCCGCAGCGAGCGAGAGCGAGCCGGACTTGCCGGCGGCCCCGAGCACGGCCACGGTCGGCGGCACGCCGCGGGCGACGTACTCCCCCACGACCCGTGAGACGAGCGCCGGCGCGCCGCACACGTCCATGACCATGAGGGACAGGCGCGGGTCGAGGTCGCCCGGCAGGACGGCGGCGATGCTGCGCCCGAAGAGGATCGCGTGCCCGGCGGCCGGCACCTGCTCGGACCGCCCGTCCCAGCGCGCCAGTCCGTCGGTGATCGAGAGCGGCGTCAGGGACAGCGACACGAGCGTGGCGACGTGGTCTCCGACGGCGAGCCCCAGCGGGCTGGCCGGCCCGACCTCCGCGACGGTGCCGATGAGCATGCCGCCGGAGCCGGTGACGGGGTTCTGCATCTTGCCCCGCTCGGCCACGATCGCCAGCACCTCCGCGCGCACGGCGTCGCCGTCGAGGACGCCGTCGCGCGTGTGCTTCTCGGCGAGCTGGCGGTAGGAGGCGGCGTCGAGGTTGAGGGTGTCCACGGCGATGCGCACCTCGTCGGGCCACAGCTCGGGGCGGGCGTCGAGCCGCCGGGCCGCCTGCGGGAGGGTCACCCCGTCCCCCGCCGGTTCCAGGACGCGGTGCAGCCCGACGGGCGAGCCCTCACGCGCATCGACGGGCGTGGACGGTGGGGTGGTCACGGCGCAGATCCTCCGGTTGCAGTGGACGCGTACGACAAATCCTTTCGCATCATAGGAGGTCGAGGGCTGATGCTTCGGCTATCGTCGGGTCATGACACAGGTGTCACAGCCCTACGCCTACCACCGACGCGAGCTCGTGGAGCCGGACTGGACGCGGCTGCCGGGCTGGACCGACGTGACGCCGTCCGACTGGGACAGCGCCCAGTGGCAGCGTGCCCACTGCGTCAAGAGCGTCGCGCAGCTGCGGGCCGTCATGGGCGACCTGCTCGAGGACCGCTTCTACGCCGACCTCGAGCGCGACCAGGCGGAGCGGGCCACGATGTCGATGCTCGTGCCGCCGCAGATGCTCAACACCATGGTCCCGGCCACCGACGACCCGATGCCATCGGCCGGTGCGGCCTTCACCGAGGCCTTCTACGCCGACCCGGTGCGCCGCTACATGATCCCGGTCTTCTCCGACCGGCGCAGCGACTGGCCCTCGCACCCGCACGCCACCCGCGACTCGCTGCACGAGCACGACATGTGGGTCGCCGAGGGGCTGACCCACCGCTACCCCACCAAGGTCCTCGCCGAGCTGCTGCCCACGTGCCCCCAGTACTGCGGCCACTGCACCCGGATGGACCTCGTCGGCAACTCGACGCCTCAGGTCGCGAAGCTGAAGTTCGACCTCAAGCCGGTCGACCGGCAGAGCGCGATGCTCGACTACCTGCGCCGCACGCCGTCCGTCCGCGACGTCGTCGTGTCCGGGGGCGACGTCGCCAACATGCCGTGGAAGAACCTCGAGGCCTTCCTCGACCAGCTGCTGCAGATCGAGAACGTCCGCGACATCCGCCTCGCGACCAAGGCGCTCATGGGGCTGCCGCAGCACTGGTTCGCCGACGACGTCGTCGAGGGCGTCGGGCGGGTGGCCCGCACGGCCCGCGAGCGCGGCGTCTCCCTGGCGATCCACACCCACGTCAACAGCGCCCAGTCGGTCACGCCGGCGGTGGCGCGCGCATCCAGGGCCATGCTCGAGGCGGGCGTGCGCGACGTGCGCAACCAGGGCGTGCTCATGCGTGGTGTCAACGACACCCCCGAGCGGCTCCTCGACCTGTGCTTCGCGCTGGCCGACGGCGCGATGATCACGCCGTACTACTTCTACATGTGCGACATGATCCCGTTCGCCGAGCACTGGCGCGTCTCGCTCGCGGAGGCCCAGCGGCTCCAGCACGAGATCATGGGCTACCTGCCCGGCTTCTCGACGCCGCGCATCGTGTGCGACGTCCCGTTCGTCGGCAAGCGCTGGGTGCACCAGGTCGAGCAGTACGACCGCGAGCGCGGGATCTCCTACTGGCGCAAGAACTACCGCACCTCCATCGAGGGCGCCGACACCGAGGCGCTGTCGCGCGAGTACGTCTACTACGACCCGATCGACACGCTCCCCGAGGGCGGCCGGCAGTGGTGGCGGGACGCCGTCGACCACGAGCAGGTGCTCGCGGCCGCTACCGAGCAGGCCGCCTCGAGCCGGGCCGCCGCGCAGTCCCAGCTGGTCTGACGATCCGGGGGTTCAGCCCGCGAGGTGGCCCCACCGCCGCGAGAGATCGTGCCACGGCGCCGTGTCGACGACCCGGCCGCCGTCGAGGACGACGACCCGGTCGGCCTGCGCCAGCGCGGCTCCCTTGCTCGTCGCACCGATGACCGTGGCACCCCCGGAACGCAGGGCCGCCCAGAGCTCGATCTCGGTGGCCGCGTCGAGCGCCGACGACACGTCGTCGGCCAGCAGCAGGTCGGCCTCGCAGGCGAGCGCCCGGGCCAGAGCCAGGCGTTGCACCTGCCCGCCGGACAGACGGACGCCACGGTGGCCGACGAGGGCGTCGGGGCCACCGGCCTCGGTGACGTCGCGCTCCATCCGAGCGGACGCCAGCGCCGGCTCCACCTGACGGTCGGCGTGGTCGAGCGCCACGTTGTCGGTGAACGTGCCCGACAGCACGCGCGGCACCTGGGCGATGTGCGCGACCCGTCCCGGACGCAGCTCGACCTCCGGCTCGGCCAGCACCCGGCCGTTCCAGCTGACCGACCCGGTGTAGGACGTCAGCCCGGCGAGAGAGGACAGCAGGCTCGACTTGCCCGAGCCGACCTGGCCGAGCAGCAGCACGAGCTCACCGGCCTCGACGGTGAGGTCGACGTCCTGCACGCCGATGGTGCCGTCGTCGTGGACCGCGGTGAGGCCCTGCAGCCGTAGCGTGCGCAGCGGTTCGCGTGCCCCGGTCCGCGGTGGCTCGGCGGTGCCGTGCTCGAGGTCCATGCCCGGGGGCACGTCCATGAGGTCGCCACCGCCGGCGAGCTCGCTCGTGGCCTTCATCCACGCCCGGACGCCCGGCGCCTCGGTGACGACCGAACCGGCGACGCGACCGAACCAGTCGAAGCCGCTGACGGCGTTGGCCACGAGCAGCGTGATCGCCAGGGACCACGTGCCATGGAGCAGACCCGCCCAGGCGGCGACGACACCGCACTGGACCATGACGATCGGCACGCCGTCGAGCAGGGCCTGGACGCGGTGCTCGCGGACCGCGGCGTCGACCCGGCCACCGTCGACGCGCCGCAGGTGCTGGTGGACCTGCGACGTCGCCGCCGCGAGCTTGACCGTGCGGATCGACTCGAGCGCGCTCACCAGCGAGCGACCGAAGTCGGCCCGCGCGGCCGAGGCGGCCGCCGCCGACCGCCCGGCCACCGGCCGGCCGAGGGTCGAGGCCAGCGCCGAGGAGACCATGACGACGAGCAGGACCGCCCCCGCGAGCCAGGTACCGGCGATGACGGCCGTCACCGAGGCGACGACGAGCCCGTTGACGAAGTCGACCCAGCGGTCGGTGTACCGCGCCAGCCGGTCGGCGTCCATGGTGCGGGCCACGACCTCGCCGGGCGGGGTGCGCACGAGCCGCCGCTGCGCGGTCTGGCCGGCGAGCACCGCGGCCCGCACCCGCAGGCGCACCTCGACCCACCAGTGTGGATAGGAGCGGAAGGCCTGCGACAGCACGAGCGGTCCGACGACGAGCGAGACGACGAGGGCGGCCGTGATCCAGCCCGGGTTCTGCCCGGCCTGCAGCCGCGTGACGACGAGCCCCCACGTCCAGCCGGTGACCGCCCCGAAGGCGCCCGTCAGGGAGGCCACGAGGAAGAGCGAGGCCCCGAACAGGCCCCAGCGCGGGTGGACGCTGACGGCGTGGAGCACCTGCCGCGCGAGGCTCGGCGTCGGCGTCAGCACGGGCGGCGGGGGTGGCGTCGTGCTGCGTCGCACGGACCCGATCGCGGCGTCCTCGTGGTGGTGCTCCTCGACGACCACCTCGTGCGCCGCCGCCTCGAGCAGCTGCCGGAACGGACCGTCGGCGCCGGCCAGACGGGCTCGCGGCCCCTGCTGGACGACGCGGCCGGCCTCGAGCACCGCCACCTGCTCGGCACGTTCGGTGGTGGAGAGCCGGTGCGCCACGAGGATGCCGGTGCGGCCCGAGATGAGCCGGTCGGCCGCCCGCACCACGCGGGCCTCGGTGGCGGGGTCCATGCGGGCCGTGGCCTCGTCGAGCACGACGACGCTGACGTCACGCACGAGCAGCCGCGCGAAGGCGACGAGCTGCTCCTCGCCGGCCGACAGGGTGGTGCCGCCCGGGCCGAGCATCGTGTCGAGCCCGTCGGGCAGGCCCGCCACCCAGTCGGTGAGGCCGAGCTCGGCGACGGCGGCCTGCACCCGCTCACGGGGCACGTCACCGAAGAGGGTCATGTTCTGCGCCAGCGTGCCGGCGAGCACCTCGGTGCGCTGGGTGACGACACCCACCGCCGCCCGCAGCTGCTGCAGGTCGAGGTCGCACACGTCGGTGCCACCGAGCAGCACCGTGCCGCGTGGCGGTTCGACGGCCCGCGACAGCAGGGAGGCGAGCGTGGACTTGCCGGAGCCGGTGCGTCCGACGAGGGCGCACGTGTGGCCCGCGGGGACGACGAGGTCGATGTCGCGGAGCGCGAACGTGCCGGTGCCGTAGCCGAACTCGAGACCGCGGAACTCGACGTCGAGGGGTCCGTCCGCGAGCGGCCGCCCACCGGAGGGCTCGGCCGGCGCTGCGAGCATCGCCCGCAGGCGCAGGACGGCGCCGAAGCCCTCCTGCAGGTCGGGCAGGTGCCGCGCGAGCATGTCGACGCCACCGACGAACATCGTCGTGACGAGGAAGAGGGTGACCAGTCGCGAGGTCGACAGGTCACCGGCCACCACCAGGGCGGTGCCGACGACCGCGACCGCGGCCAGGGCGCCGTGGAGCAGCCCACCGCTGCGCCGGGTGATGCGGGCCTCGACCTGCAGGACCCGGTCGAGCGCCGCGTGGACCCGAGCGGCCAGCTCGGCGTTGCGGCGCAGCACATGGGGCTGGCCGAGAGCGGTGCGCAGGTCGTCGCGGGCGGCGACCCCCTCCTCGGTGGACGCGGCGTGGTCGGTCCAGGCGGCCTCCTCGACCACCTTGCGCTCGGCGACCTGCGGGAGGAGCCGCCGGACGACCCAGAAGGCCGCGAACCCCGTCAGCGGGAAGAGGAACGCAGCAGGCCACCAGGCGATGCTCGCCACCACCCACAGCGGTCCCGACGCGAGCAGGGTGCGCACGGCCTGCCACACACCCCAGCGCATCAGCTGGCCGACCTCCCAGGTGTCGTCGTCGATGCGGTCGAGCACCTCGCCGACCGCCTGCTCGGACAGCTCGGACAGCGGCTGGGCCATCGCCGCGTCGAGCAGGTCGGCGCGCAGGCGGCCCTCGGCCCGGTCGCACACCGTCGCCCAGATCGCCTTGGCGATCGTGTCCACGAGCGCGCCGCCGACGACACAGAGGGCCAGCAGCACGACGAGCTGGGAGGTGGGGCCCGCGGCGAGGCGGCCGGCGACCATGGAGCCGAGCGAAGCCGCGACGGCACCCAGCAGGGACATCGCGAAGCAGACGACGGTCAGCGGCCGACGGACCCGGTGCCAGTCGACGGGTACGCGACCGGCCGGCAGCGTCGACGCGCCGAGGGCCCCCCGCTGCGTCGTGCCCTGCGCCTCGCCCTGCTCAACCCTGGTGACCGTCACAGTGTCCGAACGCTACCGACCCCCACGGACACGGCGCCTCTGGATTTCCCGTCGACCGTAGACTGCCGCGGTGACCTCCCGCTCCCCCGCCACCCGCATCCGCATGCCCCGCGCCGAGCGCGAGGCGCAGATGCTCGAGGTGGCCGAGGGCGTCTTCTCCGAGCGCGGTGTCCAGGCCGCGACGATGGACGAGATCGCCGAGCGCGTCGGCGTCACCAAGCCCCTCATCTACGACTACTTCGGCTCCAAGGAGGGCCTGCTCGCCGCGACGATCGAGCGGGCCCGGGGCCAGCTGATGTCGGCCCTCATCGACGCCTGGGAGGGCGCCGACGACGCGCCGGTCCGCGAGCGGGTGGCCGGTGTCGTCCACGCCTTCTTCGCCTTCATCGACGCCCACGACGCCGCGTTCGCGCTGCTGCGCACCGAGGGCGCCCTCATCGGCGAGGCCTCCGACTCGGTCGAGCGGATCCGCCAGCAGACCGCCAAGGCCTTCGCCGAGGGACTGCTCGCGCTGCCGCAGTTCGCGGCGCAGGCCCCGACCCGGGTCACGGCGATGGCCGAGGTGCTCATCGGCGGCTGCGAGCGGCTCGCCGTCTGGCGCAGCACCCACCTCGGCGGCATGGACGCCGACGAGGCCACCGAGATCGTCGTGACGACGATCTGGGACGGCCTCGCGAGCGTCGGCGCCGGTGCTCGTGGCGCGACCACCCCGTGAGCCGGCGGCAGCAGGGCGCGGCCGGTCCGACGACGCAGGCCACCCTCGCGCTCGACCGTGCGAAGGTCGCCTGGACCGGCCACCCGTACGACCACGACCCGTCCGCCGCGAGCTACGGGCTCGAGGCGGCGGAGGCTCTCGACGTCGAGCCGGCGCGCGTGCTCAAGACCCTCCTCGTCGACACGGGGCGCGGCCTGGCCGTCGGCATCGTGCCCGTCGACGGCCAGCTCGACCTCAAGGCGGTCGCGACAGCGCTCGGGGTCAAGTCGGTGACGATGGCCGACCCCGCTGCCGCCGAGCGCAGCACCGGCTACGTCGTCGGCGGCATCTCCCCGGTGGGCCAGAAGCGGGCCCTGCCCACGGTCCTCGACGCCTCGGCCCTCGAGCACCACACCGTCCTCGTCTCCGGCGGCCGGCGCGGCTTCGACGTCGAGCTGGCCCCCACCGACCTCGCGAGCGTCACGCGCGCCGTCACGGCCCCGATCGCTCGCCGGTGAGGGCCCTTGCCGGGACGACGCGGCTCGGTCGCCTGCGTCTCATCGTCATCCTCGCTGCCCTGACCATGGTCGGGCCGTTCTCCATCGACACGGTCTTCCCCGCCTTCGACGTCATGACCCGCGAGCTCGGCGTCGACGCCGTCGCGATGCAGCAGACGCTGAGCGTCTACCTCGCGACGTTCGCCGTGGCGAGCCTCTTCCACGGCTCACTGTCCGACGCGGTCGGGCGCAAGCCGGTGATCCTCGTCGGCTGCGCTCTCTACGCGGTGACCAGCGCCCTGTGCGCCCTCGCGCCCAACATGCCCCTGCTCCTCGGAGCCCGCGCCGTGCAGGGCCTCGTGGCCGGTGCCGGGATGATCGTCGGGCGCACCGTCGTGCGCGACCTGTTCGACGGGTCGGCGGCCCAGCGGTTCATGTCGCACATCTCGGTGATCTTCGCCGTCGCACCGGCGCTCGCCCCGATCGTCGGTGGCTGGATCCTCGGCTGGGGCCAGTGGCGCACGATCTTCTGGGTGCTGACGGTCTACGGGGTCGTCCTCGTCGTGGCGACGAGCTTCGCGCTGCCGGAGACGCACCCGGCCTCCCAGCGGATCCCGTTCCGGCCGCGCCCGCTCGTGGCGTCGATCGCCTCGGTGGCCGGGGACGCGTCGGTGCTGCGGCTCGGCGCGGCCGTGGCCCTCAACTTCGCCGCCCTGTTCCTCTACGTGTCGTCGGCGCCGGCCATCGTGGTCGACCACCTCGGCCTCGGCCCGCGCGACTTCGGCGTGCTCTTCGTGCCTCTCGTCGTCGCGATGATGCTCGGCTCCCTGCTCACCGGGCGGCTCGCAGGCCGGGTCCGCCAGGGCGCCTTCGTGCTCGCCGGCTTCGTCGTGTCGCTCGCAGGCAGCGCCTTCGCGGTGGTCTACCAGGCCCTGGCCGGCACGCCCACGACGCTGTGGACCGTGCTGCCGGTCGGGGCGATCTCGCTCGGCGTCTCGCTCGTGTTCCCCATCCTGACGATCGCCATGCTCGACCTGCGCCCGCGTGAGCGCGGCACGGTCTCCTCCTTCCAGTCCTTCCTCAGCACGTGCGCCAACGCCCTGGTGGCGGGCGCGCTGTCACCGCTCGTCAGCGGGTCGCTGATGACCCTCGCGCTCGTCGCGGGGGCGTTGACGGCGGTCGCGATGGGCCTCTGGGCGTGGCACCGCCAGACGCATCTCGCGGCCTCGCGTGCCCCCGTTCCGGCGGACGCGCCGGCCGAGGAGCCCGTGGCCCGGCTCTGACGCGCCCGCCGGACGTTCTGCCGACCACGTGCGGGTGGCCGTAGGCTCGGGCGCGTGCTCCAGCGCCGCGACGTCGACGAGGCCCTCACCCGCATCCGCGACCACGTGCGGACCACCCCGGTCATCGACGTCGGGCACGACCTGGACGACGTCGTGAGTCCCGGGGCCCGCGGCGCGCGGATCCTCCTCAAGCTCGAGCTGCTGCAGCACACCGGGTCGTTCAAGGCCCGCGGCGCCTTCAACCGGATCCTCGCGGCCCGTGAGCGCGGGCTGCTCGACCCGGACGTCGGCGTCGTCGTCGCGTCCGGCGGCAACGCCGGCATGGCCAACGCCTACGCCGCCGCACACCTCGGCGTGCCCGCGACGGTCTTCGTGCCGGAGACCGCCCCTGCCGTCAAGGTGGCTCGCCTCGAGGCCTACGGGGCGCGGGTCGTCCGCTCGGGCACCGAGTACGCCCACGCCTACGAGGCCGCCCAGGCGGAGGTGGTCCGGTCCGGGGCCCTGCACTGCCACGCCTACGACCAGCCCGAGATCGTCGCCGGCGCAGGCACGCTCGCCCCCGAGCTGCTCACCCAGGTGGGTGACGTCGACACGGTGGTCGTGGCCGTCGGCGGGGGTGGCCTCATCGGTGGCGTCAACGCGGGGCTCGACGGACGGGCGCGCGTCGTCGGCGCCGAGCCCGCGGGCGCCCCGACGATGCACGGCGCGCTCGAGGCCGGGAGGCCCGTCGACGTGCCGGTCTCCGGGGTCGCGGCCGACTCGCTGGGTGCGCGGCGGCTCGGTGACATCGCCTTCGAGGTCACGTCACGGCTCCCGGTGCGGAGCGTCGTCGTTGCGGAGGACGAGGTGGTAGCGGCCCGGGCCCTGGTCTGGGACCGCTGGCGCGTCGTCGTCGAGCACGGGGCCGCCACGGCGCTGGCCGCGCTGACGTCCGGGGCCGTCACCCCCGTGTCGGGCGAGACCCTCGTCGTGGTGCTCTGCGGGGCCAACACCGACCTGTCGACGCTCTGACGCCTCGCGCACCGTGGGCACGGGCACCCGTGCCACGCAAGGGTGCCGGGCGCTACTCGGACCCGCGGGGCAGCGCGGAGGCGCTTCGCCCCTCCCACGGCGTCGAGAGGACGACCGTCGTGTGGGTCGAGACGTTCGCGACCGACCGGATGCGCGCGAGGAGGTCCTCGAGGTTGCTCGGCGTGCCGACGCGGACCTTGAGGATGTAGCTCTCGACGCCGGCCACCGAGTGGCAGTCCTCGATCTCGGCGATGTGCGCGAGGCGCTCGGGCACGTCGTCGGGTGCGCTCGGGTCGAAGGGCGTGACGGAGATGAGCGCGGTGAGCGACAGGCCGATGGCCTCGGCCGACACGGTGGCGGTGTAGCCGGTGATGACCCCGCGCTCCTCGAGGCGCCGGACGCGCTGGTGCACCGCGGACGTCGACAGGCCCGTCGCCTTGCCGAGGTCGGTGTAGCTCATGCGGCCGTCGGCGAGCAGCAGGCCGACGAGGCGACGGTCGAGTTCCTCCATGGCCGAAGGGTAGACCAGCGTCCGGGTGCCCGACGCGGTGTTCCTCATGGCGGTACGCGCGCGCGTCGCGACCCCCTGTCGGCGCCCCGCTAGTCTCGGCCCATGGCGTCTCCCCGGCTCGTCCTCCTCGACTCCGCCTCGCTCTACTTCCGGGCCTTCTTCGGCGTGCCCGAGGTGGTCGGCCCGAGCGGCGTGCCGACGAACGCCGTGCGCGGACTCCTCGACATGATCGCCTCGCTCGTCGACCGAGCCCGGCCGACGCACCTGGCCGCCTGCTGG
Organism: Intrasporangium sp. Soil_C_50; assembly: GCF_057656595.1. Classification (NCBI taxonomy): domain Bacteria; kingdom Bacillati; phylum Actinomycetota; class Actinomycetes; order Micrococcales; family Intrasporangiaceae; genus Intrasporangium; species Intrasporangium sp. Soil_C_50. Next base: position 249,742 of record NZ_JBDGKB010000002.1, read on the forward strand.
GACAACGACTGGCGTCCCGCCTTCCGCGTCGAGGCGATCCCGTCGTACAAGGCGCACCGCGTCGCGAGCCGCGGGGAGAACGCGCTCAACGGCGAGGAGGCACCGGAGGCGCTGTCGGTGCAGGTGCCGATCATCATCGACGCCCTGAAGGCCCTGGGCCTGGCCCGGGTCGGTGTCGACGGGCACGAGGCGGACGACGTGATCGGTACGCTCGCCACGACGTGGACCGGACGCATGCCGATCGACATCGTCACCGGCGACCGCGACCTCTTCCAGCTCGTCGACGACGCGCACGACGTGCGGGTGGTCTACACCGCGCGCGGTGGCGTCCGCTCCCCCGACTTCGTCGACGAGGCCTTCATCGCCGAGAAGTACGGCGTCCAGAGCGGCCGCGCGTACGCCGACATGGCGGCCCTGCGCGGCGACACGAGCGACGGCCTGCCCGGCGTGGCGGGCGTCGGCGAGAAGACGGCCGCCAAGCTCATCACGACGTACGGGACGCTCGAGGCGCTCCGCGCTGCGATCGACGGGGGCGACCCCGCCATCAAGGGCGCCCAGCGCGCCCGGCTCGAGGCGGCCTCGGACTACCTCGACGCCGCGCCCCGCGTCGTGGAGGTCGTGCGCGACGCACCGGTCGGCGAGGTCGACCTCGCGCTGCCGACGGCCGTCGCCGACCCGGCGCTCATGTCGCGACTCGCTGTCGAGCACGGCCTCACCTCGTCGTTCGACCGTGTCGTCAACGCATTGGGCATCGACTGAGCCTGCATTTCCGGACCGGGCCTGTTTCGGCCCATACTGGATGGTGCCTGCTCACCGACAGCCCCGACGTCATCTCGCCAACAGCCCCTTCCAGCGTGACCCCCTGCCGGAGGTGGAGAGCTACGCCGTCGGCGACCGCGTCTCCCACGTCCGGCACGGCCTCGGCGTCGTCATCGCGACGACGGCGCACACGGTGACCGTCAAGTTCGCGTCCGCGAACGTGCGCGTCGAGAGCCCGTACGCGCGGCTCACCCGCCTCTGACGGCCCCCCGCAGACCTCCGAGACCCCCGCAGACGACGAGGAGGTCGGCCCCGGACGGGACCGACCTCCTCACGGCGGCCTCAGCCGCCGCGGACGTCAGAGTGCGTCTGCGTTGCTCAGAGAGCGCGGACGCGCATCGCCTGCGGGCCCTTGGGGCCCTGCTCGACGTCGAACTCGACGGGCTGGTTCTCCTCGAGGCTGCGGTAGCCGTTGCCCTGGATCTCCGAGTAGTGGACGAAGACGTCCGGACCCTCGGTGGGGGCGATGAAGCCGAAGCCCTTCTCGGAGTTGAACCACTTGACCGTTCCCTGCGCCATGTCTGGCTCCTTCAGGTTGTTGGACGGACCACCCGGTCGGGAGGTCCAGCGTCGCCACAAACGCGCGACTCCAGAACCTTCAGGAGACGAACGCTCGCTCACGTACCTTGCGAGCGTGCTGAAAACACGAGCACCACAAAACGTCGACGGACGCGGGAATCCTAGCCGACGGGACGCCGGTGCTGCGACTCGTCAGTCGATGCGGTCGGCGGCCACGACACCGCGGAGCACGCCGTCGGACGCGCGTCGCGCGGTCTCCTGCAGGGCCGGGTCACCGGCGTCGGTCAGCTGCCCGAGCAGGTCGACGACCTGCTTGCACCGCCGCACGAAGTCACCCGCGGCGAGGTCGGTGCCGCGCAGGACGTCCTCGAGGCGCTGGCCGCTCGCCCACCGGTGCACCGACCACGCGATACCGGCGTCGGGCATTCCCGTGCGCGGCAGCGCCAGGGCGCCCTCGGCGTCCTCGAGGTCGGACCACAGCCCGACCATGCGGTCGTAGGCCTCGCGCACCTCGTCGTTGGGCCAGCGCGGCGCGAGCCCGCCGTCCTCGCGGCGCGGCTCGTGCACGAGCGTCGACACGACGGCCGCGAGCGACGGCGCGTCGAGCCGGCGCCAGAGGCCCTCGCGCAGCGACTCGGCGGCCAGGAGGTCCTTCTCGGTGTAGAGCTGGCGCAGCCGGTCGCCCTCGTCGGTGACGCGCGTGCCACCGTCGGTGAGGTAGCCCATCTCGCCGAGGAGGTCGCAGATGCGGTCGAAGGTCTTGGCCACCGAGTTGGTGCGCCCGTCGATCTTGCGCTGCAGGCCCTGGGTCTCGCGCTGGAGGCGGAAGTACCGCTCCGCCCAGCGGGCGTGGTCCTCCCGGTCCGGGCAGCGGTGGCACGGGTGGCTGCGCAGGTCGCGCCGCAGCTGCTCGATGCGGGCGTCCGTCGGGTCCTGCGGGGGTTCGGCGGACCGTCGCCGAGGCGGGTCATGCGGCACCGTCGTCCGCAGCGTGGCCGCGAGGTCACGGCGGGCCTTGGGGTTCCGGGCGTTGAACTGCTTGGGCACGCGCATCGTGCCGAGCGGCTCGACCGGCGTCGGCACGTCGTGCAGCGTCAGGCGGCGCAGGTGGTGGTCCTCGGTGACGACCGTGGGCGAGGCCGGGTCGCCCTTCCCACCGCGGTTGGGCATGACGACGACGGCGAGGCCGCTGTGGCGACCCGCCGGGACTCGCACGATGTCGCCGATCTTGAGGTTCTCCAGCGAGATGGCGGCGGCGGCACGCATCGAGGCCGACCGGCGTTTGGCCCCCTCCTTCTCGAGGGTCCGGATCTCCTCGCGCATCGCCGCGTACTCGGTGAAGTCGCCGAGATGGCAGGTCATCGACTCCGCATAGCCGGCGAGGGCCTCCTCGTTGCGGCGCACGGTCCGCACGAACCCGACGACGGCCCGGTCGGCCTGGAACTGCGCGAAGGAGGTCTCGAGGATCTCGCGGGCGGTGTCGCGGCCGAACTGGCGCACGAGGTTGACCGCCATGTTGTACGTCGGCCGGAAGCTCGAGCGCAGCGGGTAGGTGCGTGTCGACGCGAGGCCGGCGACGGCGCCGGGGTCGAGCCCTCGTCCCCACAGCACGACGGCGTGGCCCTCGATGTCGATGCCCCGGCGCCCGGCCCGGCCCGTCAGCTGGGTGTACTCGGCCGGGGAGATGTCGACGTGGCTCTCGCCGTTGAACTTGACCAGCCGTTCGAGCACGACGGTCCGCGCCGGCATGTTGATGCCGAGGGCGAGGGTCTCGGTGGCGAAGACGGCCCGGATGCGCCCCTGCGTGAACAGCTCCTCGACGACCTCGCGGAACGTCGGCAGCATGCCGGCGTGGTGGGCGGCGAAACCGCGCGAGATGCCGTCGACGAAGTCCCAGTAGCCGAGCACCGAGAGGTCCTCGTCGGCCAGCCCGGCAACCCGCTCCTCGACGACCCGGCGGTTGCGCTCGCCGTCGGCCTCCGGGATGAGTCTCATCCCGCTGGCGAGCAGCTGCCCGACCGCGGCCTCGCACCCGGCCCGGCTGAAGATGAAGGTGATCGCCGGCAGCAGGCCCTCGCGGTCCAGGCGCGTCACGACCTCGGCGCGGGTGGCACCTCCGCCGGGACGGCCGCCCCGGGCGAAGCCGTTGCCGCCCTCGCCACCGCCGGGACCGCGGCCACCCCCTCCGCCACCGCGTCGGCCACGTCCGGCCCAGTCGTCTCGCCCGCCGCGGCCTCCGTTGTTGCCGCCACGCCCCGGGCGGCCCTTGTTGCGGCCGCCGCGGTTGCTGACCCAGTGGCTGTCCCAGGCGCCGCGCTGCTCCGTGCCGCGGATCGCGTGGACGAGGTCGGGGTTGACGCCCACCTCGACCGTCGGCCCCGACGCGGCCGCCTCCTCCTCGACGAAGAGGTCGAAGAGCGTCTGGCCGACCATCATGTGCTGCCACAGGGGCACCGGACGGTGCTCGGAGACGATGACGGCGGTGTCGCCGCGGACCTCGCCGAGCCACGCCCCGAACTCCTCGGCGTTGCTCACCGTCGCCGACAGCGACACGACGCTGACGTCCGGCGGCAGGTGGATGATGACCTCCTCCCACACGGCTCCGCGGAAGCGGTCTGCGAGGTAGTGCACCTCGTCCATGACGACCCAGCCGAGGCCGCGCAGCGTCGCCGAGCCGGCGTACATCATGTTGCGCAGCACCTCGGTCGTCATGACGACGACGGGCGCCTCGCCGTTGACCGACGAGTCACCGGTGAGCAGGCCGACCTTGTCGGCGCCGTACCGACGCACGAGGTCGGCGTACTTCTGGTTCGACAGCGCCTTGATCGGCGTCGTGTAGAACGCCTTGCGGCCGGTGGCGAGGGCCAGGTGCACGGCGAACTCACCGACGACGGTCTTGCCCGCCCCCGTGGGCGCCGCCACGAGCACGCCACGGCCCTCCTCGACGGCACGGCAGGCCTCGGTCTGGAAGTCGTCGAGGGGAAAGTCGAGCCCTGCGGTGAACTCGGCCAGCTGCGGCCAGGTGGGGATCATGCCGCCTCCCCCACCGAGCCGGCAGGGTCGGCGGGCACGACGACCGCGAGGGCCCCCGGCACCACCTCGGCCTCCACGGGCAGGTCGGCGAACGCCTCTCCATCGGCTTGTGAGTGGATACCGCTCGCCTCCAAGCGAACTCGCCGGGCGCGATGGATCTCGACGGCCGGGTGGGTGGTGTGCGTTCCCGAGTAGACCTTCGGGAAGACGCGCAGGAAGGACGGGATGGACAGGGCGTGCACGATCATGACGTCGAGCAGCCCGTCGGAGACGTCGGCGTCCGGACACACCTTCATGCCGCCGCCGAACGACGTCGTGTTGGCCACGGCAACCAGCATCGCTCGGGTCTCGAGCCGCTGCCCGTCGAGCTCGACGACGTACGGGATGGGCCGGAACACCGGCAGCTCGCGCAGCACGGCCAGGTTGTAGCGCATCTGGCCGCGCGGCCACCGCATCCGGCGCGCTCGCTCGTTGACGACGGCGTCGAAACCGGCGCCGAGCACGCCGCCGAACCACTTCTCCCCCGCGACGCCGTGGCTGACCCGGCCGAGGTCGACGCGACGGGTGCACCCCGTGGTCAGCAGGTCGACGGCCGCCGCCGGGTCACGCACGGGCAGCCCGAGGTTGCGGGCGAAGTCGTTGCCGGTGCCCGCCGCGACGACCGCGAGGCGCGTCGACGACGTGGCGCACAGGTTGACGCCGAGATGGACCATCCCGTCGCCCCCGACGACGACGAGCGTGTCGACGCCCTCGTCCACGGCCACGAGCCCCCGGGCCCTCGCCTGCGCGTAGTCGGTACCGGACACGTCGGTCACCTCGTGGCCGGCAGCCACGAGCAGCCGGCGCGTCTGTTCCCCGAGGGCGGCGCCCGCGCCCTTGCCGGACGTGGGGTTGACGACGAGGGCGACGCGGTCGGGCACAGCCGAACGCTACAGGGCGGACGCCTCGTCGTCCGAGACCTCCAGCCAGTCGGGCCGGTCGCCCTCCTTGCGGCGGTCGAAGAGGAACGACAGGCCGACCGACGCGAAGTAGAGCGCGATCATCGGGGTGGCGAGGAACAGCATCGTGTACGCGTCGGGAGTCGGGGTCATGACGGCCGCGAAGACGAAGATGATCATGACCGCCGGACGCCAGCCCTTGAGCATGGTGCGGGCCGGCAGCACCCCGACGAGGTTGAGCGCCACGAGGAAGACCGGCAGCAGGAACGCGCACCCGAAGGCGACGATGAACTTCAGGACGAAGTTGAGGTAGGCCGTGGCGTCCTGGAGGTTCGCCGTACCGGCCGGGGTGAAGCTGAGCAGCACGGTCACGGCCTTGGGCACCATGACGAACGCGAAGAGGCAGCCCGCGAGGAAGAGCGGGACGGCCGCGACGACGAACAGCCGCGCGACCATCTTCTCCTTCTTCGTCAGGCCCGGGACGATGAAGCCCCAGATCTGGAAGAGCCAGATCGGCGACGCGAGGATGACACCGGTGAACAGCGACACCGTGATCTGGGTCGCGAAGGGGTCGGTCATCCCCGAGAAGTTGATGTTGATGAGGCCCTGACGCTCGGCCGCGAGGTCCTTGAGCGGCTTGATCAGGGCGTCGATGAGCCGGTCGTAGTAGATCCACCCGACCACGCCACCGACGAGGATCGCGACAGCGCTGATGACGATGCGGTTGCGCAGCTCGCGCAGGTGGTCACCGAGGGACATGCGTCCTTCGGGATTGCGCTTGTGCAGCAGCGATGGCATTCAGTGCCGCCGTGACGGGTCGGGCTCGGGCAGAGTGGTGGTTCGGGCCACCGCTCAGAGGGTCGTGTCGCGGCGGGCGTCGGACGTCGCGTCCGGCGTGCTCGCGGTGGTGCCGTTGCTCGCCGAGCCGGTGCCGCTGACCGGGCCGGATGCGGCGCGGAGCCGGTCGGCCTCGGCGCGGGCCTCCGCCGCGCGACGCTCCGCGTCGGCGAGGCGGGCCTCCGCGGCCAGGCGCTCGGAGTCGGCGTCGACGGCCTCGCCGGCGACCGTGGAGCGAGCGGCGTCGCCCGTCTGGTTGGCCTTGCCGTCCTTCTTCAGCTCGTCGACCTCGGACTTGAAGACACGTGCCGAACGGCCGAGGCTGCGCGCCATGTCGGGCAGCTTCTTCCAGCCGAACAGGGCGATGAGCACGATCGCGATGACGATCAGTTCAGGGCCACCAGGAAGCTGCATGGTCAATCTCCTCGTTGAAGCGCGGCCCGGTCGTTCGGGCCGTCAGGTGCAGCATCGGCGCTGCAGGTGACCAGCATACGTGCGCGTGATGAACACCGGCCTCCCGACGCCGCGTTGACCACGATGTGGGTGGCGACGGACCGCCGGTGTCCAGCCGCCGGTCGGTGCTGGTCAGTGGTGGTCGGTCGGTGAACGGTCACGCGGTGGTGTCGTAGGCCGCAAGGGCCGCACGCGCCTCGTCGGCGACGGCGTCCGCGAGCTCGGGCGGCGACACGACCCGGGCCTCGCCGCCGAGACGCAGCACGAGCCGCCGCACGAGCGCCGGGTCGGCCACCTTGAGCGTGACCCGCAGCGAGCCGTCGGCCAGGCGCTCGACCCCCTCGTTCGGGTAGTAGTCGGCGATCCAGGCGGCCCACCGGCTCGCCTCGAGCACGACGGTGAGGTCGTCGGCGCTCGGCACGAAGACGTCGTCGAGGTCGCGCGGGCGGGCCTGCTCGGGTGGCGTGCCGTCGGCCTCGAGCACGTCGACCGCCTCGATGCGGTCGAGCCGGAACAGGCGCACTGCCTCGGCGCGGTGGCACCAGCCCTCCACGTACCACTGGCCGTCGAGGTTGACGATGCGCATGATGTCGACGTCGCGCTCGGTGCGCTCGTCGCGGGTCGCGACGTAGTAGTGCAGGTGCACGCGACGGCCGCGGGCGAAGGCGTCCTTGAGCGGCGCCATCGCCTCGTGCTGGCTGCCGTTGTCGAGGTCGAGGGCGATGCGCCCGGCAGGGTCGCCGGCCGTCGTCGCGACGGCACGACGCAGCTTGCCGAGGGTGCGCTCGGCGACGTCGGACCCGACGAGGGTGGACCCGAGCGCCTGGAGGCCGGCGGTGAGCGTGATGGCCTCGTCACGCGTCAGGCGCATCGGCTCGGCGATGTCGTCGGCGTTGTCGAGGTAGATGTGGCCGCTCTCCCAGTCGGCGTCGATGAGCTCGGCGTGGCCGTATCCCGGCGTGCCGCAGACGAAGAGCAGCTGGAGGTCGTCGACGACCTGCTCGGGTGTCACGCCGAACTCGGCCGCGGCGTCGGCGATCGGCACCCCGCGGTGCTGCAGCAGCCACGGCACCATGTCGAGAAGGCGGCCGAGGCGCTGCGTGGCGGTCTCCTGCGGGCGGCGCGGCGCCGTGCGTCGGGTGTCGGTCATGCCTGCTCCCCCGTGCGGTCGTGGACCCGTTCGTGAGCCCGTGCGGCACCCGTGAGGGCCGCCCGGACGGCGTCGACGAGCTCGGCCGGTGACACCGCGACGGCGTCGACGCCGAGGGCCACGACGTCGCGGTCGGTGACGCCGCGCCGGTAGGGCACCTCGACCTCGTCCCAGCGCCCACCCAGCTCGGTGCTGCGTGCGGCGTGCCGGCGGAGCGTGTGGCCCCGGCCCGTGCGCAGGCGCACGACGGCCGTGCCCTCCGGCTCGACGGGCTGGGCCTCGAGCGCCACCTCGGGCACGTGGTCGGCGGGCACGGTGTAGGAGCCGGCGCGGCCCTTGCGGCGCACCTGGCCCTCGAAACGGCTCAGCCGGAAGGCCCGCTCGTCCTGGCGGTCGACGTCGAAGCCCGTGACGTACCAGCGTCCGTGCCAGTTCTTCAGCGCCCAGGGCTGGACGTGCCGGGTGGTCACCGAGCCGTCGTTCTTGCGGTAGTCGAAGGTGATCGGCTGCAGGGCCGTGACGGCGGCGTGGACCGCCTCGAAGGCCGGCTCCTTGGTGCGGATGCGGGGCTCGGCACCGGCCGCCACCGACTCGTCGATCTCGACGCCGGACAGGCGCAGCTTGCGCAGACCGGCCGAGGCGGCGCCGGAGACGCTCGCCGTCGACCACGTGCGGGCGGCCAGGGCCAGCGCGGCGACCTCGTCGGGCTCGAAGGCGATCGCCGGCAGGGTCGTCTCGCTCGAGTCGATGCGGTAGCCGACCTCGTCGTCGAAGAGCACGTCGATGACGGTCGTGGAGATGGGGATGCCCATCTCGCGCAGCTCGTCCTTGTCGCGCTCGAACATGCGGTCGAACGCCTCGTCGGAGCTCGCCTGGGCGTAGGCGGGCAGGGACTCGCGGATCCGCTGCTTGGACACCGGCCGGCGCGCGGACTTCAGCGCCAGGATGAGGTTGAGCAGCCGTTCGGTCTTCTCGGCCGAGGCGGACGCGGGCATCGACGGCCTTTCCTGCTGTCGTGGACCGGCTGGGCGCCGGGCAGTCCGACGCTACCCGAACATGCGATCGATAGGGTTCACCCATGATCCAGTGGCGCCGGGGTGTCGTGGCGCAGGTCCGGGCGCGCTGGGCCGGCGCGGTCGAGTACGCGGTCGATGTCGACTCCGGGGAGTCGCTGCGCGCCCTCGGCTACGTCGACGCCGTGGGGGTGCTCGACCCGGGCACCGGCGTCCTGCTCAACACGACGGCCCTCGAACGGGGCCTCGGCACCGGCGGGCTCGCGCTCGTCGTGGCGGCCCCCGACGCCCTGCCGACGCCGGTCGCCGACGTGCACGCGGTGCCGGGCCACCTCGTCAAGGCCCGCTACACCCCGACCCAGACCATGGTGCTCGGCGTCGACGAGCAGGACAGCGAGCACCACGCGCTGCTGCGCGACGCCGACGACCTCACCGGGATGCCCGTCGTCGTCGCCGACCTGCACTCGAGCCTGCCGGCGGTGCTCGCCGGCCTCCGTGAGACCGACCCGACGCTGCGGGTCGCCTACGTCATGACCGACGGCGGCGCCCTGCCGCTCGACTTCTCCCGCACGGTCGCCGGGCTGCGGGAGGCCGGCTGGCTCGAGGCGTCGGTCACCGTCGGGCAGGCCTACGGCGGCGACCTCGAGGCCGTCAACGTCCACACCGGACTGCTCGCCGCGCGGCTCGTCGCGGGGGCCGACGTCGCGATCGTGGCCCAGGGGCCGGGCAACCTCGGCACCGGCACCCGGTGGGGCTTCTCGGGCACCTCGGCGGGCGAGGCGGTCAACGCCGTCGGCAGCCTGGGCGGGCGTCCCGTCTGCGCGCTGCGGATCTCGGCGGCCGACCCGCGCGAGCGTCACCGCGGGGTGTCCCACCACAGCCGCACCGCCTACGGACGCGTCGCCCTCGTGCCCGCCGACGTGGCTGTTCCCCTGCTCGAGGGTGCGTTCGGCGAGCGGGTGCGCGCCGAGGCACGCGACCTGTGCGACGCGTCGGGTGGGCGACTCACCGCGCGCGAGGTGGGCGTCGACGGCCTCGAGGAGGCGTTGCGGGACACGCCCGTGACGCTGCGCACGATGGGCCGCGGATACGACGACGACCGCGCCGGTTTCCTCGGCGCGGCCGTCGCGGGGCGCTTTGCTGCTGGGCTGGTTCGGCGCGCGTCACGCCTGGACTGACGAGCAACGCGGACCAGGGTGCTGGTTCGGCGCGCGTCACGCCTGGACTGACGAGCGACGCGAGCGCAGCGAGCGAGCCGAGGAGGGAAGGCGTGACGTCAGGCGCGCCGAACCCGGCGAGCGGAGAGAGCCCTATCTGACGTCGTCGAGGTCGACGACGAAGATGAGGGTCTCGCCGGGACCGATGGCGCCGCCGGCGCCACGCTCCCCGTAGGCCAGGTGCGAGGGGATCGTCAGCTTGCGACGCCCACCGACCTTCATGCCCTGGATGCCCTTGTCCCAGCCGGGGATGACCATGCCGACGCCGAGGCGGAAGTCGAGCGGCGCGCCGCGGTTCCACGAGGAGTCGAACTCCTCGCCCGTCGAGTGCGCGACGCCGACGTAGTGGGCGCTGACGGTGTCACCCGCCTTCGCCTCGCGGCCGTCGCCATCGATGAGGTCCTCGACGACGAGGTCGGCCGGCGGCTCCCCCTCGGGGAAGTCGATCTCGGGCTTGGTGCGGTCGGGGTCGAGTGCCATGCTGCGTTCCTCTTCCTCAGGTCGGGGGTCGGCGACCAGTCTGTCAGTCCGCGCGCCGGCCGTGCAGCCCGCCGGGCGCGGACCGCACGGACCGTGTGCCGGCGATCAGTACGCGTCGAGGATGTCGACGACGAACACGAGGGTGTCCGTACCCGAGATCTTCGGCGGGCTCCCGGCCTTGCCGTAGCCGTCGGCCGGCGGGATGGCGAGCAGCACGCGGCTGCCGACCTTCTTGCCGACGAGCGCCTTGTCCCAGCCCGGGATGACGGCGCCGACGCCGATCGGGAAGTTCGCGGCCTGGCCGTGCTGCCACGAGGAGTCGAAGACGCTGCCGTCCTTCCAGAGCACGCCGTGGTACTGCGCGGCGATGGTCTGGCCCTTCGTGACGACCGGTCCGGTGCCCTCGACGAGGGTCGCCTGCTGGAGCGTCGTCGGCGCGGCCGACTTCGGCACCGTGACCTTGGGCTCCTTGGCGGTGCCGTTGGGGAAGGTGACCGTCGGCAGGCCGGCGGGGCTCGCGGCCTGGGCGCCGTCGATCTTGGTCGGGCTGACGTGCACGTCGGAGACGTCGGCGACGACGACGATGGTGTCGGTGCCCGAGACGCCGAGCTGCTGGTTGCCGGCGGATCCGAACCCCTTGGCCGGCGGGATGGTGAACGCGATCCGACTGCCCTTGGTGGCCCCGATGAGGCCCTCGAGGAACCCGGGGACCACGTCGGTGCGACCGAGCCGGTACCCGTCGGCGGGACGACCGTCCGCGTAGCCGTTGTCGAGCAGCTTGCCGCTCGTGCCGTTGTAGATCTGTGCGCGCAGCACGACGGTGTCGGCCTTCGTCGCGGCCGAGCCGGTGCCCGGCGTCAGCACCTTGTGCTCGACGTCCGTGCTCTTGATCGGCGTCGCGCCCAGGGCGACCTTGGGGGCGGTCTTGAGGTCGACGGGGCCGGTCGCGCTGACGCCCTTGAGGGCGACCGATGCGGCGGCGGTGCTCGACGCGGTGCTCTGCCCGGAGCCGTCGGACTGCGAGCCGCAGGCGGTCAGGGTGGTGGCGCCCAGGGCGAGGGCGAGGACGGCGGCGGTACGGGCCGCGGGTCGGTGGGAACGCACAGGGGTGTCTTCCGTTCGGGTCTGGCGGTCAGTGACGGTGCCGGTCGGAGGGGCGGCAAACCCGGTCACTGTAACGCCGACGCCTAGGCGGCACCCACAGCGTCCTGACAGGTCGACGTGCGATCAGGCCTGTGGTCCAGCGGGATCAGAGCGGCCGCTGCACCACCGGGGAGCGCTCGATGGTCTCCATGAGCCTCTCGACGCGCTCGTCGACGGAGCGGAACGGGTCCTTGCACAGCACGGTCCGCTGGGCCTGGTCGTTGAGCTTGAGGTGCACCCAGTCGACGGTGAAGTCGCGGCCGTGGGCCTGCGCGGCGCGGATGAAGTCGCCACGCAGCTTGGCCCGGGTGGTCTGCGGCGGGAGCACCTTGGCCTGGAACACCTCGACGTCGGAGGAGACGCGGGCGGCCCGGCCGTGCTTCTGCAGGAGGTAGTGCAGGCCGCGCCGGCGGTTGATGTCGTGGTAGGCGAGGTCGAGCTGCTGGATGCGCGCGTCACCGAGGCTCAGGCCGTGCTTGGCGCGGTAGCGCTCGATGAGCCGGTACTTGATCACCCAGTCGATCTCGGTCTCGATGGCGCCGAGGTCACCGGCGCCGATCGCGTCGAGAGCCCGGCCCCACAGGTCGATGACCTGCTTGGTGTCCGCGCTGTCCATGCCCTCGCGGTCGACGAACTCGATCGCCTTGTCGAGGTACTCGCGCTGCATGTCGAGCGCGGACAGCTCGCGGCCGTTGGACAGGCGCACCGTGGCGCGGCCCGTGGGGTCGTGGCTCATGGTGCGGATGGCCCGGATCGGGTTCTCCATCGACAGGTCGCGCATGACGACCCCGGCCTCGATCATCCGCAGGACGAGGTCGGCGCTGCCGACCTTGAGCAGGTTGGTCGTCTCGGACATGTTGGCATCGCCCACGATGACGTGCAGGCGGCGGTAGCGCTCGGCGTCGGCGTGCGGCTCGTCGCGGGTGTTGATGATGGGACGGCTGCGGGTCGTGGCCGAGGACACGCCCTCCCAGATGTGGTCGGCGCGCTGGCTCACGGCGAACGAGGCCCCGTGCGCGGTGGCGACGACCTTCCCGGCGCCGCACGTGATCTGCCGGCTGATGAGGAACGGGATGAACATGTCGGACACGCGCTGGAAGTCGCCGGTGCGCCCGAAGAGGTAGTTCTCGTGGCAGCCGTAGGAGTTGCCGGCCGAGTCGGTGTTGTTCTTGAAGACGAAGATCTCGCCCTCGACGCCGTCGTCGCGGAGGCGTCCCTGCGCGTCCTCGACGAGACCCTCGAGGATGCGCTCCCCCGCCTTGTCCTGGATGACGAGCTCGCGGACCGAGTCGCACTCGGCCGTGGCGTACTCGGGGTGCGAGCCGACGTCGAGGTAGAGGCGGGCGCCGTTGCCGAGGAAGACGTTGCTCGAGCGGCCCCAGGCGACGACGCGGCGGAACAGGTAGCGCGCCACCTCGTCGGGTGTGAGCCGTCGTTGGCCCTGCGTCGTGCAGGTGACGCCGTACTCGTTCTCGATCCCGAAGATCCGCCGCTCCATGCACCAACTCTAGGCACCGTCTTCCGCCCCGGGCGTAGGACCTGCCGCGTTCGGTGCGCCGATGGCGTGCCCGTGGTGTGCTGGCGCCATGACCTCACCCGCGTCCTCGGTCCTCGTCCTCGGCGGCACCTCGTGGCTCGGGGGCCGCGTCGCCGCCCTCGCTCGGGACGCCGGGCACCACGTGACGTGCCTCGCCCGTGGCGCGTCCGGCACGGTCCCGGACGGCGTCACGCTGGTGCGGGGCGACCGGTCGCGCCCCGACGCCTACGCCGACCTGCCCGACCGGCCGTGGGACCTCGTCGTCGACGTCGCCCGCCAGCCCGGGCACGTGCGCGGCGCCGTCGCGGCCCTGTCGGACCGGGCGGACGCGTGGGCATTCGTCAGCTCGTGCTCGGTGTACGCCTCGCACGCCGACCACGCCGCCGACGAGTCGGCCGCGCTCCTGCCGGCGCTCGAGGCCGACGAGGCGACGGTCGAGCAGTACGGCGAGGGAAAGGTCGCGTGCGAGCAGGCCGTGCTCGAGGCCCGGGACGGCGCCGCCCTCGTCGCGCGCTCGGGCCTCATCGTCGGGTCGGGCGACCCGAGCGAACGATTCGGCTACTGGCCCTCGCGCTTCGCCCTGGCCGCCCGCGACGGCGGCCCGGTCCTCGTGCCCGAGCAGACCGCCCGGCCGGTCCAGTGGGTCCACGTCGACGACCTCGCGGCGTGGCTGTTGTCCGCCGGGCTCGCCGGCACCACCGGCGTCCTCAACGCCTCCGGGGCCACGACGCCCCTCGGCTCGGTGCTCGACGCGGCCGCAGACGCGTCGGGGTTCGAGGGTGAGCGGGTGCCCGCCAGCGACGAGGCGCTCGCAGCCGCGTCGGTCGAGGAGTACATGGGGCCCCGCTCGCTGCCCCTGTGGCTGCACGACGTCGACTGGCTCGGCTTCCAGGACCGCGACACCTCGGCGGCCCGCTCGCTCGGCCTCGCCCAGCGCCCGCTCGCCGACACCGTGCGCGACGCGCTCGCGTGGGAGGAGCACCTCGGGCTCGACCGACCGCGCACCCGGGCGGGGCTCGACCGTGCCGACGAGCTCGCCGTCATCGCCGAGCTCCGTTCTCGCTGAGACGGATCCGGGCCAGCCGGTCATCCGGTCGGAGCGAGGTCGGCGTAGTCCGAGCGCGCCACCGGCGTCGACACGAGCGCGCCGTGGGCGTCCGGCACGGGCACGACGCGCGTGCCGCTGACGAGCTGCACGTCGCTGGCCAGCGTGTTGGCGCTCACCGTGAAGACGATCTGGGCGACCGCGAGCTGCTGGTCCCGCAGGGCCAGCCGGTCGAAACCCGTCGGGACGCTGACGCGTGCTGTCCCCTGCATCGTCAGGTCGGCCGTGAGTGAGCGCGTCGACACCGGCACGGCCGTGCGCAGCCCGTTGGCGAGCTCGACCTGGTTGAGCGGTTGGGTCAGCGCGTCCAGCACCGGCCCCATCCCGATCCCCTCCGGCACCGTCCGGGTGACCCGCTGGAGCCGGTCCCCGTGCACGAGGTAGACCTGCATCGTCAGGGGCACGGCGTCGGTGCGTGTGGTGCTGCTGGCCCGGTCGGGCCCCGGGGGGTCGGGCAGCTGCAGCGGGACCGGCTCGGCCTCCGGTGTCAGCGTGCACGCCGCAGGCAGGAGGACGGCCGCCAGGCCGAGCATGGCCGCGGCGAGGCGCCGGCCCGGTCCGGATCGGCCGGACCGACCGGACCGACCGGACCGACCGGACCTGCCGACGTGCTCAGCGAAGCGGGAGGTCGACGACAAGTCGGGCACCTCCCTCCGGCGACTCCTCGGCGTGCACGGCGCCGCCGTGGGCGGCCACGTGGCGCTGGACGATGGCCAGGCCCAGGCCCACGCCCTGGCCCGGGTCCCCCCCGGCCCGGGCGAACCGGTCGAACACCCTGGTGCGCTGGGCCGAGTGGATGCCCGGGCCCGCGTCGTCGACAGTGATGTGCGCCGCGTCACCGACGCGTTCCACCCGCACCTGCCGGCAGCCGCCGCCATGCGTCTCGGCGTTGCCGACGAGGTTGGCGACGACCCGCTCGAGGCGCCGCTTGTCGACGGCGCCCATGAGGTCGGCGCCGTCGGCGACGCTTGTCACGGCGCGTCCGGCGGCGGCGTCAGCGGCGCGACGCGTCAGCTCACCGACGTCGGCACGCTCGAGGACGAGCCCCTCCCCCGCGTCGTGGCGCGAGATCTCGAGCAGGTCGACGACGAGGGTGCGGAACCGGTCGAGGTCGTCGGCGAGCAGGTCGACCGGCTCACGAACCGACTCCGGGAGCAGGGCCCGTCGGTTGCTGATGACCTCCATCGAGTTGAGCATCGTCGTCAGCGGCGTGCGCAGCTCGTGGCTGACGTCGACGGCGAAGCGGGAGTCGGCCCGCACCCGGTGCTCGAGCTCGTTGACGGTGCGGTTGAACGACGCGGCGAGCGGGTCGAGGTCGGGGTCGCCCCGTGGGACGAGGCGTGCGTCGAGACGCCCGCCGGCCACCTCGCCCGCGACCCGCGTCAGCTCGGTCAGGGGCCGCAGCGCGACGCCGCTCGCCCACCGCCCGAGGGCAGCCCCGACGAAGGTCGTCGCCACGGCCACGGACGCGAGGACCCACCCCATCGTCGTCAGCGTCTGGTCGAGCTCGACGAGCGAGAACACCTCGAACACCGCCTCGCCCTGACGGCCCAAGGGCATCCCGACGACGAGGTAGAGGCCACCGTCGACGCCGACCCGCTGCGTGGCGCCCTGGCCGTGCGAGACCGTCGCAAGCAGCGAGTCGGGGATCGCCCCCGGGGCCAGCTCCGACTTCGTGCCGTACCACTGGCCGCCGACGAACGCCACGGACGCCGCTGCGTCGTTCGAGGGCAGCCCGCTGACGACCGACCCCGGTGAGGCGCCCGGCCGGGCCAGGCCGACACCCAGGGACGCACGGTCGAGCGCCGTCTCGGTTACGGCCACCTGCTCGCGCTGGGCGAGCAGGTAGCGCGACACGACGACCCAGGACACGACCGAGAGCAGCGCCGAGATGGCGAGCGCCAGCAGGCCGAAGGAGACCTCGAGGCGGGCCCGGAGGGAGAGCGCACGCCATGGCCTCGCCCGACGCCGTGGGCGCGAGACGCTCTGCGCCGCAGGCACGTCCGCCGCCTCAGCCCGCGAGCCGGTAGCCGAGGCCGCGAGCCGTGACGACGTGCCTCGGGTTGGCCGGGTCGCGCTCGACCTTCGTGCGCAGGCGCCGGATGTGTACGTCGACGATGCGGCTGTCGCCGAAGTAGTCGTAGCCCCAGACCCGGTCGAGCAGCTGCTCCCGGCTGCAGATGCGGCCCTCGGCCGTGGCCAGCTCGACGAGGAGACGGAACTCGGTGCGGGTCAGGCCGACCGGGGCACCGGCGAGCGTCACGACACCCTCCTCGACGCCGATGACGAGGTCACCGGACACGATCTGGCGCGGCGCGCGCCCTCCGAGCATCGGCTCGGTGCGTCGCAGCAGGGCGCGGATGCGGGCCGCGAGTTCCTTGGCGACGAGCGGCTTGGTGACGTAGTCGTCGGCGCCTGACTCGAGGCCGGCGACGACGTCGTGGCTGTCGGTGCGCGCCGTGACCATGATGACCGGCACCTCACTGCCCCGGCGCACCTCGCGGCACACCGAGAAGCCGTCGCGGTCGGGCAGCATGAGGTCGAGCAGGACGACGTCAGGCTCGCCCTCGGCAAGCCGCTCGAGGCACTGCGCGCCATCGGCCGCCTCCAGCACCGTGAAGCCCTCGTCCTCGAGGGCCAGCCGCAGGACGCGTCTGACTCGGGCGTCGTCCTCGACGAGAAGCACCCGTCGCCCCATGGCGTCAATATACGTCGGCGCCGATCGAGGGACCGGAAGACGAGTGGGTCCGTGACGGCTGCGTGACCACCGGAGCCCCTTGTGTGACGGTCACTTTGCGATCTCGTGACATCGCCACGGACGCGGTCGGCGCAGGACCTCCACCTGCCTAGCGTGGCGACGACGGCCACCCGACCACCGGTGGCCGCACCGGCCGGCGGTCGGTGACCCCGACACCAAGGGAGATCGAGATGCCACACAGGACGTGGACGGTGGGAGCCCTGGCGGCCGTGACCGCCGGCGCTCTCACGCTCGCCGCCTGCACCTCCAGCGGCGGAACCGGCGGCACGACCACCGGGGGCGGCGGCTCGTCGGCGACGCCGGTCAAGGGCGGGACGCTCAACATGCTCGGCAGCGGCGACGTCGACTACATGGACCCGAACGTCAGCTACTACTCCCTCGGCTACCTCGCGCTGCGGCTGTGGAGCCGGCAGCTGTTCACCTACCCGGCCCTCGAGGGGCAGACGACCAAGCCGGTCCCCGACCTGGCCGAGTCGATGCCGACGCAAGGCAGCGGGATCAGCAACGACGGCAAGGTCTACACGATCAAGATCCGCTCCGGCGCCAAGTGGAACACCTCCCCGCCCCGCCAGGTGACGGCGGCCGACATGGTGCGCGGGGTCAAGCGCACGTGCAACCCGGTGCAGCCGTTCGGCGGCCTGCCCGACTACGAGAACCTCATCGCCGGCTTCAAGGCGTTCTGCGACGGGTTCGCCAACGCCGGCAAGACGCCGGCGGCCCTGGCGGCCTACATGGACAAGACGCCGTTGCCCGGTGTCGTCGCAAAGGATGACCAGACCGTCGTCTTCACGCTGAACAGCCCGGCCAGCTACTTCGTCGACATGCTGACGCTGTCGGCGTTCTCGCCGGCGCCCAAGGAGTTCGAGTCCTACCTGCCGGGCAGCGCCGAGCTGGGCCAGCACACGCTGTCGGACGGGCCGTACCAGATCGACTCGTACACGCCGACGAAGAGCATCAACTTCAGTCGGAACCCTGCGTGGGACGGCGCCACCGACCCGGTCCGCAAGGCCTACGTCGACAAGGTCGTCATCAACGAGACGGTGACCCAGGACTCGACCCAGCAGCAGCTGCAGACGGGGACGCCCAGCGCCGACATGGAGTTCGACAACTTCCCGCCGCCCTCTCAGCTGCCCGCGCTCATCGCCAAGAAGGACCCGAACCTGACGATCGGCCCGTCGGCGTCGTCGAACCCCTACATCGTCTTCAACACGTCCTCGCCCAACAACAACAAGGCCCTGCAGAACGTCAAGGTCCGCCAGGCCATCGAGTACGCGCTCAACCGGACCAACCTCATCCAGGTGCTCGGCGGGCCGAACCTCAACGAGGCTCTGAGCCACGTGCTCCCCTCGGTCATCGTCGGCGGTGAGCAGAACTTCGACCTCTACCCGTACGACGCGGCCAAGGCCAAGCAGATGCTGTCCGACGCCGGGTTCCCCAACGGTCTGACGATCAAGATGCTCTACCGCAACTCCTCGCAGGGCAGCAGCAAGGTGTTCCAGACGGCGCAGCAGGACCTGTCCAAGGCCGGCATCACCGTTCAGGGCGTGCCCTCGCCGAACGCCGACTTCTACACCAAGTACCTGCAGGTGCCCTCGGTCGCCAAGCGCGGCGTCTGGGACCTCGCGGTCGCCGGGTGGGGCGCCGACTGGTACGGCAACGCGGCCCTGTCCTTCTTCAACCCGCTGTTCTCCGGGGAGCCCTCCTTCCCGCCCGTCGGCAGCAACTTCGGGCTCTACGACAACCCCGGCACGAACGCCCTCATCCAGCAGGCCGCCGAGGCCCCGACGCAGGAGGGCGCGGCCACCCTGTGGGCCAAGGCCGACCGCAAGGTGATGGAGGACGCGCCGTTCTTCCCCATCACCAACCCGAAGCAGGCCAACTACCACGCGAGCCAGGTCATGAACCCGGTCTACGTGCCGTCGATGCAGAACTACGACCCGACGAACGTGTGGCTGACCGCCGACAAGCAGGGTGGGTGACGGTCCCCGGCCCCGAGCGTCACACTTCCCAACCGCCGTCCCCGTGGGCCCCTCCAGGGCCCACGGGGAACCCTCCGGAAAGGCGATCCGATGGCCCTGCTCGAGGTGCGCGACCTGTCTGTCTCCTTCGACACGCCCGACGGGGTGGTGCAGGCCGTGCGCGGCCTGTCCTTCCACGTGGAGCGCGGCACGACGCTGGCCATCGTCGGCGAGTCGGGCTCGGGCAAGAGCGTCGCGACGCAGACGATCACCGGGCTGACGCGTGGGGCGCGGGTGTCCGGGTCGGCGACGTTCGACGGTGTCGAGCTGCTCGGGGCACCGGCGAAGACGCTCCAGCGAATCCGCGGCGCCCGTATCGGGATGATCTTCCAGGACCCGCTCTCGAGCCTGCACCCGTACTACACGGTGGGCTGGCAGATCGTCGAGATGATCAAGGCGCACCGGCCCGACACGGCGACCGCCACGGCCCGGGCCCGGGCGGCCGAGCTGCTCGCCCTGGTCGGGATCCCGAACGCGGCCGGGCGGCTCGACGACTACCCGCACCAGTTCTCCGGCGGCATGCGCCAGCGCGCCATGATCGCCATGGCGATGGCCCTCGACCCGGCCCTGCTCGTCGCCGACGAGCCGACGACGGCGCTCGACGTGACGGTGCAGGCCCAGGTGCTCGGGGTGATGCGCAGGCTGCAGGAGGAGTTCGGCACCGCGATCGTCCTCATCACCCACGACCTCGGTGTCGTGGCGCAGATGTCCGACGACGTCGTCGTCATGTACGCCGGCCGTGCCATGGAGCGCGCCCCGCGGCGGACCATCTTCTACCTCGGTCACCACCCGTACACGCGTGGTCTGCTCGCATCGCTGCCGGCCCAGGGTGGTACGCGGGCACGCCTGACGCCGATCGGCGGCACGCCGCCCTCGCTCATCGACCCACCGACGCGGTGCCCCTTCGCGCCGCGCTGCCCCCACGCGTTCGACCGGTGCTGGCGCGAGCTCCCGGTGCTCGAGCCGGTCGCCAACGACCCCGAGCACACGTCGGCGTGCTTCCTGCCCAAGGACAGCGACTCCCTTGGCCTGGCGGGCGCACCTGACCACCGCTCCCCCGACCGGCAGGAGGAGCCGGCATGACCGCGAACCCCGAAGCCCCGCCGACCACGACGCCGCGGCGTTCCCCGGGCGCGCCGCTGCTCACCGTCGACCACGTGTCCAAGATCTTCCCCGTCCACTCCGGCGGGTGGCGACGCGGCGGTGCGGCAGTGCACGCCGTCGACGACGTGTCGCTGGAGATCCGCGCCGGTGAGACGCTCGGCCTGGTCGGCGAGACGGGCTGCGGCAAGTCGACCCTCGCCCGGTGCATCGCCCGGCTCTACGAGGTCACCGAGGGCACCGTCACCTACGACGGGCGCGACGTCACCCACCTGCAACGGCGCGACCTGCGGGCCGTGCGCCGCGAGGTGCAGATGATCTTCCAGGACCCCTACGGCTCGCTCAACCCGCGCCGGCGCGTCGGGTCGATCATCGGCGACCCCTTCGTCATCCACGGGATGGGCTCGGGCCGGGACATCAAGAAGCGTGTCCAGGAGCTGATGGAGCGCGTCGGGCTCAACCCCGAGCACTACAACCGGTTCCCGGCCGAGTTCTCCGGCGGCCAGCGCCAGCGCATCGGGGTGGCCCGGGCGCTCGCCCTGCAGCCGCGCCTCGTCATCTGCGACGAGCCGGTCTCGGCCCTTGACGTCTCTATCCAGGCCCAGGTCATCAACCTGCTCATCGACCTGCAGGACGACTTCGGCCTGACGTACCTGTTCATCTCCCACGACCTGTCCGTGGTCCGGCACGTCAGCGACCGCATCGCCGTCATGTACCTCGGCAAGGTCGTCGAGATCTCCGCGACGGAGGACCTCTTCTCGACGGCCCGACACCCGTACACCAAGGCGCTGCTGTCGGCCCTGCCCATCCCCGACCCGGACGTCGCCGACAGCCGCAGCCAGACCATCCTCGTCGGCGACCTGCCCTCCCCCACCGATCCCCCGCCCGGCTGCCACTTCCACACCCGCTGCCCGCGAGCCCAGGCCGACTGCTCCGCGTCGGTGCCCCCGCTCGAGGCGGTGCTCGGCGACCCGCCGGAGCACCGGACCGCGTGCTTCCACCCGCTGGCCGCCGGCGAGGAGCTCGTGAGTGACGCGTCCGCCCTTCCCGACCCGACGGCCCACCCCGGCGCCGTGGGCGCGGGTGGACCCGATGCCGCAACGACCACAGGAGGTGAGGAGCGGTGAGTGGCATCCTGCCCACGCCGGCGTCCAGCGAAGGCATCGCGCCCGAACCCCCCGTCCCCGGAGAGGAGCGGGAAAGCACCGAGAAGGCCATCGAGGGACGCAGCCCGTGGCTGCTCGCGTGGCAGCGCCTGCGCCGCGACCGCGTCGCCATGATCTCGCTGGTCGTCATCGTGCTCATCATCCTCATGGCCGTGTTCGCGCCGCTCGCCACCGCCATCACCGGCCACCCGGTCAACGAGCAGTACCGGCAGACCGGACTGACCCCGGACGGCCTGCCGACCCCACCCTCGAGCGAGTTCTGGCTCGGCACCGACGACCTCGGCCGCGACATCTTCGTCCGGATCGCCTACGGGGCGCGGATCTCCCTCCTCGTCGGCGTCGTCGCGACCGCCCTGACCGTCGTCATCGGCGTCATCATCGGGCTCGCTGCCGGCTTCCTCGGCGGCATCGTCGACACCGTCCTCGCCCGACTCATCGACGTGGTGCTCTCGATCCCCTTCATCCTCGTGGCCGTCGCCCTCGTGTCGATCACCGGTCCGAGCCTGCTCGTGACCGTGCTCGTCATCGGCTTCTTCAGCTGGGCGTCCGTCGCCCGCATCGTCAGGGGCCAGGTCCTCTCCCTGAGGGAGCGCGAGTTCGTCGAGGCCGCTCGCTCGCTCGGCGCCTCCGACACCCGGATCATGTTCGTCGACATCATGCCCAACATCCTCGCGCCGGTCATCGTCTACGCCTCGCTCCTCATCCCCGTCGTCATCGTCGTCGAGGCCACGCTGAGCTTCCTCGGACTCGGCCTGCCGCCCCCCACCGCCGACTGGGGCGGCATGATCAGCGACTCGCAGAACTACTACACGGTGGCCTGGTGGTTCGTCGTCTTCCCCGGCCTGGCACTGCTCGTCACGACGCTCGCCTTCAACCTGTTCGGCGACGGCATCCGCGACGCCTTCGACCCCAGGGCCGACCGGATCACCGCCGAGGTGCAGGCCAGCACCATCGAGATCGAGGCCGGCACCGTCGAGAAGGCCGCAGAGTAGGAGGCTGACATGTCCCGGTTCCTCGTCCGCCGCATCGCCCTCGGCGTGCTCGTCATGTGGCTCATCACCGTCGCGGTCTTCGCGCTGTTCTTCGTCGCGCCCAACAACGTCGCGCGCACCCTCGCCGGACGCCAGGCGACGCCGGAGACCGTGGCCCTCATCTCGCACCGGCTGGGGCTCGACCAGCCGGTGTGGAAGCAGTACCTCGACTTCCTCGGCAAGGCCGTGCGCGGCGACCTCGGCTACGACTACTACCACCAGGTGCCAGTCACCGAGATCATCGGCGCGGCGCTGCCCATCACCCTGTCCGTCGTCATCGGCGGCGCCATCATCTGGATCGTGCTCGGGGTGACCAACGGCGTCCTGTCGGCGATCCGGCCCCGATCGGTCCTCGACCGGTCGCTGACCGCCTTCAGCCTCTTCTTCTACTCGATGCCGACCTTCCTGCTCGGCCTGCTCTTCCTCTACTTCTTCTACTTCCGGCTCACCCTCGCCGGGATCGACTTCTTCCCGGCCGGCGGCTACGCACCCCTGACCGACGGCTTCTGGCCGTGGGTCCAGCACCTGATCCTGCCCTGGTTCACGCTCGCCCTCGTGTCCGCGGCGACGTACACGAGGCTCACCCGAGCCTCGATGCTGGACGTCCTCGGCGAGGACTACGTGCGCACCGCCCGCTCCAAGGGCATCGGCGAACGAAGGGTCATCCTCCGGCACGGGCTGCGGGCCGCCCTGACGCCGGTCGTGACGCAGTTCGGCATCGACGTCGGCGCCCTGCTCGGCGGCGTCGTCGTCACCGAGACCGTGTTCTCGCTGCCCGGGCTCGGCAAGACCGCGATCGACGCGATCAACCAGCAGGACCTGCCCGTCATCATCGGGATCGTCCTGTTCGCCTCGCTCGCCGTCGTCGTCGCCAACATCGTCGTCGACATGGTCTACGCCGTGCTCGACCCGCGCGTGCGGCTGCACTGACCGCCTGTCCGACCCGCCAACCGTGAGGAGTGTCTCGGTCGCGAGACGATTCACCGTGCCGTCTCAATGGGCGTCCGTCGGTGTGATACCAACCGGGGTGGGCCTGACACAATGACGGCTGTCCCCTCACGCCCCCCTCCACCTCCCTGCATTGGACGGAAATGATCGACAGACCCAACTTCAAGTTCGCCCGCCGCGGTTACGAGCCGGAGGAGGTCGACTCGTTCATCGAGCAGCAGAACCGGACCCTCCAGGCGGCGAAGAAGGACGCCGCGGAGCGCAGCGTCGAGCTGACCAAGCTCAACGCCGCCCTGACCGACCTGCGCGGCCAGCTCGGTCAGCAGTCGCGGGTCATGGCCGACCTCAAGAAGAACAGCTCGCCGACGCCGGCGCAGACCTTCGCCGACCTCGGTGAGCGGATCGCCCAGATCCTGACGCTCGCCGACCAGGAGGCGTCCGACATCCGTGACAAGGCGCAGGCCGAGGCCGAGGAGATCCGCGAGCGGGCCAACAAGTCCGCCAACGAGCTCAAGACGACGACGACCTCCTACGCCGACCAGGCCCGGGCCCGCGCCGACGAGGAGGCCGTGCGCATCATCGCCCAGGCCAACCGTGAGGCGCAGGCGGTGCTCGCCGAGGCCCAGAGCGTCGCGGCGGCCCAGCGCCAGGAGGCTGCAGCCGAGTACGAGAACCACCGTCTCAAGGCCTCCCAGGCCTCGGCCGAGCTCGAGGTCAAGCTCGCCGCCCGCCGCGACGCCTCCGAGAAGGAGTTCGACCAGCGGCGCGCGCAGCAGGAGGCGGCCTTCGCCGAGAGCGACTCGCGCCTGCGCCAGCTGAGCGAGCGCGCCGAGCACGACGCGCAGGAGATGCGCACGCGCGCCCAGCGCCTCCTCGAGAACGCCCAGTCGCAGGCCGACCAGATCGTCTCCGAGGCCCGCGATCACGCCTCCCGCCTGCGCGAGGAGTCCGACCGCGAGCTGTCGGCGGCGACGGCCCAGCGCGACAGCATCACGGCCCAGCTGACCAACGTGCGCCAGATGCTCGCGACGCTCGGTGGCGGCGCCCTCATGGACAGCCTCGGCACCCCCGAGAAGCCGGCCAACGCCCAGCCGCCGGTCGAGGCGACGCCGTCGCCGGCCGAGGAGGCCATCGCCGAGGCGCAGCAGCCCGAGCCCGCCGCGGAGGCCGACGAGGCGCCCGACGAGGCCGCCCAGGACGACGCTCCCGTCGCCGAGGCGAGCGACGAGGCCGAGGGCGCCGACGCGTCGGACGAGGACGACCAGGCGCCCCAGGCCGACGCCGAGAAGAGCGCCGAGGGCAAGGCGTCCTACGGCTCGGACCAGGCGTCGTACTACCAGCGCGGGACCGTCGGCACGCGTCGCTGACCATCACGTCCCGGCGAGAGCCGTGAACGACGGAGGCCGCCCACCATCAGGTGGGCGGCCTCCGTCGTTCACCGGCCGGTCAGGAGGGCGTCGGTGTCGTCGGGTCGTCGCCCGACGCGTCGGGCGCCACGGTCCCGGCCGGCGCCTCAGGTGTCTCGGACGCCTCGGGTACCGGCGAGGCGCCGTCGAGCAGACGCGTCAGGACGGGCCCGACGACGCGTCGGAAGGAGCGGCGCGGCCGGGCGCGATCCAGCACCGCGACCTCGAGCTGGGAGGCGTCGAGGGTGCGCCGGTCGCCGTTCTCGCCCTGGCCGAGCACGTCGACGGCGAGGCGCAGCACCTCGCCGAGGCCGAGACCGGGCCGCCAGCGCGTGCCGATCCGCTCCTCGGCGGCGTCGCTGGCACCGCCCATGACGACGAACCCGCGCTCGTCGGCGACGGAGCCGTCGTAGGTGAGCCGGAAGATCTGGTCGTCGTCGGCGGCGGTGCCGACCTCTGCCACGACGATCTCGATCTCGAACGGCTTGGACTCCTGGGTGAAGACCGAACCGAGGGTCTGGGCGTACGTGTTGGCCAGGGCCCGAGCCGTGACGTCGGCCCGGTCGTAGGAGTAGCCGCGCAGGTCGGCGTAGCGGATGCCGGCCACCCGCAGGCTCTCGAACTCGTTGTAGCGCCCGACGGCAGCGAAGGCGATGCGGTCGTAGATCTCCGAGACCTTGTGGAGGGCCCGCGACGGGTTCTCCGCGACGAAGGCGATGCCCTCGTCGTAGCCGAGCACGACGACCGATCGGCCGCGCGCGATCCCCTTGCGCGCGAAGTCGGCCCGGTCCTTCATGACCTGCTCGGGCGGCACGTAGAACGGCATGCTCATCGCGCACCTCCGGGGTTGTCGCGGCGGGCGGCGACGACGCGCTGGACGTGCCCCTCGAGGACCTGCTGGCCCACGAACCGCGCTCCGGCGTGGTCGATGACCGTGACCGTCGGCCAGATCTGGCGCCCGAGGTCGGGTCCGCCGGTGGCGGAGTCGTCGTCGGCGGCGTCGTAGAGGGCCTCGATGGCGATGGCCACGGCCGCGTCCTCGCCCATGCCGGGGCGCCAGAGCTTCTTGAGCGCGCCCCGGGCGAAGACGGACCCGGAGCCGGTCGAGTGGTGCCCGCCCTCGGCGTAGCACCCGCCCGTGACGTCGTAGGAGAAGATGCGCCCGATGCCGGACTCGAGGTCGTAGCCGGCGTACACCGGCACGACGGTGAGGCCCTGCATGGCGAGGCCGAGGTTGCCGCGGATCATCGAGGCGAGGCGGTTGGCCTTGCCCTCGAGCGACATGATCGTGCCCTCGATCTTCTCGTAGTGCTCGAGCTCGACCTGGTAGAGGCGCACGAGCTCGACGGCGATTCCGGCCGTGCCGGCGATGCCGACGACGCTGTACTCGTCGGCGACGAAGACCTTCTCCATGTCGCGGTTGGCGATGAGGTTGCCCATCGTCGCGCGGCGGTCGCCGGCCATGACGACGCCGCCCTCGAAGAGGAGGGCGACGATCGTCGTGCCGTGCGGGGCCTCGATGCTCGTGCCGGCGGGCAGCGGGCGACCGGCGGGCAGCAGCTCGGGCCTGAACGCCGACACGAAGTCGGTGAAGGACGACGAGCCCGCGGCGAGGTAGGCGTCGTCCAGGCGCCTCGGACCGCCCGGCGCGGGAGGGGTCACTGGCCGCCCTTCTGGACGAAGCCGCGGACGAACTCCTCGGCGTTCGACTCGAGGACGCCGTCGATCTCGTCGAGGACGTTGTCGATGTCGTCGTCGAGGCCCTCCTTGACCGCGGCGCCCGCGGGGGCGGCAGGCGGGGCCTCGGGCGCCTCGGGCGGGTCGTCCTCGCGACGCTGCGGCTTGGCGTGTTCCTGACCCGGCATGGCGACCTCCTGGATGTTGGTGAGCCCGGCAGGCAGGTGGGCTCATCGCTCACCACGACCCTAACGTGTGGGCTACTCGGGCGTCGCGAGCCCACGCAGCAGGGCCGTGACGTCCTCGCTCTCCTCGAGCAGCCCGCCCACCTGGGCGCGCGTGCCGCGCTCGGGGTCGAGGATCGGCACCCGCTGCAGGCTCGCATGCCCGGGCACGTCGAACACGACGGAGTCCCAGCTGGCCGAGAACACGTGGGGGGTGAACCGGCGAACGCACTCGCCGCGAAACCACGCCCGGGTGTCCTCGGGCGGCGTCGTGCGGGCGGTGCGCACCTCCTCGGGGGTCACGAGCTCGAGAGTGCTGCCGCGGTCGCGCAGGCGGTGCACGAGGCCCTTCTCGGGGCGGACGTCGGCCCACTGGATGTCGATGGCGGCGAGCCGGTGGTCGTCCCAGGCGAGGCCGTCACGCGAGCGGTACCCCTCGAGCAGGCGCAGCTTGGCGACCCAGTCGACCATCCTCGCGGCCGACCACACGTCGCCGCCGAGACGCGTCAGGACGTCCTCCCACAGCGTCATGACCTCGGTCGTGGCCTCCGGCACCGGGTCGTCGCCCCGGGCGTCGAGCCAGGCCCGTGCGGCCTCGAGGTACATCCACTGGACGTCGAGGGCCGTCATCGTGCGCCCGTCGACGAGCTCGACCGTCTCGGTGAGCCCGGGGTCGTGCGACACGGCCTGCAGGGTCGCCACCGGACGCCGAACCGACCAGTCGGCGGTGAGGTGGCCGTCCTCGATCATCCCGAGGACGAGCGAGGTCGTGCCGACCTTGAGCAGCGTCGAGACGTCGAGATGGGTGGCATCCCCGATGATGACGTGCAGCCGCCGGTAACGGTCGGCGACGGCGTGCGGCTCGTCGCGGGTGTTGATGATCGGACGCTTGAGGGTGGTCTCGAGGCCGACCTCCGTCTCGAAGAAGTCGGCGCGCTGGGAGATCTGGTAGCCCGCTCCCCTGCTGTCGACGCCGAGCCCGACGCGTCCCGCGCCGCAGATCACCTGGCGCGTCACGAAGAACGGGATGAGGTGGCGGACGATGTCGGCGAACGGCGTCCGGCGCGGCATGAGGTAGTTCTCGTGGGTGCCGTAGGACTGGCCCTTGCCGTCGGCGTTGTTCTTGTAGAGGTTGACCGGCGCCTGACCGGGGCGCGAGGCGAGCAGGCGCACCGACTCCAGGGCCACGGCGTCGCCGGCGCGGTCCCACGTCACGGCGTCGCGCGGCAGGGTCACCTCGGGCGAGCTGTACTCGGGGTGCGCGTGGTCGACGTAGTAGCGGGCGCCGTTGGTCAGCACGACGTTGGCGAGGGTCGGGTCCTCGATGTCGGTCAGCTGGCTCGGGTCGGCGGTCTGCCGGTCGAGCTGCCAGCCGCGGGCGTCGCGCAGCGGGTCCTCGAAGGCGTAGTCCCAGCTCGACTGGTTGGAGCGGATGCCCTGGGCCGCGGCGTACACGCTGACGACCTGGCCGGACAGGAACATCGGGTTGGCGAGCGGGTCGCCGGGCACCGAGATGCCGTACTCGGTCTCCAGGCCCATGATCCGACGCACCGTCATGGCCCGACCCTAACCGTCCGGTTCGGGGCGACGACGCGGGCCTCCCACGCGCCGGACGCCGCGGCGCTAGAGGGCGCCGACCTTCTGGAGGCGGTTGAGCGAGAACCAGCCGAACGGGATCGGCAGCCAGTACGTCGCGAGGCGGTAGAGGATGACCGCCGGCACCGCGACTGCGCTGTCGACGCCGATCGCGGTGAGCCCGAAGGACATCGCGGCCTCGATGCCCCCGAGGCCACCGGGCGTCGGGACCGCCGAGCCCACGATGGCGCCGGCGAAGTAGACGACCGCGACCGAGGCCACGCTCGGCTCGACCCCGAAGGCACGGGTTGCGAACACGAGCGCCGCGACGAACGACATGTCGAGCAGCAGCGCGCCGCCGAGCAGCCGCACCAGCCGCCGCGGGTGCTGGAAGGTCTCGAGCACCTGCGGCATCGCCGAGCGCACCTGTGGCAGGACGCGTTCGGTGATCAGGGTCCTGATCCTCGGGACGGCGAGCAGCCCGAGGGCGGCGATGACGACGGCGAGGATGACGGCGACGAGCACCGGTGACGGGCTGAACGACACCGACGGACCGGTGCCCGCGAGCACGCCGGAGAGGACGAGCAGCACGAAGTACGAGCAGAACTGGGCCACCTGGGCCACGCCGACGCTCGCGCCGGCGAGGGTGGGGGTCAGCCCGGAGGTCTGCAGGTAGCGGGTGTTGAGCGCGATGTTGCCGACCGCCGCCGGGGCGACGAGACCGCTGAAGGCGACCGCGAGCTGGGTCATGTAGGTGCGCACGAACCGCAGGTGGATCGGCGCTGCACCGGCCAACGCGATCGAGGCCCCGGCGAACGTCAGCGCGGCCGCGGCGACGAGGGCGACCATCCAGCGCCAGTCGGCCTGCCGGAAGATCGTCGCGAGGTCGAACTCGGTCAGCTGGGTGAGGATGACGTAGGCCGCGATGCCGCCACCGATGACCGTGATGACCGCCCGCGCCGACACGCGTCGGAGCTGGACGGGCTCGACGTGCTCGATGGACGGGCGCAGCTCGACGAGCCGGCCGCGCAGGTCCTTGAGCACGCCCCGGTGCTCGCGCAGCGCCTCCCGCGTGTCGGGGGTCATGGCGACGCTCTGCAGCAGCGGCACGGCGCGCAGGACGGCGTCCTCGCCGAGGGTGTCGATGGCGGCCCGGGCCGCACGCTCGGGGCCGACGGCGAGGGCGACGGTCGTCAGCAGCTGGGCGAGGTCGATGCGCAGGCTGATGTCGTCGGCGGCGACGTCGCCACTGCCGAGCCGGGCGAGGGCGACGCGGTCACCGTCGACGAGGACGTTCTGCGGGCTCAGCGCCCGGTGCGCGACGCGTCGGCGGTGCAGCGTCTCGGAGAGCCGGAACACCGCGGCCAGCTGGGCGTCGGTGAGCGCGTCGCCGATCTCGGCCAGCGGCGTGCCCTCGGGCTCGACGTAGGCGATGACGGCGGAGAAGGCCCCGACCTCCGCGACCGACACCGGCCGTGGCGCCGCGATGCCGAGGTCCTCCAGGACGAGGCCCATGAGGGTGCGGTGCTCGAGCTCTGAGCGCAGGGTCAGCGCCGGGGCCCGCGTGAAGCCGCTGCGAAGACGCAGGACGCGCAGGAAGCGGCGACCGGAGGCCAGGCCGAAGGTGTCACGGTCGACGACGTGCACGTCGAGCGTGCGTGAGTCGGTGGTGGCGGCGTAGCGGCGGTCGCCGGCGTCGTTGGCGTCGACGAGCTCGAGCCGGCGCACCGGCAGCCCGGTGGCGACGAGGACGTCGGCGACCTCGCGGCCCGGCGCGCGGGTCGTCGTGACGCCGAACGCGAGGCGGAAGACCAGGCCGACGAGCCAGCCGATGAGCAGCGACGCCGCGAGGGCCGCGAGCGTCATCGCCCCGGACAGCAGCGTCGTGACGAGGGTCGCGATGACGACGGTGACCGCGATGGGCCAGAGCCACTTGCGCCCCGAGATGTCGGCGACGGTGAGCAAGGACACCGTCGTGACGATGACGATGTCGAGCGGGCCGGTGTGCCCCGTGCTCGTCGGGCGGGTCAGGACCTCGGTGAGGAAGCCACCGTTCCCGGTCTGCACGAGCACGGCCAGGACGATGACGAGGATGCCGGACACGACCGCGGCACCGAGCGCCTGGATCAGCTGGAGGCCGCGGCGGCGCACGACGAGGTCGATGCCCACGCCGATCGGAAGGAGCAGGACGCCGATGCCGCTCAGCCACGCCAGCAGGGTGAGCAGCACGCGCGGCAGGCCGCTCGTGGCCTCGGTGAGATCCTGTTCGACGGCGCCGCGCGTGCCGGAGGCGATGTCGGCGAGGACGAGGCCGAGCACGAGCAGCAGCACCGCGATGACGAGGCGGACGACGTCGGCCGGCCGCCGCACCCGCACGGGGATCGGGGGCTCGAGCACCTCGACGTCGGCGGGCGGCACGGGGGTCGGCGCGTCCACGTCGAGCAGCTGCTCGTCCGTCGGCTCGGACGGCTCGGACGGCTCGGACGCGTCGGCATCGCTCGTCGTCGGGGACGTCACGACGGCGCGCGCGGGGTGCTGCTCGCCCTCCGGCGGGGACGGCTCCCCTGCCGTCCGCTGCTCCTCGGATTGGCTCGACACCTGCTCATGGTGCCTCACGCGGCAGGGTGCTCGGTGCCACCACACCGCCCGGCGAGCCCCCGGTAGTCCGAGGAGGGCCGCCTCAGGATCCCGGAAGCGTCCAGAAAGGCGTCCTGACCCGCGCGCCTCCCCGTCGCGTCGGCTAGTCTGCGAGGGCACGCGGACCTCGAGAGGGATGGCTCGAAGTGAACGATGTGGTCGTGTTCAGCGGCTCGGCTCACCCGGCGCTCGCCGACCGGATCTGTACCCACCTCGGGGTGACCCGCTCCCCCGTGGACATCAAGAGGTTCAGCAACGACTGCCTCCAGGCCCAGCTGCTCGCGAACTGCCGCCAGCGCGACGTCTACATCGTGCAGCCACTCGTGCCGCCCACCCAGGAGCACCTCATGGAGCTGCTCCTCATGATCGACGCCGCGCGCGGCGCATCGGCGGCCCAGATCACGGCGGTCATGCCGCACTACGCCTACGCGCGCTCGGACAAGAAGGACGCGTCCCGCATCTCGCTGGGGGGCCGCCTCGTCGCCGACATGATCACGACGGCCGGGGCGCACCGCGTCCTGACGATGGCGCTGCACGCACCGCAGGTGCACGGCTTCTTCTCGACGCCGGTCGACCATCTCACCGCGATCGGCGTGCTCGCCGACCACTTCCGCGCGACCGACCTCACCGGTTCCATCGTCGTGAGCCCCGACCTCGGCAACGCCAAGGTCGCCACCCAGTTCTCACGGCTGCTCGGGCTCCCGGTCGCCGCCGGGTCCAAGCAGCGGGTGGCCGACGACCGCGTCGTCATCGACTCCATCGTGGGCGACGTCTCGGGCAAGCGGGCCATCATCCTCGACGACGAGATCGCCACCGGTGGCTCGATGCTCGAGCTGATGGACCGGCTCAAGGACGCCGGCGCCACCGAGGCGGCCATCGTCTGCACGCACGGCCTCTTCGCCGGCAAGGCCGTCGAGCGGCTCC
Source organism: Intrasporangium sp. Soil_C_50 (assembly GCF_057656595.1). NCBI lineage: Bacteria > Bacillati > Actinomycetota > Actinomycetes > Micrococcales > Intrasporangiaceae > Intrasporangium > Intrasporangium sp. Soil_C_50. The sequence goes on from NZ_JBDGKB010000002.1 coordinate 281,451, forward strand.
GCGACCACCCGTTCGTCACGGAGGTCGTCACCACCGACACCGTGCCACCACCCGACGGCTGGCCCGAGCTCACGGTGCGTTCGGTGTCGGCGCTCTTCGCCGAGGCGATCAGCCGCATCCACCACGGCCGCTCGATCAGCTCCCTGTTCGAGGGCGTCGACCCGACGCACGCCCCGCCGCAGGCCAAGCTGCCGTTCGACACGCCCGCATGAGCCGGCCCGTGTCCGCTGTGCTTCGCCGTCCGGTCGTGGCCGCCCTGATCGACGTCGTCCTCGTCGTCGTGTTCGCGGCGGTCGGGCGCGCCAGCCACGCCGAGTCCAACCCCGTCGTGGGCGCGCTCGCGACTGCGTGGCCGTTCCTCGTCGGCACCCTCGTCGGTTGGGTCGTCGTCCGGGTGCTGCGGGGTCGGTGGCCCGTCGAGGTCGGCCCCGGCGTCACCGTGTGGTTCTCCACCGTGCTGTTCGGGATGCTGCTGCGCCACCTCACCGGTGCCGGCACGGCTGTCAGCTTCGTCGTCGTCGCCTCGGTCGTGCTGGCCGTCTTCCTCCTCGGCTGGCGGGGGCTCGCCGCGTTGCTGGCTCGACGCCGCGCCACCTCCCCCGCCTGACCGGCCCCCGCCCACGGGTGAGGGCCGCGACCCAGATGGGTCACGGCCCTCACGCGTGAGTTCGCCTGCGGCTCAGAGGTACTGGCCGGTGTTGGCCGTCGAGATCGAGCGGCCCGGCTCGGTGCCGTCCTTGCCCTTGAGCAGGGTGCGGATGTAGACGATGCGCTCGCCCTTCTTGCCGCTGATCCGCGCCCAGTCATCGGGGTTGGTCGTGTTGGGCAGGTCCTCGTTCTCCTTGAACTCGTCGACGCAGCTGGTCAGGACGTGCTCGACGCGGATGCCCTTCTGCCCCGTCGTGAGGAACTCCTTGATCGCGAGCTTCTTGGCCCGGTCGACGATGTTCTGGATCATCGCCCCGGAGTTGAAGTCCTTGAAGTAGAGGATCTCCTTGTCGCCGCCCTGGTAGGTGACCTCGAGGAAGCGGTTCTCCTCCATCTCGGAGTACATCCGCTCGACGGCGGCGGTGATCATCGCCTCGATCGTCGCGTCGCGGTCGCCGCCGTGGACGGCGAGGTCGTGCTCGTGCAGAGGCAGCCCCGGCGTCAGGTACTTGCTGAAGATGTCGCGGGCGCTCTCGGCGTCGGGACGCTCGATCTTGATCTTCGCGTCGAGGCGGCCGGGTCGCAGGATCGCCGGGTCGATCATGTCCTCGCGGTTGGAGGCGCCGATGACGATGACGTTCTCGAGCCGCTCGACGCCGTCGATCTCGGCGAGCAGCTGCGGCACGATCGTCGTCTCGACATCGCTGCTGACGCCGGACCCCCGGGTGCGGAACAGCGAGTCCATCTCGTCGAAGAAGACGACGACGGGCGTGCCGTCGGACGCCTTCTCGCGGGCGCGCTGGAAGATGAGCCGGATGTGCCGCTCGGTCTCGCCGACGTACTTGTTGAGCAGCTCGGGGCCCTTGATGTTGAGGAAGTAGCTCTTCTTGTCGGCATCCTCGGTGCCCTCGCCGGCGTCGGCGGCCCGCTTGGCCACCTGGCGGGCGAGCGAGGCAGCGACGGCCTTGGCGATGAGGGTCTTGCCGCAGCCGGGAGGCCCGTAGAGCAGGACGCCCTTCGGCGGCTTGAGCGCGTGCTCCTGGAACAGGTCGGGGTGCAGGAACGGCAGCTCGACGGCGTCGCGGATCTGCTCGATCTGGCTGCCGAGACCGCCGATGTCCTCGTACGCGACGTCGGGGACCTCCTCGAGGACGAGCTCCTCGACCTCGAGCTTCGGCACGACCTCGTGGACGAAGTTCGCCCGGGAGTCGAGCGTCAGCGAGTCGCCGACACGGATGCGTTCGTGGGTGAGCGGCTCGGCAAGTCGGCAGACCCGCTCCTCGTCGCCGTGGGTGACGACGACGACCCGGCCGTCGTCGAGCTTCTCCTTGACGGTGACGACCTCGCCGACGCGCTCGTAGCCGTGCGCGGACACGACGTTGAGGGCCTCGTTGAGCATGACCTCCCGACCGACGCCGAGCGTGGCCGCGTCGACGGACGGGCTGACGGCGACGCGCATCTTGCGGCCCCCGGTGAGGATGTCGACGGAGCCGTCGGCGGGCTCGTCGACGACGATCCCGTACGTGCTCGGCGGCTGGGCGAGCCGGTCGACCTCCTTCTTCAGGGTGACGATCTGCTCGCGAGCGTCCTTGAGGGTCCGCACGAGGCGCTCGTTCTGCGCCGACAGCGTCGACAGGCTCGTCTGGACGTGCGTCAGGCGCGCCTCGAGCTCGCGCGTGCGCTGCGGCGACGTGCGCGCGGCATCGCGCAGGGCACGGACCTCGGCGCGCAGCGCGTCGAGCTCACGCTGCCCCGACTGCGGGGTACCGGCACCACTCATGGCGTCGGGGTCTGGGTTGAAGACGTCGTCGGACATCTCGGCCTCCTCATCCGTCACTCGCACCACGTGCGACGCCTCGACCCTAACCCGGGCGCGGCGGATCTAGTCGGACGTTTCAGCCAGTGACCGCCGCGCGCGGCGGATCGACTTGTCGCTCTTGACCCGCTCACCCAGGGCCTCGGAGGTCCACGCGTCGTCCGGCACGTCGGTGGAGGCCAGCGACCCGGGCGTCACCGCCGACGCATCGGCGCCGGTACCCGCAGGTGCGGTGCCCGAGCCGTCGCCCTCGCCGTAGGCACCCTTGGCCGGGCGTCGCCTGCGCTCGGGGGCGACGACACCGGGTGCGAGACGGCGGGTCGTGATCAGGAAGCCCGTGTGGCCGTGCATCCGGTGCTGCGGGCGCACGGCCAGACCCTCGAGGTGCCAGCCGCGGACCAACGACTCCCAGGCGGACGGCTCGGTGAACCCGCCGTGGGCCCGGATGCCCTCGGCGACCCGGCTCAGCTGGGTGGCCGTCGCGACGTAGCAGATGAGCACCCCACCGGGCACGAGCGCGTCGCCCACCGCCTCGAGGCACTCCCACGGCGCGAGCATGTCGAGGACGACACGGTCGACGGTGCCGGCGGGGGCGGCGTCCGGGAGCGACTCGACGAGGTCGCCGACGGTGATGGTCCAGGCCGGGTGGTCACCGCCGAAGAAGGCCCGGCCGTTGCCGCGGGCGATGTCGGCGAAGTCGGCCCGTCGTTCGAAGGACAGCAGCCGGCCCTGCTCGCCGATGGCACGCAGCAGCGACATCGACAGCGCCCCGCTGCCGACGCCGGCCTCGACGACCGTCGCGCCGGGGAAGATGTCGGCCATCTGGACGATCTGGCCGGAGTCCTTGGGATAGACGACGGCGGCGCCGCGCGGCATCGACATGACCCAGTCGGACAGCAGCGGGCGCAGCACCAGGTACTCGACCCCGGCCGTGTTGACGGCGACCGAGCCGTCAGGGGCGCCGATGAGGTCGTCGTGGCGCAGGAACCCACGGTGCGTGTGGAACTCGCGGCCCGGCTCGAGCGTGATCGTGTGCAGCCGGCCCTTCGGGTCGGTCAGCTGGACACGCTCGCCCACCTCGAAGACGCCGCGGCGGCTGTGCGCGGATCCGGACGGGGCAGACGGGGCGGCGTCGGTCATGGGAGCACAGTCTAGGTGCCGGAGCGACGCCCTCCGGACACCCGCCGGACGCGCGCGGCCTCCACCTCGTAGCGGCTCGCGCGGCCGCCGGCCACGCCGAAGAACCGTCGGCGCAGGGCGCCCTCGACCTCCACGACGTCGCCCGCCTCGAGGCGCCCGGCGGTGCGGCGCGGGGCAGCCGCCCAGCAGACGACGTCGAGCGTGTCGACGGTGGCCCGGGTGCCCCGAGGCTCGCCCGCCGCCCCCGTCGAGGCTGCCGCTGCGCCCCGGACGGGTGGCCGGGCCACGACGACGCGGAAGGTGACGATGACGTCACCGCTCGGCAGGGTCCGCTCCTCCGCCGTCGCACCGACGCGTCCACGCAGGCGCACCTCGTTGCACGGCTCGTGGGCGGGGTCCGGTCCGCTCCCCGCGGTGGCCTCCCGGCCCCCGGTGGACCGGGTGGACCGGGCGGTGCGGGTGCGGGGTGAGGTCGTCGTGTCGGCGGACATGCGTGCTCCTCGGCTCGTCCAGTGGGTCGTCGTGGGTCGGATGGGTCGGGGCGACGACCGTGTCGACGGCCGACGCCCGGCACCCAGCGTCGGCTCGCCGGGACGCGTGCGCGAGGGGCGCTCCGCGGCCTGTGGACGACCGGAGCGCGCGGGTCGGGGGTGTGGACGAGCCGAAGGTGGCGACGGCCTCAGCGGCGCCCGCGTCGGGCCAGCTCGGCGCCGACGACCGTGTTGATCCGCTCGGCGCTCGCCAGCCCGCGCACCTCGCGCGAGGCCTCGTCGACGACGACGGCGAAGGAGAGGTCACGCGAGCTCATGACGCGGATGAGGTCGGTGAGCACCGCGTCGGCCGCCAGGGCCACCACCCATGAGGCCGGCTGCGCGAGGACGACCGAGGACACCGGTGTGCGGTCGCGGCCGTCGGCGGGCACCCTGGAGGCGCTCTCGGCATCGAGCAGCCCGAGCGGCCAGCCGGCCGGGTCGGCGGCGACGACATAGGGCGCGCTCGCGCCCGCCGCTGGGACGGCGAGCCCGCGGTCGACCTCTCCCAGGCTCGTCTCGCCCGGGACGAGCACGACAGGGTCGAGCACCTCGGTGGCCGGGCCGGCCGTGGCGTCGTGGATCTGTCCCGAACGGATGGCGGCCGACGCCCCGCGCCAGAGGAAGAAGCCGATCATCGCGGTCCACACGAGGGCGATGGGCGTCGGGGTGCGCCCCTGCAGCAGCGGCAGGCCGACGAACCACAGGACGCTGCCGATGGCGACGACACGCCCGAGCCAGCCGGCGGCGGTGAGGCCGGTGCCCTTGCGGCCGGTGGCCCGCCACACGAGCGAGCTGACGATCTGGCCGCCGTCGAGCGGCAGGCCGGGCAGCAGGTTGTAGAGCCCGACGAAGAGGTTGGTGTAGGTGACCGCCTCGAGGACGCCGCCGACGACCGCTCCGCTCGCGTACGGCTGCACGAGCCACGACAGTGCCGCGAGGGCGAGGTTCGACAGCGGGCCGGCCACCGCGACGAGCGCGGTGGTGACCGGCGTGCTCGAGGTCGCGTCATAGACGGTGTGACCGCCCCAGACGTCGGCGACGATGCGGTCGACGCGGTGGCCGCGCCACAGGGCCACGAGCGCGTGCGCCGCCTCGTGGACGAGCACCGACACGAGCAGCATCAGGGCGAACGCGACGGCGATGACGACCGACTGCCCGAGGGACCCGCCGGCGCTGCCCTGCGCGGGCACGACGATGAGCAGGACGAGCAGGACGATGAGCGGCCAGGACCGGCCGAGGTACACGGGAGTGCCGGCGATGACCCCGATCCGCAACCCGGGTCCTGCGTCCGGGCGCGCGGTGCTGCTCATGCCTCGACCCTATGCCCCGCCCGGCTGCCGCCGGCAGTGCGGGGCCTGTGCGAGGGCTGTGCCTGTGGGTGGGTGCTGTGGGTGGCGCGGCGCCGGTGTCGGCACGGCCCAGTACGGTCGGTGCATGGCCGCAGCACTGTCCCCGAGCCGGGCATCCGACTTCATGACCTGCCCGATGCTCTACCGCTTCCGGGTCATCGACAAGCTGCCCTCACCGCCGACGCCGGCCACGGCCCGCGGCACCCTCGTTCACGCCGTCCTCGAGCGGCTCTTCGACCTCCCGGCCGCCGAGCGCACCCTCGAGGCGGCCGTCTCGATCGTCCCCCGCGAGTGGGAGCGCCTGACGAGCGAGGAGCCCGAGCTTCTCGACCTGCTCGCCGACCGCGACGGGCGCACCGACGAGTGGTTCGCCGACGCACACGCCCTCATCGGCACGTGGTTCGGCCTCGAGGACCCCACGCGCCTCGAGCCGGCCGAGCGCGAGCTCTACGTCGAGACCGAGATCGACGGCCTGACGCTGCGCGGCTACGTCGACCGGCTCGACGTCGCCCCGAACGGTGCGATGCGCGTCGTCGACTACAAGACCGGCCGCTCGCCGTCCGAGTACTTCGAGGCCAAAGCCCTGTTCCAGATGAAGTTCTACGCTCTCGTGCTGTGGCGCCTGCGCGGCGAGATCCCCCGCCGACTCCAGCTCGTCTACCTCGGCAACAGCGAGATCGTCGCCTACGAGCCGGACGAGCAGGACCTCCTCGGCGTCGAGCGCAAGGTCAAGGCCCTGTGGACCGCCATCGAGCACGCCGCGAACACCGGCGACTGGCGTCCCAGCCCCAGCCGCCTGTGCGACTGGTGCGAGCACCGTGCCCTGTGTCCCGCCTGGGGCGGCACTCCCCCGCCGCTGCCCGACGACGCCGCTCAGCGGGCCGTCGACCCGGCCGCTTCGGGCCTCGTCGACATCGACGCCTGATGCCTCCGCCGGGGCTAATCTGGCCCTGCCAGTGCTCACGCGGACGTGGCCAGGCCCAGCAGGCGTTCAGGAAGTCCCCAGACACCGCCCAGCCCGTCCCGGGACGCTGACCACGCGGACCCGCCGGCCTCCAGTTCCGGCTCCGCAGGGAGGTGGACATGTGTGGCATCGCCGGCTACGTCGGGCTGGATGCGGACCAGCAGCTGCTCGCGCGGATGGACGCGGCTCAACGACACCGCGGGCCGGACGGCACCGGTGCATGGTCCGACACGGACAACCGGGTCGGGTTCGCCCACCAGCGGCTGGCCATCCTCGACCGTGATGGTGGCCACCAGCCGATGCAGACCGAGGACGGACGGCACGTCCTCGTGTACAACGGCGAGGTCTACAACCACGAGGACCTGCGCACCGAGCTCGCGGCCCGCGGCCACCGGTTCGAGACGCGCTGCGACACGGAGGTCGTGCTCCACGCGCTCGTCGAGTGGGGCGTCGACGCGCTCGACCGCTTCGACGGGATGTTCGCCCTCGCCTTCTGGGACGGCGAGACGCGCACGACGCTCCTGGCCCGCGACCACTTCGGCATCAAGCCGCTGCACCTGGCGCGTGTCGAGTCGGCCGACGGGCCCGGCTGGCTGTTCGCGAGCGAGATCCGCCCCCTGCTGGCCACCGGCCTCGTGACGCCGACGCCCGACGAGCGCACCGTCTACCGCTACCTTCGCTTCCGGGTCCACGACGACGACCGCTTCACCTTCTTCAAGGGCATCGAGCGCGTCATGCCGGGCGAGGCCGTGACGATAACCGCGGACGGTCTCGAGCGCGCGTCGTTCACGACGCTGCACGGGGACCTCCTGGCGTCGGCATCGAATCTGGTCTCACGCGAGCGACCGCACAGCCCCGAGATCTCGCGCCGCTTCCGCGACGTGCTGACGCAGTCGGTGCGCCTGCGGCTGGCCTCGGACGTGCCGGTCGGCACGTCGCTGTCCGGCGGTCTGGACAGCTCGGCTGTCGCGGCGCTGGTGGACGAGCTGCTGCCAGAACCCTCGGCCCGCGCGGTCGGTGTTCGCCAGCGGACCTTCTCGGCCGTGTTCCCCGGGCACCGCAACGATGAGCGCAAGTGGGTCGACGACGCCCTCGAGGGGCGTACCGACCGCGTCGACCGGCACCTCGTGGCCCCGACCGCGTCCGAGTTCGCAGCCGACCTCGTCGACTTCGTGCGCACCCAGGAGGAGCCGGTCGTCTCGTCCGGCCCCTACGCCCAGTACCAGGTGATGCGCGCGGCCTCGTCGCACGTGACCGTCATGCTCGACGGCCAGGGCGCCGACGAGATCCTCGCCGGCTACGTGCCCCAGGCCGTGGTCCACCTGCGCGACCTCGTCCGCCGGCACCCGCTCCGCGGCCTGCGCGAGGCCGCCGCCCACCAGGACGTGCTTCGCGGCCTCGCCCGGATCCGTGTCCGCGGGCTGCTGCCCACCGGGCACGACGCGTCCGTGGGTCCCCTCCTGTCGCCCGGGTTCGTGCAGGACCACCGCCAGGAGACGTACTCCCCCAAGGGCGCCAACCTGCGCGAGCGCCTCGTGCACGACCTCTTCGTGGGCTCGATCCCGTCCCTGCTGCGCTACGAGGACCGCAACACCATGCGCTTCTCGCTCGAGGGCCGCGTGCCGTTCCTGTCCGTCGACCTCGTCCGGTTCGTCTTCGACCAGCCCGATGCGTCCGTCGTCGGCGGCGGGTGGAACAAGCGCATGCTCCGCGAGGCCGTCACCGGCCTCCTACCGGCCTCGATCACGCGCCGCCGCAACAAGATCGGGTTCACCACGCCCCAGGACGACTGGTTCCGCCAGTCGCCGGGGCTGATGCGCGACGTGTTCACCTCCGAGAGCTTCCGGAGCCGGCCGTGGTTCGATGCCGACGCCGTGGTCGCCGCCTACGACGAGTGGCTGGCCGGCAAGGGCTCCTACGACTCGATGGTGTTCTGGCGGCTGCTCAACGTCGAGCTGTGGATGCGCGAGGTGTGTGAACCGGCGGCATCCTCCCCCACGGCGTCCCGCGAGGCCCCGCCGGACGCGTCCCACCTGCCCGACGCGTCCAGCCCGGCTGACGCGGACGCGTCGACCGGGCGGGTGGTGCCTCTCAGTCCGTGAACTCGTCGGCGACCGACAGCGCCTCGTCGAGGATCGCCAGCCCCTCGCGGACCTCGTCGGGAGTGGTCGTGCACGGCGGCACGACGTGCGTCCGGTTGAAGTGGGTGAACGGCCACAGGCCGCGCTCCTTGCACGCGGCCGCGAACGCCGTCATCGGCCGTGCGGCGTCGCCGGCGGCGTTGAACGGCACGAGCGGCTCGCGGGTGTCGCGGTCGCGGACCAGCTCGAGCGCCCAGAAGACTCCGAGCCCGCGTACCTCGCCGACGCTCGGGTGCTTCGCGGCCAGCTCGGCCAGCGCGGGCCCGATCACGTCGGTGCCGAGCATCCGGGCGTTCTCGATGATGCCCTCCTCGCGGAAGGCGTTGATCGACGCGACGGCCGACGCGCACGCGAGCGGGTGACCCGAGTACGTGAGGCCGCCCGGGTAGGCGCGCGTCTCGAAGGAGGCGCGGACCTCGTCGGAGATGACGACGCCACCGAGCGGCACGTAGCCGGAGTTGACGCCCTTGGCGAAGGTGATGAGGTCGGGCCGGATGCCCCAGTGGTCCACGGCGTACCACTCGCCGCACCGGCCGAACCCGGCCATGACCTCGTCGGCGACGAGCATGATCCCGAACTCGTCGCAGATGTCGCGCACGCCCTGCAGGTAGCCGTCCGGCGGGACGAGGATGCCGTTCGTGCCGACGACGGTCTCGAGGATGATCGCCGCGACGGTGTGCGGCCCCTCGACCATGAGGGTGTCGCGCAGGTGCCGCAGGGCGCGGTCGCGCTCCTGCTCGTCGTTCTCGGAGTGGAACGCCGAGCGGTAGGTGTACGGACCCCAGAAGTGGACGATGCCGGGGTAGCCGGGCTCGGACGGCCAGCGACGCGGGTCGCCGGTCAGCGTGATCGATCCGGCGGTCGCGCCGTGGTAGCTGCGGTAGGTGGCGAGCACCTTGTGCCGTCCGGTGTGCAGGCGGGCCATCCGGATGGCGTTCTCGTTGGCCTCGGCCCCGCCGTTGGTGAAGAACACGGCCGAGAGACCCTCGGGCGCGACCTCGGTGATGAGGCGGGCGGCCTCGCTGCGGGCGTCGTTCGCGAAGGACGGCTGGATCGTCGTGAGACGCGCCGCCTGCTCCTGGATCGCGGCGACGACCTTGGGGTGCTGGTAGCCGATGTTGACGTTGACGAGCTGGCTGCTGAAGTCGAGGTACCGCGTGCCGGCGTAGTCCCAGAAGTAGGAGCCCTGCGCCCGGGCGATGGGGAGCGGGTCGATGAGTGCCTGGGCGGACCAGGAGTGGAAGACGTGCCCGCGGTCGAGAGCACGGACGTCGGCCTCGCCCATGGCGTCGAGCTGCTCGCCGATGACGGAGCGGTGGTCGAGTTCGGTCATGGTGGGTGGTCCTCTCCGAGGTGGTCGGCGGTCAGCGGGTCCGGGGGAAGCCGAGGTCGACGCTGGAGGTGGCCGGGTCGGGCCATCGCTGGGTCACGACCTTGCCGCGCGTGTAGAAGCTGACCCCCTCCGGGCCGTACATGTGGGTGTCGCCGAAGAGCGAGTCCTTCCAGCCGCCGAAGGAGTAGTAGGCGACGGGCACCGGGATCGGCACGTTGATGCCGACCATGCCGACCTCGACCTCGTTCTGGAACCGGCGGGCCGCGCCGCCGTCGCGGGTGAAGATCGCCGTGCCGTTGGCGTACTGGTTGCGGTTGATGAGGGCCAGGCCCTCCTCGTAGGTGTCGACGCGGACGACCGACAGGACCGGGCCGAAGATCTCGTCGCGGTAGACGGTCATGTCGGGGGTGACGTCGTCGAGCAGGGTCATGCCGAGGAAGTAGCCGTCGGCGGGCACCTCGCTGGTGCGGCCGTCGACGACGACCGTCGCACCCGACTCCGCGCCCGCCGCGACGTAGCCGGCGACCCTGTCGCGGTGCTCGGCCGTGATGAGCGGCCCCATGTCGGTGCCGGGCTCGGCGCCGTTGCCGACCGTCAGGCCGGGGATGCGCTCGGCGACCGCTGCGACGAGACGGTCGCCGACGTCGCCCACGGCCACCGCCACCGAGAGCGCCATGCACCGCTCCCCCGCGGCGCCGTAGGCGGCCGAGACGATGGAGTCGGCCGCGAGGTCGACGTCGGCGTCGGGCAGCACGAGCGCGTGGTTCTTCGCGCCGCCGAGCGCCTGGACGCGTTTGCCGTTGGCCGTGCCGCGCTCGTAGATGTACTTGGCGATGGGCGTCGAGCCCACGAAGCTGACGGCGGCGACGTCCTCGTGGTCGAGGAGCGCGTCGACGGCCTCCTTGTCACCGTGGACGACGGTGAAGACGCCGTCGGGCAGGCCCGCCTCCTTCCAGAGCTCGGCGAGGAAGAGCGCTGCCGACGGGTCCTTCTCGCTCGGCTTGAGCACGAAGGCGTTGCCGCAGGCGATGGCGTTGGCGCACATCCACAGCGGCACCATCGCGGGGAAGTTGAACGGCGTGATACCGGCGACGACGCCGAGTGGCTGGCGGATGCTGTAGACGTCCACACCCGCCGAGGCCTGCTCGGAGAAGCCGCCCTTGAGCAGCTGCGGCACCCCAGTCGCGAACTCGACGTTCTCGAGGCCGCGGGCTATCTCGCCGGCCGCGTCGGAGAGCACCTTGCCGTGCTCGGCCGTGATGATCGCGGCCAGCTCGTCGGTGCGGTCGTGGAGCAGCTCGCGGAAGGCGAAGAGGACGGCGGCGCGCTTGCTCAGCGAGCTGGTGCGCCAGTCGCGCGCGGCGGCGACGGCGGTCTTGACCGCGGCGTCGATCTCGGCGGCGGAGGCGAGGGGCACCTCACCGGTGCGGACGCCGGTCGCCGGGTCGTGCACCGGCGCGGTGCGCCCGGACGTGCCCGCGACGCGGGCCCCGGAGATCCAGTGGTCGATGGCGGTCACTGCCTGAGTCGTCATGGCTGTCACGTTACGTTCCAACACCGTGCCACACAAAGGGTTCATTGCTACGTTACAGAGGTGCGTGCCGTCATCTCCGACCTCGAGGAGCGCCTCGAGCACCCGACCGCCAAGGGTCTGGCCCAGGCGGTGTCCCGAGCGATCCGCGACGGCCGGCTCGGACCCGGCGACCAGCTGCCGCCGATCCGGCAGGTGGCCCAGGAGCTGATGATGTCGCCGACGACCGTGAGCGCGGCCTGGCAGCTGCTCTCGCGCTCCGGCACGATCCGCGCCGACGGCCGACGCGGCACCACCGTGGCGCAGACGCGTCGGGGCGGCGAGCGGTACACGCGCGCGCTGCGGCACGACTCCCCCGTCAGCCTCGACCTGTCCACGGGTATCCCCGACGCCGCGTTGCTGCCGTCCCTGGCCGGAGTGCTGTCGGGCCTGGAGGAGCCGCGCGCGCCGAGCAGCTACCTCGACGACCCGGTGCTGCCGCAGCTGCGGGAGGTGCTCCTCGCCGACTGGCCCTACACCCCGGAGGACCTGCTCGTCGTCGACGGCGCGATGGACGCGCTCGACATCGTCTCGCGCACCCTCCTGCGCCCCGGCGACACCGTGGTCGTCGAGAACCCCGGCTTCCCGCCTCTGCTCGACCTGCTCGAGGACCGCGGCGTCGAGGTCGTCGGAGTGCCCCTCGATGCCACGGGACTCGACGTCGAGGCGCTCGAGCAGGCGCTGGACCGCCGCCCGGCCGCCGTCTTCCTCCAGCCGCGCGGGCAGAACCCGACCGGGGTCTCGATGTCGCCGACCCGGGCCCGACGCCTGGCGGGGCTCGTCCGCGGCCGCGACCTCGTCATCGTCGAGGACGACTCGAGCGGCCCCGTGGCCAGCTCCGCGCCGACGAGTCTCGGCACGTGGGTGCCCGAACAGGTGCTCCACGTGCGCAGCTTCAGCAAGTCGCACGGCCCCGACCTGCGCCTCGCCGCGATGAGCGGTCCCGGCGCCCTGCTCGCCCCGCTCCGCCACGCCCGGTCGCTCGGACAGGGCTGGTCGAGCCGACTGCTCCAGCGTGTCCTCGCGGGGTTGCTCACCGACCCGGACGCCGTCCGCTCGGTCGACCGCGCCCGCGCGGAGTACGCGCGCCGGCGTGAGCTCGTCGTCGACCGCCTGGCATCGCTCGGGGTCGAGGTCCCCGGCACCGAGGGCCTCAACATCTGGGTACCGGTGCGCGACGAGGCCGCCGCGGTGCTGCGCCTCGCGAGCCAGGGCATCGCCGTGTCGCCTGGTTCGCCGTTCTCCGTCGAGAACGGTGGCGCGGCCGCACGCCACGGCGGGCACGTCCGCGTGACCACCGGGCTCGTCCGAGACGACCACGAAGCCCTCGCCGAGCTGCTCGCCGAGGCCGCAGCGGCCGGTGCCTGGACCGCCCAGCACCGCTGAGGTCCCCGGCACCTGCACTAGCCTCGTCACCGTCCACCCGGTCCGCCCGACCCGCACGCCACAGCTGAGGAGCACGCCATGACCGACGCCTTCCGCGTCGACTTCGTCGCCGGCGTCTCGCCGGACAAGTGGGCCAGGCGCTGGGAGCGACGTGTCGCCGACCGGGCCCTCGAGCTGGTGCCGGTCACCACCGATGTGCAGCTCGACGCAGTCCGCGCAGCCGAGGCCTCGATGGCCCTGGTGCGGCTGCCCGTCGACCGTGGCGGCCTGCACCTCATCCCCCTCTACGAGGAGGTCCCGGTCGTCGTCGCCTCGCGCGAGCACGTCCTCGCGGCCTTCGAGGAGGTCGACGTCGCGGACCTCGCAGAGGAGGTGCTCGTGCAGGGCCTGGAGGCGGTACCCGAGTGGGCGGCCGTCGCGACGCCCGACGCCCGAGAGCGGGCCGCCGGCATGCCGCGGATGACGGACGCCGAGGTCGTCGAGGTCGTCGCGTCCGGCGCCGGGATCGCGATCCTCCCGTTGTCCGTCGCGCGGCTGCACCACCGCAAGGACGTGGTGCACCGCCCGGTCCACGGCGTCGCCGCCTCGCGGATCGGTCTGGCCTGGGCGATGGAGGACCCGGACCCCGGTATCGAGGTGTTCATCGGGATCGTCCGCGGGCGCACGGAGAACAGCAGCCGCGGCGCAGCCGTGCCGAGCGATGCCGACGCATCACGCGCCTCGGGCGGCAAGGACACGGCGGGCGGCAAGGACACGACAGGCGGCAAGGACGCGTCGGGGGGCAAGAGCGACAAGGGCGGCCGACGCCGGGGCTCGGGTCGCACGCTGCCCCAGCGCGGCGCTGCACCTCGCCGCGGCGCCACCCGCAGCCGGCGTCGCGGTCGCTGACGCCACGTGGGGAGACCGCCCGGCTGACGGCGTCGTGCGGCGGTCGAGCGCCGGGCCTCTCAGTCGCGCGGGCTCGGAGCCACGTCGCGCACCATGACGCAGTTGCCCTGACCCTTGGGCCGGTCGTAGGTGAAGCCCTCGCGCTCGTACATGGTGCGGGTGCCGTTGTAGAGGAACGACGAGTTCTTCTTCCGGACCCCACCGGTGTCGTGGGGGTAGCCCTCGACGAGGCCGCCACCGGCCTGCGCGATGAGATCGACGGCGCCGCGCAGGGCGACCGCCGCCAGGCCCTGCCCGCGGTGGTCGCGCTCGACCTGGATGCACGTGACGCGGTAGTCGGGCAGCCGCTCGGCCGTGGCGACGTACTCCTTGCGGTGGTGGATGTTCGGCAGCTCCTCGGGTGACCCGTACTCGGCCCAGGCGACGGCTCTGTCGCCGTCATAGACCAGCGCGGCGTGCGCGATCCCGTCGTCGACGAGGCGCTGCTTGAGGGCCCTGTTGCCCTCGACGGTCTGGCCCTTCTCGGCGCACGCGGGATGGAAGTGGGTGCACCAGCAGCTGGCGAACATGCCCTTGTTCCGCTCGACGAGGGCAGCGAAGTCACCGAATGTCTCCGGGGTGAGCGCCTTGATCGTGAAGTCGGACATGGCGGCAACGTACTCCGGCTTGCGGACGTTCTGCGTCCGGAAGCTCACGCCTGCCGGGGCCGGCGTTGCGCTGCCGTGCCGGCGTCAGGAAGGCCCTGAGATCACAGGCCGAGCACCACCGGGGCGGGCGGGATGGCACCGGCGATCAGCCCCGCCAGCGGCGTGACGATGTCGCGGGGTGAGAACAGGTCGGTGCCGCCGTAGTCGGCGATGTCCGCATGCCGCCACCACCGCATCCCGCTGATGTGCTCGGCGGCGAGCTCCTCGTCGGAGAACGCGCCTCGGGGGTCGAAGTGCGACGTGCGGACGAGGAAGTAGTCGTTGACCAGCCGGTCGTAGCCGTCCGCCTGACCGGCGACGGCGACCTCCTGGTGCCAGACGTGCGGCGGGTCGGCGGCGAGGACCAGACCCGTCTCCTCGAGCAGCTCGCGGCGCAGTGCCTCCAGCGGCAGCTCACCGGGCTCGACGCCGCCGCCAGGGGCGGCCCACACGACCGTTGCGCCCGCCGGAACGGCCGGATGCGGAAAGCTGAAGCGGCACAGCAGGATCCGGTCGTCATCGGCCAAGATGACGGCCCGGACGGCGCGTCTCACCCTCGCGGCGGCGGTCGTCTCGTTCACCTGCGAATGATCAGGGTGCCGCGGCCGAGCCGCAACCGGTGTTGCGCCTCAGTCCTTCTTCGGGGCCGCGGATGTGTCGACGCACAGGACTCCCCTGTTGCCGTCGTGGTCGGCGATCACGGTGAGCGAAGGGGCGTCGCTGTCATCGACGATGGTCCCTCCCGCGGCGAGGACGGCAGCGAGCCGGTGCTCGGCCGTCTCCGGCGCCACGTAGACCTCGACGTGGAACCGTGGGCGCTCACCATCGCCTTCCTCCACGTCGCCGAACCACAGGTTCGGCACCCGCCCCGTGGCGTCCCGGATCTCGTCGCTGGGTGTCCCGAGGCCTTGGGACTCCGGGCTCCCGGTCAGCAGGGCAGCCCACACCGGGGCGATCGTCGCAGAGCGCGTGGTGTCGAGGCCGAGCTCGATCTCGCTGACCGCGCCCGGGTCGGCGCCGATCTCGTGGTCTGCCGCGATCTCGGTGATGCGGCGGGCCAGGTCGACGTCCTGCTGGGTCACCCATTCGACGACGTGCTCGGTGCCCTCGTCGTCGCGGTAGATGGCGTCGTCCGTGACCAGCTCGAGGTCCACGTACCCCGCTCCGATCGACACCCGGGGATGGTGTCCGACCGCGTCGCCCGCCTCGCCCACCGCGGTGATGAACCGCGCGCCGCTCCCGAAGCTGCTGACCAGGAACCGGGCGTGCAGCCCCTGGGCCAGCTTGCGCCAGTCGGTCAGGTTGGCTTCGGCGATCTGCTCGCCCCTGAGCATGTCCATGCCTCGGGACGATATCTCTGATCCAGACGCAGCTCGGCCTTTGCGCGAACACACGTCCGGAAGGGCCTCTCCTCAGCCCGGAGGCGGCGACGCCCCGGAGGGGTGGAGGTCGACGAGGTGCAGGTGCAGGGTGCCGCCGGTCGGGGCGGGATAGGTGCGGCCGAGACGGGGTCGTGGTCGGCGGGGCCGGGTCGACGCGCCGACGGGTGGGTCTGGCGACGGCTTTGGTGATCTGGCCGGTGGTCCGATGGGCCAGCCTTGCCGGGTCTGGAACCGGAGCCCGGCTTCTCGGGTGGGGTCGCCGGTGATGGTGTAGTCGCCGCGGTGGTGGCTGTCGTGGTGGAAGGTGCACAGGCACAGCAGGTTGTCCAGGTCGGTCAGCCCGCCGTCGCGCCAGTGCACCCGGTGGTGGACCTCGAGGTAGTCGGCCGAGGTGACCGGGCAGCCGGGGAACCGGCAGCCGCGGTCCCGGTCCAGGACGAGGATGCGGGTGCGGTGCGGGACGACGCGGTGGGTGCGCCCGACGTTGACCGGGTGCCCGTGCGTCTCCCAGACCGGGACCAGGGCCCCGTCGCAGGTCAGGCCGTCCACGACGTGCCGCGGCAGGCGCGGGCTGCCGGTGAGCCACCCGCCGTTGGTGTCGAGGTGGACCTGGACCCGGTACCGGGCCCGCCGCGCCGGGGTCTGTTCGGTTCCGGCATCCAGGGACCGGGTCGCGAGCAGCACGAGGGCATCGGCCCAGGTGATGCGGCGCGGGCCGGGTGTGGTGGCCGGGTCGGCGTACGGGTCCTGCCGGTGCTGGTCGTCGTCCCCCTGGCTGGTGTGGGTGGTGTCGGTGACGGTGTGGAACAGGTGGTCCTTCGCCTCGGCCAACGCGGCCCTCACGAGCTCGCCGACCTCGGCGGGCGCGTCGTACCGCAGCCGGAACCGGCCGTCCGCGTCGACGCCCATGCTCAGCGACGCCGGCTCGACCGGTGCCGGCGGGCGCGCCGACGCCTCCGCTTCGTCGCCGTCCTCCCCAGCAGCGGTCACCTCGGCGGGTAGGAGTCGGCCCTCCTCGTCGAAGGTCCGCGGCTCGAGGGTGAAGTCGTACCGGGCGACCGAGCGCTGCAGCTGCGGCACCGTCGCGTACTGGGCGAACTGCGCCACCGTGGCATCGAACGCGGCCGGGGCGTGCCGGGCCACGACGGCGGCCTGGTCCAGGCTGATCCGCCCCTCCCGCAGCGCCGCCGCCGTCTGCGGCAGCTCACCGGCCCGGCGGGCCATCAGCACCACCGCCGCGGCGTGCCCCCGCGACAAACCCGCGCGGACCACAAGCCAGTGCTCCGGCGAGCGGATCCCGGCCGCCTGCCACGACCCCTCCACCAGCGCCACCGCCACCGCATCCACCAGTCGGCCGTGGGCGTCGTGCAGGTCGGCAGCCAGGGACGCGACGAGGTCCCAGTCCTGCTCGATCACTGCCTGCGACATGCCCCTATCGTACAGGTGTTCGAACAACAGGGAAAGGCTTGTCCACACCCAATTCGCTTGGACCACAGTCCGTTTCGGCTCGCAGGAGGAGTGCAACCGTGCCGACCGAGCCGCCTCGAGACACGCCCGGCAGTGAGCGTCAGAGCGCCGAAACCCGCGGACCGCAGGACCGGCGTCAGGACGGGAGGCGCACCGCGGACACGATGCCGGTGAGGTCGCCGGCGCCGACGCCGGCGAGCGTGTCGATGCGAACGGCGCCCTGCACCGTCGGCACCGGGACGACGTGCGGGATCGCGATGGTGGGCACCCCCGCGGCGGCCGCCGAGCGCACGCCGGCCGGCGAGTCCTCGATGGCGACGCAGTCGGCCGGGTCGACCCCCAGCAGCCGCGCAGCCGCGAGGTAGGGCTCCGGGTGGGGCTTGCCGTGGCTCACCTCGTCGCCGGTGACGAGCGCCTCGAACGCGCCGTCGGGCAGGTTGCGCACCACCATCTCGGCCAGGGAGCGCCACGACATCGTCACGAGGACGTTGGGCACCCCGAGCGACCCCAGCTCGAGGAGCAGATCGCGGGCCCCGGGACGCCACGGCACGCGTTGCTCGACCTGGGCGATGACCCGCTCGAGGAGGGCATCGACGATCTCCGGCACGGTCAGCGGGATGCCGGACTGGTCGATGATGAGCTGGGCCGACACCTCGAGGGCGTTGCCGACGAGCTGGTGGGCGTACTCGTCGGTCCAGACGCCACCGTGCGCGGCCACGAGCTCGTGCTCGGCCTGGATCCAGTACGGCTCGGTGTCGACGAGGGTGCCGTCCATGTCCCAGAGGACGGCCGCGGGCAGGGCGGGGCGTTCCGTCTGGGCGGGGGCAGCAGGGGCGCTCACGAGGTCAGTCCTCCGGATCGTAGGCGAGGTTGGCCGAGAGCCAGCGCTCGGCCTCGGCGAGGGTCCAGCCCTTGCGCTCGGCGTAGTCGGCCACCTGGTCCCGGTCCACGCGCCCGACGACGAAGTACTGCGACTGGGGGTGGGAGAGGTACCAGCCCGACACCGACGCCCCGGGCGACATCGCCATGCTCTCGGTGAGCGAGATGCCGGTGCGGGCCTCGACGTCGAGCAGGCTCCACAGCGTCTGCTTCTCGGTGTGCTCCGGGCAGGCCGGGTAGCCCGGAGCGGGGCGGATGCCGGCGTACTGCTCCTTGATGAGCGCCGCGTTGTCGAGGTGCTCGTCGGGCGCATAGCCCCAGAACTCCCTGCGGACGCGCTCGTGCAGCCGCTCCGCGAAGGCCTCCGCGAGCCGGTCCGCGAGAGCCTCGAGCAGGATGGCGTCGTAGTCGTCGAGGCTCTTGCGGAACTGCGCGACGCGCTCGGCACTGCCGAGGCCGGCCGTGACGGCAAAGCCGCCCACCCAGTCGCGGGTTCCCTTGGGTGCGACGAAGTCGGCGAGGGACCGGTTCGGCACGCCGGCCCGGTGCTCGCCCTGTTGACGCAGGTGGTGCAGCACGGCGAGCGGCTCACCGCGGCTCTCGTCGGCGTACACCTCGATGTCGTCCCCGACACCGTTGGCCGGGAAGAAGCCGAGGACGGCGTTGGCGGTGAGCCAGCGCTCCTGCTCGATCCGGTCGAGCATCGCCTGGGCGTCCTCGAACAGCTTGCGGGCGGCCTGACCGCTCGCCGGGTTGTTGAGGATGTCGGGGTAGGTGCCCTTGAGCTCCCACGCGGAGAAGAACGGCGACCAGTCGATGTACCGCCGCAGCTCACCGAGCGGGTAGTCGTGCAGGACGCGCACGTGCTGCGGGGTCGTGCGCGAGCGGGTGATCGTCGAGACGTCCTTCTCCTGCTGCAGCAGCAGGTGCGGGTGCGGGGGCCGGTAGCCGCTCCAGTCGATCGGTGTCCGACGCTCGCGCGCTGCCTCGAGGCTCAGCAGCTTGCGCTCGGTCTTGGCCGAGTGACGGGCCCGCAGCGCGTCGTAGTCGGCCCTGACCTGCTCCATGAGGCGCGGGCGCTGCTCGTCGGAGAGCAGCGCGGCCGCGACCGGCACCGAGCGCGACGCGTCCTTGACCCAGACGACCGGCCCGTCGTAGCGCTGGTCGACCTTGACCGCGGTGTGCGCGCGCGAGGTCGTCGCGCCGCCGATGAGCAGCGGGATCGTCATGCCGGTGCGCTGCATCTCGGCGGCGAACCCGACCATCTCGTCGAGTGACGGGGTGATGAGGCCCGACAGGCCGATGAGGTCGGCGTCGTGCTCCCTGGCCGCGTCGAGGATCTTCTGCGCCGGCACCATGACGCCGAGGTCGATGACCTCGTAGTTGTTGCACTGCAGGACGACGCCGACGATGTTCTTGCCGATGTCGTGGACGTCGCCCTTGACCGTCGCCATGACGATCGTGCCGTTGGTGTCCTTCTGCCTGGCCAGCTCGGGGTCGCGCGCCTTCTCCTCCTCGATGTACGGGATGAGGTAGGCGACGGCCTTCTTCATGACGCGCGCGCTCTTGACCACCTGGGGCAGGAACATCTTGCCGGCGCCGAAGAGGTCGCCGACGACGTTCATCCCGTCCATGAGCGGGCCCTCGATGACCTCGATGGGCCGCCCGCCGCGCTCGGCGATCTCGGCGCGCAGCAGCTCGGTGTCGGCCTCGATGTGCGCGTCGATGCCCTTGACGAGGGAGTGCGTGATGCGCTCGCCGAGAGGCAGGGCGCGCCACTCCTCCTCGCTGACCTCGGCGGCCTCGCCCGTCTTGTTGTACTCCTCGGCGATCTCGAGCAGCCGCTCGGCGGCGTCGGGCCGGCGGTTGAGCACGACGTCCTCGATGCGCTCGCGCAGCTCCGGGTCGACCTCGTCGTAGACGGCCAGCGCACCGGCGTTGACGATGCCCATGTCGAGGCCCGCGGCGATCGCGTGGTAGAGGAAGACGGCGTGGATCGCCTCGCGGACCGGGTTGTTGCCGCGGAAGCTGAAGGACACGTTCGAGATGCCGCCGGAGACCCGCGCGCCGGGCAGGTTCTCCTTGATCCAGCGCGTTGCCTCGATGAAGTCCCTTCCGTACGAGGCGTGCTCGTCGATACCGGTGGCGACGGCGAAGACGTTGGGATCGAAGATGATGTCCTCAGGCGGGAAGCCGACCTGCTCGGTGAGGATGCGGTAGGCCCGCTCGCAGATCTGGGTGCGGCGCTCGAGGGAGTCGGCCTGGCCGTCCTCGTCGAAGGCCATGACGACCGCGGCCGCCCCGTAGCGGCGAACCAGGCGTGCCTGTCGGAGGAAGGGCTCCTCGCCCTCCTTGAGGGAGATCGAGTTGACGATGGCCTTGCCCTGGACCTGCTTGAGGCCCGCCTCGATGACCTCCCACTTGCTCGAGTCGACCATGACGGGCACCCGGCTGATGTCGGGCTCGCTCGCGACGAGGCGCAGGAAGCGCTCCATCGCCGCGACCCCGTCGATCATGCCCTCGTCCATGTTGACGTCGATGACCTGGGCGCCGTTCTCGACCTGCTGGGCCGCGACCGACAGCGCAGCGTCGTAGTCGCCGTCCTTGATGAGGGTGCGGAAGCGGGCCGACCCGGTGATGTTCGTGCGCTCGCCGACGTTGACGAACAGGCTGTCGGCGTCGATCGTGAACGGCTCGAGGCCGCTCAGGCGCAGGGCCGCCTCCGGGACGGCGACCTCGCGGCGGGTCTTGCCGTCGACGGCCTTGGCGATCGAGGCGATGTGCTCCGGTGTCGTGCCGCAGCAACCCCCGACGAGGTTGACGAAGCCGGCGTCGGCGAACTCCGCGAGGATCCCGGCCGTCTCTTCCGGCGCCTCGTCGTACTCGCCGAAGGCGTTGGGCAGCCCGGCGTTCGGGTAGCAGGAGACGAACGTGTCGGCGACCCGCGCCATCTCGGCGATGTACGGACGCATCTCCTTGGCGCCCAGCGCGCAGTTGAGGCCCACGGCGAGCGGGCGCACGTGGCGGACCGAGTTCCAGAACGCCTCGGTCACCTGCCCCGACAGGGTGCGCCCCGACGCGTCGGTGATGGTGCCCGAGACGACGACGGGCCAGCGCCGGCCGCGCTCCTCGAAGAGCTGCTCGACGGCGAAGATCGCCGCCTTGGCGTTGAGGGTGTCGAAGATCGTCTCGACGAAGAGCAGGTCGCTCCCGCCGTCGACGAGCCCACGGGCGGCGTCGAGGTAGGCGGTGACGAGGTCGTCGAAGGTGACGTTGCGCGCGCCGGGGTCGTTGACGTCCGGCGAGATCGACGCGGTGCGCGAGGTCGGGCCGAGCGCGCCGGCCACCCAGCGCGGACGCCCCGGCGTGCGGGCGCTCATGGCGTCGGCCTCGCGTCGGGCGAGCGCGGCCGACGCGTGGTTGATCTCGTAGGCGAGCTCGTCCATGCCGTAGTCGGACAGCGAGATCGCCGTGGCGTTGAAGGTGTTCGTCTCGATGATGTCGGCGCCGGCCTCGAGGTACTCGCGGTGGATGCCGGCGATGATCTCGGGCGCCGTGAGCGAGAGGAGGTCGTTGTTGCCCTGGACGTCGGTGTGCCAGTCCTTGAACCGCTCGCCCCGGTAGCCGGCCTCGTCGGGCCGGTCGCGCTGGATCGCCGTGCCCATCGCGCCGTCCAGGACCATGATCCGCTCGCGGAGCATGGCGGTGAGGCTGTCGGTGGCGTCGGGTCGAACCTGCGACGACTGGGTCAAGGGGTCTCCTATCGGCGGGCGGCCGGAGATCGGGCGCGCGTGACGTTGGACCGACCGAATTCTACGGACCCCGGCCGACGGGCGCGTCGGCGCCCGGAGTGCGGGCACGGGGTCCGCACCACGGCATAGGCTGGCGGTGTGGTCGCAGGTGCGGTCGCGACGAAGGAGGCAAGGTGCTGGAGTTCGAGGACGTGCCGGAGCTCAACGACCCGGTGCTCATCGCGGCCTTCGAAGGCTGGAACGACGCCGGCGAGGCGGCCTCGAGCGCCGTGCGTCACCTCTCGGAGGTGTGGGACGCCGAGCTGGTCGCCGCCTTCGACCCCGAGGACTACTACGACTTCCAGGTCAACCGGCCGCGGGTGTCCCTCGAGGACGGCCGCCGGATCCTCACCTGGCCCACGACCCGCATCCTCATCGCCACCGACACCGGCTTCGACCGCGACGTCGTCCTGGTGCAGGGCATCGAGCCCTCGATGCGCTGGCGGGCCTTCACCATCGAGCTGCTCGAGCTGGCCCAGCAGCTCGGTGTCACGACGATCGTGACGCTCGGGGCCCTGCTCGCCGACGTGCCGCACACCCGCCCGATCCCCGTCACCGCCACCGCCGAGGACGAGGCGGCCATGCACCGTTTCGACGTCGAGGCCAGCCGGTACGAGGGGCCCACGGGCATCGTCGGTGTCGTCAGCGCCACGGCCAGCGACACGGGCATCCCGACGGTGTCGGCCTGGGCCGCCGTCCCGCACTACGCGGGTGGTCCGCCCTCCCCCAAGGCCACGCTCAGCCTCGTGCGTCGCGTCGAGTCGCTGCTCGGCGTCACGGTGCCGCACGAGGAGCTCGAGGAGAGCGCCCGAGCATGGGAGCGGGGCGTCGACGAGCTCGCGCAGTCCGACGAGGAGGTCGCCGAGTACGTGCAGTCGCTCGAGGAGGCGCAGGACACCGCCGAGCTGCCGGAGGCGAGCGGCGACGCGATCGCCCGCGAGTTCGAGCGCTACCTGCGCGGTCGCGACGACGACCAGCGCGGCCGCTGACGATCGACGGAGCAGCTCGTCCCCGCACGCGGGACCGCGCAGTCGTGCGCGACAGGACGAGCTGCTCTTTCGATCGGCCTAGAGACGGACGCCGAGGAGGGCGTCGAGCGCGCGCCCGAGGACGCCCGGGGCGCCCGGGTCGTCGCCGCCGCGGGTCAGCGCCTGGGCCGCCCAGCGGTCGACGGCCTCGAGGGCCCGCGGGCTGTCCAGGTCGTCGGCGAGCGCAGCCCGGATGTCCTCGACGGTCTGGTCCGCCACGGGACCGCCGTTGCCGGACAAAGCCTTGCGCCACGTGTCGAGGCGCTGCTGCGCGTCGACGAGCATCGCGTCGTCGTACATCCAGTCGTCACGGTGGTGGCGCGACAGCAGCGCCAGGCGGATCGCCATCGGGTCGACGCCCTCGCGGCGCAGCTGCGAGACGAGCACGAGGTTGCCACGGCTCTTGCTCATCTTCTCGCCGTCGAGGCCGACCATGCCCTGGTGGACGAAGGCGCCGGCGAAGGCCGGGGCGCCGCTCAGCGCGCGGGCGTGCGCGGCGCTCATCTCGTGGTGCGGGAAGACGAGGTCGGTGCCGCCGCCCTGCACGTCGACCGGGACGCCGAGGTGGTCGATGGCGATGCACGCGCACTCGATGTGCCAGCCGGGACGACCCCACCCGAGGCTGCCACCGTCCCACTCGGGCTCGCCCTCGCGGTGGGCGCGCCACAGCAGGGCGTCGAGCTTGTTGCGCTTGCCGGCGCGGTCGGGGTCTCCGCCGCGCTCCTCGAAGACCTCGAGCATGCCGGCCTCGTCGAGGTGGCTGACCGAGCCGAAGCGGGGGTCGCCGGCGACGTCGAAGTAGACGTCGGTGGCGCCCTCGCGGGACGCGTCGGGCGCCGGCACCGTGTACGCGGCACCGGTCGCCACGAGCCGCTCGATGGGCCCCACGAACGTCGGGATGCTCTCGACCGCACCGAGGTACTCGTCGGGCGGGATGACGCCGAGGGCCGTCATGTCCTCGCGGAAGAGGGCGATCTCGCGGGTCGCGAGGTCGCGCCAGTCGATGCCGTCGCGCTCGGCGCGCTCCAGCAGCGGGTCGTCGACATCGGTGATGTTCTGCACGTAGCGGACCGTGTGGCCGCTGTCGCGCAGGACGCGACCGAGCAGGTCGAAGGTGACGTAGGTGGCGGCATGGCCCAGGTGCGTCGCGTCGTAGGGCGTGATGCCGCAGACGTAGATCGTCGCCTCGGACCCCGCGGCGGCCGGGACGAGCTGGCCGGTGGCCGTGTCGCGGACCCTCACCTCGGGGGCGTTGCCGGGGACCTGCGGGATGAACGGCGGGGGCCAGCTTCTCACAGCGGAGACTCTATCCGGATCCCCCGGGGCGGGTGCGCCCGGCTCGGACCGCTCAGAGCGGCGGCCAGGGCACCGACGGCCAGTCGGGGCTCGGGAACGGGTGGGTGCCGCGTGCGAGCAGGCGCTCGACGCGGGTCACGAGGGCGTCGACGTCGGCCTCGGGGAGCAGGGCCAGCAGCCGGGCCCGCTCAGCCGGCTCCTCGAGCGCGGCAGACAACGTGGCCAGCCGCTCCCGGTCACCGTCGGTGAGTGGCTCCCCTGCCCAGCCCCAGAGCACGGTCCGCAGCTTGGGCACCGGCGAGAACGTGACGCCGTGGTCGATGGCCCACAGGCGCCCCGACGCGTCGCGCAGGCAGTGCGAGCCCTTGCGGTCGGAGTTGTTGATGACGGCGTCGAGGACGGCCAGCGAGCGCACGTCGTCGGCCCCGGAGTGCACGACGGTGACCGAGGACCCGCCCGGGGTCTCCCCGTCGAACACCGCGTGCCATCCGGCCGGAGCCCGCCCCTCGGGCACGAGGTCGACGACGGCGTCGTCGGCGACCGGGTCGAAGGGGTCCCCGATCCACAGCTGCACCGAGCCGGGGCCGAGCGGGCCGTCGCGCAGCACCGTCGGCGGCACGACGTTCCAGCCGCCGATCTCGGACACGACGCTCGCCGCGACCTCTCGGCCGGCCAGCGTGCCGTCGGGGAAGTCCCAGAGCGGACGCTCGCCGCGCACCGGCTTGTAGACCACGTGCCCGCCGGGGAGCGTCGACACACGGGCGACGACGGCGACGTTGGAGGACTCGGCCACCCGGCCGAGCACCTCGATCTCGCCCGTCAGGTCGACCGGGTCGGGGTGGGTCTCAGCGGCGGTAGCCATTGGCCCGCGGGCAGATGTGGCCCGTGGGGTCGAGGGGGCCGCCGCAGAACGGGCACGGCGGCCGGCCCGCGGACACGAGCGCGGTGCTGCGGCGGGCGAAGGCACGTGCGTCGGCCGGCCCGAGGGTGACCCGCAGCGAGTTGCGACCGAGCGGCACGACCGGCTCGTCGTCCTCGTCGTCGACCTCGTCGGGGTCGTGGTCGTGGCACTCGATGACGATGAGCTGGCGGTCCTCGTCCCAGGCGAGGGAGAGGGTCTGCACGTGCCAGTCCTCGTCGAACGGCGTCCGGAGCGGGTCGGTGTCCTCGGAGGCACCCCCGGGCTGTCCCGGCTCGACCGCGGCCGCCGGGGCCAGCTGGTCGAGGACGTCGTTGATGCGGTCGGCGAGGATCGCGACCTGCTGCTTCTCGAGCCCGACCGTGACGACGCGGGGGCCGTCGGTCGCCTGGAGGTAGAAGGCCCGCTGTCCCGCCGGTCCGACGGTGCCGGCGACGAACCGGTCGGCGGGGTCGAAGTCCTGGACCGTCATGCGAACGACCCTATCCGACCACGTCCGGCGTTCCCGCGCCCCCGCCGACGACGGCGTCGCCCTCGTCGGCGGCCGGACGCTGCGGCGGGCGCAGGCCGGTGAGGTCGCCACCGATGTCGTTGACCCGCAGGACGAACGGCTTCCGGCTCGTGTACCGCACCGCGCTGACGGACGCCGGGTCGACGTTGATCCGCTGGAAGTCGTCGAGGTGGGCACCGGCGGCGTGCGAGAGGACGGCCTTGATGACGTCGCCGTGCGAGACGGCGACCCACACCGCGTCGGCGCCGTGGGTCTCGAGGATCCGGGCGTCGACCTCGCGGACCGCCTGCAGCGCCCGGTCCTGCATCTGGGTCATCGACTCGCCGGGGTACTGGGCGGAGTCGGGGAAGCGTGCCTCGCTCGGGCGGTCCTGCACGACCTTCCAGAGCTCCTCGCGGGCCAGCTCGGACAGGGGGCGCCCGGTCCACGCCCCGTACCGGCACTCCCCCAGTCCCTCGTGGACGCTGCGCCTGACCCGGTCGGGCAGCGGGGCGCAGAGCAGGTCGGCCGTCTGGACGCAGCGGTCCAGGGGCGAGGACACCACCTCGGCGACGGGCAGGCTCGCTGCGGCGAGCCGGACCCCGACCGAGGCGGCCTGGGCCTCGCCGGTCTCGTCGAGGAAGACGCCGGGCATCCAGCCGGCGAGCGTGCCGGAGACGTTGGCGCTCGAGCGGCCGTGGCGCACGAAGATGACGGTGGGCACGATCGCCAGCCTAGACGCGGCGACGGGCCGAGCCTCCAGTCACCTCGCAGCGCGGCGTGGTGACATAGGGGGGTGATCGTGGACAAGGCCATCTACCGCAACGGCCGGCGGCAGGGCTGCGGCGACCTCAGCGACGAGCTCGACGTGCTGCGCCTCACCCAGGACGGGTTCCTCTGGATCGGTCTCAAGGACCCCACCGACGCCGAGTTCGACTTCGTCAACGAGGAGCTGCACCTGCACCCCCTCGCCGTCGAGGACGCCGTCAACGGCCGCCAGCGCGCGAAGATCGAGCAGTACGAGACCTCGACCTTCGTCGTGCTCAAGACGCTGCGGTACATCGAGGCGACGAGCGACATCGAGACGGGCGAGGTCATGCTCTTCATCGGCGACTACTTCGTCGTCACGGTCCGCCACGGCGAGGGCAACCCGCTCGCCGGCGTCCGGCAGCGGCTCGAGGCCGACGCGGAGCGTCTGGAGTACGGTCCGCTCGCCGTGCTGCACGCCGTCATGGACTCCGTCGTCGACAACTACGTGCTCGTCGACGGCGAGATCAAGAAGGACCTCGACCAGATCGAGGAGGAGGTTCTCGGCTCGGACCAGCAGGGCGACGCCAACACCATCTACCGCCTCAAGCGCGAGGTGCTCGAGTTCCGCCGGGCGAGCAAGCCCCTCGCCGACACCCTCGCGGCATTCATGGAGCGCGGTCGCGGGCGGTTCCTGAAGACCGAGATCCTCGTGTTCTTCCGCGACGTCGCCGACCACCTGCGCCTCGTCAACGACCATGTCGAGTCCTACGACCGCCTCCTGACGGACGTGCTGTCCGCCCACCTCGCGTCGGTCGGGATCCAGCAGAACGAGGACATGCGCAAGATCTCGGCATGGGTCGCCATCGCCGCGGTGCCGACGATGATCGCCGGGATCTACGGCATGAACTTCGACAACATCCCCGAGCTGAACGCGAGCTTCCACACCAGCGGCGGCGAGTTCTACTACGGCTACTTCATCGCCCTCGGCGTCATGGCTGCGTCGTGCCTCGGGCTCTACCGGGCCTTCAAACGCTCGGGCTGGCTCTAGGGGCCACCCCCGGAGCCGGCCCGAGGCGAGCGTCGAGTGGCGCTGGTCAGGTGGCGCTGATGACGCCCGCGCCGAGCAGCCCGGCCAGCAGCAGGCCGAGCGCGACGCGGTACCAGACGAAGGCCATGAGGCTGTTCGTCGCGACGAACCGCAGCAGCCATGCGATCGAGGCCAGCGCGACGACGAAGGCGACGACGAGGCCGACGGCGACGGGCCCGAGGCCGAGGGCAGTCAGGCCCTCCTTCTCCTGGACGGCCTGGAACAGGCCGGCGGCGGTCAGGGCCGGGATCGCGAGGAAGAAGGACAGCCGTGTGGCCGTGACGCGGTTGATGCCGCGCATGATGCCGGCCGAGATCGTCGCACCGGACCGCGAGACGCCGGGGATGAGCGAGAAGCACTGGACGAGGCCGATGACGAGGCCGTCGACCGGGCCCACCGAGTGCTCGTCGCGGACGCGGCCGCGCGCCTCGTAGCGGGCGTAGACCCGCTCGGCGACGACCATGACGATGCTCCAGAGCACGAGGGCGCCGGCGATGACCCAGAGGCTGCGCAGCGTCCCCTCGATGGCGTGCCGGCCGAGGAACCCGACGATGCCGACCGGGATCGAGCCGATGACGACCGCCCACGCGAGGCGGTAGTCGGGGTCGTGCCGAGCGTCGGCGTCGAGCAGCCCCCGGAACCAGACGACGACGAACCGGACGATGTCGCGGAAGAAGTAGAGCAGCGTCGCCGCGATGGCCCCGAGCTGGATGACCGCGGTGTAGGCGGTGACGGCCGGGTCGTCGACCGACAGCCCGAGCAGCTTCTCGGTGATCGTCAGGTGGGCCGTCGAGGAGACGGGGAGGTACTCGGTCAGGCCCTCGACGACACCGAGGATCACGGCGTCGAGGTAGCTGAGGTCGGCCATGTCGTGGTCAGCCTTCTGCGCGGGGTTTCGGGGACGGTCTCGGTCGGCGCACCCGGGTGGGTCCGGCCGCTCGGCACCAAGCGTGCACCCTAGCGGGCGTCACTGCGTGTCAGACGCTCCGACGACGTCGACCGGGTGAACATCCGGTCGCCGGACGGTCACGGGGTCAGGCGTCGGAGGCCTCCAGGCCGCCGAGGGCGGCCATCACCTCCACCGTGGCCAGGGCCTGGTCGCGGCTCATCCCGCCGCTCGTCGCCACGGCGAGCGTCGTGACGCCCGCGTCGGCGTAGCGCTGCATGCGCCGCGCCACGCGCTGGGGCGAGCCGAGCAGGGCCGTCTCGTCGATGAACTCGAGCGGCACGGCCTCGGCGGCCTCCCGGGGGCGGCCGTCGAGGTAGAGGTCCTGGATGCGCGCTGCGGCGTCCTCGAACCCCATCCGGCAGGCCAGCTGGTTGTAGAAGTTCTGCTCGCGCGAACCCATCCCGCCGATGTAGAGGGCGCAGTACGGCCGGACGTAGGCGGCCGCCGCCTCGACGTCGTCGAGCAGGACCACCGGCGTCGTGGCGACGACGTCGAAGCCGGCCATCGGGTCATCGGGTGTGCCCCGCCCCGCGCCACGGCGGGCGCTGCGGATGGCGTCGAGGTGCTCGCCGGCGTGCTCGGGGCTGAAGAAGATGGCCAGCCAACCGTCGGCGATCTCGCCGGTGAGGGCGAGGTTGCGGGGTCCGACGGCCGCCAGGTAGACCGGCACGTCGGCTCGCAGCGGGCGTGTGCCGAGCTTGAGGGCCTTGCCCGGGCCGTCGGGCAGCGGCAGCGGGTAGTGGCGCCCGGCGTGCTCGACGACGTCGCGGCGCAGCGCGGCACGGACCACGTCGACGTACTCGCGGGTGCGGGCCAACGGCTGGGCGAACCGGACGCCGTGCCACCCCTCGCTCACCTGCGGGCCGGACACCCCGAGCCCGAGCCGGAACCGGCCCCCCGAGATGGTGTCGAGCGTCGCGGCCGTCATCGCCGTCATGGCCGGCGTGCGCGCCGGGATCTGCATGACCGCCGAGCCGAGGCCGATGCGCTCGGTCAGCGCCCCGATCCACGACAGCATGGTGACGCTGTCACTGCCGTAGGCCTCGGCGACCCACGCGCTGTCGTAGCCGAGGCGGTCGGCCGCCCGGGCCACGGCGACCATGTCCTCGCCGGTCGTTCCGCGTCCCCAGTACCCGAGGTTCACGCCGAGTCTCATGGACGCGAGGCTATCGGGCCGGACGCGTCGCCGACCCCGGCGGCATCCCAGCGGCACCGCGGCGGTACCGCGGCGGTACCGGGGCGGCAGGTCGCCGCATCTCACGGGGAACGAAACGGATAACGTGTGCCTCCATGCGCAGGCGTCTCGGGTCGTCCGGTCTCACCGTCACTCCCCTGGCGCTCGGCACGATGCTCTGGGGCAACGCCGTCGACCGGCACGACGCCGCCGAGCACCTCCGCGCCTTCGTCGAGGCCGGGGGCAACCTCGTCGACACGGCGTTCGGGTACGGCGGCGGTGACGCCGAGACGATCCTCGGCGGTCTCATCGGCGACGTCGTCCCTCGCGACGACCTGGTCGTCTGCACCAAGGCCGGCATCTCCCGCGCGTCCGGTGAACGACGCGTCGATGTCTCCCGCCGCGGCCTGATGGCCCAGCTCGACGCGTCGTTGCGCCGCCTCGGCACCGACCACGTCGACCTCTGGCTCGTGCACACGTGGTCCGACGACGTCCCGCTCTCGGAGACCCTCTCGGCGCTCGAGTGGGCGGCGGTCTCGGGCAGGGCCCGGTACGTCGGCGTCTCCAACTACTCCGGGTGGCAGTCCGCGCGCGCCTTCAGCCTGCTCGAGTCGGCACGGATCCCGTTGGTGGCCAACGAGGTCCAGTTCTCGCTGGTGCACCGCGAGCCCGAGGCCGAGGTGGTGCCGGCGGCTGTGGACCTCGGGTTCGGGCTGCTGCCGTGGTCGCCGCTCGGCCGCGGCGTCCTCACCGGCAAGTACCGCACCGGCATCCCGTCCGGGTCGCGCGCGGCGTCGAGCGACTTCCCCGGCTTCGCCCAGCGCTTCCTCGACGAGCACAGCGCCGGCGTCGTCGATGCGGTGGCCATGGCAGCCCGGGGCCTGGGCACGTCGGCCGCCGAGGTGGCCCTCGCCTGGGTGCGCGACCGACCGGCCGTCGCGGCGCCGGTCGTCGGCGCACGCACGGCGAGCCAGCTGCGCACGGCGCTGGCGAGCCTCGATCTCGTCCTGCCGGCCGAGATCGTCGGCGCGCTCGAGGACGTCTCCGGCTGACCGACGCGCCCGGCCGGGTCAGTCGCCAGAGCCGCACGCGCGGCGTCCGGCCCGGCGGTGGGGCTCAGACGCCGGAGAAACCGGGACGGGTGCCGTGTGCCCCGTCCAGACGCGGCTGGCCGTCGTCGTCGTGCTCGCCGTCGTCCTCGTCGTCGTCCTCGTCGTCGTACTCGTCGTCGTACTCGAGGTCGTCCTCGTCGTCGTCCTCGTCGTCGAGGTCGTCGTCCTCGTAGTCGTCGTCGTCCTCGAGGTCGTCGTCGTCGTCATCGTCGAGGTCGTCCTCGTCCTCGTCGTCGTCGTCGTCGTCCTCGTCGTCGTCGTCGTCCTCGTCGTCGTCCTCGTACTCGTCGGAGTCGAGCCCGGCGTAGACGCGACCCTCGGCGCCGTCCTCGTCCTCGTGACCGTCGAAGTCGTCGCCGTAGATGGCCAGCGGCGTCGCGACCTCGGTGGCCTCGTACAGCGCCTCGTCGTAGTCGTCGAACGCCTCGGCGAGGTCCTGTGCGGCGGCGATGACCATGGGGTGGTCGGGGTCGCGGCTCGCGGAGGCGGCCTCGTAGTGGCGCTCGAGGGCTGCGACGAGCTGCTCGAGCGCGGAACGCGGGTCGACGGTCATGCCACGACCGTAATCGACGCGTCCGGGTGTGAGAACCGCTTTGCCCGCCGCGTCGCCCGGACTTCCCGGATGTGCGACGACCCCGGTGCGACGGGGTCGCTCCGGGGTCGTCCGTGCCAGCGCGCTGGACCGAGGGCTCAGTCGCACGCGCCGTCGGTCACATCGGCGCCTTGACGGTGTCCTTCGCGGCGGGAGCCGTGATGTCGACCGGCTCGCCGTACTTGCTCATGTGCATGTCGGCCTTGGCGCCGGAGATGTCGAAGGTGACGCGACGCAGGTGGTCCTGGTCGTCGAGCCAGGCCGTGTAGGTGATCGTCTTGGGCATCTGGCCCTTGGCGGCGGCGTCGGCGCCCTCGATGGCCGAGGTGTCGAGCGTCAGCTCGTACTTGTCCATCGACGCACCGTCGACGCTCTCCTGCCCGACGTACTTGACGTCGGTGACGGCCTTGTCGAACTGGTCGTACATCTTGGTCGGGTCGGCCTGGTCGAGCGACGAGGTCAGCTGCTTGCCCATCGTCGACGTGCTGTCGATCGCCGCCCACTTGCCGGCCTGCAGCCCCGGGAAGCCCTTCATGTAGATCTTCTTGTCGACGAGGATCATGTCGAGCTTCATCTGGCTGCCCATGTCCATGGACACCTTCATGGCCGGGTTGTTCGGATCGACCTTCGTGTCGCCGACCATCTGGATCTGCTGCCCGGAGGCCTGCATCGTCATCGTGACGTGGGCCGTCGTCGAGGTCGCGGCGCCCTTCTTCAGCGCGGCGATGAAGGACGCCTTGTCCTTGTACGGACCGCCGGCGTCGGCCGGTGCGCTCGTGGTCGTGGTGGTGCCTGCCGAGGCGGGCGCGGTGCTGCTCGTTGCCGGGGTCTCCGTCTTGCCGCACGCGGCGACACCGAGGACGGCCGGGACGAGGACGAGTGCGGCCGCGGTGCGACGCAGGTTCCATTTCATGTGGTTTGACCTCCTGGGCCATCGACGCCGGGCAGGGCCGCGGCGGTTTCCCCTGACTTCCTGCCGGCCCCCGCCGGCGAGTACCGCTCGAGGCTATCGCGGAGCATCGGCGTGCCTCTTCCCGGACAGGTCTCGGTCGGGTCTCGGTGGTGTCACAATGGGCCACGATGACGGAGTACGAGTACCGGGTCCTCACCTTCGACCGCCGCACGTCCAAGTCCGACGCGCGGCAGCAGATCCGCGAGCACGCGGAGTACGGCCGGTGGGAGCTGTCCCGCACGGTGATCTACGAGGGTGGGATCCGACGCATCTGGCTGCGCCGCCGCATCATGCGCGTCCAGCGGACCGCCTGAGGTGCCGGCTCAGCAGGTGCGCAGGAAGTCACCGAGCACACGTGCCCCGAACCGCAGCGACTCCACCGGCACGCGCTCGTCGATGCCGTGGAACATCGGCGCGAAGTCGAGGTCGGCCGGCAGGCGCAGCGGCGCGAAACCGTAGCCGGTGATGCCGAGCCGCCCGAGCGCCTTGTTGTCGGTGCCGCCGGACAGGCAGTAGGGCAGGATGCTCGCGTCGGGGTCCTCACGCAGCAGCGACTGCTTCATCGCCTCGACGAGGTCGCCGGAGAACGGCGCCTCGAGGGCGACGTCGCGGTGCACGACCTCGACGTCGACGTGCTCGCCGGCGAGGCGTCGGACCGTGTCCATGAGGTCGTCCTCGTGGCCGGGCAGGAAGCGGCAGTCCAGGGCCGCGGTCGCCGTCTGCGGCACGACGTTGTGCTTGTAGCCCGACTCGAGCATCGTCAGGTTCGCGGTGTCACGCAGCGTGCCCCGCACGAAGCCCTGGGCTCCGCCCATCACCCCGAGCAGCTCCTCGAGGTCGTCGTCGGCGTACCCGATGCCGGTGAGGGCGCTGAGCCCGTCGAGCAGGTCGCGCACCGATGCGATGTACTCCCGCGGCCACTCGTGCGCCGCGATCCGGCCGATGGCGCCGGCGAGGTGGACGATGGCGTTGTCGGGGTTGGGGACCGAGCCGTGGCCGGCCCGCCCGTGGGCGCGCAGGCGCAGCCACGCGATGCCCTTCTCGGCGGTCTGGAGCAGGTAGGCGCGACGCTCGCCCTGCGGCGTCGGGACCGTGACGCTGTACCCGCCGACCTCGCTGACGGCCTCGGTGACGCCCTCGAACCACTGGGGGTGGTGGTCGACGAGCCAGTGGCTGCCGTACGTGCCGCCGGCCTCCTCGTCGGCGAAGAACACCACCGTCGTGTCGCGGGCCGGCTTGGTGCCGGTGCGCGCCAGATGCCGGACGTTCGCGAGGATCATCGCGTCCATGTCCTTCATGTCGACGGCGCCCCGGCCCCAGATGCAGCCGTCGCGCTCCTCGGCGGCGAACGGGTCGACCTGCCAGTCGGCGGCGTTGGCCGGCACGACGTCGAGGTGGCCGTGCACGGCGAGGCCGGGACGCGAGGGGTCCTCGCCCTCGAGGCGGAGCACGACGGTGGCCCGGCCGGGCTCGCTCTCGAGCAGCTCGGCGTCGAGACCGACCTCCGCGAGCTGGCCCATGACGTACTCCGCGGCCTTGCGCTCCCCCGGCCCGCTGCCGTCGCCGTAGTTGGTCGAGTCGATGCGGATGAGGTCGGCGCAGATTCGGGCGACCTCGTCCTCGGGCGTCATCGTGGTCGTGCTCGTGGCGGTGCTCTCGGCGCGGTCGGCGGGCTCGCTCATGCGGCCAGCCTAGGTGGTCGAGCGCGGCGCCGATCTGGCGGATCCGTGTGACGGGTGGGGCGGTTTGGCCTTTTGGCCGGGGCCCCTGTAACGTTCTCCTCGCCGCAAGGGACTCCCCGAGCCCCTTGCTCATCACCTTGTCGGGGTGGCGGAATGGCAGACGCGCTAGCTTGAGGTGCTAGTGCCCTTAACGGGCGTGGGGGTTCAAGTCCCCCCCTCGACACCACCGGAGACCCCGGGCCAAGCGGCCCGGGGTCTTCTGCGTCCGGGGGCCGTTCGGCCCCTGTCGAAACCTCTGTCAGCGAGTTAATCTCGGCTCGTGAGCGATCCCCTCCACCCGATCCGCCCCGCCCGGGCCTCCCGGTCCGTCGCCGGCCTCGCCGACGACGTCCACGACGTCGTCGGCCTCTTCCGACGCAGCTCGCGCCGTCTCGTCGGCACCCCGCTCCCCGAGCTCGGCCTGTCCGGTGCCCAGCTCGAGCTCGTGCGGGTGGTGCGCCGCAACCCCGGCATCGGCGTCGCCGAGGCCGCTGCGGTGCTCGGCCTCGCGCCGAACACCGTGTCGACGCTCGTGGGCCAGCTGACCTCGCTCGAGGTGCTCGTGCGCCTGCGCGACGCGTCCGACCGGCGCGTCGCGCGCCTCGAGCTGACGCCGTCGGCCGCCGCTGCCCTCGAGAGCTGGCGTGACCGGCGCTCCCAGGCCACCGCTGCCGCCCTGGGTGGGCTCGACGCCGACGAGCGGGCCGCCATCGCCCGCGCCCTGCCGCTGCTGGCCCGCGTCGCGGCCTCCCTCCCCGCGCCCGACGCGTCCGGCACGACGTCCGGCACGACGTCCGGCACGACGTCCGGCACGACGTCCGGCACGACGTCCGGCACGACGTCCGGCACGACGTCCT
>NZ_JBDGKB010000002.1:316448-472260 GCF_057656595.1 Intrasporangium sp. Soil_C_50
CGGCACGACGAGCGCGCAACCCGTCCCGGCCACCGCCGAGGAAACCCGGTGACGCCGTGACGGCGGTCGCGGCCCTCGACATCCGGGGCCTCGGCTACAGCTTCGGCCAGCACCGCGCCGTCGACGACCTCACCCTGGCCGTCGAGCGCGGCGAATGCTTCGGCCTGCTCGGCCCGAACGGCGCCGGCAAGACGACGACGATCCGTCTGCTCAACACGCTGCTGCCGCTCCAGGACGGCGAGGTCGAGGTCTTCGGCCACAGCGTGCGCACCGACGCCATGCGCGTCCGCCGACTCATCGGCTACGTCCCGCAGCAGCTGTCGATCGAGGGCGCGCTGACCGGCCGTGAGAACGTCGAGTGGTTCGCCCGCCTCTTCGACGTGCCCCGCCGCGAGCGCGCGACTCGCGTCGACGAGGTGCTGGACATGGTCGACCTGCGACCGGACCAGCACCGCCTCGCCTCGACGTACTCCGGCGGCATGGTCCGCCGCCTCGAGCTGGCCCAGGCCCTCGTCAACCAGCCGGCGCTGCTCGTCCTCGACGAGCCGACCGTGGGGCTGGACCCGGTGGCTCGCGACAGCGTCTGGCAGCGGGTCGACCAGATGCAGCGCGACCACGGCATGACCGTCGTGCTCACGACGCACTACATGGAGGAGGCCGACGCGCTGTGCGACCGCGTCGCCCTCATGCACCACGGCGCGCTGCGGGCCCTCGGCGCTCCTGACGACCTCAAGGCCGCGGCCGGTGAGGGCGCCACCCTCGAGGACGTCTTCCGTCACCACACCGGCGACACGCTCGAGGGCGAGCAGAAGGGAGGGCTGCGCAGTGTCCGGACAGCTCGTCGAACCGCGCGCCGCCTCGGCTGAGCGGGTGCGCCGCGCGGGGGTGCGCCTGATGGTCTCCCGGGTCGGCACGTTCTGCCTCGTCGAGCTGCAGAAGCTGCGCCACGACCGCACCGAGCTGCTGACCCGCGCCATCCAGCCGATCCTCTGGCTCGTCATCTTCGGCACGACCTTCAGCCGCATCCGGGCCATCCCGACCGGCGACGTGCCCTACCTCGACTTCCTCGCACCGGGCGTCATCGCGCAGTCGGCCCTGTTCATCGCGATCTTCTACGGCATCCAGATCATCTGGGAGCGCGACGCTGGGGTGCTGACCAAGCTGCTCGTCACCCCGACGCCGCGGGCCGCCCTCGTGACCGGCAAGGCGTTCGCTGCTGGGGTGCGCTCGGTGGCCCAGGCCGCGATCGTCGTCGTCGTGGCCGCGCTCATGGGCGTCGGCATGACGTGGAACCCGGTGCGCCTGCTCGGGGTCGTCGTCGTCGTCATGCTCGGCGCCGCGTTCTTCTCGTGCCTGTCGCTGTCGATCGCGGGGGTCGCCCTCAAGCGGGACCGGCTCATGGGCATCGGGCAGGCGATCACGATGCCGCTCTTCTTCGCCTCGAACGCCCTCTACCCCATCGAGCTCATGCCGGACTGGCTCCAGGTCGTCAGCCACGTCAACCCGTTGACCTACGAGGTGTCGGCGCTGCGCGGGCTCCTGCTCGGCACACCGACGAGCTACTGGCTGGACTGCGGGGTCCTGCTCGGCAGCGCCGTCGCCGGCATCGCGTGCGCGGCCGCGCTCATCGGCCGACTCGCCCGCTGATTCACCCGGCGGCCACCGGTTCTTCACCCGTCGCTCACCGATCCGACAGCAGGACGCGCCGCGTCCGTTCCGCGTCTGCTGGACACCGACCGTACGCTGTCCGCCGTGACCTTCCTGCGTGCGCTCTGGAGCCTGTTGCACGGGCGACGCTTCCGACGGCTCTTCGTCAGCCGCGTCACCTCGCAGGGCGCCGACGGCATCTTCCAGGTCGCCCTGGCCAGCCACGTCCTCTTCAACCCCGAGAAAGCCGCCGACGCGCGCAGCATCGCGCTCGCGTTCGCGACGGTGCTGCTCCCCTACAGCCTCCTTGGACCGTTCGTCGGCGTGCTGCTCGACCGGTGGGACCGCCGTCGGGTGCTCGTCGTCAGCCAGGCCGTGCGCGCCGCGGCGATGCTCGGCGTCGCCACGATCGTCACCGGTGCCGAGAGCGGTCCACTCTTCTTCGGGCTCGTCCTGCTCGTCTTCAGCGTCAACCGCTTCATCCTCGCCGGCCTCGGCTCGGCCATCCCGCACGTCGTCGAGCCGGACGAGCTCGTCAGCGCCAACTCCGTCGCACCGACGTGCGGCTCGCTCGCCTACCTGCTCGGTGGTGGCATCGGCACGGGCATCCGCGCGGCCGGGGGCTCGGACGTCGTCGTGGTCGTGCTCGGCGCGGCTGCGGTGCTCGTCGCGATGTGGGCGGCCGCCCGCCTCCCGAACGTCGGGCCCGACGACGTC
The DNA here is from genome assembly GCF_057656595.1 of Intrasporangium sp. Soil_C_50. NCBI lineage: Bacteria > Bacillati > Actinomycetota > Actinomycetes > Micrococcales > Intrasporangiaceae > Intrasporangium > Intrasporangium sp. Soil_C_50. The sequence goes on from NZ_JBDGKB010000002.1 coordinate 318,813, forward strand.
AGCGAGTCCCCCTCGTTCGGTCACATCGCCCGGTCGGTCGTGTCCGGGTTCGTCGAGGCCGTCCGCACGGGACCGCGCCGGGCCCGCGTCCTGCTCGGGCTGGTGTTCCTGACCCGTCTGCCGTTCGGCTTCCTGCTGCTGCAGACGCTCCTGCTGTTCCGGGGCCCGTTCGAGCAGGGGCACGGCGCGCTCGGGTTCACCGTGGCGGCCGGGGCCTCGGCCCTCGGGTTCGCCTCCGCCGCCTTCGTCACCCCGTGGCTCGAGCCGCGCCTCACCGCCCTGCCGTTCGTCTCCCGCGTCCTCGCCGTCGGCGCCGCCGTGTGCGCGCTGCTCGGCCCCTTCCTGCAGCCGTGGAGCATCGTCGCCGTCGCGTTCGCCGTCGCGCTGACCTCCCAGTGCGTCAAGATCACCGTCGACTCCCTCATGCAGGCCCACGTGCCCGACCACCTTTTGGGCCGGGCCTTCTCGGCCTACGACGTCGTCTACAACGCCGGCATGGTCGCGGCGGCAGCCCTCGGCGCGGTGCTGCTGCCCGAGTCGGGGCTCGCCTGGTGGCCGCTCATCGCGTTCGCGTGCCTCTACGCCGGGGCGGCGATGTTCGTCGGACGGGCGTGGTCCGCGGCGGCACGGCTCGACGAGGAGCGGCCACTAGGCTGACGCCCGTGCTCCCCCAGCTCACCGCGACCCGCTACGTCACGCCGCTCAAGGAAGGCGGGTCGCTGCCGGGGATCGTCGAGGCCGACGACGACGGCACCTACGTGCTGAAGTTCCGCGGCGCGGGCCAGGGGCTCAAGGTGCTCGTCGCCGAAGTGCTCGTGGCCGGACTCGCACGGCTCGTCGACGTGCCCGTGCCCGACCTCGCCGTCGTGACCCTCGACCCGCGTATCGCTCGGTACGAGGCCGACGAGGAGGTCCAGGACCTGCTCACCGCGTCGGTCGGCACCAACCTCGGCGTCGACTTCCTGCCCGGTTCGCTCGGCTACGACGGGTCGCGCCCGCCGGACGCCGACCTCGCCGAGCGCATCCTGTGGCTCGACGCGCTGACCGCCAACGTCGACCGCACGTGGTCCAACCCGAACCTGCTCGTCTGGCACGGGCGCACGTGGGCCATCGACCACGGCGCCGCCCTCTACTTCCACCACTCGTGGCCGGGCCGCGCGCCCGACCCCGACCGCTTCGCGGCCCAGCCGTTCGACGCGTCGCGGCACGTGCTGCGCGAGGTCGCCGGCGACGTCGACGCCCGCCACGACGAGCTCGCGGCTCGCGTCACCCCCGACGCCGTGGCGTCGGTGCTCGCCGACGTACCCGACGAGTGGCTCGAGGACACTCCGTTCCTCACCGGCCCGGCCGAGGTGCGCGACGCCTACGTCCGGATGCTCACCGCCCGTCTCGCCAACCCGGGCGCCTGGCTGCCGACGGAGGCCGCCGCGTGAACGCCTACCAGTACGTCCTGCTGCGACTCGTGCCCCGCGTCGACCGCGAGGAGTTCATCAACGTCGGCGTCGTCCTCTACAGCCAGGACGCCGACTTCCTCGACGCCGCGTGGCAGGTCGACGAGGCGCGCGCCGCCGCACTGTGCCCGGCGTGCGACCTCGACGGCGTCCGCGCCATGCTCGAGCAGGTGCGGGCGGTGTGCCGGGGCGAGTCCGGTCGGGGTCGACCCGTGCTGGACAAGCTCGGCCAGCGCTTCGGCTGGATCATCGCCCCGCGCTCGACCGTGGTGCAGCCCGGCCCCGTCCACGGCGGGCTGTGCCACGACCCCGCCGTCGAGCTCGACCGGCTGATGACGCGCCTCGTGCGCGCCTGAGCCACAGCGCGTTCGGCGTCAGGCCCGGGCGCGCGGCCGCAGCGACCACATCGCCACGGCGCTCGCCGCGGCGACGTTGAGCGAGTCGACGCCGCCGGCCATCGGGATGCGCAGGGTGAGGTCGGCGTCGGCCACGGTGCGGTGCGACAGCCCGTCGCCCTCGGTGCCGACCACGAGGGCGAGCCGCGCGGGCGGTTCCGTCTCGAGGTCGTCGAGCGAGACCGAGTCGTCGGACAGCGCCATGGCCGCGACCGTCAGGCCGGCCTCGTGCAGCAGCCCGATCCCCTGCGGCCACGGGTCGATGCGGGTCCAGGATACTTGGAACACCGTGCCCATCGAGACCCGGATCGACCTGCGGTACAAGGGGTCCGCGCATCGCGGAGTGACGAGCACCGCGTCGACACCCAGTGCGGCGGCTGAGCGGAAGATGGCCCCGACGTTGGTGTGGTCCACGACGTCCTCGAGGACGATGACGCGGCGGGCGTCGGCGATGAGCGACTCGACGGACGGCAGCGGCGGGCGCTGCATGGCGGCCAGCGCCCCACGGTGCAGGTGGAACCCGGTGAGCTGCTCGATGACGTCGTGCTCTGCGAAGTAGACGGGCACGCCGTCGTTCTCGGCGTCGGCCACGATGTCGGCGAGGTCGTCGAGCCACCGCCGGGCCATGAGGTAGGACCGCGGCCGGTGCCCCGCCCGCAGCGCCCGCCGGATCACCTTCTGGCTCTCGGCGATGTAGAGGCCCTTCTCGGGCTCGTGCCGGCGCCGCAGCACGACATCGGTGAGGGACACGTAGTCGGCCAGGCGCGGGTCGGCGGGGTCGGAGATCTCGATCGGCACGGGAGCAGGCTAGGTCACGTGAACCAGAGGAGCCGAACCACGGCCACCACGCCGATGACGACGATCAGGGCCCGCAGCGCGTTCGGTGGGATGCGCCGGCCGATGCGCGCCCCGATGATGCCGCCGACGAAGGAGCCGGCCGCGATGAGCAGCACGATGAGCCAGTCGATGTGCTCGCGCGCGAAGAGGACGAAGACGACGGCCGCGACGAGGTTGACGATGAGGGCCAGCACGTTCTTGTAGCCGTTGAGCCGCTGGAGCGGCTCGCTGCTGAGCACGCTGAACAGCCCCATGAGGAGAACTCCCTGGGCGGCCCCGAAGTAGCCGCCGTACATGCCGGCCACGAAGACGCCGACCGCCATCGCCGGGGCGTGCCAGCGCGGGTCGCGCCCGCCGACGATGCCCTCCTCGGCGGCGGCCCGGCGCCGCTGCAGGGCCGGGCCGGCGAGGACGAGTGCGACGGCGATGACGATGAGCACCGGGACGATGGCCTTGAAGGCCTCCGGGGGCAGCACGAGCAGCAGCCCCGCGCCGGCGATCGACCCCAGGAAGGACAGCGGCATGAGGCGCCGGAGCGTCGGCCCGGCCCCGTGCAGCTCGTGGCGGTAGCCCCAGGACCCGGTCATGCCGCCGGCGACGAGGCCGATGTTGTTCGACACGTTGGCCACGAGCGGGTTGACGCCGAAGAACAGCAGCGTCGGGAACGTCAGCAGGGTGCCCGACCCGACGATGGTGTTGATGATGCCGGCACCGGTCCCGGCCAGCGCGACGACGACGGCAGACCAGAACGACACCCGGCCACCCTAGCGAGGGTGACCGGGTGTCGGCCGTCGCGTCCACGAGGGACGCGACGCGGGGTCGCGGACGCAGGGACGCGTCAGTGCTGGGCGGGCGGCTCCTGGCCGGGCTGCGGCGGGATGTCGCCCGAGGGCTGCGGCGGGGCGGCGGGCGGCTGCGCCGGAGCCTGCGCCGGAGTCTGCGCCGGAGTCTGCGACGGCGCGGCGGGCGCGCTCGGCGGCGGCGGGACCTCGCTCGCGGGGTGGATCGGCGGCTGCTGGCGCGCGACCGGTGCGGCGTGCTCGGTCGACTCGGCGCTCGCCTGGGCGGCCTGCCCGCGGGCCTCGGCGAGAGCCTTGGCCGGGTCCTCGAGGACGGTCGCGAGGAAGGCGTCGTCCACCTCGGGCTCGACCCAGCCCTCGTCGTCGCCGCCCTCGGGACGCGAGCTGCCGCCGAGGGCGTTCGAGATGCCCTTGAGGGCGTCGGTGACCTCGGACGGGATGATCCACATCTTGTTCGCGTCGCCGCGGGCGATCTGCGGCAGCACCTGCAGGTACTGGTAGGCGAGGAGACGCTGGGTCGGCTTGCCGCGGTGGATGGCCGCGAAGACCTGCTGGATGGCGCGCGCCTGGCCCTGGGCCTCGAGGATGCGGGCCTGGGCCGAGCCCTCGGCGCGCAGGATCTGGCTCTGCTTCTCACCCTCGGCGGTGAGGATCGCCGACTGCTTGACGCCCTCGGCGGTCAGGATCGCGGCGCGGCGGTCGCGCTCGGCGCGCATCTGCTTCTCCATCGAGTCCTGCACCGAGTGCGGCGGGTCGATGGCCTTGAGCTCGACGCGGTTGACGCGGATGCCCCACTTGCCGGTGGCCTCGTCGAGGACGCCGCGCAGCTGGCCGTTGATCTGGTCGCGGCTCGTCAGCGTCTGCTCGAGGTCGAGCGAGCCGATGACGTTGCGCAGCGTGGTGACCGTCAGCTGCTCGATGCCCTGGATGAAGTTGGCGATCTCGTAGACCGCGGCCTTGGCGTCGATGACCGAGTAGTAGATGACGGTGTCGATGCTGACGACGAGGTTGTCCGACGTGATGACCGGCTGCGGCGGGAAGGACACGACCTGCTCACGGAGGTCGATGTTGGCGCGCACCTTGTCGACGAACGGCACGAGGAAGTGGATGCCGGCGGTGAGCGTCTTGTTGTAGCTGCCGACGCGCTCGACGATCTGCGCGGTCTGCTGGGGCACGATCCGGACCGTGCGCAGCACGATGACGGCTGCCACGACCACGATGAGGATCGGGATGATGTATACCGGGTCCACGACCTTCTCCTTGTCTGGCCACGCGCCCCCGAGGACGCGTGGTCGCTTGCCCGGACCGGTCGGCCCGGGCGTCGAACGCTCAGCCGCCGACGATGTGCGCGCGGCTGACGATGACGGTGGCGCCGTCGATGGAGTCGACGACGACCTCCTCACCCGGCTCGATGCTGTCCCCGAGCGTGCGGGCCGACCACTCCTCGCCCGCGAGCTTGACCCGGCCACCGGCCGGGGTCACGTGGTCGAGGACGACGGCGGAGCGGCCGACGTTGGCGGCGGCGCCCATGATCTGTGTCGGGGCGCGGGTGTTGAGGCGGTTCTTGAGCCAGGGGCGCACGATGGCGAGCAGCGCCACGGCCACGAGGGCCGCGACGATGGCCTGGACGGCCGGCGGCGCACCGAGGGCCGCGGCGACCGAGCCGCCGACCGCGCCACCGGCGAGCATGAGGAACGTGAAGTCGACGGTGGCCGTCTCGATGGCGACGAGGACGAGCGCCACCCCCAGCCAGACCATCCACGCGTAGCCCTCGGACACCCCGTCCACCCCGTCTCGTCGAGCCGGCGCCGTGAGGTCACCGACGTCTCGTGCGTCACTCCTGTGACGTTCACAAGTCTGCCTCAGTTCCCTCCGGGTACGAACGTCCGCGCCCGGTCGCGACCGGAGCGTTACCCGGCGTGGAGCAGGGGGACCTCAGGAGCGGGCGCGAGCCGACCAGCGGTCGCCGTGCTGCTCGAGGACGAGCGGCAGCCCGAACGTCTCGGAGAGGTTCTCCTCGGTGAGCGTCAGCGGGATCGGGCCGGCGGCGACGACCCGGCCGTCGCGGATCATCAGCACGTCGGTGAACGACGGCGGGATCTCCTCGACGTGGTGGGTCACGAGCACGAGCGCGGGAGCCTCGGTGTCGGCGGCGAGGTGGCCGAGGCGGCGCACGAGGTCCTCGCGCCCGCCGAGGTCGAGACCGGCCGCGGGCTCGTCGAGCAGCATCAGCTCGGGGTCGGTCATGAGGGCGCGGGCGATCTGCACGCGCTTGCGCTCCCCCTCGCTCAGGGTGCCGTAGCGGCGGTCGGCCAGGTGGTCGGCGCCGAGGGCCTTGAGCAGCTCCATGGCGCGCACGTAGTCGACGGTGTCGTAGGACTCGCGCCAGCGGCCGATGATGCCGTACGAAGCGGTGACGACGACATTGCCGACGAGCTCGTCCCCGGGGATGCGCTCGGCCATCGCCGCGCTGGCCAGGCCGATGCGGGGCCGCAGCTCGAAGACGTCGACCGCGCCCAGCACCTCGCCGAGCACTCCTGCGACACCGGTCGTCGGGTGCATCCGCGCCGCGGCGACCTGCAGCAGCGTCGTCTTGCCGGCGCCGTTGGGGCCGAGCACGACCCAGCGCTCACCCTCCTCGACCTCCCACGAGACGTCGTCGAGCAGCGTCGTGGGTCCACGTCGGACGCTGACACCGGCGAGGGCGAGGACGTCGCTCATGGCTCGACCCTATGGCACGGGCCCCGCGGCTCGGACGCGCCACCCTGCCCGCAGCGGGGCCCGCCCTACGATGGCGGGGTGTCCGAGCTGCCCGCATCCGTGCGCCTGGCGCTCTGGGTCACGGCCTCGTGGCGCGGCGACGTCACGACGACCGAGGCACTGCAGCGCTCCTTCCCCGACCTCGACCACGTGGCCGGCGACCTGCGACGGATCGACGTGTGGCACGACCTCGGCGAACGCGCCCTCTTCGTCGCACTCCCCCGTCCGGGAGACCTCAGCCGGATGCCGAAGGGGTCCCCCGCTGGGGCCGCCCACGCCGCAGAGTCGGGCGAGTGCGTCTTCGTCGCCGGCATCGGTGGCGTCCTCGTGCCCACGCTGTCGGAGTTCGGACCGGACGACGACCTCGGCTACCGCGCGGACTGGACGGCCTACGAGGCCGACCCGATCCCCCGGCACCGGCTCGAGATGCTGGACCTGCGCGAGATCGAGCGTGGTCTCCTCCAGTCGCTGCGGGCGCACACGGACCGCTTCGAGGAGGTGGGCGGCCATCCGTGGGGGCCCGAGGCGAGGGCGGAGGCGGAGTCCGACCTCGACGCGTCGATCTGGGGCGTCCCCGAGGGCACGCCCGGCCGCGCGCTGCGCCTCATGTCGCTCGCCTCGAGCGTGTCGCGCCTCGCGCACCGGACGTCCGGGCTGACCGGGCTCGGCAGCTCGGGCGTCGACGCCGGCACGACGACCACCCGGGAGCTGCTCCTGCGTGACCTCGCCGCCGACGCCGACACGGCGCTGGCCGACGCGACGAACGTCGCCGTCATGTCCCTCGCCGGCTGGCGCCCCGCCTGAGGGCGACCACCCTCAACCGGTCAGGCGCTCGAGCAGCGCTCTCGCGTAGGCGCGTTCGGCGTCGATGTCGACGTGACGCTCCTGATTTCCCGACGCGTCGCGGACGACCACGGCGAAGCCGCCCTCGAGCCGCTCGAGCGCGACGAAGGCCTCGCCGAGCAGGTCGCGCAGCTGCTCCTCGCGAGGCAGCCACACCACCTTGTCCTGCTCGACGCTGTCGAGGGCCCACTCGGTCGTGCCGTTGAAGCCGATGACGTCACCGGTGGCGAAGTGGTGGACGTCGACGGTGAGGTCGCTGATGACGAAGACCTCCTCCTCCATGCCGTCGACCGGGACGACGAACCGGTCGCCCGAGCGCGGTTCCCAGGACAGGCCGGCCACGGAGAGCCGGCGTGCGAGGTCGAGGGTGAGCATGCCCCATCCTCACATCCCCCGCGGGCGCCGCCAAGGTCCCTAGATTGGGCTCATGACGACGCCGCCCGAGCTGGCCCCCCTCGACGAGTCCGCCTTCGACACCGTGCTCTGCGTCGTGGCCCACCCGGACGACCTCGAATACGGCACGGCCGCAGCCGTCGACAAGTGGGTGCGGGCCGGCAAGACCGTGACCTACCTGCTCGCGACGCGGGGGGAGGCCGGCATCGACACGATGCCCCCGGACGAGGCCGGTCCGCTGCGCGAGCGCGAGGAGCGGGCGGGCGCGGCCCATGTGGGGGTCGAGGTCGTCGAGTTCCTCGACGGCTTCACCGACGGCGCCGTCGAGTACGGCCTGCCGCTGCGTCGGGCCATCGCGCGCGAGATCCGGATCCGGCGCCCCGGCATCGTCGTCGCCCAGACCTACGCCGACCGCTTCCCGGGTGGCTGGAGCAACCAGGCCGACCACCGCGCCGTCGGCCTCGCCACCATCGACGCCAAGGCCGACGCCGGCAACCGGTGGATCTTCCCGGAGCTCGTCGAGGAGGGCCACGAGCCCTGGAGCGCCAAGCAGGTGCTGGTCATCGGCGACCCCGAGCCGACCCACTGGGTCGACGTGTCAGGTCACTTCGAGGCGGCCGTGGCCTCGCTCTCGGCGCACGACGAGTACCTGTCGGCCCTCGGACCCGACTACCCGGCCCCGCGCGACCTGCTCGGCATGATCCTCGGGGGCCCCTCCGAGCACCTCGGCGTGGAGCACGCCGTGGTGGGCCGTCTCTTCGGCTGACCCAGTGGGTGTCAACGCGGGACGATGCGCTGCAGGAGCGCTCGTGCCGGGGCGGCACGCCGGTCCGCCGACGCGTCCGGGGCGGTGAGGGCACGCTGCCTCAGCGACCCGGAACACGCGACGACGAACCGTGTTGCCTCGTAAGGCAGCCCGGTCAGGATGCCCGTCGCCAGATCGACCGCGGTCCGCGGACCGCCGACGTGGCCGGACACGACGATGTCGAGGGCCAGCAGCGCGCTGTCGGTCCACACGGCGCCCTTCGATGCCAAGGCCCATCCGACCAGCCGGACGTCGTCGTCTCGGCCGACGAGGTTCGCACAGCGCGGGTCGAGGTGCACGAGGCGGTCGCCGGCGGACCACCGGCGCCACCCGTCCGACATCGCCACGAGGGCAGGCAGCATCACCAGGTCCGCGTCGTCGAGTCGGTGGGCAGGCCCGGACGCCAAGGAAGCCCACGCGTCGAGGCCGTGAAGGTGCTCCGCGGCGTCGGGCAGCTCCCGCGGCGCGACGTGGGACGCCGTCGCCTCGATGACGTCACGCGCGGCCGCGATCCCCTGCGAACGCCACGGCGGCCCGAGGTCGTCGTGCGGGAGCGCCTCGCGGGCGAGGGCGACCCAGTCCTCGCGCCGGGCGCGGGCCAGCAGGCGCGCGTGCGGCACGGACGACGGCAGCACGGCTAGCACAGCGGCCTCGCGCTCGATACGTTCGGCCACACGCGGATCCGTCGGTGCCGCAACGGCTTCGACGTGCACACGCCGGCCGTCGTCGAGGTCGAGGAGGGCGACGACCTCGCCCGGTGCGGCACCTGCGACGGAGCCGCGGACATCCTCATGGGCCACGACTGCGGCACCCAGCGACCGCTCGAGGGCTCGGACGAGGGCGGGCGGCGCGTCGGCCCAGCCGCTGCCCGCGGTGGAGCCTCGGGGCATCAGCGCCCGAGCACCTGCTGGTACACCTCGAGCGTGCGGTCGCCGATGGACGCCCACGAGAACGACTCGACGGCACGCACCCGCCCGGCCCGACCGCGCTCGCGGGCCCTCTCGACGTCGGACACCGCGTCGGTCAACGTCGCCGCGAGGTCGGCGACGAAACGGTCGGGGTCGACCGGTGTGCCGGTGCCGTCCTGCACCTGGTCGATCGGCACCAGCCAGCCGGTCTCGCCATCGACGACGACCTCCGGGATGCCACCGGTCGCCGTCGCGACGACGGCCAGCTCGCACGCCATCGCCTCGAGGTTGACGATGCCGAGCGGCTCGTACACCGACGGGCACACGAACACCGTGCCGTGGCTGAGCAGGGCGACCACCTCGGACCGCGGCAGCATCTCGGCGATCCAGACGACGCCCTCGCGCCGGGCCTTGAGGTCGTTCATGAGCCCCTCGACCTCAGCCATGATCTCCGGTGTGTCCGGGGCCCCGGCGCACAGCACGAGCTGGACCTCCGGCGGCAGCTCGGCGCAGGCCCGGAGCAGGTAGGGCAGACCCTTCTGCCTGGTGATGCGCCCGACGAACACGACCGAGGGCCGGTCGGGGTCGACGCCGTGGCGCTGGACCGTCGCCCGCGCCGTGTCGGAGCGGTCAGGGGACCACCGCTGTGCGTCGATCCCGTTGTGCACCACGTGGACCCGCGCGGGATCGAGCGACGGGTAGCTCTTGAGGATGTCCTCGCGCATGCCAGCGCTGACGGCGACGACACCGGCCGAGGCCTCGTACGCGGTGCGTTCGGCCCACGACGAGACGCGGTACCCGCCACCGAGCTGCTCGGCCTTCCACGGGCGCATCGGCTCGAGGGAGTGCGCGGTGACGACGTGCGGCATGCCGCCGAGGAGCGAGGCGAGATGGCCGCCCATGTTGGCGTACCACGTGTGCGAGTGGACGATGTCGGCCCCGACGCAGTCGCCGGCCATGCCGAGGTCGACGCCCAGGGTCTGCAGGGCCGCGTTCGCAGAGGCCAGCTCGGGCAGGTCGGGATAGGCCGTCGTGCCGGGCTCGTCGCGCGGGGCACCGAAGCAGCGGACCTGCACCTCGAGGTCGCCGCGGGCCCGCAGGGCCCGGACGAGCTCGGCGACGTGGACGCCTGCTCCCCCGTAGATCGCCGGCGGGTACTCCTTGCTGAGGATGTCGACGCGCACGTTCGCAGACTAGTCCCGCCGCTCGGGACGGCAACTGTTTGTTCGTGGCACAACCTGCCGGGTCCCCGGCCGCTGGCCTACTGTGGCGACATGGCCCGACGAAGCCCTGCCGCAGGTCCGAAAGTGCTCGCGATCGTGCTCGCCGGAGGTGAGGGCAAGCGCTTGATGCCGTTGACGGCGGACCGGGCCAAACCAGCCGTGCCCTTCGCCGGCATCTACCGGCTCATCGACCTCGCCCTGTCCAACGTCGTCAACTCCGGCTACCTGCAGGTGGTCGTGCTGACCCAGTACAAGTCGCACAGCCTCGATGCCCACGTGACGAAGACGTGGCGCATGTCGACGCTCCTCGGCAACTACGTCACGACGGTCCCGGCCCAGCAACGGGTCGGCAAGAACTGGTACCTCGGCAGCGCCGATGCCATCTTCCAGAGCCTCAACCTCATGCACGACGAGCGCCCCGACATCGTCGTCGTCGTCGGCGCCGACCACGTGTACCGCATGGACTTCAGCGAGATGGTCGAGCAGCACATCGAGTCGGGCGCCGCGTGCACCGTCGCCGCCATCCGCCAGCCGATCTCGCTCGCCGACCAGTTCGGTGTCATCGAGGTCGACGACGCCGACCCCAAGAAGATCGCCGCCTTCCTCGAGAAGCCGAAGGACCCGAAGGGCCTGCCCGACAACGAGCACGAGGTGCTTGCGTCGATGGGCAACTACGTCTTCACCGCCTCGGCGCTCGAGGAGGCCGTCACGACCGACCACGACAACGACGCGAGCAACCACGACATGGGCGGCGACATCGTGCCGTACTTCGTGGGGCGCGGCGAGGCCGGCGTCTACGACTTCAAGGACAACGACGTCCCCGGCTCGACCGACCGCGACCGCGGCTACTGGCGCGACGTCGGCACCATCGAGTCCTACTACGACGCCCACATGGACCTCGTCTCGATCCACCCGGTCTTCAACCTCTACAACTACGAGTGGCCGATCTACACCCAGCACACGCCCTACCCGCCGGCGAAGTTCGTCCACGGCAGCGGAGACCGCATCGGCGAGGCGCTCAACTCGGCCGTCTCCCCCGGCGTCGTCGTCTCGGGCGCGCACGTCTACGCGTCGGTGCTCTCGCCACTCGTCCACGTGCACTCCTACGCGAGCATCCAGGGCTCGGTCATCCTCGACGGCGTCGAGGTGGGGCGGCACGCGCAGATCCGCCGGGCCATCATCGACAAGAACGTCGTCATACCGGAGGGTTGCCAGATCGGCATCGACCACGAGCACGACCGCGCCCGCGGCTTCCACGTCACCGAGACCGGCATCGTCGTCGTCGGCAAGGGCCAGGTCGTCACCCGTTGACCGTCCGGATCGTGCGGGCCTCCCCCGCCCACCTCCTCGAGGTGGGCGGGCTGCGCTGGGACGACGCCACCGGCGCGGGTGTCGAGACCGGCACGACCCGGCAGGCCTTCGCCGAACGGTTCCGCGACTGGGCCGAGGCGCACTCGGCCAGCCACCACGGCCTCGTCGGGGTCGACGCCATGGACGGCAGGGTCCTCGCCTTCGGCTTCCTCGCCGTGACTCCCCGCGTACCCACCGCCGAACGGCACGAGCGGACCTGCGCCGACGTGCAGTCGGTGTGGGTGGCGCCGGACCGCCGCGGGGACGGCGTCGGAGGGCGGCTCGTCACGGCGCTGCTCGACCTCGCCCACGAGCTCGGGGCCGAGCACGTGACCGTGCACTCGAGCCCTCGCGCGGTGGCGCTCTACGAGCGCGTCGGGTTCGTCCACGACCGCGAGCTGCTCAACCACGTGCCCTGAGACCCGGCGGGGCCCGGTGCGAGGATGGGGCGCGCCCGCCGGCACCTGCCTGCCGTCGCCACCCGTCGCCACCCGTCGCCACCCGTCATCGTCCGCGGAGGACCCATGAGCGCCCAGAACGATGTGAGCACGCCCCCCAGCGCCGCCGACCCGCGGCCCGCGCGCGTCGGCATCCAGATCCCGCCACAGCACGCGACGTGGGAGCAGATCCGCCGAACCGCAGCGACGCTCGAGGAGATGGGCGTCGACCTGCTCCTCAACTGGGACCACTTCTACCCGCTCAGCGGCGACCGCGGCGGGATGCACTTCGAGTGCTGGACGATGCTCGGCGCGTGGGCCGCCTCGACCGAGCGCGTCGAGATCGGCGCGCTCGTCACGTGCAACAGCTACCGCAACCCGAACCTGCTGGCCGACATGGCTCGAACCGTCGACCACATGAGCGGCGGCCGCCTCGTCCTCGGCATCGGGTCCGGGTGGGCCCAGCTCGACTACGACGAGTACGGCTACGAGTTCGGCACCGCGGGAGGCCGACTCGACGACCTCGCCCGCGACCTGCCGGTCATCCGCGACCGCTGGACCCGCCTCAACCCGCCGCCCACCCGCGACATCCCGATCCTCATCGGCGGTGGAGGCGAGAAGAAGACGCTGCGCATCGTCGCCGAGCACGCCGACATCTGGCACGGCTTCGGCGACGCCGACGAGATCGCCCACAAGCACCGCGTGCTCGACGAGTGGTGCCGGCGGCGCGGACGCGACCCGCTCGAGATCGAGCGCTCGGCCGGCGTCGCGTTCGTGCCCGGGCGCAACCCCGACCAGCGGGCCGACTACGCGGGCAACGCGGCCCGGCTCCACGCCATCGGCACCCGCCTGTTCACCGCGAGCGTGGCGGCCGCCGACCCCGACCTCGGACGCGTCCGTGACCTGCTGCAGTGGCGCGACGAGGTCAACACGCGCCGATGAGCCAGCACGCACGGGCCGCATGCCGGAAGGCGAGACTCCCGCACGGCGCCGCTCGTTAGCCTGACGAGGTGACCGACGCGAGCATCCCCGAGGCCATCCCCCCGACCGGCGCCACCCTGAGCGTCACCGTGACCGGCCAGGACCGCCCCGGTGTCACGGGCGGCCTGCTCAGCGCGCTCTCCGGCGTCGGTGCCGAGCTGCTCGACATCCAGCAGGTGGCGGTGCAGGGCCATTTGACCCTGACGATCCTGCTGCGCGCGGGCGACCACGCCGACCGACTGCGCGACGCCGCCGCCGTCGCGGCGCACCGGCTCGGGCTGACGCTGTCGGTCGTCGAGGGCTCCGGCGACAACCCGCGCTCCCGTCAGGGCCGAGCGGCGGTCGTCGTGCTCGGTGCCCCGCTGCGCGCCGACGCCGTGTCGCTCGTGACGACCCACATCGCCGCGCACGGCGCGAACATCGACCGCATCCGGCGCCTCTCGCGCTACCCGGTCACGACGGTCGAGTTCGACATCTCCGGCGCCGACGTCCCCTCGCTGCGCACCGAGCTGACGCTCGTGGCCGCGAGCGAGGGCATCGACGTCGCCGTGGCCCCCGGCGGCCTGGCCCGTCGCGGACGTCGCCTCGTCGTGCTCGACGTCGACTCGACGCTCATCCAGCAGGAGGTCATCGAGCTGCTCGCCTCGCACTGCGGCCGCGAGGCCGAGGTGGCCGAGGTGACGGCGCGCGCCATGGCGGGCGAGCTCGACTTCGAGGAGTCGCTGCGGGCCAGGGTCGCCACCCTTGCGGGCCTGCCCGAGTCGGTCCTCGGCGAGGTGCGCGACTCGGTCGTGCTGACGCCGGGGGCCCGCACGCTCGTGCGTACGCTCAAGCGGCTCGGCTTCACCGTCGGGCTCGTCAGCGGCGGGTTCATCGAGATCGTCGGCACGCTCGCCGACGATCTCGGCATCGACCACGCCCGGGCCAACCGCCTCGAGATCGAGGACGGGGTCCTCACCGGGCGCGTCGTCGGCGAGGTCGTCGACCGGGCCGGCAAGGCCCGCGCGCTGCGCGAGTTCGCCGAGGCCGAGGGCCTGCCGCTGAGCCGCACCGTGGCCATCGGAGACGGCGCCAACGACCTCGACATGCTCGACATCGCCGGGCTCGGTGTCGCCTTCAACGCCAAACCCCTTGTGCGCGAACAGGCCCAGACCTCGGTCAACGTGCCCTACCTCGACTCCGTCCTCTACCTGCTCGGCATCTCGCGCGAGGAGATCGAGGACGCCGACCTCTCCGACGGCACGCCGACCCAGGCTCCGCCCGTGCCGCACGGCGGTCACTAGGCTGGGCCGATGCAGAGCATCCCGCCGCCCGACCCGGCCCCGCCCACGGGTGGCGTGCGCCGGACGCTGCTCGTCATCGGCGGCGCCGAGGACCGCCTCGGCCGTTCGGTGGTGCTCAAGCGCTTCGTCCGCCTCGCCGGCGGGCGCTCGTCGCGGATCGTCGTCATCCCCACGGCGTCGTCGTACGCCGACGAGGTGTCCGAGTCCTACCGCGACGCCTTCACCCGCCTGCGCGGCGGCGACGTGTCCGTCGTGCACCCCGAGACCCGTCGCGACGCGGGCTCGCCCGACATGGTGGCCGCGCTCGACGCCGCCACCGGCGTCTTCCTCACCGGCGGCAGCCAGGTCAAGCTCGCCCAGAACGTCGTCGGCACCCCCGTCGGCGACGCCGTCGTGCGCGCCTACGAACGGGGCGCCGTCGTTGCCGGCACGTCGGCGGGCGCCTCGATCCTCAGCCGCTTCATGATCTCCCTCGGCGACGAGGGGCTGACGCCGCGCCAGCGCTCCAGCCAGATCTCGGCCGGCCTCGGGCTCGTCGAGGACGCGATCATCGACCAGCACTTCGACCAGCGCGGCCGCTACGGACGCCTCATGTCGATGGTCGCCGCCTCCCCCAACCTGCTCGGCATCGGCATCGACGAGAACACGGCCGCCGAGATCCGCGACGGCCGCCGTCTCACCGTGCTCGGGGCGGGCTCCATCTTCGTCGTCGACGCCCGCAACGCCATCACCGACGCCGCCGACGCCCGACGCGGGGCACCCCTGCTCGTCTCGGGTGCGGTGGTGCACTCGCTGCCGACCGGCAGTACGTTCGACCTCGAGCACGTCGAGCTGACGGCGTTCGTCGAGCGGCACCCTGACATCGAGGGCGCCGTCGTGCCGGCCAAGGACCGCGCGGCACGCTCGGCCCACGGCAGCTCCACCGTCCGCTGAGATCCCCGACTCTCTCTCCCGACCACCAGGAGGAATGCGATGGCCGTCGAGGTCCCGACCCCCACCGGACCCGCCCGTCCCGACCTGACGATCCTCGAGACGCGGATCTACCGCGGCCCCAACGTCTGGTCCTACCAGCAGGCCGTCCACCTCGTCGTCGACCTCGGCAGCCTCGAGGAGTACCCGACGGTGTCGCTGCCGGGCTTCACCGAGCGGCTCCTCGAGGCCGTGCCGGGCCTGGAGAACCACACGTGCTCGCGCGGCCGCAAGGGCGGCTTCATCGAACGGCTCCAGGAGGGCACCTGGCTCGGGCACGTCGCCGAGCACGTCGCGCTCCAGCTCCAGACGCTCGCCGGGCACGACTCGCGCCGGGGCAAGACCCGCGGCGTCAAGGGCCACCCGGGTCGCTACGACGTCGTCTACGCCTACACCGACGAGACCGTCGGCGTCGCGGCCGGGCGCCTCGCCGTCCGCCTCATCAACCACCTGGTGCAGGCCGAGGACGGCTTCGACTTCGACGCCGCCTTCCACGACTTCCTCCGGCAGGCCGAGCGGGTCGCCTTCGGGCCGTCCACCTCGGCGATCCTCGAGGAGGCGGCCTCCCGCGACATCCCCTTCATCCGGCTCAACACCGGCTCGCTCGTCCAGCTCGGCCAGGGCGTGCACGCCCAGCGCATCCGCGCGACGATGACGAGCCGCACGGGGGCCCTCGCCGTCGACATCGCCGGCGACAAGGACCTCACGACCAAGCTGCTCGGGTCGGCCGGGCTCCCGGTGCCGAAGCAGGAGTCGGTCCGCACCCTGCGCGGCGCGGTCGAGGCCGCCCGGCGCATCGGCTTCCCCGTCGTCGTCAAGCCGCTCGACGGCAACCACGGCCGCGGGGTGTGCCTCGACCTGCGCAGCGACGAGGACGTCGAGAAGGCCTTCGACATCGCCAAGGAGCAGTCGCGCCGGGGCACGATCATCGTCGAGTCGTTCGTCACCGGCCGCGACTACCGGTGCCTCATCGTCGGCGGCCGGATGCAGGCCATCGCCGAGCGCGTGCCGGCCCATGTCGTCGGCGACGGCGCGCACACCGTCGCGGAGCTCGTCGACACGACCAACGCCGACCCCCGGCGCGGCGTCGGGCACGAGAAGGTCCTGACGAAGATCCGCGTCGACGACAACGCGCTCGACGTCCTTGCGGCACAGGGGTACTCGCTCGACTCCGTCCCGCCGGAGGGTGAGATGGTCAAGCTCGCCCTCACCGGCAACATGTCGACCGGCGGCATCTCCATCGACCGCACCTTCGACGCGCACCCCGACAACGTCGAGATCGCCGAGGAGGCCGCGCGCATCGTCGGCCTCGACGTCGCCGGCATCGACTTCATCTGCCCCGACATCACCTACCCCGTGCGCGAGACCGGCGGTGCGATCTGCGAGGTCAACGCCGCGCCGGGCTTCCGGATGCACACCCACCCGACCGTCGGCGAGCCGCAGTTCATCGCCAAGCCGGTCGTCGACCTCCTCTTCCCGCCGGGCACGCCCTCGCGCGTGCCGATCGTCGCCGTCACCGGCACGAACGGCAAGACGACGACCTCGCGGATGATCGCCCACATCTTCAAGGGCCTCGGCCGCAAGGTCGGCATGACCTCGACCGACGGCGTCGTCATCGACGAGCGCCTCGTCATCAAGGCCGACGCGTCTGGCCCCCGGTCGGCGCGGATGGTGCTGCAGAACCCGCGCGTCGACTTCGCCGTCATGGAGGTGGCCCGCGGCGGCATCCTGCGCGAGGGCCTCGGCTATGACCGCAACGACATCGCGGTCGTCACGAACATCGCGCCCGACCACCTCGGCATGAAGGGCATCGACACCCTGCGCCAGCTCGCCGACGTCAAGGCCGTCATCGTCGAGGCCGTGCCGCGCGACGGCTTCGCCGTGCTCAACGCCGACGACCCGCACGTGCGCAACATGCGGCGCCGCTGCTCGGGCGGAATCGTCTGGTTCACCATGTCCGAGCCCGGCAGCGAGGTGCGCGAGCTCGTCGACGACCACTGCCGCCGGGGCGGGCGGGCCATCGTGCTCGAGCCGAGCGAGCGCGGCGAGATGATCGTCATCAAGCACGGGCGCCGCAGCATGCAGCTCGCGTGGACCCACCTGCTGCCCTCGACGTTCGGTGGGGCGGCTCGCTTCAACGTGGCCAACGCCCTCGCCGCAGCCGGTGCGGCCTTCGCGGCCGGCGCTCCGCTGCACGACATCCGCCAGGGCCTGCGCACCTTCGCCACGACCTACTACCTGTCCCCCGGGCGCCTCAACCTCGTGCAGGTGGGCAATGCCGACGTGTTCGTCGACTACTGCCACAACGCGGCCGGCATGAAGGAGCTCGGCACGTTCGTCGACCGGTACGCCGAGCAGAAGCGCGGCCAGGCCGACCTGTCGCGGGTCTCACGCATCGGCATGATCGGTGCCGCGGGTGACCGCCGCGACGACGACATCCGCGAGCTCGGCGAGGTCGCCGCGCACCACTTCGACGTCCTCGTCGTCCGTGAGGACGCCCGCCTGCGCGGCCGCCGCCCCGGCGAGTCCGCCCAGCTCGTCGCGGAGGGAGCGCGCAAGGCCATGGCCGACGGCGCGCGGTGCCGCCAGGTCGAGATCGTCCTCGACGAGCTCGAGGCGACGCGGCACGTGCTCGGGCGCACCAACCCCGGCGACGTCGTCGTCATGTGCGTCGACAACCACGCCCGCGTCGTCGCCGAGCTCGAGGATCGCACCAAGTCGGCCCAGGCCGGCGCGCGACTCGGTGCCCCCGGGGCCGCCACGAGCGACCCCGACCTCGACCCGAGCACCCTGACCGAGACCGCCGAGGCGGAGGGCACCGAGGCCGAGGAGGAGGCGCTCGGCGCGATCCCCGGCGAGGCCACGGGCGAGGCGTCCACCGGCAGCACCGTCGACCAGGCCGACGACACCGCCGTCTGACCGACGCCGTTCGGCTGGAACCCGCGCCACGGCGCGGTTCCAGCCGCGGGCCCGCCGACTCGGCCGGGGCGACGTTCGGGTCAGGCGTCCGGGGACGTGGCGTAGCGCTCGGAGGACTCGAGGTCGTCGGCGTAGGCGCGCAGGGCCCGGCGGTAGGACTGCGCGTCGACGTCGGTCGTCGCGTCGAGCGTCGCCCGGACGAGGTCGGCGACGGCCTCGCGCTCCCGGCCGAGGTCGGTGCGCACGAGCGCGCGGAACAGCAGGGCGGCCGTGCTGTGCGGACGGGTCTCGAGGACGTCGGCCAGGACCGCGTCGGCCTCCTCGGGCCGCCCCACGACGCGCAGGCTCGAGGCCAGCTGCAGCTGCGCCCGGTGGCGGTGCGGCTCGGGAAGCCCACCCCGGATCGCTTTCTCGTACAGGGGGATCGCGCCGTGCTCGTCGCCGGCGGAGTCCATGGTGCCGGCGAGCTCGAACTCGAGACGGGCGTCGCCTGGGTGCTCCTCCAGCAGGGTCCGTGCCGACGCGATGCGGGTATCGGCGTCGTCGGACTCCCAGAGGGCGGCGATCTCGGTCTCCAGCTCGTGCTCGCCGCGGGCGGCCACGACCTTGCGGCGGATCGCGCGGGCGTCGTCGACGCTGCCACCGTGCTCGCGCAGCCAGGAGTCCACCTCGGACCGCTCGGCGTGGCACATGAGCGCGACGACGTCACCGGCGTTGGCCTGCGCCACGAGCTGCTCGAGGGCGCCGAGCTCGGTGTCGTGCGACGGCACGTCGAGCACACCGACGCGCGCCAGGCCGTCGCGGAAGAGGCCGAGCAGGTTCTCCGGTTCGCGGCCCCGGAGGTAGCGCCGGGCGATCTTGAGCACGACGTCGTCGGCACCACGGCCGGCGATCTCGCCCATCGCCTCGATGGCCTCGTCGGTGCGGTCGCCCGCACAGCCGAGGCCGACGCGGACCGCGCCACCCGGGGCGACGAGTCCGTGGGCCACCTCGAGCAGCGCCTCGAGCCCGGCCTCGTTGTGGGCCATGTCCATGATGACGGTGGCCCGGCCGCCCTTCTCGAGCGGCAGCGAGTACGTGTTCATCCGGCCCCAGTTGTGCTCGGGGTCGGGGGCGAAGGTGCGTAGGCCCTCCACGACCGCCGACCGCGGCACGCCGAGCCCGAGGGCCGCGGCGGCACCGGCCAGCGCGTTGGCGATGTTGTTGCGCGACAGGCCGCTCAGCGTCATCGGCACGTCGGTGACCTTGACGAGGCGGTCGGGGTCACCGTTCGGCGACAGGACGACGATCTCGCCCTCCAGCACCGTGATGCCGCGGCCGCCGGCGTTGACCGCCTCCCACAGGGCCGGCGAGTCGGGGTCGAGGCTGAAGGCCCACGGCTTGGCGCGGCTGCCCCGGCGCATCGCCCAGACGCGCGGGTCGTCGCCGTTGAGGACGCACCACCCCTCCGGCTTGGTCACGGTGGTGACGATGGCCTTGACCTCGGCCAGCTGGTCGAGGGTGTCGATGCCCTGCAGCCCCAGGTGGTCGGCGCTGACGTTGGTGACGACGCTGACGTCGTTGGTCGTCACGCCCATGCCGCGCAGCAGCATGCCACCGCGGGCGGTCTCGAGGATTCCCATCTGCAGACCGGGCGTCTCGAGGACGCCACGCGCCCCGGCCGGACCCGAGAAGTCGCCGGACTCCTTGGTCTCGCCCATGACGACGACGCCGTCGGTCGAGCTCCAGGCCGTCGTGAGGCCGGCGGACATGCACATGTGCGCCATGAGACGCGTCGTCGTCGTCTTGCCGTTGGTGCCCGTGACCGAGGCCACGGGGACGCTCGGGGTGATGACGTTCGGACCGGGGCCATCGGGCGCGGCGAGGATCTTCTCGGCGGCGGCGCCGATGACCTCGTCGGGGCGCCGTGACGCGTCGAGCAGCTGCCCGAGCACCGCGGCGATCTGCTCTCCCGCCACCTGGCCCCGCGTGCGGTGCACCCACGGGAAGGCGAGCACGGCGTCCTCGACGGCACCGCCGGCGCGGACCCGGACGCCGAGGCGACCGACGCCGATCTCCGCGCCCACCCGTCGGGTCACCGTGCGGATGACCCGCATGACGAACCGCTGGCGCAGCGCCGTGCCACGTTTGCCGGGCCGCGCCGACCGCAGCCCGAGCCTCGACGCGAGCGCCTCGGCCTGGGGCCGCTTGAGCCCGAGGTAGCCGGGCAGGTGGAGGCTGACCTTGATCGCGGGTCGCGCGAAGTAGAGGTTCGGCCCGTCGAGGACACGTACCTCCTCGACGTGGACGCCCTTGGCGTGGTCGGTGGCGGTCGCGGCAGGGGTCGCGGCGTCAGGCATGGCAGGACTCTAGCGACGGGCGCTGCGGGTCGCTCGGGTGCCGGGCCGGCGTCGGCTCGTCACTGCCCCATCGCGTGGACGCCGCCGTCGACGTGGACGATCTCGCCCGTCGTGGCCGGGAACCAGTCCGACAGCAGGGCCGCGCACGCCTTGGCCGCGGGCACGGCGTCGTTGACGTCCCAGCCGAGGGGGGCGCGCTCGTCCCAGACCCGCTCGAACTGCTCGAAGCCGGGGATCGACTTGGCGGCCGTCGTGCGGATCGGGCCGGCGGCCACGAGGTTGCAGCGCACGTTCTTCGGGCCGAGGTCGCGGGCCAGGTAGCGGTTCGTCGACTCGAACGCGGCCTTGGCCACGCCCATCCAGTCGTAGACCGGCCACGCGAACTTGGCGTCGAAGGTGAGCCCGACGACGCTGCCGCCGTCGGCCATGAGCGGCAGGCTCGCCGCGGCGAGCGACTTGAGGCTGTAGGCCGAGATCTGCAGCGCCGTCGACACGTCCTCCCACGTGCCCTCCATGAAGTTGAAGGCCCCCTGCGGCGCGAAGCCGATCGAGTGCAGGACGCCGTCCAAGCCGTCGACGTGCTCGCGAAGTCTGTCGGCGAGCGTGTCGAGGTGCTCCTGCTCGGCGACGTCCAGCTCGATGACCGGGGGCGTCTCCGGCAGGCGTCGGGCGATCGTCTGGGTGATCTTCATCGTCCGGCCGAAGGAGGTGAGCACGACCTGTGCGCCCTCCTCCTGGGCGATCTTCGCCACGTGGAACGCGATCGAGCTGTCCATGAGCACGCCGGTGACGAGCAGCTTCTTGCCTTCGAGGATTCCCATGCCTGCGACTTTCTGTGGTTTCGGGGAGGAGTGCGGGGGCTGGCGCGCGGCGCCTGGTCAGTGACCCATGCCGAGGCCGCCGTCGACGGGGATGACGGCGCCGGAGATGTAGCCGGCGTCCTCGCTCGCGACGAAGCGCACGACCGATGCGACCTCCTCGGGTGTGGCGAAGCGTCCGGCGGGGATGCCGGCGAGGTAGGCCTTCTTCTGGTCCTCGGGCAGCACGGCCGTCATCTCGGTCTCGATGAAGCCGGGGGCGACGACGTTGGCCGTGATGCCGCGACCGCCGAGCTCGCGGGTGATCGAGCGGGCGAGGCCGACGAGCCCGGACTTCGACGCGGCGTAGTTGGTCTGGCCCGGCGAGCCGTAGAGGCCGACGACGCTGCTGATGAGGACGATGCGCCCCTTGCGCTTGCGGATCATGCCCGTGGCGGCGCGTCGGGCGCACCGGAAGGCGCCGGCGAGGTTGGTGTCGATGACGGAGTCGAACTCCTCGTCGCTCATCCGCATCAGCAGGGTGTCGCGGGTGATACCCGCGTTGGCCACGAGCACCTCGACCGGACCCCCGAGGATCTCCTCGGCCTCGGTGAAGGCGCGGTCGACAGACGCGGTGTCGGTGACCTCGCAGACGACGCCGCGCAGCCCCTCCGGCGGCTCGCCGGAGCGGTAGGTGATGACGACGTTGTCGCCCCCCTCGACGAAGGCCCGGGCGATCGACAGACCGATGCCGCGGTTGCCACCGGTCACGAGGACGTTGCGCGGGTTCCCCGTCGGGGTCTCGGGCGATGCGGTCGATGCCACTGGTCGTCTCCTCCGTCCGCCCGGCCCTCGGCCGGGTCGTCGTGCTCTCGAAGCGGCTCGTCGGCCGGGCCCCCGGAGCTCCATCGGTGCTGTCTGGTGCTGCCCCGAAACCTAACGGACTACCCAAGGGTAGACAGCACTGTGTGCGTCGGCCGGACGGCGACCTAGAGTGGATGGGTGGCACGTAGCAACGACCGACCGGTGGTCCACACCGTCACCTCAGCGGCGACGTCGGCGACCGACGACCAGGACGCGCGGATGAAGCGCTACCTCATCATGATGGGGATCCGCGTCGCGTGCTTCGGGCTCGTGTTCGTCACGTCGGGGTGGGTGCGGTGGGCGGCCGTCGCCGGTGCCGTCGTCATCCCTTACTTCGCGGTCGTCATCGCCAACGCGGTGGCCCCCCGCCAGATGGGCTCCATCCAGGCCGTGACGCCCCAGCCCGACGACACCCATCGCCTCGAGCGGTGACCCACCGGTGAACGTCCTCCCCTCCCTCGACCCCGTCGAGGACGCCGGCGCGCCCGAGCACGTCTGCAGCGCCAAGGGCTGCCGGGCCACGGCACGGCACGCCGTGGTCTGGAACAACCCGAAGCTCCACGCGGCCGACCGCCGCAAGGTCTGGCTGGCCTGCGAGGACCACCGGGGATCGCTCGCCGACTTCGTCGCGCTGCGCGGGTTCCTCATCGAGGTCGTCCCCGTCGAGGACCTCACCGACGCCGACGGCTGACGCGGCGCGCGGGGCGACCGCTCAGCCGCCGATGGCCGACATCGGTCGCTCGGGCTGCACGAAGCCCGGCTCGCCGATGCCGTGCCCGCGCCGCTTGCGCCACATCTCGCCGCGCATGAGCCCGAGCAGCTCGTCGTCGGAGGCGCCGTCGCGCATCGGGCCGCGCAGGTCGGTCTCGGTGGTGGAGAAGAGGCAGTTGCGCACCTGGCCGTCGGCGGTGAGCCGGGTGCGGTCGCAGGCGGCGCAGAACGGCGCCGAGACACTGGCGATGATGCCGACGGTCTCGGGCCCGCCGTCGACGAGGAACCGCTCGGCCGGCGCGCTGCCGCGGTCGGCGGCCGACAGCGGGGTCAGCTGCCAGCGCTGCGAGAGCCGGGCGCGGATCTCGTCGGCGGTCACCATGTCGCTGCGGTGCCAGGCGTGCTGGGCGTCGAGTGGCATCTGCTCGATGAAGCGCAGCTCGTAGCCGCGCTCGAGGCACCAGGCGAGGACGTCGGCGACCGAGTCGTCGTTGACGCCGCGCATCGCGACCGCGTTGACCTTGACGGGGGTCAGCCCGGCGTCGGCCGCCGCCTTGAGGCCGGCCTCGACGTCGGCAAGCCGGTCGCGACGCGTCAGTTGGGTGAACGTCTCGGAGTCGATGGTGTCGAGGCTGACGTTGACGCGGTCGAGGCCGGCCTCCTTGAGCCCCATGGCAACCCGCTCGAGGCCGACGCCGTTGGTCGTCATGGCGATGCGCGGTCGAGGCTCGAGCGCGGCGATCCCCGCGACGAGGTCGACGAGTGAGCGACGCAGCAGCGGCTCACCACCGGTGAGGCGCACCTGGGTGACGCCGTCACGGACGAAGAGCCCGATGACGCGCAGCATCTCCTCGTCGGTGAGCATCTCGGCCCGCGGCATCCACGGCAGGCCCTCGGCCGGCATGCAGTACGTGCACCGCAGGTTGCAGCGGTCGGTGACCGACACGCGCAGGTCGCGCGCCACCCGGCCGAACTGGTCGGCCAGGCCTGCCGGTCGAACGCTCGGGTCGGGAAGCGCGGTCATGCCACCCACTCTAGGCCGCGGGTGCGACGAGCCGGATCAGGTGACCACGCCGATCCTTCACGACCCGGAGATGCGCGCTTCCCACCGGCCCCGCTCGACCGCGACATCTGCCGGACCCGGGGCAGCGCACAGGCATAGAGTCCAAGCAGGGCGCCGTCGGCGAGGAGGTGGGATCCGATGGCTGAGCACGCACCCGACGACGAGAGCATGTGGGCCGCCGAGAAGCGCGACTTCGTCGCCGACCACCGGGACGACCTGGCCGCCGAGCGGGACGCAGCCGCCGACGCGCGCGAGCGGATGGCCGACGCGCGCGAGTCCGCCCTCGACGAGCGGGAACGGCTTCTGGACGCGCGCGCTGCCGAGCTCGCGGTCCTGCCCGATGAGGCCGAGCGCGCCCAACGGGCCGGAGCCTCCTCCGCCCGGGACGAGGCACGGCAGGGCCGCGAGCAGGCCCACGAGGACCGGGACCTCGCCGCCGACGCCCGTCACGAGGCAGCGGACCTCCGCCTGGAAGCGAGACCGACGACGAGGCTGGCAGCGACCTTCGCCGCCATCGCCGAGAACCTGTACAGCGCGGACTCCTACGACGCCGTGCTCCACCGCATCGCCCAGGCCGCGGTCGACACCGTCGCCGGGTGCGAGATGGCCAGCGTGACCCTCTTCGAGAGGGGCGCCTACCGGACCGCCGCGTCGACCGCCGCGAACGCATCGGCGGTCGACCGGGCCCAGTACGTCGCCGGTGAGGGTCCCTGCCTCGATGCCGTCGAGGCGCCCGTCGTCTATGCGCGGGCGTTTCCCGACCCCCGCTGGCCGACCCTCGGGTCCCGCCCGGTCGAGCTGGGCGCGTGCGCCGCGGCCTCGTACCGTCTTGCGGCCGCCGGCTCCGCACACGCCGCGGACCCCGAACGGACGGCCACGACCGGGTCGCTCAACACCTATGGAAGCACCGCCGACGCATTCAGCGTCGAGGCGCAGCAGATCGGGCTCATCCTGGCGGCACACGCCTCCCTGGCGGCGGCCGTCGTCCGCGAGCGGAGCCACCTGCACGACCAGACGCAGCAGCTGAGCGAGGCCCTGATCTCGCGGGACGTCATCGGCCAGGCCAAGGGCATCCTCATGGAGCGCCTCAAGCTCACCCCCGAGCAGGCCTTCGACGCGCTCCGGCACTCGTCCAAGCGGCTCAACGAGAAGCTCCGCACGGTGGCCGGCACCCTGGCCGAGACCGGTGAGTTCGACTCAGGCAGGATCCCCCGGACCTGACGGCGGCCGACCGGTCTCCGTGGCCCTCAGCGGGTCCGGGTACCGTCGAGGCGTGCTCAGAGTGTGGCTGACCCGGCGCTGGATGGTCGGGACCCTCATCGCGGTGCTCTTCGGCGTCGCGTGCTTCTACCTCGGCCTCTGGCAGTGGCACCGCCACGAGGACAAGCTCACCAAGGCCGACGCGATCGCCCAGCACTACGACGCGACGCCGGTCCCGCTCGAGCAGGCCCTCGGGGCCGGCCCACTCTCCCCGGAACGGCAGTGGACCCGCGTCACCCTGACCGGCACCTATGCCGGGGACGCCGACCTGCTCGTGCGCAACCGCACGCTGGACCAGACGGTCGGGTTCGAGGTGCTGACGCCCTTCACGACGGGTGGGCGCACCGTCCTGCTCGACCGCGGCTGGGTGCCCAACGCCGAGAACGCGGAGACGACGCCCCCGGCGGACCCCCCACCGGGCGGTGAGGTGACCGTGACGGGCTGGCTGCGCACCGACGAGCCGAGCCTGGGCCGCGACCTGCCGCGTCCGCAGCTGGCCAGCATCGACCTGCCCGACGCCCGGGCCCAGGTGCCCGGGCTCTCGGCCCTCGACCTGTACGTCGTCGTCGGCAGCCAGCAGCCGGGCCCTGCCTCGGGCTCGCACCCGGTCCGCCCGCTGCCACGCCCCGACCAGGACCTCGGACCGCACCAGGCCTACGCCTACCAGTGGTGGCTCTTCATGCCCGGCGGCGTCGTCTTCGTCTGGTGGGCCATGCGCCGCGAGCTGCTGCTCGAGCAGGCGGAGGTGGACGAGGGCGACGGGGCCGGGTCACGTCCAGTGGCGCCACCGCATCCCGCCCGACCCGCCAAGCCCAAGAAGGTCCGGATCTGGGACGAGGAGGACGCGTAGGCGTCCTCCGTCAGACGGCGCCACCGACACCGTTCAGCCGGCCCGCTCGACGGCCTTCTCGTCGAACTGGGTGGCGTGCAGGTCCGCGTAGAGCCCGCCACGCGCGAGCAGCTCGGCGTGGCGGCCGGTCTCGACGACGCGGCCGTGGTCGAGGACGACGATGAGGTCGGCCTGGCGGATCGTCGAGAGACGGTGCGCGATGACGATCGAGGTGCGGCCCTCGAGGGCGGCGTCGAGGGCCCGCTGGACCGCCACTTCGGACTCGGAGTCGAGGTGGGCCGTGGCCTCGTCGAGGACGACGACGTCGGGTGCCTTGAGCAGCAGGCGGGCGATGGCGAAGCGCTGCTTCTCGCCGCCGCTGAGCCGGTGGCCGCGGTCGCCGACGACCGTGTCGAGGCCCTCGGGGAGCTCCTCGACGAGCTCGCTGATCTGTGCGGCTCGCAGCGCCGCAGCGACCTGCTCGTCGGTGGCGTCGGGACGGGCGTACAGCAGGTTGGCGCGGATCGTGTCGTGGAAGAGGTGGGCCTCCTGGGTCACGACGCCGACGCGGGCGCGCAGCGAGTCCATCGTGACGTCGCGCAGGTCGACGCCGCCGATGCGGACGGCGCCGCCGCTCGGGTCGTAGAGGCGCGCGACGAGCGAGGTCAGGGTCGTCTTGCCCGCGCCGGACGGTCCGACGAGCGCCACGAGCGAGCCGGCGGGCACGTCGACGTCGATGTCGTGGAGCACGACGCCGCTGCCCCGGCGGTCGCCCGAGGCGACGGACTCGAGGGAGGCGAGGGAGATCTCGTCGGCGGAGGGGTAGCGGAACGAGACGTCCTCGAGCCCGACCCCGAGCGGCCCGGCCGGCAGGGCCACCGCGCCGGGGCGCTCCTTGACGAGCGGCTCGAGGTCGAGCACCTCGAAGACCCGCTCGAAGGAGATCAGCGCGGTCATGATGTCGACGCGGACGTTCGACAGCGACGTGAGCGGGCCGTAGAGGCGCGCGAGCAGGGCCGCGAGGGCGAGCAGCGTGCCGACCGACAGCGTGCCGTTCACGGCCATGACGCCGCCGAAGCCGTAGACCATCGCCGTCGCGAGCGCTGCCACGAAGGTGAGCCCGGCCATGAAGAGCGTGCGGTTGACGGCGATCTCGATGCCGATGTCACGGACGCGGCCGGCGCGGTCGGCGTACTCGGCCTCCTCCCGCACGGGCGAGCCGAAGAGCTTGACGAGGAGCGCACCGGCGACGTTGAAGCGCTCCGTCATCCGCGTGCCCATGTCGGCGTTGAGGGTCATCTGCCGGTGCGCGAGGGCCGCGAGCCGCCGCCCCATGAGCCGGGCCGGGACCAGGAAGAGCGGGACGAGCAGCAGCGAGCCGAGGGTCAGCTGCCACGAGAGGGCGAACATCGCCCCGACGACGAGGACGACCGACACGACGTTGCTGACGACGTTCGACAGCACCGAGGTGAAGGCCTGCTGCGCGCCGACCACGTCGTTGTTGAGCCGAGAGACGAGCGAGCCGGTCTGGGCGCGGGTGAAGAACGCGATGGGCTGGCGCAGCACGTGGCCGAAGACCTCGACGCGCAGGTCGTTGATCAGCCCCTCACCGATGCGGGCGGAGTACCAGCGCGACACGATCGTGAAGAGGACGTCGACGACCGCGATGACCGCCACGAGCAGGGAGAGCTTCACGACGACGCCGGAGTCCTTGGGCACCACGCCGTCGTCGACGATCGCCTTGAGCAGCAACGGGACCGCGACGACGAGCAGCGAGTCGAGCACGACGACCACGAGGAACGCCGCGATGTCGGCCCGGAACGGGCGGGCGTAGCCCAGGACGCGACGTCTCGTGCCGGGCGCCAGCCGGCGTTCGGCCACCGACGAGTCGCGCGACATCGACCGCATCGCCATCCACGGCTGCATGCCCACGGGCTGGTCCCTCCTGGTCCACGGTCAGCCGTACGTCCGGCTGCTCCTCCATCATCCAACCGCGGACCACCGACGCCGATTCCCGGCCGGCCTCGCGACCGATGCGGTGGTCCAGGACGCGGTGGGTCAGGACGCGTCGGGGCGCAGGCGGCCGAGCATCCCGAGCAGCAGCCCCGTCTGGGCCTCTCGCTCGGCCCGCAGCTGGGACTCGGCGTCGTTGGTGACGGCCGCGCGCAGCAGCGGCTTGAGGGCGCGCAGCGCCTCGTCGGGTGCCTCGAGCAGGGCCGCGACGAGCGAGGCGGTCGCGTCGTCGAGGTCGGCGGCAGGCGCCATCGAGGTGAGCAGGCCCATGGCGTGCGCCTCCGGCGCCGAGACGGGGCGCCCGGTCGCGCACAGCTCGAGCGCGCGGGCGTACCCGACGAGGTGCACGAGCGGGCCGGTGCCGCCGAGGTCGGGCACGAGGCCGAGGCTCGTCTCGCGCATGGCGAACCAGGCGTCGAGGGCCGCGAGGCGCAGGTCGGCGGCGAGCGCGAGCTGGAACCCGGCCCCGATGGCGTAGCCGTGCACCTGGGCCACGACGACGGCCGGGCACTGCGCCCAAGCCGTGAAGCCCTCCTGGTAGCGCACGATGCCCGCCTGGATGCCGGCCGGCCCGCCCTCGGCCAGGGCGAGGACGCTCTCCTCACCCGGCACGCCCTCGGGGGTGAACATCGCGGTGTCGATGCCCGCGCTGAAGGCCGGCCCCTCGCCGCGCAGGACGACGACACGGACCTCGTCGGGCACCGACCGGGCCTGTTCGGCGAGCGCGGCCCAGAGCGACGGCGTCTGGGCGTTGCGCTTGTCCGGGTGGTCGAGCACGAGGGTGCGCACGGGCCCCGCGGTCTCGACGCGCAGGTGCGGGTGCGGCCGGTCGGTCTGGGTCGACGTCATGGCCCGCAGGCTACCGGCGGGTCACCTCAGGCGGCGACGGGCGTGACGGAGGTGACGCAAGGGGCGGGCGTGACGGTCGCTCGGCCCGGCAGGACGGCGCGGAGCACGCCCCAACCGGTGACCGACGCCGGTTGCACGACCTCGACCCGGAACACGCGCGCGCAGTCCAGGCACGACCAGGCAGCGGTCGGGTCCGGGAACGGCGTGACGTCCTCACCCGAGCAGAACGGGCACGTGAGGGTGTGGTCGGTGGGCATGCCGTTCAGAGTGGCAGGACGACTCCGCAGATACAATAACCATCCATTATGTGATCCACAGGCAGTGGTTATGGCTAGCCGCCACCGCCCCCGAGCGCGCCCACCGCCCGGGCCACGACCAGGAGCGAGGTGAGCAGGGCCGCGGTTGCCTCGAGGCCCATCAGCGCCTTGGCCCGGGTGGACAGCGGCATCGTGTCGGTCGGGCTGAACGCGCTCGAGTTCGTCAGCGACACGTAGAGGTAGTCGACGAACTCCGGACGCCAGTTGCTCCGGTCCCCCGACGTCGCCGCGACCTCGACCACGGTGTCGCGGTTCTCGTCCTGGGAGAAGCGCCAGTCGGCCGGCGGTAGCCGGTCCCGCGAGAGGGTGTGCCGGGCCACCGGGCCGCCGCGGTCGACCTCCCAGAACAGCAGGCCGAACCCGATGACGTTCGTCAGCCAGACCTGCAGGCCGGCCAGCAGCAGCGGCATCCCGCTCGGCTGCCCCGACGTCAGGGTGCGCACGAGCATCCCCAGAGCGACGAGGTTCGCGGCGATGACGACGCACGCGAGGGCGATGGACACGGCTCGCGACCAGCGGGTCTGGCGGACCAGACGCGTCGGGTTCGTCACGAGCAGCGCGACGAGCAGCGCCAGCTCGACCGCCGGGATGGCGAGGCGCGGCCCGACGAGCAGGCTCTCGGGGAGCGCCGCGTAGGCAGCGATCGCGACGAGGACGGCGAGCGTCGGCCACAGCCGGTGCTCGCCGGTGCTGCTGCGGGCCTCGTGGTGTCGACGCCGCTGTCTGCCGGGTGCCATGCCGCCAAGGTAGCGGCCGGAGATCGGAATACCTCTCAGGCGAGCGCGATGAGGTCGCGGTAGTCCGGGCCCCAGAGGTCCTCGACGCCGTCGGGCAGCAGCAGGATCCGCTCGGGCTCCAGGGCCTCGACAGCCCCTTCGTCGTGCGTGACGAGCACGACGGCGCCCTCGTAGGTCTTGAGCGCGCCGAGGATCTCCTCGCGCGAGGCCGGGTCGAGGTTGTTCGTGGGCTCGTCGAGGAGCAGGACGTTGGCGGCCGACACGACGAGCATGGCCAGCGAAAGGCGCGTCTTCTCACCACCGGAGAGCACGCCCGCCGGCTTGAGCACGTCGTCGCCGGAGAAGAGGAACGAGCCGAGCACCTTGCGCACCTCGGTCTCGCCGAGGTCGGGTGCCGACGACTTCATGTTCTCGAGGACGGTCCGCCCGACGTCGAGGTTCTCGTGCTCCTGGGCGTAGTAGCCGAGGCGCAGCCCGTGGCCGGGCTCGACCTCGCCGGTGTCGGGTGCGTCGACGCCGGCGAGCATGCGCAGCAGCGTCGTCTTGCCCGCGCCGTTGAGGCCGAGCACGACGACCCTGCTGCCACGGTCGATCGCGAGGTCGACGTCGGTGAACACCTCGAGCGAGCCGTACGAGCGGGACAGCCCCGACGCGCGCAGCGGCGTGCGGCCGCAGGAGGCCGGCTTGGGGAAGCGCAGCTTGGCCACCTTGTCCTGCACGCGCTCGCCCTCGACGCCGGCGAGGAGACGCTCGGCCCGCTTGGCCATGTTCTGCGCGGCGACCGCCTTGGTGGCCTTGGCCCGCATCTTGTCGGCCTGGGCCAGCAGCGCCCCGGCCTTCTTCTGCGCGTTCTGCAGCTCGCGGCGCCGGCGCTTCTCGTCGGTCTCGCGCGACTGGAGGTAGGTCTTCCAGCCGACGTTGTAGACATCGAGGGCCGAGCGGTTCGCGTCGAGGTGGTAGACCTTGTTGACGACGGCGTCGAGCATCTCGGCGTCGTGGCTGATGATGATGAGCCCGCCCTTGTAGGCGCGCAGGTACTCGCGCAGCCAGACGATCGAGTCGGCGTCGAGGTGGTTGGTCGGCTCGTCGAGCAGCAGGGTCTCGTTGCCGGAGAAGAGGATCCGCGAGAGCTCGACCCGTCGGCGCTGACCGCCGGAGAGCGTGCGGAGCGGCTGCGAGAGGATGCGCTCCTCGAGCCCGAGGGCGCTGGCGATCGAGGCGGCCTCGGACTCGGAGGCGTAGCCACCCTGGGCCTCGAACTCGACCTCGAGCCGCGCGTACTTGCGCATGGCCTTGTCGCGGACCTTCTCGTCGTCGCTGCCCATCCGGACCTCGGCCGCCGCGCGGTCGCGGACGATGGTGTCGAGACCGCGGGCCGACAGGATGCGGTCGCGGGCGAGGATCTCGAGGTCGCCGGTGCGGGGGTCCTGCGGCAGGTAGCCGACGGCGCCGGTGCGGGTCACGGTGCCGGCGGCGGGCATGCCCTCGCCGGCGAGGACCTTGGTCAGGGTCGTCTTGCCGGCGCCGTTGCGGCCGACGAGGCCGATGCGGTCGCCGGAGTCGACGCGGAAGCTCGCATCCTCCAGCAGCAGGCGCGCGCCTGCACGCAGCTCGATCCCGGTGGCGACGATCACGGCATTCCTCCTCGGTGTGCCGCACTTCGTCAGCGGCCGGACAACCCCACCATTCTAGGAGCCCACCGGACGTGCCCTGAACGCCTCATCCCGCCGCCCGCCTCGGCGGCGCGTCCTCCGCCGCGAGGAGCCGTGCGGCAGCGGCGTGGCAGGCGCCGCACGCGCACGTGGTCGACGCGTGCATCGTGCCGACGTTCCGACGCGTGCCGGGCGGCCACAGCGGCTCGGGCGCCCCGCCGGGCGACGTCCACGTCGGCAGCAGCGTCGGTTCGGGGTCCGGCTCGGCCGCGCCGGCCCTGCAGCACCGGCACGGCGTGTAGCCGCCGTTGCCGCCCTCGTGCCACGCCGCCTGGTGGCCACAGGTGCGACAGAGGTGGGCGAGGAGGCTCACGGGACGGCCACCGGCATGAGCACCGAGAAGCCGGCGCCGTCCCCGCGGATCGCGAGCGGACGCGTCGGCCCGTCGAGCACGAGGGTGGGGGCCGGACCGGCTGCGGCGAGCGCCTCGTGGAGGAACTCGGGATCGACGAACACGTCGGCCTCGGCGTCGGGGACGACGTCGACGCCGTCGACGCGCAGGGCGAGCCCGACGCGGTCGGCCTCGACGGGCAGGCGGCTGGCGAGTCCTGCGGCGAGGGCCGACACGGCCGAGACGGTGGTGCCCACCGGCCCGACGATCCCGCGGTGGTCGGGGAAGGTCCCCGCCACCGCCTCGGCCTCGATCACGTGCGCCGCTCCCCCGGCGTCGAGGGCCTCGACCCGCGCGGCGAGCGCCCCGGCGCCCACGTCGAGCAGGACGACCCGTGACTCGTCGCCCTCGCGGGCATCGGTCTCGGTCGAGCCCGTCGCGCCGCAGCGGGCGACCAGCTCATCGGCCCAGGCGACGGGTGCGACGACCGACGCGAGGACGGTCGCGTGCTGGGACGCGTGGACGGTGCCCACGGCGTCCGTGGCGTCGGTCGCGTCGATCTCGGTGAGCGCCGTGTCTACCCGCGGCACCTCGGCCACGGCCATCCGGTAGCGGTCGGTGGCGACGAGGCGCACCGCGTCGGCGGTCACCTCGACGAGGACACCGGTGAGCACCGAGAGGTCGCGGCCGTCAGGCGCTCCTGCCACGGGCACGCCTGGGGCGACAGCGAACCGGACGGCACGCACCGCGTCCGCCAGGTCGACGGCCCGGACGCGGACGCGGCAGCCCTCCCCGTCGCCGAGCAGCCCCAGCGTCCGGGCGATCTCGGTCCGCGCGTCATGCAGGCCGTCGACGAGGCGCTGCTCGTGGGCCGCCACGACGTCGCGCGCCGCCTGCACCTCGCCACGGGCGTCCTGCTCGAGGACGACCGACACGTCGGCGAGCGGCATCCCCACGCGTCGCAGCGACGCGACGAGCCGGGCGGCGCGCAGCTGGCCGGCGGCGTAACGGCGGTAGCCGGTCAGGGCGTCGACGTCGGCGGGCACGAGCACGCCTTCTCGGTCGTAGAAGCGCAGGGCGCTCGCGGACAGGCCGCTGGCGCGGGCGAGCTCCCCGATGGTGAGGAGGCGGTCGGGATCGGTCGTGACGGGCATGGGCGCCAGCCTGACCCCTCGACCGGGTCGAAGGTCAAGCCTTCGCGCCGGCAGCCTGGTGCCTGACAGCCTCCGCACGCCGGTCGAGGACCATCGTGACCGCGACGACCAGTGCCCCGGCGAGCGAGAGGCCGGCGGTGACCCACGCGGCGAGGTTCCACCCCGCGACGAGCCCCGTGGGCGCGGATCCGGCAGCGCCGCCAGTGCCGGCGTGCGCCGCGACGACGACGGACACGACAGTGACCCCGACCGACGAGCCGAGGTAGCGGGCCGTGTTGTTGGCTCCGCTGCCCATGCCACCACGGCCCGCCGGGACGCTGGCGACCGCCTCGCGCCCCAGGGCCGCGTTGAGGACGCCGCTGCCGACGCCCGCGACGAGCAGGCCCGGCAGGAAGCGTCCCCACGACGCGCCCGGTGCGAGGCCCGACAGGGCGAGCTGGCCCGCGGCGACGACGACGAGCGCGCCGGCCAGCTGGGCCCGCCCCGACCACCGCGCCGGGAGACGGCGCGCCAGCAGTGCGAAGACGACGCTCGTGCCGGACCACGCGAGGAAGAGGACGGCGGCCGTCGTCGGAGCGAGTCCCAGGGCGAGGGCGAGGAAGCCGGGCAGGAACGACAGCAGGCCGATGATGCCGGCCCCGGTGGCGAGCGCCGCCGCCGTGGCCGCCACGAAGCGTCCGTCGCGGGCGAGCGCCGGGTCGACCATCGGGAACGGGACGCGCCACTCGGTGACCGCGAAGGCGACCGCTGCGCCGACGGCCAGGGCGAGCAGGAGCAGGACGGCCGGCCGGCCCCACCCGCTGCGCCCCTCGACGAGGGCGGCGAGGAACGCAGTGGTGGACAGGCCGAGAAGGAGCGCGCCGGGCACGTCGAGCGGGCGGCGCTCGTGCGAGCGGCTCTCGACGAGCACACGCCGGGAGAGGGCCGCGAGTACGAGCGTGGCGGCGGCGAGGAGCCAGTGGACCTCACGCCAGGACGCCCACCGGTCGAGGCTGCTGGCGAGGATCGGGCCGAGGGCGATGCCGGCGCCGACGCTGGCGCCCCAGACGCCGCTGGCCGCGGCGCGTGCCGGGCCGGGCTCGAACCAGTGCGCGACGAG
The DNA here is from genome assembly GCF_057656595.1 of Intrasporangium sp. Soil_C_50. NCBI lineage: Bacteria > Bacillati > Actinomycetota > Actinomycetes > Micrococcales > Intrasporangiaceae > Intrasporangium > Intrasporangium sp. Soil_C_50. The sequence continues at coordinate 353,242 of NZ_JBDGKB010000002.1, forward strand.
GCCGAGGCTCGCGGCGACGACAGCCGCCGCGCCGATGCCCTGGCCGACCCGGGCGAGGACGAACACGAGCGTGCCACCGGCCAGGGCCGCTACGACGCTCGAGGCGGCGAGACCGACGAGGCCGGCGACGAGGACGCGTCGGCGCCCCCGGTCGTCGGCGAGGGTGCCGGCCGTGAGCAGCGCGGCGCCCAGACCGATGCCCATGGAGCTGAGGATCCACGTGCGCCCGGCGAGGCCGGCGCCGAGGCTCGCGGCGACCGAGCCCACGGTCGCGAGTGGGGCCGTGAACGCGACGAGCGCGAGGACCGTGCCGACGGCGGCGACGGCGAGAGCGCGTCGTGGCTGGTCGGCGGTGGAGGAGGCGTCGGGCAGCGGCGCCGGTGTCGGGGTCTGCGGCGGTGCAACGGTTCGGTCTCGCGACATGACGTCCTCCATGGTCCGGCACTTGGTCTTGTGAACAGACCACGGCGTACATTCATTCCGTGGCACTCGGCACGGACTACTCCGGACAGGACTGCTCGCTCGCGAAGGCGCTCGAGATCGTCGGCGAACGGTGGTCGCTGCTCCTCGTCCGCGACGCCTTCCTGGGCGTGACCCGCTTCAGCGACTTCAGGCGCAGGCTCGACATCTCCAAGGCCGTCCTGACCCAGCGGCTCGGCGCCCTCGTCGGTGCCGGCGTCCTCGAGCGGCGCGCGCAGGGCGGCCACGACGCGTACGCGCTGACGGCGTCCGGCGAGGCCCTCTGGCCCGCCGTCCACGCGCTGATGCGCTGGGGCGACGCCACCACCTCCCCCCACGGACAGCGTCGCCTCTTCCGGCACGTGACGTGCGACGCCGACCTCGACGCGTCCGGGAGGTGCCCCGTGTGCGGGTCGACGCCCGCCGCCCGCGAGCTGGAGACGCGCCCCGGGCCCGGGGCGAGCACCGACCCGCCGACGAACCCGCTCTCGGCCCGGCTCCGCGCACCGCACCGGCTCCTGACGCCACTGCGCGACTGAGGGCCGTAACGCGGTCTTCACACGGATGCCCCACCATGGGGTCCGTGAACAGCCCGATCCACCCGGGCGAGCCGCTCAGCCCGGAGCACGCACGGCTCGCCTCCTCCCCCGGACACGACGCCCCGTGGCGCCTCTGGGGCCCGTACCTGTCCGGCCGCCAGTGGGGCACGGTCCGCGAGGACTACTCCGCGGGCGGCAACGCCTGGTCGGAGTTCCCGTTCGACCAGGCGGTCTCGCGGGCCTACCGCTGGGGCGAGGACGGCCTCGGCGGGATCAGCGACCGCTTCGGCTTCCTCAACGTCGCCGTCGCGCTGTGGAACGGCAAGGACCCGATCCTCAAGGAGCGGCTCTTCGGGCTGACGAACGAGGAGGGCAACCACGGCGAGGACGCCAAGGAGTACTGGTGGGCCCTCGACGGCACCCCGACGCACTCGTGGATGCAGTGGCTCTACCGCTACCCGCAGGCCGAGTTCCCGTACGAGCAGCTCCGCCGCGAGAACCGCGAACGCACCCGCGACGAGCGCGAGTTCGAGCTCGGCGACACCGGCGTCCTCGACGAGAACCGCTTCTTCGACGTCACGATGACCTACGCCAAGGCCGGCCCCGACGACCTCTGCCTCCGCATCACCGCGACCAACCACGGGCCCGACGCCGCTCCGCTGCACCTCCTGCCGACGATCTGGCTGCGCAACACGTGGGCGTGGGGCACCGACGACCGGGTCACCGAGCTGCACGAGATCCGGCCGAACGGGCGGCCGCCGCGGGGTTCCGGGCCGCCGAGGTGACGCACGGCTTCCTCGGCCGCTACGTCCTCGCCGCGTCTGGTTCGCCCACGACCCTCTTCTGCGACAACGAGACCAACGCCGCGCACCTCTTCGGCCAGCAGCCTCACGCCAACCAGTCGCCCCACCCCAAGGACGCGATCAACCAGCGCGTCGTGCACGGGCGCACCGGGGCGGTCAACCCCGGCCGCCACGGCAGCAAGTGCTCGTTCTGGTACCGCTGGGACTCGGTGGCCCCCGGCCAGACGGTGACCGTCGACGTGCGCCTCGCCACGGGTGACCCCGGGCTGCACTGGTTCGGCGAGGGATTCGACGAGGTCCTCGACACCCGCTCGGCCGAGGCGGACGAGTTCTACAGCCACGTCATCGACGCGTCCCTCGACCAGGCCGACCGGCACGTCGCGCGACGCGCCTACGCGGGCCTGCTCTGGGGCAAGCAGCTCTACCGCTACGACGTGCGCCAGTGGCTCGAGGGCGACCCGGCGGGCCCGGGCACGCCCGAGTCGCGCCACCAGGGCCGCAACGAGCACTGGAAGCACCTCGCGCTCGCCGACGTGATCTCGATGCCGGACGAGTGGGAGTACCCGTGGTTCGCCGCGTGGGACCTCGCCTTCCACTGCCTGCCCCTGGCCCACGTCGACCCCGAGTTCGCCAAGGAGCAGTTGCTCCTCATGTGCCGCGAATGGGCCATGGCCCCCAACGGCCAGCTGCCCGCCTACGAGTGGGAGTTCGGCGACGTCAACCCGCCGGTCCATGCCTGGGCGGCCTGGCACGTCTACCGGATCGACGGCTACCGCGACCGGGAGTTCCTCGTCCGCGTCTTCACCAAGCTGCTGCTCAACTTCTCGTGGTGGGTCAACCGCAAGGACGCCAACGGCTCCAACCTCTTCGAGGGCGGCTTCCTCGGGATGGACAACATCGGCCTGTTCAACCGGTCGGCCCCGCTGCCGCCCGGCTTCCGCCTCGAGCAGTCCGACGCGACGAGCTGGATGGCGTTCTACTGCCAGCAGATGCTGAAGATCGCCCTCGAGCTGGCCCGCACCGACAAGGCGTGGGACGACGTCGCGACGAAGTTCCTCGAGCACTTCCTGTCGATCGCCCAGGCGATGCGGCACTTCGGCTCGAGCGACAAGAGCCTCTGGCACGAGGAGGACGGTTTCTACTACGACGTCCTCGTCCAGCCCGACGGCCGCGCGCCGCACATGCGGGTGCGCTCGATGGTCGGCCTGCTGCCGATCCTCGGCGCCACCGAGATCCCCTCGTGGGTCATCGAGGAGTGCCCCGACGTCACGAGCCGGTTCCAGTGGCTCCAGGAGCGCCGGCCCGAGCTCGTCAAGCCGATGCTGGCCCGCGAGGACGGCAAGATGCTGCTCACCCTCGTGCCGCCGAAGCGGCTGCGCCGCATCCTCGAGCGGATGTTCGACACCGAGGAGTTCCTCTCCCCGTACGGGATCCGCTCGCTGTCGGCCGCGCAGCGACAGGCCGTGACCGCCCGGGTCGGCAACGAGACGCTGTCGATCGAGTACGAGCCCGGCGAGTCGCGCACCGGCATGTTCGGCGGCAACTCGAACTGGCGCGGGCCGGTGTGGTTCCCCGTGAACGTGCTGCTCGCCGACAAGCTGCGCACGTACGGCCGCTACTTCGGCGACGACTTCACCATCGAGGTCCCGACGGGGTCGGGCAACTGGCGCACGCTCGACGAGGCGGCCGACGTCATCGACGGCGGCCTGACCGACCTCTTCCGGCCCGTCGACGGCCGGCGCCCCGCCGACGGCAAGCGCCTCGAGTCCAGCCCCGACCCGCTGTGGGCGGCGCACCCGACCTTCTCCGAGTACTTCGACGGCGACACCGGCGAGGGCCTCGGGTCCACGCACCAGACGGGCTGGACGGCCCTGGTCGCGCACCTGCTCAACCCGCGGCTGCCCCCGGACCCGCGGACGATGGGCTGGGCCTGACGCGTCCGGCGGGGTCGGGCGCGGCGGCCACGCTCCGGTAGCGTGAGCCCCCGTGACCGCCCCCATCACCGCCCGTGACATCACCGCAGCCGAGCACTTCGCGTGGCTGCGCACCCAGCCCTCGGCGAGCTTCCTGCAGACCCCGGCGTGGGGCGAGGTCAAGCGCGACTGGAGGCACGGGTCGGTCGGCTTCTTCGAGGGCGAGCAGATGGTCGGTGCGGCCCTCGTGCTCTACCGGTCGCTGCCGCGCATCGGGCGGTCGCTCGCCTACGTGCCCGAGGGCCCGGTCATCGACTGGTCGTCCCCGCGGCTCGTCGAGCTGCTCCGGGCGCTGCGCGACCACCTCAAGGCCAAGAAGGCGTTCGCGCTGCGCCTGGGGCCGCCGGTGCCGACCCACCGCTGGCACCCCGACACCATCAAGGCCGCCATCGCCGACGACGACGTACGCCGCTACGACCAGGCCGTCCCCGACGTCGTGGAGCCCGTCGGCGCCGCCGTCGTCGCCGAGCTCGAGCGCCTCGGCTTCACGCACCTGTCCCCCGAGGACGGCTTCGCCGCAGGCCAGCCCGAGTACGTGTTCCAGGTGCCGCTCGCCGGACGCACCGAGGCCGACGTGCTCGCGAGCATGAACCAGCTGTGGCGGCGCAACATCAAGAAGACCGCGAAGAACGGTGTCACGGTCCGCGTCGGCGACGCGTCCGACCTCGGCACGTTCCACCGCGTCTACGTCGAGACCGCCGAGCGCGACCGGTTCACGCCGCGCGGCCGCGAGTACTTCGAGCACATGTACGCCGTCATGTCGGCCGAGGACCCGGATCGGATCCGCGTCTACCTCGCCGAGCACGAGGGCGACGTGCTCGCCGCGACGATCTGGATCCGCGTCGGCGAGCACGCCTGGTACTCCTACGGCGCGTCCACGGCCGCCAAGCGCGAGCTGCAGGGCTCGACGGCCATCCAGTGGCAGATGATCCGCGACTCCCTCGCCGCCGGCGCGACGGTCTACGACCTGCGCGGCATCACCAACACCGTCGCCGCCGACAACCCGCACATCGGCCTGATCCGGTTCAAGGTCGGCACCGGTGGCGAGGCCGTGCGACTCGCCGGCGAGTGGGACCTTCCGCTGAATCCGTTGCTGTACAAGCTCTTCGACCTCTACATGAAGCGGCGGTGACCCCTCGTGTCCTTCGTGCTGCACGTCGACGGTGAGCGCTGGCGCGCTGCCCACGACCGGTTCCTCGCCGACCGACCGGGCCTCGTGCCCGTGGTCAAGGGCAACGGCTACGGCTTCGGCCGCGACCTGCTCTGCGCCGAGGCCGCGCGCCTCGGCGTGCCGATGGTCGCGATCGGCACGTATGCCGAGCTGCCCGAGACGCTCGGCTGGTTCGGGGGCGACGTCCTCGTCATGGAGCCGTTCCGGACCACCATCCACTCCGGCCTGCCCGACCTCGCCCACGGCCGTGCCGTGCACACGGTGACGACGCGCGAGGACCTCGCCGCCCTGCACGCCGCCAACCCGACGGCCCGGGTCGTCGTCGAGGGCCTCACGTCGATGAACCGCTTCGGCACCCCGATGACCGAGGTCGCCGCCCTCGTCGGGGAGGCCGACGCCGTGGGCGTCACGCTGCACCTGCCGCTCGGCACCGGCCACGTCGAGGAGATCAGCCGGTTCGTCGCCGCCGTACCGGGCGAGCTGACCTGGTACGTCTCGCACGTCACCGCCGCCGAGCTCGCCGAGCTGCACCGTCGCCACCCCGGCCTCGAGTTCCGGCCCCGCATCGGCACCGACCTCTGGTACGCCGACAAGGGCTCCTACGAGGTGCGCGCCCACGTCCTCGACGTGCGCGCCGTCAGCCGCGGCGCCCGGGCCGGCTACCGGCAGCGCCCGGTGCCCGCCGGCCACGTCGTCGTCGTCAGCGGCGGCACGTCGCACGGCGTCGCCATGGAGAGCCCGTCCTCCGCCGCCACGGCCCGCACGCGCGCGGTGGCCGTCGCCGAGGGCGTCCTCGAGGCGGCCCACCGGGTCCGCTCCCCCTACACCGTGTCGGGCACGATGCCCCGCTTCGCCGAGCCGCCGCACATGCAGTGCAGCATCCTCGCCCTGCCCGGCGGCGTCACGCCCCCGCGCGTCGGTGACGAGGTGACGGTGCGGATGCGCCTGACGACGACGACGCCCGACGCCGTCGTCGTCTCCTGAGCCCAGGCCCGGTTCGGGGCGGGGCGGCTCGCTCGGGTCAGGGTCGGTCTCAGGGTCGGGTCGGGATGGTCTTCAGGGCCATGCCGGATGTCGGGCGGGGGCCTTGCGGCGCACGCTTCGATCCATGAGTGACGTGGACCGGGAGCTGGAGCGTGGAGCTGTCCTCGCCGACGGCGGACCCCTGTCAGCGGTGAGGGCCGCACCTCCCCAGTACAGCCTCCGCCGCGTGCTGGGGGTCTGGGCCCTTGCGGCGCTGCCGATGGCCGTGCTGGCGTGGGTCGTGACCCCGGTGCTGGCAGACCGGTTGAGCGGCCCCGCCGCCTGGCCGAAAGCCCTCATCGCCTCCCTGACGGTGGGCCTGGTGTGGCAGGGCGTGCTGGTGCTCGTGCTGCTGCGACGCGAGATCGGCCACCTCCGGTGGGACGCCGTCAAGGACGCGCTGTGGCTGCGTCCGCCGCGCAGCCCGCGGACGGGACGCGTCGGTGGACGGGTGTGGTGGGCGCTCGTGCCGGCCGTGCTCGTCGTCGGCGTCGAGCAGCTCCTCCCCTCGCTGCCGGTCCCGGCCGTCCGGGACCTCGGGGTCCTGCTCAGGTCCCAGGTGGGGCACGACTTCCTGTCGGGCAACTGGCCCTGGTTCGCGGTGATCGTCGTGATGGCCGTCTTCAACACGGTTCTCGGCGAGGAGCTGCTCTTCCGCGGCCTGCTGCTCCCCAGGATGCGAGGCGTGTTCGGCCGGGCCGACTGGCTCGCCAACGGGATCCTGTTCGCCGCCTACCACCTGCACATGCCGTGGGCCATGCCCAAGATCCTGCTCGACAGCCTGGCGCTGGCCTACCCGGCCCGCCGCTACACCAGCGCCTGGCTGTCCATCATCGTGCACAGCCTGCAGTCGGTGATCGTCGTGGCCGGATCGCTGGCCCTCGTCCTGCGGTGACTCGTGCCCCGGGCCGTTGGAGCCCGGGGCACGAGTCGGCGTCGGGGAGGCCGTCAGGCGACCGGGCTGGCTCCGAGCGTGACGGGCGCCGTGTGCTGGCTGCCGTCCTGGCTGGTCCACCCCATGGTCACCCGGTCACCGGGGTCGGCGCCGACCAGCGCTGCCGACACGTCGTCCGGTGAGGAGACGACCTGCCCGTTCAGGCTCGTGATGACGTCGCCGGCCTGGAGCCCGGCGCTCTCGGCGGGCGCCCCGCCGACGACGCCGCTGACCTGCGCGCCGGGAGTCATGACGAACCCTCCACCGGCGCCATCACCGGCGCCATTTCCCGCGTACGGGGAGGCGCTGGCGACCTCGACCCCGAGGAAGGCGGCGGGGCCGATCCGGACCGTGCTCGTCTCGTGACCGGACTGGATCTCCTGGGCGATCTCGAGGGCGCGCGCGATCGGGATGGCGTACGCGTCGGCCGGACCACCTGACGAACCGGCCGTGTCGATGCCGACCACCTCGCCCTGTGCGTCGAACAAGGGCCCTCCGGAGTCGCCGGCGAGGACGTTGGCGTCCGTCTCGACCATGCCGGTCAGGGTCTCGGGAGACGTCCCGTCCTCCGACCCCGCGGTGACCGAGGCGCCGAGCCCGGTGATCGTGCCGTCCGCCGCGCTCAGTGTTCCCGTGCCACCGGCGTTCCCGACGGCGGTCACCTGCGCGCCGACGTTCACGTCATCGGTGTCGGGCTTGATCGTCGTCAGACCCGAGGCGCCGTCGAGCTGCAGGAGCGCGACGTCCTGCGACCGGTCGCTGCCCACCACGCTCGCCTGGTAGGTCTCGCCGGTCCGCGCGACGGTGACCCGTATCGAACCGGCACCCTGGACGACGTGGTAGTTGGTCAGCACCCGACCGTCCGAGGTCAGGACCATGCCGGTGCCGGCGGCCCGGCCGTTCTGGTACGGCAGAACGGTGTCGATGAGCACGACTCCCGCGGACTCGGCCTCGGTCGCCGACCGTGACGCCGTCCTCGACCCAGCGCTCGACCCAGCGCTCGACCCAGCACTCCACCCCGGGGTCCCCGATCCGTTCCAGTCCTGCAGCGTCGCGTGGTACGGGTTGGAGGCAGCAGCCATGGCGGGCGCGGCAGCGGTCAGGCCCACCACCAGCGCGGTGGCTGTGCCGAGGGCGCCACGTCGCAGCCCTGACGTGCGGATCGGCGATCTGCGTCGGCACTCGGCGGACTGCAGGACGGACGGGGAACCGGCTGCTGCTCTCATCTTCGTCTCCTTCACGGCGATGCAGCGGATCTGCTGAGACGAGTTGGCGCCGGCCGGCCATGAGGCATCTCTGCAACAGCCATGAGTCGGTTGTGAGCCGGTACCGGCGCAGCGGGTACGACCTCCTCGCGACGCAGCCTGCGTGCCAGCGCTCGGCGCTAGGGTGAACTCGGTCGGACCGGGACTCCCCCGCCCTGAACTCGAGGATCGGTGACATGACCTTCAACGACAACGCGCAGCTGGACACCTCGCAGGTCGAGAGCGGCAGCGGCGGCGGGCTGGGCGGCGGCGGAGGCGGCGGGGGCGGGTTTCCGGGTGGCATCCAGGTCGGCGGCGGCATCGGCGGGCTCATCATGCTCGTCCTGCTGCTCATCTTCGGCGGCAGCCGCCTCCTCGGCGGCAGCGGGTCCGGCGACGCCGGCACGGGTGGGCTGCCGTCCCAGCAGCTCGACAGCAGCCAGGTGGCGGCCGCCGGGCAGGTCCGGCAGAGCGACTTCTCGCAGTGCAAGTCGGGTGCCGACGCCAACAAGGACGACGTGTGCCTCGTCGTCGCGACGGTCAACAGCGTGCAGGACTACTGGAAGAAGACCCTGCCGAAGTACCAGATGAACTACGAGCCGGCCAAGACCGTCATCTACCAGGGCCAGACGCCCTCGGGCTGCGGCACGGCCAACTCGCAGGTCGGCCCGTTCTACTGCCCCCTCGACGGCAAGGTCTACATCGACGCGAGCTTCTTCTCCGAGCTGCAGAGCAAGTTCGGCGCCGACGGCGGGCAGCTGGCCAAGGAGTACGTCGTGGCGCACGAGTACGGCCACCACATCCAGGACCTCCTCGGCATCCTCAACAAGGCGCAGCAGGACCCCCAGGGCGCCAACTCGGGCTCCGTTCGCATGGAGCTCATGGCTGACTGCCTCGCCGGCACATGGGTCAAGCACGCCACCGAGACGACCGATGCGAAGGGCACGACGCTGCTCCAGCCGATCACCGAGTCCGACATCACGTCCGCCCTCTCGGCCGCGTCCGCGGTCGGTGACGACCGCATCCAGGAGAAGATGCAGGGCCGGGTCACGCCCGAGACGTGGACCCACGGGTCCTCGACGGCACGGCAGCAGTGGTTCACCCAGGGCTACCGCACCGGCGACATCAACCAGTGCAACACCTTCGGCGTCGACACCGTCAGCTGAGGGGTTCGGTCAGCTCGATGCGAACGGCGCGGCCGCGTCGCAGCGCGGTCTCGAGCACGTCGCGCCTCGGGTCGGGCAGGTCGTAGAGCTCACGCATCGGCAGGTCGCGCAGCGCCCGCAGTGCCGACGCGTCGAGCACCTCCCGCACGAGGCCGCGGTCGCCCCCGACGACGAGCGCCCGCGGCACGCCGGGGGCGTCGGCCGGCGGTGACTCGTCGTCACCGAGCAGGACGCGTCGGGCGTGGCCCACGACGGCCTCGACGAGCTCGTCGGCCTGCTTGCCCCGACGCCGGGCGAAGCGCTGCTGGGACCACCCGCCCGCGGCCGTGCGCGACTGCACGTGCCGCGTCCCGACCTTCGAGCCGACCCACCCGCCGCCGGACGCCAGTCCCACTGCATAGCCGCCCCGACGCACGAGGACGACGCCGAGCGGGTCGTGCGCGAACGGCGTCGCCACGACGGTCGAGCCATCGGCCGCGCGTGCGGACACGACGACGCCGCCGGGAGTGGTCTCCTCGGCGGCGTCGAAGGTGCCGTGCCGTTCGGCGAACCCGGCCATCCAGCGGTCGAACCGGTCGGGGTCGACCTCGATGATCCGGGCTGCCACGTCGCGGGTGTCAGAGGTTGAAGCCGAGCGCGCGCAGCTGCTCGCGGCCGTCCTCGGTGATCTTGTCCGGGCCCCACGGCGGCATCCACACCCAGTTGATGCGGTGCGAGGCGACGAGGCCCTCGAGCGCCTGGGCGGTCTGGTCCTCGATGACGTCGGTCAGCGGGCAGGCCGCGGACGTCAGCGTCATGTCGATGACGGCGTGCGCCTGGGCGTCGACGGTGATGCCGTAGACGAGCCCGAGGTCGACGACGTTGATGCCGAGCTCGGGGTCGACGACGTCACGCAGCGCCTCTTCGACGTCGGCGACGTTGGTCGGGGTGGTGGTCTCGGTCATGACGAAACTCCTTGCGGGGAGGCAGAACTCGTGGTGGAAGTCGTGCTGGGTCTCGGCGTCGAGATGTCGACGCCGGCGCGGGCCAGGGCGTCGGTGAAGGCGGTCCAGCCGAGCAGCGCGCACTTGACGCGGGCCGGGTACTTCGCGACCCCGGCGAAGGCGACACCGTCGCCGATGACCTCCTCGTCGCCCTTCACGGCGCCCTTGGAGGTGAGCATCGCGCGCATCGCCTCGAAGGTCCCGAGCGCCTCGGTGACGGGGCGGCCGATGACCTCCTCGGCGAGGACCGACGAGCTGGCCACCGAGATCGAGCAGCCGCGCGCGTCGTAGGACACGTCGGTCACGACCGCGTCGGCACCCTCACCTGACACGTCGACGCGGAGGGTGACCTCGTCGCCGCACGTCGGGTTGATGTGGTGCACCTCGGCGTCGAACGGCTCGCGCAGACCGGCGTGGTGCGGCCGCTTCGAGTGGTCGAGGATGAGCTCCTGGTAGAGGTCCATCAGCTCGCCTCCCGCGTGCTCTCGGCCTCCCCGCGCAGGGCGCGGGCGTCGTGACGCGCTTCGAGGTCGGCGTCGGGGTCGGTGTCGGACACGTCGATGCCGAAGATGGCCGGCACGCGGTCGAGCGCGTCGAGCAGCGACTGCACGTCGTCGAGGCCGTTGTGCACGCCGAAGGACGCGCGGGTCGTCGCGGCGGCGTCGAGGACGCGGTGCAGGGGCCACGCACAGTGGTGCCCGACGCGGACGGCGACACCGGCGTCGTCGAGCACCTGCCCGACGTCGTGGGCGTGCACGCCGTCGACGACGAACGCGACGGCCCCACCCCGGTCGATGCCGTGCGGCGGACCGACGACGCGGACCCACGGCCGCTCGGCGAGGCCGGCGAGCAGCGCGTCGACGAGGGCGGCCTCGTGGGCGTGGATGCGCTCGATGCCGACGCCCTCGACCCAGCGGACCGCAGCAGCCAGGCCGACGGCCTGGGCGGCATTGGGCACGCCGGCCTCGAACTTCTGCGGAGCCGGCGCGTACGTCGAGCGCTCCATCGTCACGAGCTCGATCATCGAGCCCCCGGTGAGGAACGGCGGCATGACCTCGAGCAGCTCGGAGCGGCCCCAGAGGACGCCGACTCCCATCGGCCCGTAGACCTTGTGGCCGCTGAAGGCGATGAAGTCGGCCCCGAGCGTCGAGACGTCGACGGCCAGGTGCGGCACCGACTGGCACGCGTCGACGACGACGAGCGCGCCGACGGCGTGGGCCCGCTGCGCGAGCTCGGTCACCGGGTTGACGGTGCCGAGCACGTTGGACACGTGCGTGAAGGCGAAGACCTTGGTGCGCTCGGTGAGCAGGTCGGGCAGCGTCGAGAGGTCGAGCGTGCCGTCGGCGGCCACGGGCACCCAGCGCAGGGTGGCGCCGGTGCGCCGGCACAGCTCCTGCCACGGGACGAGGTTGGCGTGGTGCTCCATCTCGGTGACGAGAACCTCGTCGCCCGGGCCGAGCACGAACCGCTCGTCCTTGGGCTCGTCGGTCGGCGCGGCATTGGAGAACGCGTACGCGACGAGGTTGAGCGCCTCGGTGGCGTTCTTGGTGAACACCACCTCGTCGGCCGGGGCACCCACGAACGCGGCCACCGTCGCACGGGCGGCCTCGAAGTCGTCGGTGGCCTCCTCGGCGAGCTGGTGCGCGCCGCGGTGCACGGCCGCGTTGTGCTGCTCGTAGAAGGCGCGCTCGGCGTCGAGGACGGTGGTCGGCTTGTGCGACGTCGCCCCGGAGTCGAGGTAGACGAGTGCCTTGCCGTCACGGACCGAGCGCGCCAGGATCGGGAACTCGCCGCGCAGGGCGGCGAGCTCCCGGTCCGTGAACGGCTGGACGTCCGGCACGGTGGTCAGGCCCCTGCCGCTGCCGTCGTCGTGAAGCGGTCGTAGCCCTCGTCCTCGAGGCGGTCGGCCAGCTCGGGGCCACCCTCCTCGACGATCTTGCCCTCGACGAACACGTGCACGAAGTCGGGCTTGATGTAGCGCAGGATCCGCGTGTAGTGCGTGATGAGCAGGACGCCGAGGTCGCTGTTCTCCTTGGCGCGGTTGACGCCCTCGGACACGATCTTCAGCGCGTCGACGTCGAGGCCGGAGTCGGTCTCGTCGAGGACGGCCACCTTCGGCTTGAGCAGCTCCATCTGGAGGATCTCGTGGCGCTTCTTCTCACCGCCGGAGAAGCCCTCGTTGACCGAGCGCTCGGCGAAGGCGGGGTCCATGCGGAGGTTGTTCATGGCCTCCTTGACCTCCTTGACCCACGTGCGCAGCTTCGGCGCCTCGCCGTCGACGGCGGTCTTGGCCGTGCGCAGGAAGTTGCTCACCGTGACGCCGGGTACCTCGACGGGGTACTGCATCGCGAGGAACAGGCCGGCCCGGGCGCGCTCGTCGACGGTCATGGCGAGGACGTCCTCGCCGTCGAGCGTCACGGTGCCGCCGGTGACGGTGTACTTCGGGTGGCCGGCGATGCTGTAGGCCAGCGTCGACTTGCCGGAGCCGTTGGGCCCCATGATCGCGTGCGTCTCCCCCGACTTCACGGTGAGGTCGACCCCGCGCAGGATCTCCTTGGGGCCGTCCTCGGTCTCGACCGAGACCGTCAGTCCCTTGATCTCGAGCGTGCTCATCGGGTCAGTTCTCCTTGTTCGTGGGGCTGTTCGTGGGGCTGTTCGTGGTGCTGGGGGTCTGCTGGGTGGCGGCCGCGTAGGCCGTGGAGGCGAGCTCCTCCTCGATCGCCGCGGTGATCTCGTCACGCAGGTCGGCGAGGGGGATCTCGCGGATGATGTCGGCGAAGAAGCCGCGCACGACGAGGCGCTTGGCCTCGTCCTCGGTGATGCCGCGCGACTGCAGGTAGAACAGCTGCAGGTCGTCGAACCGGCCCGTGGCAGAGGCGTGCCCGGCGCCCTCGATCTCGCCGGTCTCGATCTCGAGGTTCGGCACGGAGTCGGCGCGGGCGCCGTCGGTGAGCACGAGGTTGCGGTTGAGCTCGTAGGTGTCGGTGCCCTCGGCCTCCGCGCGGATGAGCACGTCGCCGACCCACACGGTGCGGGCCGTCTCGCCCTGGAGCGCGCCCTTGTACGTGGCCCGGCTCTTGCAGTGCGCCTCGTTGTGGTCGATGTAGGACCGGTGCTCGAGGTGCTGGCCGGCGTCGGCGAAGTAGACGCCGAGGAGCGTCGCGTCACCGCCCGGACCCGCGTAGCGGACGTTGGCGTTGACGCGGACGACCTCGCCGCCGAGCGTCACCGCGAGGTGCTTGTAGCGGGAGTCGCGCCCGACGAGCGCGTCGTGCTGGGCGAGGTGCACGGCGTCGTCGTCCCACCGCTGCACCGAGACGACCGTGAGGTCGGACCCGTCGCCGGTGACGACGGAGAGCAGCTGGGAGTAGTGCGCCGAACCGGTGTGCTCGACGACGACGGTGGCCTTGGAGAAGCGCCCGGCGCGCACGACGAGGTGGCCGTGCACCGGCTCGCCGCCGCGACCGACGAGCGAGACGCGCACCGGCGCGTCGAGCTCGGCCTCGGCCGCGATGTCGAGGAGCACGGCACCCGTGGCGGCGCCCGCGACGACCGCGGCGCGGTCCTGCGGGGGCAGGACGCCGAGGGCCCGGGCCTGCTCGGCGGTGACCGTCGAGGAGGTGACGCCCTCGGGCAGCTGGGTGTCGGCCTCGAGCGTGCCGGTGGCACCCTCGGCGAGGACGGCCTTCAGCTTCTTGACCGGGGTGAAGCGCCACTCCTCCTCGCGGCCGGTCGGCACCGGGAACGCCGCGACGTCGAACGACGCGGTGCGCTCGGCGCGTGACTGGTCCGGCACGAAGGCGGCGGCGGAGTCGGTGTGGGCACGGTTGGCGGCGTCGGCCACGGAGCTACCCGTGTCGACGAGCGTGTCGGCAACGGACATCAGCCGACGGCTCCTTCCATCTGGAGTTCGATGAGGCGGTTGAGCTCGAGGGCGTACTCCATGGGCAGCTCACGGGCGATCGGCTCGATGAAGCCGCGCACGATCATCGCCATGGCCTCGTCCTCGGCCATGCCGCGGGACATGAGGTAGAACAGCTGGTCCTCGGACACCTTCGAGACCGTCGCCTCGTGGCCCATGGACACGTCGTCCTCGCGGATGTCGACGTAGGGATAGGTGTCGGAGCGGCTGATCGTGTCGACGAGCAGGGCGTCGCAGCGCACCGTCGAGGCCGAGTGCGAGGCGCCCTCGAGCACCTGCACGAGACCGCGGTAGGAGGCGCGACCGCCGCCACGGGCGACCGACTTGCTGATGATCGAGCTCTTCGTGTTGGGAGCCGCGTGGACCATCTTCGAGCCGGTGTCCTGGTGCTGGCCCTCGCCGGCGAAGGCGATCGAGAGCGTCTCGCCCTTGGCGTGCTCGCCCATGAGGAAGACGGCCGGGTACTTCATCGTCACCTTCGAGCCGATGTTGCCGTCGATCCACTCCATCGTCGCGCCCTCCTCGCAGGTGGCGCGCTTGGTGACGAGGTTGTAGACGTTGTTCGACCAGTTCTGGATCGTCGTGTAGCGCACGCGGGCGTTCTTCTTGACGATGATCTCGACGACCGCGGAGTGCAGCGAGTCCGACTTGTAGATCGGCGCCGTGCAGCCCTCGACGTAGTGCACGTACGAGTCCTCGTCGGCGATGATCAGCGTGCGCTCGAACTGACCCATGTTCTCGGTGTTGATCCGGAAGTAGGCCTGCAGCGGGATGTCGACGCGGACGCCCTTGGGCACGTAGATGAACGAGCCGCCGGACCACACCGCCGTGTTGAGCGCCGCGAACTTGTTGTCGCCGGCCGGGATCACCGTCGCGAAGTGCTCGCGGAAGATGTCCTCGTGCTCCTTGAGGGCGGTGTCGGTGTCGAGGAAGATGACGCCCTGCGCCTCGAGGTCCTCGCGGATCTGGTGGTACACGACCTCCGACTCGTACTGCGCGGCGACACCGGCGACGAGACGCTGCTTCTCGGCCTCGGGGATGCCCAGGCGGTCGTAGGTGTTCTTGATGTCCTCGGGCAGCTCGTCCCAGGTGGTCGCCTGCTTCTCGGTGGACTTCACGAAGTACTTGATGTTCTGGAAGTCGATGCCGGTGAGGTCCGAGCCCCACGACGGCATGGGCTTCTTGTCGAACAGGCTCAGGCCCTTGAGCCGCAGCTTGGTCATCCACTCCGGCTCGCTCTTGCGGGCCGAGATGTCACGGACGACCTCCTCGGAGAGACCACGACGCGCGGTGGCACCGGCGGTGTCGGCGTCGGCCCAGCCGTACTCGTAGCGCCCGATGTCCTTCAGACCCGGGTTCAGCTCTTCGATGTGGGTGGTCATGAGGAACCTTCCTTGACGTGCGTGCGGTCGTTCCGTGAGGTCGTGCTGGTCGTTCGAGCCGCGCGGGGGCTGCCGGCGGCAGCACCCGGGGCAACACCGGAGGCCTCCGCGGTCTTCCGCGCGAGTCCACCGGTCGGGATGAAGGTCGTGCACACGTGGTGGCCGCCGGCGAGGGTGGCCAGACGCTGCACGTGGACGCCGAGGAGGCGTGAGAAGGCGTCGGTCTCGGCCTCGCAGAACTGCGGGAACTCCTCGGCGACGTGCTGCACCGGGCAGTGCCCCTGGCACAGCTGGACGCCGGTGAGTCCGCCGCTGCCGACGGGCCGGGCCGTGGCCGCGAAGCCGTCCTCGCTCAGGGCCTCGACGAGCACCTCGGCGCGCGCCGCGGGGTCGTCGCCGGCGGCCGCGAGGCGCGGCGCGTAGCGCTGCTCGAGGGCCGCGACGCGCTCACGGGCGAACGCCCCGACGGCGCCGTTGCCGGCGCGGTCCTCGAGGAACCGGAGCACCTCGACGGCGAGCGAGTCGTAGTCGGCCTCGAGCGAGCGGTGGCCGGCCTCGGACACGACGTAGGCGCGAGCCGGACGGCCCCGGCCCCGGCGCTGGCCGGCCGGCTCGTGGGGCACGACGGCCCCCTGCTCGACGAGGGCGTCGAGGTGGCGCCGCACCGCGGCCGGGGTGAGGTCGAGGTGACGGCCGAGCTCGGCGGCCGTGACGGGCCCGTCGACCGACACCATGTGGAGCACGCGCGAGCGCGTGCGCGACTCGAGCGGCGAGCTGTTCTCGCCGTCCCGGGCCTCACGCGGTGCGTGCTCAGGGAAAAACACCACACCATTGTGACGTAATTACTCGCCGGAGTTCCAGTTAGGCCCCCCTAACCGGACGAGAGGGGCCTTCCGGGCCGCGCCGACAGGGCGTCAGGAGGCCTCAGCAGGCCTCACGAGGCCTCACGAGGGCGTCACTCCTCCTCGTCGCGCTCCCGACGCTCGGCGGCGTCCTCCTCCTCGTCCTCGCCGTAGCCCTCGTCCGCGTACGCCTCGTCGTAGGAGTCCCCTTCCTCCTCCTCGGGCGTCGGCTCGGGCGGCATGATGACCGACGGCAGCCGGGTGCGCGGCGGGGCCACGGCGCCGGGACCGAACCACCGCCGGCGCAGCGGGGCCGTCACCCAGCCGAGCGGGCAGGTGAGGACGTAGCCGTAGGCCACGACCATGCCGGTGGCGCCCGGGAAGAAGATGAGCCCGAGCACGAGGAGCACGCCGAGCGGGACCGAGATGCGCAGGTGCCGCGGCGAGAGCAGGTCGCGGAACGAGCGGAACCGGAACGAGGACGCCATGAGGGCCGCGGGCACGACGCCGGCGGCGATGGGCAGCAGCGGCGCCCAGTCGTAGAGCGGGTCGCCGATCGCCATGACCGTGGCGATGACGACACCGGCCGCCCCCGGACTGGCCAGACCCACGAAGTACCGCTTGTCCGCGAGCGGGTCGATGGTGACGTTGAACCGGGCCAGGCGGTAGGCCGCGCAGGCGAGCCAGAACATCGCGCCGGCCCAGGCCCACACCGGATGCGCCGGCAGCGCCCACGTGTACACGAGCACGGCGGGCGCGATGCCGAAGGAGATGAGGTCGGCCAACGAGTCGAACTGCAGGCCGAACGGCGTGATGGCCCCGACGGCACGGGCCACCGCGCCGTCGCAGATGTCGAGGACGATCGAGATGCCGATGAGCACGGCGGCCGCGCGGAACCGGCCCTGGAACGAGAGCAGCACCGCCGAGAAGCCGCACAGCATGTTGCCGAGCGTGAAGAGGCTCGGCAGGACGGCCCGGGCCCGCACGCGCGGGTTGAGCCGGCTCCACGGGACGACCCGCGCCCCGGTGGCCGAGACGAGACGGATGCCGCGTGTGACGCGGCCGCCGCGCCGGGGGCGGCGCTGCGGATCGGCCGCGGGATCGCCGCTCACGACGCGTCCGTCGCGGTCGCCACGGCAGCGCCGGCGGCGCCGTCGGCGTCGGCAGCCGGGAAGCGGCCGAGGACGGTCTCGCCGCCGATGGCCCGCTTGCCCTTGCTCACCTCGAGCACCACCTCCGGTGGCACGAAGACGTCCATCCGCGACCCGAACTTCATCAGCCCCATGCGGGCTCCGGTCGGTACGTCCTCGCCCGGGGCGACGCGGGTGACGATGCGGCGGGCGAGCTGTCCGACGAGCTGGCGGTAGACGACGCGTCGGACGGTGCCGCCGACCTCGCGCTCGACGACGATCTCGCTGCGCTCGTTCTTCGTGGCGCTCTCGGCGCGGTAGGCCGCGAGGAAGCGGCCCGGGGTGTGCGTGACGTCGACGACGCGTCCGCCGTAGGGCGAGCGGTTCATGTGCACGTCGAGCAGCGACAGGAAGATGCTCACCTGCTGCCACTGCCCCGGCGGGGCGATGCCCGGCTGCGGCTCGCCGACGTGCATGACGATGCCGTCGGCGGGGGCGAGCACGACGTCGGGGTCGGTGACCGGCGTCGCGTCGGGGGTGCGGTCGGGGTCGCGGAAGAAGAGGGTGACGCCCGCGGTGAGCAGGCCGAGAGCAAGGGTCGTCCGGGGCTTGCGGGCGAGCGCCGCGACGACGGTGGGCACCGCGGCCATGGCGGTGAACGGTCGGGCGGCGGGGTCGATCTTCACGGGGGTGGGTCTCCGGCTTCTCGGGTCTCGGCGTCGTGGAGGGTGCGAGGGGTCGGCGGGACGGTACTGCCTCCGGGGCGCCCGGCGCAGGTCGAGCAGGCCGGTGCGGTGACGGACCGTCCCGGCACCGAGCCTAGACTCATCAGCCATGACCGCAGCGGTGAGACTGACCGACCTGCACCGCTCGTTCGGTGACGTCGCCGCCCTCGACGGCCTCTCGTGGAGCGCCCCAGCGGGCCTCGTCACAGCGGTCCTCGGCCCGAACGGGGCCGGCAAGACGACGGCGGTCGAGTGCGCCGTCGGCCTCGGTAGGCCCGACTCCGGCGAGGTGCGCGTGCTCGACGTCGACCCGTGGCAGGCCGGGCCGGACCACCGGGCCCGCGTCGGCGTCATGCTGCAGTCCGGCGGCCTGCCCAACGGCACCCGCCCGATGCGCCTGCTGCGCCACCTCGCCCGCTTCTACGCCGAGCCGGCCGACGTCGACGAGCTGGCCCGGCTCCTCGGCGTCACCGACTTCGCCGGCACGACCGTGCGCCGCCTCTCCGGCGGGCAGAAGCAGCGGCTGGCCCTCGCGGCGGCGCTGCTCCCCCGCCCCGACGTCCTCTTCCTCGACGAGCCCGCGGCCGGTCTCGACCCCCACGGACGCCTCGACGTCTGGGAGCTCGTGGCCGCGCAGCGCGACGCCGGTGTCACCGTCGTCGTCACGACGCACTCGTTCGAGGAGGCCGAGCGCCTCGCCGACCACCTCGTCATCATGAACGCGGGGCGCACCGTCGCCGAGGGCACGCCGGCGGAGGTAGCGGGTGACCGCTCGCTCGAGGACGTCTACTTCAGCCTGACCCGCAAGGGAGCCGCATGACCGCCGCACCGACTCCCGTGCCGTCCCCGGCCGGCCGCGCGACCGGGAGCGGCCGCGGCGCCGCCCCCGCCCGGCACCGGGTCCTGGCCCAGGCCTCCTTCGAGGTCGGCAGCCTGCTGCGCAACGGCGAGCAGCTGCTCGTCTCCCTCGTCCTTCCGGCCCTCGCCCTGGTCGGGCTCAGCATGACGAGCGCACCCTCCCTCGGCGCCGGGCGTCGTATCGACCTCGCGGTCCCGGGCGTGCTCGCGCTCTGTGTCGTGTCCGCCGCCTTCACGGCGCAGGCCATCTCCACCGGCTTCGACCGCCGCTACGGCGTGCTGCGCTACCTCGGCGTGACGCCGCTCGGCCGGGGCGGCCTCGTCGTCGCCAAGGCCGTGGCGACCCTTGCCGTCGTGGCCGTCCAGCTCGTCGCCATGGCGGCGCTCGGGTTCGCCCTCGGCTGGCAGCCCGCGGCCGGCGGCGTCGTGTGGGCCCTCGTGTTCGTCGTCGTCGGCACCTGGGCGTTCGTCGCCCTCGCGATGCTGCTCGCGGGGACGCTGCGGGCCGAGGCGGTGCTCGCGCTGGCCAACC
Source organism: Intrasporangium sp. Soil_C_50 (assembly GCF_057656595.1). NCBI lineage: Bacteria > Bacillati > Actinomycetota > Actinomycetes > Micrococcales > Intrasporangiaceae > Intrasporangium > Intrasporangium sp. Soil_C_50. The sequence continues at coordinate 372,928 of NZ_JBDGKB010000002.1, forward strand.
TCGTGTGGGTGCTCCTGCTCGGCCTGGGCGGGGTCATCGTGCCGCGCACCGAGCTGCCCGCGGGTCTCTCGCACGTCGCGGCGGTGCTCCCCTCGGCGGGGCTCGCCGACGGGCTCCGGTCGGCCCTCGTGGACGGCTCGCTGAACCTCCCGGCCCTGCTCGTCGTCCTCGCGTGGGGCGTCGTCGCGACCGTGCTCGCCGCGCGATTCTTCCGTTTCGACGACTGACCGTCCCGGACGCCGCGGCACCACGGGCCCCTGCGGGACACTGAGCGCACCGGGAGCCGTGCGGCGTCCGGGGAGAGGCGACCGTGTTCGACTACATCTTCGGGCTGCCGATGCACGCCCTCGTCATCCACGCGGTCGTCGTGTTCGTGCCGCTCGCCTCGCTCGCGGCGGTCGGCTACGCCGTCCGTCCGGGGTGGCGACGCATCCTGCGCTGGCCGACCGCCCTCGGGGCCGTGATCTCCGGCGGCTCGGCGTTCGTCGCGGCCGAGAGCGGCGAGCAGCTGCTGCGACGCGTCTCCGTGGTACGCCCGAGCACCACCGACTTCGGCCTGCTGGCCCAGCACCAGGAGTGGGGTGACCGCGCCAAGGTCGTCTGCTTCGTCTTCATGGTGCTGACGCTCGCGCTCGTGTGGTTCGTGCGCCCGCCGGAGGAGCAGCCCCCACGGGCCCGCCCGATCGACTCCGTCCTCTCGGTCCTCGCCGTCGTCGCCGCGGCGGCGGCCACGACCACGGTCGTCCTGGCCGGGCACGCCGGCTCGGCGGGCGTCTGGCACGGTCTGGGCTGAGGACGACGACCGAGGGCGATTCCGGCCCGGGGGCCTCCTGCCCGTACCCTCGTGTCGTGTCGACGCCCGTGTTCGCCCCTGCCCCCTCGACGGCGGCCCCCACCGGGTTGTCCCGGCTGCTGACGCGGCTGCGCGTCCCGGCCGCGCCCCAGCGGTGGGTGAGGCCGCTGCTCGTCGCCAACCTCGTCGGCGAGATCGGCATCGTGGCCACGGGCGGCATCGTGCGCCTCACCGGCAGCGGCCTCGGCTGCTCGACGTGGCCCGAGTGCCAGCCGGGCTCGTTCACCCCGGTTCGCACGCCCGCCAGCTCGTTCCACGACCTCGTCGAGTTCGGCAACCGCACGCTGACCTTCGTCGTGGCCGTCCTCGCGCTCGTCGCGGTCTGGGTGGTCGCGACGCACTGGCCGCAGCGTCGACGCCTGCAGGCCGTCGCCCTGGGCGTCCTCGCGGGCATCCCGGCCCAGGCGGTCCTCGGCGGCATCACCGTGCTCACCGGCCTCAACCCGTGGACCGTCATGTCGCACTTCCTCCTGTCGATGGCCCTCGTCGCGCTGTCGACGGCGCTCGTGCGCGGCGCGCTCGACGAGCAGGACGGCCCCGGCGAGGTCGTCGTGCACCCGCTGGCCCGACGGGTCGCGCACCTCACGGCCGCCGTCGGCACCGTGGTGCTGGTGCTCGGCACGATCGTCACGGGCTCGGGCCCGCACTCCGGCGACGCCGACCGGCCGGCACGCACCGGCTTCGACCCGCGCTTCGTGTCGTGGATGCACGCCGACGCCGTCATGCTCTTCTGCGGTCTCGTCGTGGCGACGCTCGTGGCGGTCCGCATCACGGCGACGACCGACCGGGCCCGTCGCTCCTTCGACCTCGTGCTCGTCGTGACGCTCCTGCAGGGGCTCATCGGCTACGTGCAGTACTTCACCGGCCTGCCCGAGCTGCTCGTGCTGCTCCACATGATCGGCGCTGCGCTGCTGGCGACCGCCCTGACGTGGGGCGTGCTGTCGACGCGTCGCTCCCCCGTCTGACCGCCCGCGCCCACCGCTGCCTAGGCTGGGCGCGTGAGCGAGCAGCCGACCCTGCGTGACGGCGACCTTGTGCTGCGGCCCTGGCGCGCCGAGGACAGCGAGGTCACCCGCCTGCTGCACGACGCGGAGATCGCCCACTGGTTCGACTTCCCCGACGTCGTGCCGTCGGCCGACGAGCACCTCGCCTGGATCGGGCGCACCCACGACGAGTGGGCCGACGACCGCGCCAAGGCGACCTTCCTCGTCGAGTGGCGCGGGCAGCCCGCGGGCTCGGTCGACGTACGCCGCTCCGAGCCCGGCGTCGGCGTCCTGTCGTGGGTCGTCTACCCGCCGTCGCGCGGGCGGGGCCTGGCGTGGCGCGCGGTGCGGCTGCTCGTCGCGTGGTCCTTCGCCGAGCTCGGCCTCGAACGCGTCGAGGCCCACGTCAACCCGGCCAACCGCGCGTCGCTGCGCACGGCGCTGCGCGCCGGGCTGCTCCGCGAGGGCCTGCTGCGGGGCAACGCGACGCTCGGCGGCACCCGGACCGACACCGTCGTCCTCGGCCGCCGCCGCACCGACCCGGCACCCGACAGCCGCGACGGCTTCACCGCGATGCTCGACTCCACGCTGCCCACCAAGCGCGCCATCGCCCAGGGCGTGCTGCGGTCCCCCGAGGGCCGGCTCCTGCTCCTCGAGCTCGTCTACAAGCACGAGTGGGACCTGCCCGGCGGCGTCGTCGACCGGCACGAGTCCCCCGCGGCCTGCGTCGTGCGTGAGCTGCGCGAGGAGCTCGCCCTCGACGTCACCGTGCGCTCGCTGCTCGCCGTCAACTGGCTGCCCGCGCTGCACGGCTGGGCCGACGCCACGGTCTTCGTGTTCGACCTCGGCACGCTCGACCCGGACGCCCTCGACCCGGCCCGGCTGCAGCGTCGGGAGGTCGCCGCCGCGCACTGGACCGAGCCGCACGAGTGGGCCGGTCGCGTCGCCCCGTACAACCGACGCCTGCTCGAGATCGTCTCGGGCCTCGGAGCCGACGCCCCGACGGTCTACCTCGAGGACGGCACCCCGGCCCTCTGACGCGGCGCGCTGCCGGCGACGCGCTCAGCGCAGGAACGGCAGCGGCAGGTGCCAGATCGGGTCGAGCGCGACGCCGACGAAGAGCAGCGTCAGGTACGTGATGGAGAAGTGGAACAGGCGCATCGGCTTGAGCGCGTCCTGGGCGACCCCGGCCCGGGCGCGCGCCAGGAGGCGGTGGGCCTCGGTGAGGAACAGGACGCCCGACACGACGGCGGCCACGGTGTAGACCCATCCGACGTGCTGGACCGGGATCAGGGCCAGCGAGGTCAGGACCATCGCCCAGGAGTAGACGACGACCTGCTTGGCCACGACGACGAAGCGCTCGACGACGGGCAGCATCGGCACGTGCGCGGCGGAGTAGTCGTCCTTGTACCGCATCGACAGCGGCCAGTAGTGCGGCGGCGTCCAGAAGAAGATGACGAGGAAGAGGATGAACGCCGACCAACTGACGGTGCCGGTGACGGCCGACCAGCCGATGAGGACCGGCATGCAGCCGGCCGCGCCGCCCCAGACGATGTTCTGGGCCGTGCGCCGCTTGAGCAGCAGCGTGTAGCCGAAGACGTAGAAGAGCAGCGCCGCGAGCGCGAGGCCGGAGCTGAGCCAGTTGACGAGCAGCCCGAGCCAGAGCGTCGACCCGATGGTGAGGGCCACACCGAAGACCAGCGCGCCCCGCGGGGAGATCGTGCCGGTGACGAGGGGGCGGCGGCTCGTGCGGTGCATGACGGCGTCGATGTCGCGGTCGATGTAGCAGTTCAGCGTGTTCGCCGCGCCGGCCGACAGCGTGCCGCCGACGACGGTCGCGACGACGAGCCACAGGTTCGGCACGCCCTGCTGCGCCAGGAACATGACGGGGATCGTCGTGATGAGGAGCAGCTCGATGATCCGCGGCTTCATCAGGGAGACGTACTGCCCGACGAGGAACTTCAGCCCACTGCCGTCCGGACCGTGCAGCGCCGACAGGTCGGCGCGGGGGTCCACCGTTGTCACTGAGATCCTCACCGCTGGTTCGTCGCTCCGACCACCGGGTACGACCCACGGCGTACAGAGCATTGCGCCGCAAGTCTAGACCGTCGCCAGACCGACGAGACACCGCACCTTCCCCGCACCGACGCGTTGCGCTCCGCGCCGGAACGGAGCCCCGGCTCCCCCTCCACCAGCCCCCTCCACGGGAGCTCGCCCGAGCCGTGCGGCACCGCGCGTGACCACGGGACGGGCGTGGTGTCGTCGCTCACACGAGCGGGACTAGGCTCGTGCCGTTACGCGATCCACCTCGTCCGAAGGAGACCGGTCCGTGTCCAGCACCGCCACGAAGGCGAAGAATCCCACCCGTTCGAGGTCGACGAAGAGCACCAAGGACCTGCTGGCACAACGAGACCCGGGCCTCCCCCGCCCCGTCGCAAAGAAGGCCGGTTGGAGCGACCTCGACGTCCGCGCCGTCGACACGACGCGTCTGCTCGCCGCCGACGCGGTCCAGAAGGTCGGCAACGGCCACCCGGGCACGGCCATGTCGCTGGCCCCGCTGGCCTACCTGCTCTACCAGAACGTCATGACGCACGACCCGTCCGACCCGTCGTGGCTCGGCCGCGACCGCTTCGTCCTGTCGTGCGGCCACTCGAGCCTGACGCAGTACATCCAGCTCTACCTGTCCGGCTACGGCCTGTCGCTCGACGACCTCAAGGCGCTGCGCACCTGGGGCTCCCAGACGCCGGGCCACCCCGAGGTCCACCACACCAAGGGTGTCGAGATCACGACCGGTCCGCTCGGCTCCGGCCTCGCCTCGGCGGTCGGCATGGCGATGGCCCAGCGCCGCCAGCGCGGCCTCTTCGACCCCGACGCGAAGCCCGGCACGAGCCCCTTCGACCACCACGTCTACGTCATCGCGTCCGACGGCGACATGCAGGAGGGCGTCAGCCACGAGGCGTGCGCCCTCGCCGGCCACCAGGAGCTCGGCAACCTCACCGTCGTCTACGACGCCAACCAGATCTCCATCGAGGACGACACCGACATCGCGTTCAGCGAGGACGTCGCCGCACGCTTCGAGGCCTACGGCTGGCACGTCGCCCGGGTCGACTGGCGCAAGGACGCGAACGGCGCCACCTACGTGGAGGACGTCGACGCCCTCCTCGCCGCGATCAAGAGCGGCGACAAGGTGCCCGACAAGCCGACGCTCGTCGTGCTCCACACGATCATCGCGTGGCCCGCGCCGACGAAGCAGAACACCGGCAAGTCCCACGGTTCGGCCCTCGGCGACGCCGAGATCGGTGCGACCAAGGAGCTGCTCGGCTTCGACCCGAAGAAGAGCTTCACCGTCGAGCCCGCCGTCCTCAAGCACGCCCGCGACGTCGTCAAGCGCGGCAAGGCCGCCCACCGCGAGTGGGACAAGGGCTTCAAGGCATGGCGCAAGGCCAACCCGGACCGCGCCGAGCTGCTCGACCGCATCCTCGCCCAGGAGGCCCCCAAGGGCCTCAAGCGCGCCCTGCCGACGTTCCCGGCCGACGCCAAGGGCGTCGCGACGCGCGCCGCGTCCGGCAAGGTGCTCGGCGCCCTCGCCGACGTCATGCCCGAGCTGTGGGGCGGCTCGGCCGACCTCGCCGAGTCGAACAACACGACGATGGAGGGCCAGCCCTCCTTCATCCCCACCGGCAAGCAGACCCGCGAGTGGAAGGGCGGCCCCTACGGCCGCACGCTCCACTTCGGCATTCGCGAGAACGGGATGGGCATGATCCTCAACGGGATCGCGCTCGAGGGGCTGACGCGTCCCTACGGCGGCACCTTCCTCGTCTTCTCCGACTACATGCGCCCGGCCGTGCGCCTCGCCGCCATCCAGCAGGCACCGGTCACCTACGTGTGGACGCACGACTCCATCGGCCTCGGCGAGGACGGCCCGACCCACCAGCCGATCGAGCACCTCGCCGCGCTCCGAGCGATCCCCGGCCTCGACGTCGTCCGTCCGGCCGACGCCAACGAGACCGCGGCCGCGTGGGCGCAGATCCTCACCAGGACCGACGGCCCCGCCGCACTGTGCCTGACGCGCCAGGCCGTCCCGACGTGGGACCGCACGAAGTACGGCAAGGTCAGCGGCGTCGCCAAGGGCGCCTACGTCCTCGTCGAGGAGTCGCGCGCAGGCGACCCCGACGTCATCCTCATCGCCACCGGCTCGGAGGTGCAGCTCGCGGTCGAGGCCGCCGAGAAGCTCGAGAAGTCCAAGGTCTCGACGCGCGTCGTGTCGATGCCCTGCCGGGAATGGTTCGAGAAGCAGGGCCGTTCCTACCAGGACAAGGTGCTGCCCCCCGCGGTGCGCGCACGCGTCAGCGTCGAGGCCGGGGTGTCGATGGGCTGGCACGACCTCGTCGGCGACGCCGGCCGGATCGTCAGCATCGAGCACTTCGGGGCCTCGGCCGACTACCAGACGCTCTTCCGCGAGTTCGGCATCACCGCCGACGCCGTCGTCAAGGCCGCCAAGGAGTCGCTCAAGGCCGCCGGCGGCACGGTCGGCTCCGGCCGCACCGCGCCGCGCATCACCGAGACCAACCCGGCCCGCGCGGAGCAGAGCGCCGCCACCGACGTCATGGGTACCGACGTGGCCTCCGGCGCGGCCGCCGCGTCGGCCCACGCCTGACCCCCGGCCCGGCCCGCCGACCTGACCCCACCTGACTTCCACGAGAAGGGGACACCCATCATGACCAACCCGAACACCCAGGCCCTCTCCGACGCCGGCGTCTCGATCTGGCTCGACGACCTCTCCCGCGAGCTCCTCGAGACCGGCAAGATCACCGAGCTCATCACCGAGCGGAACGTCGTCGGGGTCACCTCGAACCCCTCGATCTTCCAGGCCGCCCTCTCCAAGGGCGAGCGCTACAACGAGGACCTCGCCGCGCTGACGAACGCCGGCAAGGACGTCGACGAGGTCGTGCACGAGCTGACGACGTCGGACGTGCGCAGCGCCTGCGACCTCTTCCTCCCGCTCTACGAGTCGACGAAGGGCGTCGACGGCCGGGTCTCCATCGAGGTCGACCCGCGCCTCGCGCACGACACCGACAGGACCGTCGAGCAGGCCAAGCAGCTGTACGGCGACGTCGACCGGCCGAACGTGCTCATCAAGATCCCGGCCACCAAGGCCGGCCTGCCGGCCATCACGGCCGTCATCGCCGAGGGCATCAGCGTCAACGTGACGCTCATCTTCTCCCTCGAGCGCTACCGCGCCGTCATGAACGCCTACCTCGAGGGCCTCGAGAAGGCGCAGGCCAACGGCCACGACCTGGGCAAGCTCCACTCGGTCGCCTCGTTCTTCGTCTCTCGCGTCGACACCGAGATCGACAAGCGCCTCGACGCCATCGGCACCGACACGGCCAGGGGCCTGCGCGGCAAGGCCGGTCTGGCCAACGCCCGCCTCGCCTACCAGGCGTTCGAGGAGGTCTTCTCCACGCCGCGCTGGGGCACCCTCGCCGACGCGGGCGCCAACGTCCAGCGCCCGCTGTGGGCCTCGACCGGCGTCAAGGACCCCGCCTACCCCGACACGATGTACGTCGACCAGCTCGTCGCGGCCGACGTCGTCAACACGATGCCGGGCAAGACGCTCGAGGCCACCGCCGACCACGCCGACATCCACGGCGACACCGTGACCGGCGCGTACGAGGAGGCCTCGGACGTGCTCGACCAGCTCGACGGCGTCGGCGTCTCCTACACCGAGGTCGTCGACCTGCTCGAGGAGGAGGGCGTCGACAAGTTCGAGAAGTCCTGGGGCGAGCTGCTCGAGGGCGTCCGCGTCGAGATGGACAAGGTCGGGGCATGAGCTCGATCTCCGTCACCGCGTCAGGCGCGGCGGCCGAGGCGATCGCCGGCCACGTCGGCACGCTCGTGGCCGATCGGGTCGCGAGCCGGCTCTTCGAGCAGGACAGCACGCTGTGGGGCGAGGCCGCCGAGTCCGAGGCCGGCATCCGCCTGTCCTGGACCGGGCTGGCCCGCTCCTCGCGTCCGCTCGTCGGCGAGATCGCCGCCCTGCGTGGGCAGCTCACCGACCAGGGCCTGACGCACGTGGTCCTCTGCGGGATGGGCGGCAGTTCCCTCGCGCCCGAGGTCATCTGCGCGACGGCCGGCAAGGACCTCGTCGTCCTCGACTCGTCCGACCCCGACTACGTACGCCGCGCCCTCGGCGACGACCTCCCGCACACGGTCGTCGTCGTGTCGAGCAAGTCGGGCTCCACGGTCGAGACCGACTCGCAGCGCCGGGCCTACGAGCAGGCGTTCACCGACGCCGGCATCGACCCGGCCGAGCGCATCGTCGTCGTCACCGACCCCGGCAGCCCGCTCGACGGTGAAGCCCGCGAGAAGGGCTACCGCGTGGTCAACGCCGACCCGAACGTCGGCGGGCGCTACTCGGCGCTCACCGCCTTCGGCCTCGTGCCGAGCGGCCTCGCGGGCGTCGACATCGAGGCTCTCCTCGACGAGGCCGACTCCGTCGCCGACCTGCTCGCCGCCGACGACGACGCCAACCCCGGCCTGCGCCTCGGTGCGGCCATGGGCGGTACGTCGCCGCTGCGCGACAAGCTCGTCCTCGTCGACGACGGCTCCGGCATCGTCGGGTTCGCCGACTGGGCCGAGCAGCTCATCGCCGAGTCGACCGGCAAGGACGGCACCGGCGTGCTGCCCGTCGTCGTCGCCGGCGACGACGACCCGGAGGTGCGCTGGCCCGCCGCCGACGTCACCGTCGCCCGGCTCGTGGCCGACGACGACGAGGGCGACCCACCGGCGGATCCGGCTGCGGCGCAGGGTGGTTCGGAGGTCCGCGTCAGCGGTTCCCTGGGTGCCCAGCTGCTGCTCTGGGAGGTCGCCACGGCCGTCGCCGGGCGCCTCCTCGGCATCGACCCCTTCGACCAGCCCGACGTCGAGAGCGCCAAGAAAGCCGCCCGCGCCCTCCTCGACCAGGGCGCTGCCCAGGCCGACGCACCGGCGGCCACCGACGGCGCGGTCGAGATCCGCGCGGTCGGCGGCGGTGACGGCGCGTGGCTCGGCGACGCGTCCACCGTGCCTGCCGCGCTCGACGCGCTCTTCGGTCGGCTCGACCCCGAGCACGGGTACGTCGCGGTCATGGCCTACCTCGACCGGCTCGCCGACGCCGACCTGGCCGACACCCGCGCCGCGATCGCACGCCGCACCGAGCGTCCGACGACGTTCGGCTGGGGCCCGCGCTTCCTCCACTCCACCGGCCAGTTCCACAAGGGCGGCCCCGCGGTCGGCGTCTACGTGCAGGTGACGTCGGCCCCGAAGCAGGACCTGCCGATCCCCGGCCGCGAGTTCACCTTCGGCGACTTCATCGCCTCCCAGGCCGGTGGCGACGCCGCCGTCCTCGCCGAGCACGACCGCCCGGTCCTGCGGCTGCACCTGACCGACCACGACGCCGGTCTGGCGCAGGTCCGCGACGCCCTCGCGCAGCAGCCCAGCACGTCCACCACCACGTCCACCACCGCGTCCACCAAGGGAGGGACCGAGTGAGCCCGGCGCGAGTCGCCCACGGGCACAACCCGCTCCGCACGGCCGAGGACAAGCGGCTGCCCCGCATCGCGGGGCCTTGCGGTCTCGTCCTGTTCGGCGTCACGGGCGACCTCGCCCGCAAGAAGCTGATGCCGGCGATCTACGACCTCGCCAACCGCGGGCTGCTGCCGCCGGGCTTCTCGCTCGTCGGGTTCGCGCGGCGCGACTGGGCGACGCAGGACTTCGGCCAGGTCGTCCACGACGCCGTCAAGCAGCACGCCCGCACGCCCTTCAGCGAGGACGTGTGGCGCAACCTGTCCGAGGGCTTCCGGTTCGTGCCGGGCACCTTCGACGACCCGGCCGCCTTCGACCTGCTCGCCAGGACCGTCGAGGAGCTCGACCGCGACCGCGGCACCGGGGGCAACCACGCCTTCTACCTGTCGGTCCCGCCGTCGTTCTTCGCCCCGGTCTGCGAGCAGCTCGAGCGCTGCGGCCTGACACGGGCCGAGGGCGACAGCTGGCGGCGCGTCATCATCGAGAAGCCGTTCGGCCACGACCTCAAGAGCGCCCAGCAGCTCAACGAGATCGTCGAGGGGGTCTTTCCTCCCGACGCCGTCTTCCGCATCGACCACTACCTCGGCAAGGAGACCGTCCAGAACCTCCTGGCGCTCCGCTTCGCCAACCAGCTCTTCGAGCCGGTGTGGAACGCCAACTACGTCGACCACGTGCAGATCACGATGGCCGAGGACATCGGCATCGCCGGCCGCGCGGGCTACTACGACGGCATCGGCGCGGCCCGCGACGTCATCCAGAACCACCTGCTCCAGCTGCTGGCGCTGACGGCGATGGAGGAGCCGGTCTCCTTCGACGCCAAGGAGCTTCGCGCCGAGAAGGAGAAGGTCCTCTCGGCCGTCCGGCTGCCCGCCGACCTCGACACCCACTCGGCGCGCGGGCAGTACGCCGCGGGCTGGCAGGGCGCCGAGGAGGTCGTCGGGTACCTCGACGAGGACGGCGTCGACCACGGTTCGACCACCGAGACGTTCGCGGCCGTGACCCTCGAGGTCGACACGCGTCGGTGGGCCGGGGTCCCGTTCTACCTCCGGGCGGGCAAGCGGCTCGGCAAGCGCGTCACCGAGATCGCGGTCGTGTTCAAGCGCGCCCCGCACCTGCCCTTCGAGCACACCGCCACCGAGGAGCTCGGCCAGAACGCCATCGTCATCCGGGTTCAGCCCGACGAGGGCGTCACGCTGCGGTTCGGCTCGAAGGTGCCGGGCTCGCAGATGGAGGTGCGCGACGTGACGATGGACTTCGGCTACGGCTCGTCGTTCACCGAGGCGTCCCCGGAGGCCTACGAGCGGCTCATCCTCGACGTGCTGCTCGGCGACCCGCCGCTGTTCCCCCGGCACGAGGAGGTCGAGCAGTCGTGGAAGATCCTCGACCCGCTCCTCGACCACTGGGCCAAGAGCGGCAAGCCCGAGCAGTACCCCGCGGGCGCCTGGGGGCCACGATCGGCCCACCAGATGCTCGAACGTGACGGACGCGTGTGGAGGATGCCGTGATCAGGGACCTCACCGACACCACGACCACCCAGATCAGCAAGACGCTGGTCCGGCTGCGCAACGAGGTCGGCGCCATGGCGCTCGGACGCGTGCTGACGCTCGTCATGGTCGTCGAGGACACCGACGCCCAGGAGGCCATCGACGCGGCCAACCACGCCAGCCGGCAGCACCCGTGCCGCATCATCGTCGTCATCCCCGGGGAGCGTCGCGGCAGGAACCGCCTCGACGCGCAGATCCGGCTCGGTGGTGACGCCGGTGCCTCGGAGATCGTCGTGCTGCGCCTCTACGGTGCGCTCGCCGCCCATGGCCCGAGCGTCGTCATGCCGCTCCTGCTGCCCGACTCGCCCATCGTCGCCTGGTGGCCCGGCAAGGCACCCGACGACGTCGCCAAGGACCCGATCGGGGCCATGGCCCAGCGGCGCATCACCGACGCCGCCCTGCACCACAATCCGCGTCTGCTGCTCAAGAAGCGCGCCGCCGCGTACGCGCCCGGCGACACCGACCTGTCGTGGACGCGCCTGACGCACTGGCGCGGCCTGTTGGCGGCGGCGCTCGACCAGCCGCCGTACGAGCCGGTCACCGAGGCGGTCGTCAGCGGCGCACCCGAGTCGCCGTCGTCCGACCTGCTGGCCGGCTGGCTGAGCCGACGCCTCAAGGTGCCGGTCCGTCGTGTCTCCACGCCGCGGGGTTCTGGCATCGCCTCGGTCCGTCTCCAGCGGGCCAGCGGTCCGATCGACCTCGTCCGGCCGGGCGACGTCATCGCGACGCTGTCGCAGCCGGGACAGCCCGACCGGCGGATCAGCCTGCCGCGCCGCGAGCTGCCCGAGTGCCTCGCCGACGAGCTGCGTCGCCTCGACCCCGACGAGGCCTACGCCGAGTCGCTCTGCCGCGGCATCCAGGACCTGCAACCCGTGCGCCAGAGCGCGGCGGCCGCGGCCAAGGCCGGCAAGGCTCCCGACATCGCCGAGGCACGGCGCCTCGCCACCCGACTCGGCCGGGACGACTCGGCCCAGGACGCGAGCGCCATGATCACCGCTCCCCCGGCACCGGAGCACGCCGAGACCGCGGACGTCCGGGCTGCCACGGTGCGCAAGCTCGCCGGCAAGCGCACCCCGCGCGAGAAGGAGACGGCCCGGGCGCGCAAGAAGGCGTCAGCCACGAAGGCCGCTGTGAAGACGGCTGCGACGCCGGCGGCGAAGACCACCGCCACGAAAAAGGCTGCTGCGACGAAGAAGACGGCGACGAGGAAGACCGCGGCCACGTCGACGACGGCCAGGGCGACGGCGTCAAAGACGGCGTCCAAGACGGCCGGCTCGCGGACGACCGCGAAGCGCGCGGCGACGAAGAAGGCGTCGTCGTGACGGCCGACCCTCGGGTCGTCGTCCACCCGGACAAGCAGTCGCTCGCCGACGCCGCGGCGGCCCGTCTCGTCACGGCGCTCGTCGACGCCCAGACCCGCTCGCCGGAGGCCCAGGTGGCGCTGACGGGCGGGTCGATGGGGTCGGCGATCATCGCGTCGGTCGCCGAGGTTCCGGGACGGTCGGCGGTCGACTGGTCGCGCGTCCGGGTCTGGTGGGGTGACGAGCGCTACCTGCCGGCCGGCGACCCCGACCGCAACGACACCCAGAACGACGCCGCGGGGCTCACCGACCTCGGGCTCGACCCGGCGAAGGTGCATCGGGTGGCCGGGCCCGACGCGTCCGAGAGCGCCGAGGCCAGCGCCGAGGCCTACGGCGCGTCGATCCGTGAGTTCGGCCAGAACGCCTGGGACGTCGTGCTGTTCGGTGTCGGCCCCGACGGCCACGTCGCCTCGCTCTTCCCGCACCACCCGGCGCAGCGGATCGAGGATGCCATCGCCGTGGCGGTCCACGACTCCCCCAAGCCGCCGCCGGACCGGGTCAGCCTGACGTTCGAGTGCTTCGAGCGCAGCCACGAGGTGTGGTTCCTCGTCGCCGGCCCCGACAAGGCCGACGCCGTGGCGGCCGCCCTCGCGCCCGGCGCAGACCGCTGGGACGTGCCTGCCGCCGGCGTGCGGGGCACCGACGCGACGCTGTGGCTCCTCGACGCCGACGCCGCGTCGGCCCTCGGCTGAGCCAGGGCCCTGGCCCGAACGAGAAAGTGCCCACTCGACCGTGAAGGTCGAGTGGGCACTTTCTCGTGGTGGGGCCGGACGGGCCCCGTCAGGTCACTGGATGAGGCCGCGCTCTCGCAGCGAGCTCAGGGCCTCGTCGAGGATCGCGGCGCCGTCGGCGTCGCTGCGCCGCTCCTTCACGTAGGCGAGGTGCGTCTTGTAGGGCTCGACCTTCGGCGGGGCAGGCGGGTTCTCCTTGTCCTGGCCGGCCGGGAAGCCGCAGCGCGGGCAGTCCCACGTCTCCGGCAGGACCATGCCGGGCTCCTCGGCGAAGCTCGGTCGCGTCTCGTGCCCGTTGGAGCACCAGTACGAGATGAAGACGCGAGGAGCGGCGTCCCCGCGCTCGGCCTCACCCATCGGGCCGGCACCGACCCGGCTTCCACGAATGGCGTTACCACTGGCCATGTCGTGCTCCTCTCAGCTTGCGAAGCGGGTCAGCAGACCCAGGCCGATGATCGCCGTCGCCCAGACCACCGCGACGGCCACGGTGAAGCGGTCGAGGTTGCGCTCGGCCACCGAGGAACCGCCGAGGGACGTGGACATGCCCCCGCCGAACATGTCGGACAGGCCGCCACCCTTGCCCTTGTGCAGCAGGATGAACAGGGTCAGGACCAGGCTGGACAGCACCAGCAGGACCTGGAGCACGATGCGAACCGCATCCACGGGGGTCACTCCATCTCGTCGGGGTCGTCGGCGCTCGGGGGTCTCGCTCCGTCCGCGGTCGCGGTCGGCTCCGGCGCTCGGGACAGGATACCTCCCGCGCCCGCCACGGCCGAACGACCGTGGCGGGCGGGAGGCTGCAGTGCGTGAGGCGTCAGCCTGCCGTCACGTGGTCGCGGAAGCGACAGATCGACGCGAACTCGGCCGGGTCGATGGACGCGCCACCGACGAGGGCGCCGTCGACGTCCTCCTGGGCCATGATCGCGGCCACGTTCGCGGCCTTGACGCTGCCGCCGTAGAGCACGCGGACGCCGTCGGCGACGTCGCCTCCGTAGAGCTCGGCGAGCAGCGTGCGGATCGCCGCGCAGACCTCCTGAGCGTCGTCGGGCGTCGCGACCTCGCCGGTGCCGATGGCCCAGATGGGCTCGTAGGCGATGACGATGCTCGCCGCCTGCTCCTTGGAGACCCCGTCGAGGTTCTCGCGCAGCTGCGCGACGACGTGCTCGACCTGGCGGCCCTCCTTGCGGACGTCGAGGGCCTCGCCGCAGCAGAGGATCGGCGTCAGGCCGTGGGCGTACGCGGCCCGGACCTTGGCACCCACGACGGCGTCGGTCTCGCCGTGGCCCTCGCGACGCTCGCTGTGGCCGACGACGACGTACGTGCAGCCGAGCTTGGCCAGGAACGCGCCCGAGATGTCGCCGGTGTAGGCACCGGACGCGTGGGGCGAGAGGTCCTGGGCGCCGTAGCGCAGCTCGAGCTTGTCGCCCTCGATGAGGGTCTGCACGGAGCGCAGGTCGGTGAACGGCGGCAGCACCGCCACCTCGACCGCCGCGTGGTCGTGCTTGGCGTCACGCAGCGTCCAGTCCAGCTTCTGCACGAGGTGCGTCGCCTGGAGGTGGTCGAGGTTCATCTTCCAGTTGCCGGCCATGAGCGGGACGCGCCCAACCGGCTTGGTGTCCTTCGCCATCAGGCGTCGCCCTCCTCGAGAACGGTCAGGCCCGGCAGCTGCTTGCCCTCGAGGTACTCGAGGCTCGCGCCGCCACCGGTCGAGATGTGGCCGAAGTCGTCGTCGGCGAAACCGAGCTGGCGCACCGCCGCGGCGGAGTCGCCACCGCCGACGACGGTGAGCGCACCGCCCTTCGTCACCTCCACGAGCGCCTCGGCCACGGCCTTGGTGCCGGCCGCGTACGGGGCCATCTCGAACGCGCCCATCGGGCCGTTCCAGAAGACGGTGCGGCAGTCCTCGAGCTTCTCGGCGAACAGGCGGCTCGACTCGGGGCCGATGTCGAGACCCATCCGGTCGGCCGGGATCGCGTCGGCCGCGACGACCTCGTGGTCGGCGTCGGCGCTGAACGCGTCGGCCGCGACGACGTCGACGGGCAGGACGATCTCGACACCCTCCTTCTCGGCGCGCTCGAGGTAGCCCTTGACGGTGTCGACCTGGTCGGCCTCGAGCAGGCTCTTGCCGACCTCGAGACCCTGGGCCGCGAGGAAGGTGAACACCATGCCGCCACCGATGAGGAGGCGGTCGGCGGTGCCGAGGAGGTTGCCGATGACGCCGAGCTTGTCGCTGACCTTCGCGCCGCCCAGGACGACCGCGTACGGCCGCTCGGGGTCGGCCGTGAGTCGGCGCAGCACGTCGACCTCGGTGGCGACGAGGCCACCCATGGCGTGCGGCAGCAGCCGGGCGATGTCGTAGACCGAGGCCTGCTCGCGGTGCACGACGCCGAAGCCGTCGGACACGAACACGTCTGCGAGAGAGGCGAGCTCGCGGGCGAATGCGCCGCGCTCGGCGTCGTCCTTGGCGGTCTCGCCGGCGTTGAACCGGAGGTTCTCGAGCAGCAGCACCTGGCCGTCCGCGAGCGCCGCGGCCTTCGCCTGCGCGTCCGCGCCGACGGTGTCGGTGGCGAACACGACGTCCTGGCCGAGCACCTCGCCGAGGCGCCGGGCGACCGGCGCCAGCGAGTACTTCGCCTCCGGGGCGCCCTTGGGACGCCCGAGGTGGGCGCACACGATGACGCGTGCGCCCGCCTCGGCCAGGCTGCTGATGGTCGGCGCCGACGCGCGGATGCGGCCGTCGTCGGTGATCGTCGTGCCGTCCAGCGGGACGTTGAGGTCCGACCGGACGAGGACGCGCTTGCCGCGCAGGTCCCCGAGGTCCTGGATCGTCTTCACGCCGCGCCTCAGAGCGACGAGCCGACGAGCTTCACGAGGTCGACGAGGCGGTTGGAGTAGCCCCACTCGTTGTCGTACCAGCCGACGACCTTGACCTGGTTGCCGATGACCTTGGTGAGGCCGGCGTCGAAGATGCACGAGGCCGGGTCGGTCTCGATGTCCTTGGACACGATCTCGTCCTCGGTGTAGACGAGGATGCCCTTGAGCGGGCCCTCGGCGGCAGCCTTGACCGCGGCGTTGACCTCCTCGACGGTGGTCTCGCGGCTCGCCTCGAACGTGAGGTCGGTGGCCGAGCCGGTGGGCACCGGCACGCGGAGGGCGTAGCCGTCGAGCTTGCCCTTGAGCTCGGGGAGCACGAGCGACACGGCCTTGGCCGCACCGGTCGTGGTGGGGACGATGTTGAGGGCTGCGGCGCGGGCGCGACGGAGGTCCTTGTGCGGCGCGTCCTGCAGGTTCTGGTCCTGCGTGTACGCGTGGATCGTCGTCATGAGGCCTCGGACGATGCCGAACTCGTCGTGGAGCGCCTTGGCCATCGGGGCGAGGCAGTTCGTCGTGCACGACGCGTTCGAGATGACGGTGTGCTTGTCGGCGTCGTACAGGCCGTCGTTGACGCCCATGACGATGGTGATGTCCTCGTTCTTGGCCGGGGCCGAGATGATGACCTTCTTCGCACCGCCGGCGACGTGCGCCTTGGCCTTCTCGGCGTCGGTGAAGAAGCCGGTGGACTCGACGACGACGTCGGCTCCGACGCCGGCCCAGTCGATCGCGGAGGGGTCGCGCTCCTCGAAGACCCGGATGGCCTTGCCGTCGACGATGATCGAGGTGTCGTCGTAGGACACCTCACCCGGGAAGCGGCCGAGGATCGAGTCGTACTTGAGCAGGTGGGCGAGGGTCTTGTTGTCCATGAGGTCGTTCGTGGCGACGACCTCGATGTCGGCCCCGGACGCCACGATGGCGCGGAAGAAGTTGCGGCCGATGCGGCCAAAGCCGTTGATACCAACGCGAACGGTCACTGCTGTGCACCTCTTCGGTGAGACGGTGATGAGGGTGTGTCGGACGTCGTCAGACGACCTTCGTCAGACGGTGGGGTCGCGACGCTGCGACCTTGGTCACAGGCCACCCTAGTCGCTCCCCTCCCGGCCCGAACGGGCAGTCTCAGCGCTCGGTGAGCGCCCGCTCAGCGATCCGGTCAACCATCGGGTCAGCCCTCGAGCATGTCCGGCGTGAGGTTGGCCTCGGTGCCCGGCACGCCGAGGTCCTCGGCACGCTTGTCCGCCATGGCGAGCAGGCGGCGGATGCGCCCGGCGACGGCGTCCTTGGTCATCGGCGGCTTGGCGAGCTGGCCGAGCTCCTCGAGGCTGGCCTGCTTGTGCTCGAGACGCAGGTGACCGGCCTCGCGCAGGTGCTCGGGGACGTCCTCGCCGAGCAGCTCCATGGCGCGCTCGACGCGGGCGCCGGCAGCGACCGCGGCCCGCGCGGACCGACGGAGGTTGGCGTCGTCGAAGTTGGCGAGGCGGTTGGCCGTGGCGCGCACCTCGCGGCGCATCCGGCGCTCCTCCCAGGCGAGGACGGCGTCGTGGGCGCCCAGACGCGTCAACATGGCGCCGATGGCGTCGCCGTCGCGGATGACGACCCGGTCGACGCCGCGCACCTCGCGGGCCTTGGCCTGGATGCCGAGCCGGCGGGCGGCGCCGACGAGGGCCAGCGCCGCCTCCGGGCCGGGGCAGGTGACCTCGAGCGCCGAGGAGCGACCCGGCTCGGTCAGCGAGCCGTGCGCGAGGAACGCCCCGCGCCAGGCCGCCTCCGAGTCGCACGTGGCCGCGCTGACGACCTTCGGCGGCAGGCCGCGGACCGGACGGCCGCGCGAGTCGATGAGGCCGGTCTGGCGGGCGAGGGTCGCGCCCTCCTCGACGACGCGCACGACGTAGCGCGAGCCGCGGCGCAGCCCACCTGCGGCGAGGACGAGGACGTCGCTCTTGTGCCCGTACACCTCGGCGATGTTGCGCCGCAGGCGCCGTGCCGCGTTGGCGGTGTCGAGCTCGGCCTCGACGACGATCTGGCCGCCGATGATGTGCAGCCCGCCGGCGAAGCGCAGCATCGTCGACACCTCGGCCTTGCGACAGCAGGGCTTGGTCACCTCGAGGCGCGAGAGCTCGTCCTTCACCTTTGCTGTCATGGCCATGTGGCACATCCTGCCACCCTGATCAAGCACCCTCCGCCCGAGTGGGGTTCCTGACACGCCGCGACCCCCTTCGCACGCACCGCGAACGGTTCGTCATGGTTCGTCCCACCCCCGCTCCCGGGCGCGTCCGAGGGCGCCCGGGCACGCGTCCGGAGGGGTCGGGGCAGTCAGGCGATGACGTCGCGCAGCGCGGCCGCGAGGCGCAGCGGGTCGTGGACGCCGGGAGCCCCGCGCGCCGACACCGGGGCGACGACGAGCTCCGCACCGAGCTCGTCGGCGGCCGCGCGCAGCGACGCCTCGTCGACGACGACGCTCGGGTCGGCGAGGACGACGTCGAGGCGCAGCTCGGGGGCGTTTGCGGCGAACGAGGCGAGGTGGTCCTCGGCGCGGAAGTCGCGGGTCTCGCCCTTGTGCACCTCGAGGTTGAGGTTGAGCAGCCGCCGGGCCGGGGTCGCGACGAGCGCGTCGGCGAGGTCGGGCACGAGCAGGTGCGGCATGACGGAGGTGAACCACGACCCCGGCCCGAGGACGACCCAGTCGGCCTCGGCGACGGCCCCGAGCGCCTCGGTGCACGGTTCGGGGCAGGTGGGCACGATCCCGATCGAGGACACGACGCCGGGCGAGGACGCGACCCGGTGCTGGCCGTGGACGGTGACGGCGTCGTCCGGCCGGTCGGGGTCGTGGCCGACGATCTCGGCGACGATCTCGAGCGGCTCGGCGGCCATCGGGAGCACCCGTCCGCGCGCGCCGAGCAGCCGGCCCACCAGGTCGAGACCCTGGACGGTGTCGCCGAGCAGCTCCCAGATCGAGACGATCATGAGGTTGCCCAGGGCGTGGCCCTTGAGCTCGCCGGCGCCGGCGAACCGGTGCTGGAGGACGTCGCGCCACGTGTGGCCCCAGTCGCTGTCGTCGCAGAGCGCCGAGAGGGCCATCCGCAGGTCGCCGGGGGGCAGGACGTCGAACTCGCGGCGGAGCCGTCCGCTCGATCCGCCGTCGTCGGCGACGGTGACGACGGCCGTCACGTGGTCGGTGAGCAGGCGCAGGGCGCTCAGGGTCGCCGACAGGCCGTGGCCGCCACCGAGGGCGACGATCCGGCGCTGCTGCGACGGGCCGAGCGCGACGCGGGGTGCCGGGACGGTCACGCGCGCGGCCTCACTCGCGTCCGAGGTCGCGGTGCACGACGAACGTGTCGACGCGGTCGCGCCCGCCGAGCCGGCCGCTCAGGGCCTCCGCCGTGGCGACCGACCGGTGCTTGCCGCCGGTGCAGCCGACGGCGACCGTGACGTAGCGACGCCCCTCGCGGACGTAGCCCTCGATCATCGTGCCGAGCAGGTCGCTGGCGCGGTCGATGAACTCCTCGGCGCCGGGCTGCTTCATGACGAACTCGGCGACCGGCTCGTCGCGTCCGGTCAGGGATCGCAGCTCGGGCACCCAGTACGGGTTGGGCAGGAAGCGCATGTCGAAGACGACGTCGGCGTCGAGCGGCAGGCCGTACTTGAAGCCGAAGGACATGACGGCGATGCGCAGCTGCACCTTGCGGTCGCCGGCGAAGAGCGAGGACAGCTTGGCGCTCAGCTGGTGCACGTTGAGGCCCGAGCTGTCGATGACGACGTCGGCCGAGGACCGGAGGTCCTGGAGCAGCTCACGCTCGCGCTGGATGCCGTCGAGCAGCCGGCCGCTGCCCTGCAGCGGGTGCGGCCGTCGGACGCTCTCGAAGCGGCGGACGAGGGCCTCGTCGGTCGCGTCGAGGAAGACGAGGCTCGGCCGCTCGCCCCGCTCGCGCGCGGCGGAGATGGCCTCGTCGAGGTGGCCGAACCAGCCACCGGCGCGGACGTCGACGACGACCGCGACCTGCTGGTGGGATGCCTCGGGGTTGTTCGCGAGGGCGGCGTCGCGCAGCTCGGCGAGGTGGCCGAGCAGCTGCGGGGGCAGGTTGTCGACGACGAGCCACCCGAGGTCCTCGAGGACGTTGGCCGTCGTGCTGCGGCCGGCACCACTCATGCCGGTGACGATGACGATCGGTGCGTCGGCGAGGGCGGCCGGGCTGGTGGGCCTGCTGTCGGCGGTCATTCGAGGACTTCTCCCGTCGTGAGGTTCACGGCTGGCTCCTGGGGTGCACCCTCAGCCAAGTGCGTCACGACGGCCGAAGCAAGCGACGGGCCGATGCCCGGTACGGCCATGATGTCCGTCTCGTCCGCTGCGCGAAGTCGTTTCACCGATCCGAAGTGGCGCAGCAGGGCCTTCTGACGACTCGCCCCGAGGCCGGGGACCCCGTCGAGGGCGCTCGTCGTCATGGCCTTGGACCGACGCTGGCGGTGGAAGGTGATGGCGAAGCGGTGCGCCTCGTCACGCAGCCGCTGCAGCAGGTACAGCCCCTCGCTCGTGCGGGGCAGGATGACGGGGTGCTCGGTGCGGGGCAGCCACACCTCCTCGAGGCGCTTGGCCAGGCCCACGAGTGCGACCTCCTCGATGCCGAGCTCGTCGAGCACGGCCTGGGCGGCATTGACCTGAGGCAGCCCGCCGTCGACGACGACGAGGCTCGGCGGGTAGGCGAAGCGGCGCGGGCGGCCGGTCTCGGGGTCGATGGGCCCCGACGCGGCGGGCGTGTCCTCGGCGGTGCCGTCGACGGAGTGGTCGGCGGTGTTGTCGCCACCCTCATCGAGCGAGCGGGTCTCCTCGGCGAGCTCGGCGAGCTCGCCGTCGGCGGCGGCCTCGTCGAGGTACCGGCGGAACCGCCGGGTCAGCACCTCGCGCATCGCCGCGGTGTCGTCGACCGTGACGGTGCCGTCGGCGGCTGCCTCGACGGTGACGCCCGTGCCGCCGCCGTCGACGGACGACCCGGACGCACCGGACGCACCGGACGCATCGGACGCATCGGACCCGCGGCCGGCGACCGCCGTGCCACGGACGATGAAGCGTCGGTACTCGCTCTTGCGGGGCAGGCCGTCCTCGAAGACGACCATCGAGGCCACGACGTTGGTGCCCTGGACGTGGCTGACGTCGTAGCACTCGATGCGCAGCGGTGCGTCGTCGAGCTCGAGGAAGTCCTGCAGCTCCTGCAGGGCCTGGCTGCGCAGCGTGAGGTCGCCGGCACGGGCCACCTTGTGGCGGGCCAGCGACTGGTCGGCGTTGCGGCGCACGGTCTCCATGAGCGTCCGCTTGTCGCCCCGCTGCGGGATGCGGACGTCGACCCGGGCCCCGCGCACCGATGAGAGCCACTCGACGACGGCCTCGGCGTCCTCCGGGAGCGTCGGCACGAGGACCTCTCGCGGCACGGAGTCGCGGTCGGCGTCGCCGTAGACCTGCTGGAGCAGGTGGCCGACGAGGGCGGGGAGGTCCTCGCTCTCCTTCTCGACGACCCAGCCGCGCTGGCCCCGGATGCGCCCGCCCCGGACGTGGAAGACCTGGACGGCGGCCTCGAGGTCGTCATCGGCGAGCGCGAAGACGTCGGCGTCGGTGGCGTCGCCGAGGACGACGGCCTGCTTCTCGAGAGCCTTGCTGATGGCGCCGATGTCGTCGCGCAGCCGGGCGGCCTGCTCGAAGTCGAGCTCGCCTGCGGCCTCGCGCATCCGGACCTCGAGGCGCTTGACGAACCGGTTCGTGTTGCCCGCCATGAAGTCGCAGAAGTCCTCGGCGATGGCCCGGTGCTCCTCGGGCGTGACGCGCCCGACGCACGGGGCCGAGCACTTGTCGATGTAGCCGAGCAGGCACGGCCGTCCGCTCGCCGCGGCGCGCTTGTAGACGCCGGAGGAGCAGGTGCGCAGCGGGAAGACGCGCAGCAGCAGGTCGAGGGTCTCGCGGATGGCCCAGGCGTGGCCGTACGGGCCGAAGTAGCGGGTGCCCTTGCGCTTCGCGCCGCGCATCACCTGCGCTCGCGGGATCTCCTCCCCCATCGTCACGGCGAGGAACGGGTAGGACTTGTCGTCGCGGTACTTGACGTTGAACCGCGGGTCGAACTCCTTGATCCAGGAGTACTCGAGCTGGAGCGCCTCGACCTCGGTGCGCACGACGGTCCACTCCACCGACGCCGCCGTCGTGACCATGGTCGCCGTGCGCGGGTGGAGCGCGGTGATGTCCTGGAAGTACGAGGACAGCCGCGGGCGAAGGGATTTCGCCTTTCCGACGTAGATGACCCGGCCGTGCGCGTCGCGAAAGCGGTAGACGCCCGGGTCGGTCGGGATCTCTCCCGGCTTGGGTCGGTAGGTCGTCGGGTCCGCCACGTGTCCCACCCTATGTCGGGCCACCGACGCACCACGGTGCGCCCCCGGGTGGGGCGCGAGCGCCTGTGACCGGTGGGTCAGCTGACGCTGAGGTTGCTGCCGCTCACGGTGACGGTCTTCGGGGTCAGTCCGGTGGGGGCCGGGCCCGACTCGACGTCGCCGGTCGCCAGCGCGAAGTGGCTCAGGTGACACGGGCACACGAGCTGGTCGCCCTGCACCGACGACACCGCGCACCCCTGGTGCGGGCACGTCGTGTCGAACGCCTTGAACGTGCCGGCCTTCGGCTGCGTCACGACGGTGCGGGCGTCGGGGAGGAACTTCGCGCCCCCGACCGGCACCTCGGACGTCGGGATCTTCGTCGCGCCCGCCGCTCCACCACCGGAGGTGTCGGCGGGCGTCGAGGGGCTGCTGCAGGCGGCGAGGGCACCGGCGCCGGCCAGCGCACCGACCCCGAGGAGGACGCTCCGGCGCCCGGTGCCCGGGATCGGGGCGACGTGGTCACCGTCGACGGTGCCGGCCTCGTGCTGCTCGGTCATGCCTTCCTCTTCCGGGTCGTCGTGCTCGGCGACGTGCGCGCGGTGCTCACGGTGGAGCCCGAGGACGCCTTCTTCGCGGCGGCGGTGGTCTTCGTCGAGCGCGTGGCGGTCTTCGTCGCGGCCGTCTTCGTCGTCGCCGTCTTCGTCGTCGCCGTCTTCTTCGTCGCCGTCTTCTTGGTGGCCGCCGTGCCGGTCAGGGTGCGCTTCGTGGCTGAGCCGGAGCCGGACGTCCGCTGGGAACCGGTCGAGCCCTTCGCCGCTGCACGCGTCCCGGAGGCCCGCGTGGTCGTGCGCGCCGTGCGCTCGAGGATCGGCTTGAGGAACCGGCCGGTGTGGCTCACCTCGACGTCGGCGACGTCCTCGGGGGTGCCCTCGGCGATGACGGTGCCACCGCCGGATCCGCCCTCCGGGCCCATGTCGATGATCCAGTCGGCGTTCTTGATGACGTCGAGGTTGTGCTCGATGACGATGACGGTGTTGCCCTTGTCGACGAGGCCCTGCAGGACGTCGAGCAGCTTGCGGATGTCCTCGAAGTGCAGCCCGGTGGTCGGCTCGTCGAGGACGTAGATGGTGCGCCCGGTGGAGCGCTTCTGCAGCTCGCTCGCGAGCTTGACGCGCTGGGCCTCACCACCGGACAGGGTCGGTGCCGGCTGGCCGAGCCGCACGTAGCCGAGGCCGACGTCGTTGAGGGTCTTGAGGTGGCGCGCGATCGCGGGCACCGCCTCGAAGAACGTCGCGGCCTCCTCGATCGGCATGTCGAGCACGTCGGCGATCGTCTTGCCCTTGAAGTGCACCTCGAGCGTCTCGCGGTTGTACCGGGCCCCGTGGCAGACCTCGCACGGGACGTAGACGTCGGGCAGGAAGTTCATCTCGATCTTGATCGTGCCGTCGCCGGAGCAGGCGTCGCAGCGACCGCCCTTGACGTTGAACGAGAACCGGCCGGGCTGGTAGCCCCGGACCTTGGCCTCGGTCGTCTCGGCGAAGAGCTTGCGCATGTTGTCGAAGACGCCGGTGTAGGTGGCCGGGTTCGACCGCGGGGTGCGCCCGATGGGGCTCTGGTCGACGTGGACGACCTTGTCGAGCTGGTCGAGGCCGGTGACGGTCTTGTGCCGGCCCGGCACGTGCCGCGCCCCGTTGAGCTTGTTGGCGAGGACGTTGTAGAGGATGTCGTTGACGAGCGTCGACTTGCCCGAGCCGGAGACGCCGGTGACGGCGACGAGGTTGCCGAGCGGGAAGCTGACGCTGACGTCCTTGAGGTTGTTCTCGCGCGCCCCGGTGACCGTGACCTGGCGGCCGTCGTGGCCGCGGCGCACCGCCGGCGTCGGGATCTCGCGGCGGCCGGACAGGTACATGCCGGTGAGCGAGTCGGGGTGCTCGAGCAGGCCCTTGACGGGGCCCGAGTGCACGACGTGACCGCCGTGCTCGCCGGCGCCGGGGCCGATGTCGACGACCCAGTCGGCCGTGGCGATGGTGTCCTCGTCGTGCTCGACGACGATGAGGGTGTTGCCGAGGTCGCGCAGTCGGGTCAGCGTCTCGATGAGGCGGTGGTTGTCGCGCTGGTGCAGGCCGATCGAGGGCTCGTCGAGGACGTAGAGGACGCCGACGAGGCCGGACCCGATCTGCGTCGCGAGCCGGATGCGCTGGGCCTCACCGCCGGACAGCGTGCCGGCAGGCCGGTCGAGGGACAGGTAGTCGAGGCCGACGTCGAGGAGGAAGCCGAGGCGCGCGTCGATCTCCTTGATGACGCGCTCGGCGATCTGCTTCTCGCGGGACGTGAAGTCGACGGTGTCGAGGAAGCCGGCCGCCTCGTTGATGGCGAGGTTGCAGACCTCGGCGATGTTCTTGCCGCCGACGAGCACGGCCAGCGACTCGGGCTTGAGGCGGGCGCCCTTGCACACGGGGCACGGCACCTCGCGCATGAAGCCCTCGTACCGCTCCCGGCTCCACTCGGAGTCGGTCTCGGAGTGGCGACGCTTGATGAAGGGCACGACGCCCTCGAACCCCGTGGTGTACGAGCGGTCGCGGCCGTAGCGGTTGCGGTACTTCACGTGCACCTTGTAGTTCTGCCCGTGCAGCAGCGCCTCGCGGGCCCGCGCCGGCAGCGCGCGCCACGGCACGTCCATGGAGAACTTCATGTCCTCGGCGAGGGCGGCCATCACCCGCTGGAAGTACTCCGCCGAGCCGGAGCCCTGGGCCCACGGCTGGATGGCGCCGTCGGCGAGGCTGAGGTCGTCGTCGGGCACGACGAGCTCGGGGTCGACCTCGAGCTCGGTGCCGATGCCGGTGCACGTGGGGCAGGCGCCGAACGGGGAGTTGAACGAGAACGACCGCGGCTGGACCTCGTCCATGCCGAGCGGGTGGTTGTTGGGGCAGGCCATCTTCTCGGAGAAGCGGCGCTCGCGGTCGGCGTCCTTGGGCTCGCGGTCGACGAAGTCGATGACGAGGACACCGCCGGCCAGGCCCAGGGCCGTCTCGACGGAGTCGGTGAGGCGACGCTTGGCGCCGGCGTCGTCGCCCTTGGCGACGAGGCGGTCCACGACGACCTCGATCGTGTGCTTGCGCTGCTTCTCGAGCTTGGGCGCCTCGGTGAGCGAGACGACCTCGCCGTCGACGCGGGCGCGGGAGAAGCCCTTGGTCTGCAGCTCGGCGAAGAGGTCGACGAACTCGCCCTTGCGGCCCTGGACGACGGGCGCCAGCACCTGGAAGCGGGTGCGGTCCTCGAGGGTCAGCAGCTGGTCGACGATCTGCTGCGGCGACTGCCGCGTGACCGGCTCGCCGCAGACCGGGCAGTGCGGCCGGCCGGCGCGGGCGAAGAGGAGACGCAGGTAGTCGTAGACCTCGGTGATGGTGCCGACGGTGGAGCGCGGGTTGCGGTTGGTCGACTTCTGGTCGATCGACACGGCGGGCGACAGGCCCTCGATGAAGTCGACGTCGGGCTTGTCCATCTGCCCGAGGAACTGCCGCGCGTAGGCGGAGAGCGACTCGACGTACCGGCGTTGCCCCTCGGCGAAGATCGTGTCGAACGCGAGGCTCGACTTGCCCGACCCGGACAGCCCGGTGAAGACGACGAGGCTGTCCCGCGGGAGGTCGACCGAGACGTCGCGCAGGTTGTGCTCGCGGGCGCCGCGGACGACGAGGGAGTGGGAGGTGCCGGTGGGCGTAGCAGTCACGCGCCCCATGCTAGGTCGGGCCACCGACAGTGCCCGAATGCGCCCGACGAGCACCCGCCCGGGTTCGGCATACTCGCTGCATGAGCACGTGGCAGTCCACCCCCATCGAGGACTACGCCGTCCTCGGCGACCTCGGCACCGCCGCCCTCGTGAGCCGGAAGGGCTCCGTGGACTGGCTGTGCCTGCCCCGGTTCGACTCCCGTGCCTGCTTCGCTGCCCTGCTGGGCACGCCCGACAACGGTCGCTGGCTCCTGACGCCCGTCGACCCCGACGCCGAGACGACCCGCCGCTACGTCGGCAACTCCTTCGTCCTCGAGACCACCCACCGCACCCCCACCGGCACGGTCCGGGTGACCGACGTCATGCCCCTCGCCGACGGCCGCTCCGACCTGCTGCGCCGGATCGAGGGCGTCGAGGGCACGGTCCGGATGCAGCACGAGTGGACGGTGCGCTTCAACTACGGCCGCACCCGGCCGTGGGTCATGCGCCACCACGACGACCTCGAGGACCGCGTCGACGAGATCATCACCGCCATCGCCGGCCCCGACATGGTCGTGCTGCGCGGTGCGCGTCTCCCCCACGCCCAGGCGGGGCACCACGTCGACGAGTTCGACGTCACCGCCGGGCAGACGATGACGTTCTCGACGACGTGGTTCCGCAGCAACGACGACGTGCCGCCCCCGCTGCGCGTCCGCGCCCGCATCGAGGAGACGCTCGCGCTCAGCGAGGAGTACGCCGCGCAGAGCCACTACCGCGGCCCGTACGAGTCTGCGGTGACCCGGTCGCTGCTCACCCTGCGGGCCCTGACCCACCAGTCCACGGGCGGCATCGTCGCGGCGGCCACGACCTCGCTGCCCGAGGACTTCGGCGGCGAGCGCAACTGGGACTACCGGTTCTGCTGGCTGCGCGACGCCGCGCTCACCCTCGAGGCGCTCCTCGGCTGCGGCTACGTCGAGGAGACGGCCCTGTGGCGCGACTGGCTGCTGCGGGCCGTGGCCGGCGACCCCGAGGACATGCAGATCATGTACCGCGTCGACGGCGGACGCGACCTGCCGGAGCGCGAGCTGGCCCACCTGGCCGGATATGCCGGGTCCCGCCCCGTGCGCGTCGGCAACGCGGCCGTCGACCAGCGCCAGACCGACGTGCTCGGCGAGGTGATGATCTCGCTCGACCACGCCCGAGAGCGGGGCCTCGAGGAGGACGAGCACTCGTGGAGCCTCCAGCGGGCCCTCGTCAACCACCTCGCGACGCACTGGGAGGAGGCCGACAACGGGCTCTGGGAGATCCGCGGGCCGCTGCGGCACTTCACCCACTCCCGCGCCATGGTGTGGGCGGCCTTCGACCGCGCCGTCAAGGCCGTCGAGCTGTACGGCCTCGAGGGCCCGGTCGAGCGCTGGCGCGAGCTGCGCGACCGCGTCCGGCAGGAGGTGCTCGACAAGGGCTACGACCCGGTCCGCAACACCTTCGTCCAGCACTACGACACCGGCGAGCTGGACGCGTCGCTGCTGACGCTCTCCTCGATCGGCTTCGTCGACGGCGACGACCCGCGCATGGTCGGCACCATCCGGGCCGTCGAGGAGGACCTGCTCCGCGACGGCCTCGTCATGCGCTACCGCACCCAGACCGGCGTCGACGGCCTGGCCGGCGACGAGCACCCGTTCCTCGCCTGCTCGTTCTGGCTCGTCACCGCGTACGCGCGTGCGGGCATGCTGGACGAGGCCTCCGAGCTGATGGACCGCCTCGTCCGGCTCGCCAACGACGTCGGCCTCCTCGCAGAGGAGTACGACCCGGCCACCGGGCGCATGGTCGGCAACTTCCCGCAGGCGTTCTCCCACCTGACGCTCGTGGGCGCCGCCCTCGCGATCGAACGGGCGACGCGTCGGGCCGAGGAGGCCGCCCGGGAGGGCGGGGCCACCGACGACGCCGAATCCGCCGAGCACCACCGCTACGAGGCACCCGACCCCGCCGACCGCCAGGAGGCCGCCGATGCACCGTCGTGACGTCACGCCCGACCACGTCGCCACCGAGACCGACCGTCTGCTCACCACCGTCGACCGGCTCTCCGACGCCGACCTCGCCGGGCCCTCGCTGTGCGAGGGCTGGTCGCGCGGGCACGTGCTCGCCCACCTGGCGCGCAACGCCGACGCCCTGACGCGCGTCGTGGCGGTGGCCACGACCGGCGTCGCCGACACGATGTACGACAGCCCCGGGGCCCGCGACGCCGACATCGCCGCGGGGGCCGGGCGAGCGGTCGCGGCACAGGCCGACGACCTGCGTGCCTCGGCGGCGCGCCTCGCCGACGCGCTGGGGCAGCTGACGCCCGAGCACGGCGGCGTCCACGTGCGCCGGACGCCCGGCGGTCAGGAGATGCCGGTCGGTGCCGTGCCCTACCTGCGCCTGCGCGAGCTCGTCTTCCACCACGCCGACCTCGACGCCGGGTTCGGCTTCGCCGACGCGCCCGCGGACGTCGTCGCGCTGCTCCTCGACGACGCCGTGGCCCGGCTCACCACGCCCGACGGCCCCGGTGCTCCCGACGTCAGACTCGTCACCGACGAGGGCGAGGAGCACGTGCTCGGGTCGGGCGCGACCCGGGTGTCCGGGCCGCGCGCCGGTGTGCTGCTGTGGCTCGCCCGCGGTCACACCGACGGCGTCACCGTCGAGGGGCCGCTGCCGACCCTGCCGTTCGGGGGCTGACCATGAGGGACGCCTCGCCTGCCGCCCCGTACACCGGCCACGTCGACGCCGGCGGCCCCGCCGCGGTGCGCGAGCTGCCCGCCCTGACGATCCGCAAGCTCGAGGTCGGCGACTTCGGCAACAACGCCTACCTGCTGACCTGCCGGTCCACCGGCGCCCAGCTGCTCGTCGACGCCGCGGCCGACGCCGACCGTCTCCTCGAGCTGGTCGGCGACGGCGGCGCGGGCCTCGCGACCGTCGTCACGACGCACCAGCACCACGACCACGTCGGCGCGCTCGCCGAGGTCGTGCGCGCGACCGGCGCGCGGACCGTCGCCGGGGCCGAGGACGCCGATGCGCTGCCCGTGCGGGTCGACGACCGCGTCGGCCAGGGCGACACGGTCCGGTTCGGCGACGTCGTGCTCGACGTCGTGCACCTGCGTGGTCACACGCCGGGCTCGATCGCGCTGGCCTACAACGACCCCGAGGGCGTCACCCACCTGTTCACCGGCGACAGCCTCTTCCCCGGCGGCGTGGGCAACACGAAGAACGCGGGACAGAGCTTCGCCTCGCTCATCGAGGACGTCACGACCCGCGTCTTCGACGTCTACGACGACGACACGTGGTTCTACCCCGGGCACGGCGACGACTCGACGCTCGGTGCCGAGCGCCCGTCCCTGCCGGAGTGGCGCGCCCGCGGCTGGTGAGCCGGGCGGCTCAGGACGCGTCGGCCACCGGGAGCCGCACCCGGAAGGTCGTGTCGCCCGGGTGTGACTCGACCTCGATGGTGCCGCCGTGCCGGTCGACGACGATGCGGCGGGCGATGTCGAGCCCGAGGCCGGAGCCGCGGCCCACCTCCTTCGTCGTGTAGAACGCCTCGAAGGCCCGCTCGAGCGCCTCCGTGTCCAGCCCGGGCCCGGTGTCGTGGACGGACACGACGACCCACCCCTCCTCGGCACGCGTCGTCACGGTCAGGGTGCCGGAGCCGTCCATGGCGTCGACGGCGTTGTCGACGAGGTTGGTCCACACCTGGTTGAGCTCGCCGGGCAGGCCCTCGACCGGGGGGACGGCGGTGCCCCAGTCGCGCACGACCGAGACGCCGTCGCGCAGCCTCGGCCCCATGACGAGCAGCGTGCTCTCGAGCCCGTCGCGCACGTCGACGCGCTGCAGCGACGCGCGGTCCATCTGCGAGTACGACTTGACGGCCGACACGAGCTCGCTGACCCGCCGCGTCGACTCGCGCACCTGGCGCAGGAGCGCGGCCACGTCGACCGTCGCGCCGACCCACGCGAGGGCCGGCCCCACTGCGTGCGGCGGCACGGCCTCTGCGACGCGCTCGCCCCACGCGACGTCCGCGCCCGAGGCCACGAGGGTCGGGGAGATCTCCCACGGACGGGCGACGCCGTGGTGCTCGAGCCAGTCGCCGAGCGCCTCCTCGCGGTCGGCCTGCTCGAGCGCGTCGGGCAGCACCGTCGGCGGCTCGAGCTCGCGGCGCAGCGCGTCGAGGGCACTGAACTGCTCGGCGGTGACGGCCCGGCCGGCCAGGTCGCGCAGGCCCTCGAGGAGCGCGTCGCAGGCCCGCGCGAGGTCGGCCGCCGAGCGGGTGGCGGCCGCCGCGGGGTTGTTGATCTCGTGGGCCAGCCCGGCGGCGAGGGTGCCGAGGGTCACGAGGGCGCTGCGCTGACGAGCCGTGGCCTCGATCGAGCGGGCCGTGCCGTAGAGCCCGGCGACGAGGTGGGCGGCGAACGGGAACCACGTGTCCGCGAAGGCGCGGAGCCGCTCGGCGGGCACCCGGAGCACGTGCCCCGGCTCACGCCCGCGCCCGGTGGCGAGGTAGACGCCGTTCTCGTCCCAGGCCCGGAAGCCGCCGGCCCACCGGCCCGGCACGTCCATCCGACCGACGACGACGTCCTCGCGGCCGCTGTGCCGCGACAGCTCGAGCGACCCGTCGAGCAGCACCCACCACGCGTCGGCGTGCTCGCCCTCGCGGAAGAGCAGGTCGCCCGGACCGACCTCCACCTCCTCGCCGACGTCGAGGAGCGCGTCGAGCTGCTCGTCGGTCAGGCCGTCGAAGAGCGGGACGGCTCGGAGGTCGTCGCGCGTCACCATCCCGGCCTCCTCAGACCGTCGCCAGGTAGCGGTGCACGAAGTGGACGGCCATGGCGCCCTCCCCGACGGCGGAGGCGACGCGTTTCATCGAGTCGAGCCGCACGTCGCCGGCGGCGAACACTCCGGGCAGGCTCGTCTCGAGGGCGAAGGGTGCGCGGGCCAGCGGCCACACCGGATACCCGGGCGCGACAGCGCTGCCCACTCCCCTGGCGACGAGATCCGTTCCGGTCACGACGAACCCGTGGTCGTCGCGCATGACGTCGGCACCCAGCCAGTCGGTGCGCGGCTCCGCGCCGATGAAGACGAAGAGCCAGGACCCCGGCACGACGAGCGTTGTCCCGGAGGTGCGGTCCCGCAGGGTCAGCCACTCGAGGTGCTCCGCACCCGCCACCGCAGAGACCTCGGAACCGAGCCGTACCTCGATGCAGGGGTGGGCCCGGACGCGGTCGACGAGGTAGGTCGACATCGACGCCTCGAGGTTCGGACCGCGCACGACGAGCGTGACGCTGCGGGCGAATCGCGCGAGGTTGAGCGCCGCCTGGCCGGCCGAGTTCGCAGCCCCCACGACGAACACGTCGTCGCCGGCGCACTGGGCGGCGTCGCGGGCGTTGGCGCCGTAGTAGACGCCGCGGCCGACGAGCGCGTCGACCCCCTCGGCGCCGAGGCGACGGTAGGAGACCCCGGTCGCGAGTACGACGCTGCGCGCCTCGACGTCGTCACCCCCCTCGATCCGGACAGCCCGCACCGGCCCTCGGGCCTCGAGCGCGGTCACGTCGCGGGCGACGACGAGCTCGGCACCGAACCGTCTGGCCTGAGCGAGCGCCCGCTGGGTCAGGTCGTCGCCGGACAGCCCGCGCGGGAAGCCGAGGTAGTTCTCGATCGAAGCGCTCTGGCCCGCCTGGCCGCCGGGGGCCGCGTGCTCGACGACGACGGTCGAGAGGCCCTCCGACGCCGCGTACACGGCCGCCGCGAGGCCCGCCGGTCCCCCACCGACGATGCACAGGTCGTAGAGGCTGCGCTCGGCACGGGTGCGCAGCCCGAGGGCCGCCGCGAGGTCGACGAGCGCCGGGTCGCGCAGCGTGTCGCCGTCGGGCACGAGCACGAGCGGCAGGTCGGACGCGTCCGCACCGGCGACGTCGAGCAGGCGCGCGCCCTCGGCGTCGCGCTCGACGTCGAACCACGCGTACGGCACGTGGTGGTTGGCCAGGAAGGTCTTGACCTCGTGGCTCCGCTCGGACCACCGGTGCCCGACGACGCGCACGTCGGAGGCGTGGTCGGGGTGCGCCGCGTGCCAGTCGGACAGGAGGTCGTCGACGACCGGGTAGAGCCGCTCCTCGGGGGGGTCCCACGGCTTGAGGAGGTAGTGGTCGAGCCCGATGTCGTTGATCGCGGCGATGGCGACGTCGGTGTCGGCGTAGGCCGTGAGCAGCAGCACCTTGGCGTCGGCGGCGAGGTCGCGGACGTGTCCGAGCAGCTCGATCCCGGTCATGCCCGGCATCCGCTGGTCGGCGAGGACGAGGGCGAGCGGCTGGTCGCGCAGGACGAGCCGTCGCACCACCTCGAGCGCCTCGGCGCCGGAGGTCGCGCGCACGACGCGGTGCTCCGCGCCGTAGCGGGAACGCAGGTCGCGCGCCACCGCCTCGGACACGTGAGGGTCGTCGTCGACGGTGAGGATGACCGGCCTGCCCACCGCCTCAGCGTAGGAGCAGGCAGCCGCGAACGGGCCCGAGTGGGCGGATCCCGCTCATGGTGAGGAGGGCGTCAGGCGCTCTCGGCCTCGTCGACGTCCGAGATGTCGCCCATGCCCGACGTGTCACCCTCGGCGAGCGCGATGAACGACTCGAGCTCGGTGCGCAGGAACTCCAGGTCGTCGGGCACGTTCGTGAGGATGAAGTGCCGTCGCAGGCTGTGCGCGACGCAGAGGCCGACGCCGAGGCGGGAGCGGCCGTGGCGTTCGCGCCACGCACGCTCGAGCTCCGGCCCGCCGGTCCAGTCGACCGGGGCGTGGAGCCAGCCCTGCACGTCGACGATGTCGCCGTCGGGGCCGTGTCGTCGGTTCTTCGGAGGGTCGAACCCCTCCAGGATGATCCGCTCGTCCATGTTTCGACGGTACTCCTCGGGCTGGGGACGAAGAACGGTTCTGTGACGGGCGAGTCGGCATCGACACGAGACTCGCAGACCTCTCCCAGCGGACGCCCACGGACGGCGTCCGCGGACGTCGTTCCCACGGTGCGGCCTGCGCTGCCGCGCGTGGGTCGGGATGCGAGGATGACCGGCGTGAGCGCCGTCCCGTCCCCCGCCTCCGGCGTGCCCGTCACGCACGTCACCCGCGTCGCCGTGACGACCGTGTGGTCCGACCCGCAGAGCCCTCGGGCCGTCGACGCTCCCGTCGTCGCCGACGCGCCGGACGCCGCGGCCTGGCTCGCCGCACTCGACGCCCACCCCGACGACGACGAGTCCGGTGACGGCCGCCTGGGGCTGCACGGCCGTGTCGAGACCCAGCTGCTCGAGGGCGAGCCGGTGCTCGTCACCGGCACCGACGCGTCGGGCCGCTGGTCGCACCTCGTCGCACCGTGGCAGCGCTCCCCCAAGGACGGGCGCGGCTACCCCGGTTGGGTGCCCACCGCGCACCTGCGCCCGCTCGAGCCGGGCGAGACCGTGCCCGCGGGCCCGGCGGCGTCCGCCGATGCGGCGTCCCTCGACGGCCCGCACCCCGCCGTCACCCTGGCACGCGGCCACCTCGGGCTGCCCTACCTCTGGTCCGGCACGTCGCCGCTCGGCCTGGACTGCTCGGGGCTCGTGCTGTCGGCGTGGCGCCGCCTCGGCGTCGTCGTCTCGCGCGACGCCTACGCCCAGGCCGAGACGGCCGAGCCCGTGGCCCTCGACGCCGTCCGCGCCGGCGACCTCTACTTCTTCGCCCGCCCCGGCCGGCGGATCCACCACGTCGGCATCGTCGTCGAGCCGGGTCGCATGGTGCACGCGTCCGAGACAGGCGGCGTCCTCGTCGAGGAGGAGCTGACCCAGGACCGCATCGACACGCTCGTGGCTGCGGGACGGCTCCCCCTCCCATGAGCATCGACCGCCGCACCGCGCCGCTGCTCGTCCTCGGCGCCGTCGTCTCGGTCCAGTTCGGCGGTGCGCTCGCGGCGACCCTCGTGCCGCGGATCGGCGCGGCGGGATCCGTGCTGCTGCGGCTCTGCTTCGCCATGCTCATCCTCGTGGCCGTCGCCCGGCCGTCGGTCCGGCGCCGCTCACGCTCCGACTGGCTCACCGTGGTGCTCTTCGGCGCCGCGCTCGCCGCGATGAACACGGCCTTCTACGCCTCGCTCGCGCACCTGCCCATCGGCGTGGCCGTGACGATCGAGTTCCTCGGACCGCTGACGCTCGCAGCCGTGCTGAGCCGTCGGGGGCGCGACATCGCCGCGGTCGTCGCGGCGGGCCTCGGGGTCGTCCTCGTCTCGGGCGCGCTCGGGGCGTCCTGGGGGCGCTTCGAGCCGATCGGCATCTTCTTCGCCGCCCTCGCCGGAGCGATGTGGGCGGCCTACATCGTGATGAGCCAGCGCACCGGCCGCGCCTTCGCCGGGCTCGACGGGCTCGCGCTCGCCCTCGTCGTCTCCTCCCTGCTCGTCGCGCCCATCGGCCTGCCCTCGGTACCGACGTGGACCGGCGGCGACGTCGCCCTCGGCCTCGGCATCGCCGTGCTGTCCTCGGTGCTGCCCTACTCCCTCGAGCTCGTCGCCCTGCGCCACCTCGCGCGGAGCGTCTTCGGCATCCTGCTGTCGCTCGAGCCCGCGGTGGCGGCCCTCGCCGGGTTCGTCGTGCTCGACCAGGTCCTCGACGCCGGGCAGCTCGTCGGCATGGGCCTCGTCGTCGGCGCCAGTGCGATGGTGCTCGGTGCCCAAGGACGACACGAGCCGCCGGAGGAGCCAGAGCCCGACCCCAGCCTCGGCCCGTGACGCGTCGCGGGCCGGCCGCCGCCCGCCGGTCCGGCTTTGGGCGGGGCCGGTTGACCTCAGGTGGACTCGAAGTCGTAGCGTCGCGGCGTGACCACCCCCGAAGCCGTGACCGCTGAGCCGACCCGCAGCCCGGACGACCGCGGCGGCCTGCTGTCACCGGCGCTGCGCGCCACGACCGTCGGGATGCTCGCCCTCGTGTCGCTGCACGCGTTCGAGGCCCTCGCGCTGACGACGGTCATGCCGACGATCGCCGCCGACCTCGACGGTGAGTCGCTCTACGCGATGGCGTTCACGGCGACGCTCGCCGCCGGCATCGTCAGCATCGTCTGGAGCGGCAACCTCGCCGACCGGCGTGGTCCGCGCCCACCGCTGCTCATCGGCCTCGTCCTCTTCGCCGCAGGCCTCGTCGGCGCAGGACTCGCACCGACGATGCCGGTGCTCGTCGGGGCCCGAGTCGTGCAGGGCCTCGGCGCCGGCATGACGAGCACGGCGCTCTACGTCATGGTGACGCGCGTCTACCCGCAGCGCCTCCACACCGCCATCCTCGCCGGGTTCTCGGCGGCGTGGGTCGTGCCCTCGATCGCGGGGCCGTTCGTCGCGGGGCTCATCGCCCAGACCATCGGCTGGCGCTGGGTCTTCGGCCTGGCCATCGTCGTGCTCGTCGGGGCCGCGGCGCTCCTGTCGCGGATCGTCACCGGCCTCCGGCAGGAGCCGGTGCCCGTGCCCTGGCGCCGCGGCGCCGTCGTGGCGTCGGTGGCGCTGGCCCTCGCCGTCCTCGTGCTCAACTCCGTGTCCGGTGCGGTCGACGTCCGTTCGCTCCTCGTGGCCGTCGTGGCCCTCGTCGTCGTCGGTGCCACGCTGCGCCGGCTCATGCCGGCCGGCACGCTCCGGTTGCGCCGCGGCCTGCCGAGCGACGTCGCGCTGCGAGCCCTGGCGTTCGCCGCCTTCACGGGCGGGGAGGTGTACCTGCCGAGGCTGCTCACCGAGCGTGACCACCTGTCCCCCAGCCTCGCCGGTGTCGCGCTGACCGTCACCGGCGTCACGTGGTTCGCGGGCTCGTGGGTGCAGGGACGCTGGTCCGACCGGTTCGAGATCGGCAGGACCGCCCGGCTCGCGCTCGGAGCCATGGCGGTCACCCTCGTCGCCCTCGCGGCCGGGGTCGCGGCCGGAGCACCCGCTTGGGTGCTCGTCGCGGTCTTCCCGGTGCTCGGCCTCGGCATCGGCACCCTCTACCCGCGCGTCACCGCCCAGGCCCTGTCGCGCGCCGACGACCGCGAGCAGGGCTTCGTCAGCTCGGCGCTGCAGATCGGCGACTCCGCCGGGGCGGCCACGGCAATCGCCGTGTCGGCGCTCGTCTTCACCGCCGCGGGGTCGAGCAGCCCCGACGCGTACGGGGCACCGGCGTACGTCGCCGTCCTGCTGACCATGCTCGTTCCGGCGGTCGTCGGCTGGCTCGCCGCCCACCGCGTCCGCTGATCGGCGCCGCGCCCGGGCGCGTCAGGCGGGTGACGACGGCAGGTCGAAGCTGCGCCGCACCACGGCGTCCCACACGCGGTCGCCGCCGAGCAGGCGAGTCGCCACGAGGGCCTTGGCCGCCGGCGTGACGAGGTAGCGGCTGCGCGGGTGCTCGCTCTCGACGGCCTTGGCGACGACGCCGGCGATGACGTCGGGCCCGACCGCGTTGCGCGAGCGGTAGTTGCGCTCGGTGACCTGGTCGGACGTCGCCCGCAGCGTCGCGTACGGTCCGTCGTCACCGCCGCGGGACAGACCCTGCGAGGCGACGTCGCCGAACTCGGTGCGGGTGAGCCCCGGCTCGACGAGCACGACCTCGACGCCGAACGGGGCGACCTCGACACGGAGAGCGTCGGTCAGCGCCTCGACCGCGTACTTCGAGGCGTGGTACCAGCCACCGGTCGGGAAGGTGATCCGACCGCCCATCGAGCCGATGTTGACGATGCGGCCGCGGCCGGCGGTGCGCATGCCCGGCAGGACGAGCTGGCACATCCGCCCGAGCCCGAAGACGTTCGTCTCGAACTGGCGGCGGACCGCCTCGAGCGGCACCTCCTCGACGGGCCCGTACTCGCCGTAGCCGGCGTTGTTGACAAGGACTCCGACCGCGCCGTGCTCACGCTCCACCTCGGCCACCGCGGTGCGCATCGAGGACTCGTCGGTGACGTCGAGCTCGAGGGTGTGGGCCCCGGCCGCGGCCAGGGACTCGAGGGTCTCGGGGCGGCGCGCCGTCGCGTAGACGACGTGGCCGTCCGCGAGGAGCCGTGCGGCCGTTGCGTGACCGATGCCGGAGCTGCACCCCGTGACGAGCACCGCGCCCCGACGCGTCGCGTCGCCCCCGGTGCCGCCGGTCGTCGTGCCGTCCGTGCTGGTCATCGCCTGCTCCTCGTCCTGCCACCCGGGCGGTGGTCCCACCGCAACCTAGCGCGGGAGCCCGGGGGCCGGCGAGGTGGTCAGGACCGGTGCGCCGCGTCGGCGTCGGAGCTGGGCGCCGCGTCAGCGCCGGCCTCGACCGCCTCACCGTTGCGGGCGTCGTGGCGCGACTTGAGGAGGCTGGCGACCGTCGTGACGCCGAGGATGACGACGATGGCGCCGAGCGACACCGAGATCGGGATGTCGGGCACGCCCTCGATCGGCCGTCCGCCGTTGATGAACGGCAGGTTGTTCTCGTGCAGCGCGTGCATGACGAGCTTGACGCCGATGAAGCCGAGCAGCACGGCCAGGCCGATGCTGAGGTACACGAGGCGCTTGAGGAGTCCGCCGATGAGGAAGTACAGCTGCCGCAGGCCCATGAGCGCGAAGACGTTGGCCGTCAGGACGAGGAAGGGCTCCTTCGTCAGCCCGTAGATCGCCGGGATGGAGTCGAGCGCGAAGAGCAGGTCGGTGGTGCCGAGGGCGAGGATGACGATGAACATCGGCGTGAGGAGGCGCTTGCCCTGCTCGAGGACGGTCAGGCGCGTGCCGTTCCACTCGGTCGTGGCCGGGAAGCGCTTCTCGACCCACCTGAGGAACCGGTTCTCCTCGAACTCGTCGTCGTCGCTCTCGCCCTGCGTCGCGAGCTTGACCGCGGTGTAGACGAGGAACGCGCCGAAGATGTAGAAGACCCACGCGTAGGCGTTGATGACGACGGCGCCGAGGCCGATGAAGACGCCGCGCAGCACGATGGCGATGACGATGCCGATCATGAGGGCCGACTGCTGGAGCTTCTGGGGCACCTTGAAGCTGGCCATGATGAGCAGGAAGACGAAGAGGTTGTCGACCGACAGCGAGTACTCGGTCAGCCAGCCTGCGTAGAACTCACCCGCGTACTGCCCTCCCCACTCGAACCACACGAAGAGGCCGAAGACGACGGCCGCCGCGATGTAGAAGGCGAGGTGCCGGCCGGCCTCGGCCATCGAGGGCACGTGCGGCCTCCGCGCGATGACGAGGATGTCGATCAGGAGGAACACGGCCATCAGGCCGATCGTGAGGAACCAGCCCCACACGGGAACGTTCATGGGCACAACCTTCCGGTCACCGAGATCAGCAACCGGAGGTCTCTCCCGCCCCGTCGCGCGTGGCGACCGGACCGACGGGACCGGGAGCCGTGGTGAACCGCTCCGTGATGACGAGCCCGTCGCAGCAGGGATACTCCCCTCCGAGAACGCCTGATCCTCTCATCACGAGGATCCCGCGTCGAATCGGGGCCGTCTACCGGGCGGTCGGGCGCTGCCGACGCGGCAGACCGGCCACGACGAGGTCGTAGGACGTGTCGAGGGCCTCGAGCAGCTCGTCCTCGGCGATCGCGCCGTCGGTGCGGAGGGTGTTCCAGCCGTGCCGACCGATGTAGGCCATGACGGAGGCGTCGGCGGGGTGGCGCTGCAGCCACTCGTCGGCCGCGTCGCGGCTGCGCGCGCACTTGAGGCCGATCGAGGCCGGACCGAGGAAGGCGAAGATCTTGTCGCCGACCTTGGCGACGGTGTCGCCGTCCCACGGCGAGTCCTCCCAGGCGCCCGGCTTGCCGAGCGCCTCGGCCCGCAGCCGGTCCGAGACCGACCCGCCGCGACCGGTCATCCGCTCAGCCCCTCACCGGGTGGCCGCGCTCATCTGGCGCAGCTCCTTCTTGAGGTCGCCGAGCTCGTCGCGAAGCCGGGCGGCAAGCTCGAAGTGCAGCTCGGCCGCAGCCTGGTGCATCTGCTCGGTGAGCTCCTGGATGAGCCCGGCGAGGTCCGCCGCCGCCATGTCGGCGGGACGCTTGCCCGACCCCGTGGAGACTCCGACGTCGGCCTGGACCGCGCCTCGCCCGCCGCCGTTCTTGCCGCGCGACTGGGACCGGCCCGAGCCGATGAGCTCGGCGGTGTCGGCGTCCTCGCGGTTGAGCAGGTCGGTGATGTCGGCGATCTTCTTGCGCAGCGGGGTCGGGTCGATGCCGTTCTCGGTGTTGTAGGCGATCTGCTTCTCGCGGCGGCGGTTGGTCTCGTCGAGCGCCTCCTGCATCGAGGGGGTGATGGAGTCGGCGTACATGTGCACCTGGCCGGAGACGTTGCGGGCCGCGCGGCCGATCGTCTGGATGAGCGAGCGCGCCGACCGGAGGAAGCCCTCCTTGTCGGCGTCGAGGATCGCCACGAGCGACACCTCGGGCAGGTCGAGGCCCTCGCGGAGCAGGTTGATGCCGACGAGGACGTCGAAGATGCCGGTGCGCAGCTCGCGGAGCAGCTCGACGCGGCGCAGCGTGTCGACCTCGCTGTGCAGGTACCGGACCCGGATGCCCTTGTCGAGCAGGTAGTCGGTGAGGTCCTCGGCCATCTTCTTGGTGAGGGTCGTGACGAGGACGCGCTCGTTGCGCTTCGTCCGCTCCTGGATCTCGTGCATGAGGTCGTCGATCTGGCCCTTGGTCGGCTTGAGCACGACCTCCGGGTCGACGAGACCGGTGGGGCGGATGATCTGCTCGACCGGCGGCCCGGACTTGGCCATCTCGTACTCGCCGGGCGTCGCCGACAGGTAGATCGTCTGGCCGATGCGCTCGAGGAACTCCTCCCACTTCAGCGGCCGGTTGTCCATGGCGCTGGGCAGCCGGAAGCCGTGCTCGACGAGCATCCGCTTGCGCGACATGTCGCCCTCGTACATCGCCCCGATCTGCGGGACGGTCTGGTGCGACTCGTCGAGGACGAGAAGGAAGTCCTCGGGGAAGTAGTCGAGCAGGCAGTTCGGCGCGGAGCCGGACGTGCGACCGTCGATGTGGCGGCTGTAGTTCTCGATGCCGTTGCAGAAACCGACCTGGCGCATCATCTCGACGTCGTAGGTCGTGCGCATGCGCAGGCGCTGGGCCTCGAGGAGCTTGCCCTGCTTCTCGAAGCGGGCCAGCTGGTCCTCGAGCTCGAGCTCGATGCCGCGGATGGCGCGCTCCATCCGCTCGGGGCCGGCGACGTAGTGCGAGGCCGGGAAGACGTACATCTCCTGCTCCTCGTTGACGACCTCGCCGGTGACCGGGTGCAGCGTGTAGATGCGCTCGATCTCGTCGCCGAAGAACTCGATGCGAACCGCGAGCTCCTCGTACACCGGGATGATCTCGACCGTGTCGCCGCGGACGCGGAACGTTCCCCGCGTGAAGGCGAGGTCGTTGCGGGTGTACTGCATCTCGACGAAGCGGCGCAGCAGGTCGTCGCGGACGATCTCCTGGCCCACCTTGAGCCGGGCCATCCGGTCGACGTACTCCTGCGGCGTGCCGAGACCGTAGATGCACGACACCGACGCCACGACGATGACGTCGCGACGCGTCAGCAGCGAGTTGGTGGCCGAGTGGCGCAGCCGCTCGACCTCGTCGTTGACCGACGAGTCCTTCTCGATGTAGGTGTCCGTCTGCGGGATGTAGGCCTCGGGCTGGTAGTAGTCGTAGTAGCTGACGAAGTACTCGACGGCGTTGTTCGGCAGCAGCTCGCGGAACTCGTTGGCCAGCTGCGCGGCGAGGGTCTTGTTCGGCGCCATGACGAGCGTCGGGCGCTGGACCTGCTCGATGAGCCACGCGGTGGTGGCCGACTTGCCGGTCCCGGTGGCACCGAGCAGCACCGTGTCGGTGTCGCCCGCCCTCACCCGGCGCGCGAGCTCGGCGATGGCCGTCGGCTGGTCGCCGCTCGGGGTGTACTCGGAGATCACCTCGAAGGGTGACACCGTGCGCTGGAGGTCGGTCGTCGGACGCATGGCTCAACCGTACGTCCGACGACCGACAGCGCCCACTCGCCTACTGCTCCCAGACGTAGGCGGGCCGCAGCTCGACGGTGTCGCCCGGTCCGGCGAACTGCACGGCCAGCTCCTCGGCCCGTTCCGGCGAGGCGACGTCGAGCAGGAAGAACCCGGCGAGGTGCTCCTTGGCCTCGGCGTACGGCCCGTCCGTCGCCACGGTGCCGCTCGCGTCCCAGCGGTAGAGGCGGGACGACACGGGATCGCCGAGCGCCTCGCCGCCCTTGAGCTCGCCGCTCGCCGACAGCTGCTGGAGCATCGCGTCGAACGCGGCGCCACCGCGCTCCCGCTCCTCCTGCGGGCGGGCGAGCGCCTCGGGCATGAAGTCACCGGTGGGGTGGCCCCAGGGCTGCGGGTTCGAGTGGATGAGGATGACGTACTTCACGGTTGGCGTCCCTTCGGTCGTGAGCGGCCAGTCTGCCGCCTCGGAGGGGACGTCGGAGCCGTCGGCCCCGCCTCGACGTCACGGCACGCGGTTCGTCCACTCCGGCGTCGCGAACTTCGTGTCGACGAGGCGCCGGGCCTCGCCGAGCTCGGCCTCGGTGTAGTCGGAGGGGTTGCTCCGGTAGCGCCGCGAGAACGACGCGGCGAACGCGTCGAGGATCGCCTCGCGCGACAGCCCGGTCTGGCTGCGCATCGGGTCGACCCGCTTGTTCGCCGACCGGTGGCCCTTGTCGCTCATCTTCTCCCGGCCGATGCGCAGCACCTCGAGCATCTTGTCGGCGTCGATGTCGTAGGACATCGTCACGTGGTGCAGGACGGTGCCGTCGGCGAAGCGCTTCTGGGCGGCGCCTCCGATCTTTCCGGCCTCGCTCGCGATGTCGTTGAGCGGCACGAAGTGCGCGCGGACGCCGACCTCCTCGAGGGCGCCGATGACCCACTCGTCGAGGAAGGAGTAGGACCGCTCGAAGCTCAGGCCCTCGACGAGCGAGCCGGGCACGACGAGCGAGTACGTGATGCAGTTGCCCGGCTCCATGAACATCGCGCCGCCCCCCGAGACGCGCCGCACGACGTCGATGCCGTGCCGGGCCGCCCCCTCCGGGTCGATCTCGTTGCGGACCGACTGGAACGAGCCGATGACCACGAGCGGGCTGTCCCAGTCCCAGAAGCGCAGTGTCGGCGGACGTTCGCCGCGGGCGACCTCCCCGGCGATCACCTCGTCGAGGGCGACGTGCAGGGCCGGGTGCAGGACCCGCGGCGGGATGACGTCGAACGCGTGGTCGTCCCAGCCCGTCGCCTTGCCGAGGGCGCGGCGCACGGCGATGCCGATGGCCTCGGGCGTGAACCCGACGAGCGCCACGGAGTCGTCGAGGGCGGCGGTGACGGCGGACGCCAGCCGCTCCACGCCGGCGTCGACGGGCAGACCGGTCAGGGCCGCGTTGATGTCGTCGAGCGCCTCGTCGGGCTCGAGGAAGAAGTCGCCGGAGACGCTGACCGACGCCAGCCGGCCGCCCACCTCCTCGACGTCGACCGCCACGAGCTTGCCACCGGGGACCTTGTACTCACCACGCACGACGTGGACAACACGGACACCTCTCCGTGTATGCCGGGCGCGTTCGGCCGGCGGCGGCGCACCGGTGGCCGAGGCGTCAGGGGCGCCAGCCGGTGCGTTCTGCCCACGCGTTCGCGCGGTGCCAGGCAACCTCGAACCAGGGCTCCTTCGCGACGA
This sequence comes from Intrasporangium sp. Soil_C_50, assembly GCF_057656595.1. Classification (NCBI taxonomy): domain Bacteria; kingdom Bacillati; phylum Actinomycetota; class Actinomycetes; order Micrococcales; family Intrasporangiaceae; genus Intrasporangium; species Intrasporangium sp. Soil_C_50. Next base: position 415,538 of record NZ_JBDGKB010000002.1, read on the forward strand.
CGTAGTCCGACGTCGTCGTGTGCTCCCCCAGCAGCCGGCGCTTCTCGGCGGCGTACGCGTCGCGCTCGGCGGGCTCGTGGCGGAGCCAGTCCCTTAACAGCAGCGCGAACCGCCAACCGGCGGAGCCGTGCTCACGCACGTGGACGTGCACGTGGTTGCCCGGGTCGCACCCGCCGAGGAACTGCTTGAGCCAGTCGGACGCGTCGGCACCCTCGGGATGGGGCGTGTCGGAGTGGATGCCGCGGTCGAACACGTAGCCGGCGCGTGCGAACGCCGCCCGCACGTCGTCGCGCTCGACGTCGGCGAGGTGGCGGACGCCGACCTGCACGTCGACGACATCCTTGGCGAGCAGCCCCGGCACCGACGTCGACCCGACGTGCGACACCTCGGTGAGGACGCCCGTGGGTGCGAAGGCGGCCGCGAGCCGGGCCACGACGCGCTCGGCGCGGGCCTCCCAGTCGGGCCGCGGCGCGACGACGCAGTCGTCCGCCCGGTCCGGACGCCGGGATCGGGTGCCGCTCGCGAGGTTGGCCGCGTACGGGGCGAGCCGCTGCTCCCACAGGGCGTCGACGGCACGCGCCAGGTCCTCGGGCCTGCCGTCGTTGGGCAGGACGACGTCGGCGACCGCCCGGCGCTGGGCGTCGGTGGCCTGCGCGGCGATGCGGCGCCGCGCGTCGTCGGCGTCGAGCCCGCGCTGCTCGACGAGCCGGCGCACCCGGGTGTCCGGGTCGGCCTCGACGACGACCGACAGGTGCTCGTGCACCCAGAGGCCGCGCTCGACGAGGAGCGGCATGTCGTAGACCGACACGGCGTCGGCGGGCGCGGCTGCCCTCAGCGCGGTGACCCGCGCGACGATCGCCGGACCCGTGATCGCGTCGAGGGCGGCCAGCTCGTCGGCGTCGGCGAAGACGACGGCGGCGAGACCCGCGCGGTCGAGGGTGCCGTCGGGTCGGATCACCGCCGCGCCGAAGCGTTCGCGGATCGCCGCGAGCGTCGGCTGCCCGGGCTCGACGACCTCGCGGGCCACGGCGTCGGCGTCGACGACGTGCGCGCCGAGCTCGGCGAGCCGCCGTGACACCGTCGACTTGCCCGACCCGATCCCTCCGGTGACCCCGACGCGCAGCATCCGGCAACCCTACGGGCGCGGGGGCCCGCGTCAGGCGAGGCGGGCCGGGAAACCGCCCGTGGCGATGGGGCCCCACCGTGTCGGCGTGACGCGCAGCAGCGACTTGCCCTGGTCGTGCATCGCCTGCCGGTACTCGTCCCAGTCGGGGTGCTCGCCGGAGATGGCGCGGTAGTAGTCGACGAGAGGCTCGACGGACTCGGGCAGGTCGATGACCTCGCAGTCGCCGTCGACCTGCAGCCACTCCCCGCCGAAGTCGTCGGACAGGACGAGGACGCTGACGGCCGGCCGGCGGCGGGCGTTGGTCGTCTTGGCCCGCTCGGGGTAGGTCGAGATGACGATGCGACCGTGCTCGTCGACGCCGCCGGTGACCGGGGAGGTCTGCGGCCTCCCGTCGGAGCGGGTGGTCACGAGGACCATCGAGTGGCGGGGCCGGACGAACTCGAGCATCCCGTCACGGTCGACGGTGGTGTTGGTCGCGATCTGGCGCGGCATCGGTCACTGCCCTCCTGCGCTGGCCCGGTCGAAGACGGCCACGAGCGCCTCGGCCAGCCAGGTGGCGTACATCTCGTGGGTCCACCCGCAGCGGCGGACGAATCGGTCGTAGATCTCGGGGGCCGTCAGGGTCCACACGAGGTCGGTGAAGCCCTTGCGGTCCAGCCCGCCGGGCAGGCCATGGGCCGCCTCGAGCGCGTTGAGCGCGTTGGTGTTGCCGGCCCGGCGCTCGGAGTCGATCGTCGCGACGAACTCCTGCAGCCCGGTGTCGCCGCCGGCGCCCTGGGCGAGGATGACGCCGAGGAGGGGCCCGACGCGCTCGTAGATCGTCGCGCACAGGGCCGCGTACGCCCGCACGAAGCCCTCACGGTCGGGGGCGTCGGACATGGCGCGGAACTCCGGCCGGTCCTGCATCGCGACGGGCTCGTCGTCGCCGGCGAGGAGCACGTCGTAGACCGCCTTGACGACGTCGGCCTTGCCGCCGATGGCGTTGTAGACGGTCTGGGCGCTCACCCCCGCGGTCGAGGCGAGCTGGCTGACCGACATCGCGTGGTAGCCGTCGGCGAGAAGCATGCCTCGTGCGGCGTCGACGATTCGGCGGCGGGTCGCCCGGGCCGCCTGCGCCCGGGAGCTGTTGTCGTAGACCCGGTCTGTTGACATCTGCGCCCTTCGTGGGGATCATGAGTTTCGCTGGAACGGGGTTCCAGCGAATGGGTGGGGTCAGGGGTCCCCACCCGTTTGCTGCGCCCACCGGCACAACGGGCCGACAGCGGCGACCTGTCGACGATCGAGTGTCGCACGGCCGGCCCACCCGACCCGCACGGGTCGGCTCGAGGGGAGACGAGGGATCGCACCGGGACTGCCCGGCGCGGTCCCTCGTCGCCGCTCCCGCTCAGCCCGACCCGGCAAGAAGGGCGAGCGCGCGGTCCGGGTAGTCGGACACGAGACCGTCCACGCCGGCTCCGACGACGGCGCGGATGTGCTCGGGCTCGTTGACGGTCCACGGCAGGACTCCGAGGCCGAGCGCGTGCGCACGTTCCACGAGCGCCACGTCGACCAGCACGTGCTCCGGCGACAGGACGTGGGCTCCCACCTCGGCCGCACCGGCCGCCACGTCGTCTCCGTGCGCCGCGACGTCGACGCCGCCGGTCCACGGGCTGTCCGGCACCCACGTGACACCGGCCTCGACGAGCGCCGAGCGGGCGACGTCGGGCGCCACCTCGCGGGCCCGCTCGAGGACCGACCAGTTGAACGAGTGGACGAAGCAGCGGTCGTCGACGCCGAGGTCGTGGACGACGTCGAGGACGCCGTCGAGCAGCTCGTCACGGCGGGCGGCCTCGGTCCGGTCGCGCGGGTCGACCTTGAGCTCGATGGTCCACCACACGTTCGGAGACCTCTCGAGGCCGTGACCGACGACCTCGCGCATCGTCGGGATGCGAGCGCCGGGGTCGGTGCGCTGGCCCGGGAAGCCGGGCAGGCCCTGGCTGCCGACGTCGACGGTGCGCAGCTGCGCCAGCGTCAGCTCGTCGACGCGTCGGCCGACGACGTCCGGGCCGGTGGGCCGGCACTTGTGGGACAGCAGCACGGGGTCGTGCCACACGACGAGCTCGCCGTCGGCAGTGAGGCGCACGTCGAGCTCGACGCCGGTCACCCCGGCGTCGAACGCTGCCGTGAAGCTGGCCAGGGTGTTCTCGACGACGAGGCCCTTGGCGCCCCGGTGCCCTTCGACGTCGAAGCGCCCGGACGCCCACGGCCCGCGCGCCGACCCACCCCCCGCCACGGGCGTCGTGTGACGGGTCACGAGGTCTGCCGGGTCGCTCACCCTGCCAACCTAGCGACGGCATGGAACACCCATGGGTTAGTGGACTGTCGGTCCGCCGCCGCTGCAGCCAACGCCCGTCCCCCGTACTGGGCGCCGGCCTGTGCCTGCACGACCTCATGACGGGTGCTTCTCTCCCGCCGTCACGGCGACGGGCAGGACGTTGCCGTCGACCGGCGCCGGGCACGTGCCGAACTCGGTGAAGGCGAACGGGAGGTTGACGGCCCGGTTGAGGTCGACCTCCACGGCGCGCAGTGCGCAAACCTCTCGAACCACCCGCGAGGCCCCCGGCGACGCGTCGTCACCACGCCCACCCCGTCATCGAGTCCCATTGTCCTGCAATGTGATTCACCACTTGAGGCCGGTCGAGTCGACCAACGCAATTCCTACTCTCCGCATAGGAAATCGTCTGAAGACTTCTTGCATCGTGAGACGTGCTGCCCAGTCCTTGCTCCACTCCCGACCTCGATCCCGTCCCCGGAGATGCGACAGGGCCCCGGACCAGATGGTCCGGGGCCCTGTCGACGTCAGAGCGTCAGAGCGTCAGCTCAGTTGCCCGTCAGCTTCTCGCGCAGAGCCGCGAGCGCCTCGTCGGAGGCGAGGGTGCCCTCGGCGGGAGCCGGCGCGTTGCGCTGCTCGTCGCCGCCCTGGTCGCCCGTCGCGGACGAGTAGGACGTCGAGGTGCTCGGGCTGGACGCAGCCTCGGCGTCGGCCTTGTGGGCCGCCTCGACCTGGCTCTTGTGGGCCTCCCAGCGGGCGTGGGCCTCGGCGTACTGCCGCTCCCACTTCTCACGCTGCGACTCGAAGCCCTCGAGCCACTCGTTCGTCTCCGGGTCGAAGCCCTCGGGGTACTTGTAGTTGCCCTGCTCGTCGTACTCGGCGGCCATGCCGTAGAGGGTCGGGTCGAACTCCGACACCGGGACGGACTCGTCGTTGGCCTGCTTGAGCGAGAGCGAGATGCGACGACGCTCGAGGTCGATGTCGATGACCTTGACGAAGATCTCGTCACCGACGTTGACGACCTGCTCGGGCAGCTCGACGTGACGCTCGGCGAGCTCGGAGATGTGCACAAGGCCCTCGATGCCGTCCTCGACGCGGACGAACGCGCCGAAGGGGACGAGCTTGGTGACCTTGCCCGGGACGACCTGGCCGATGGCGTGGGTCCGGGCGAAGTGCTGCCACGGGTCCTCCTGCGTCGCCTTGAGCGACAGGGAGACACGCTCGCGGTCCATGTCGACGTCGAGGACCTCGACGGTGACCTCGTTGCCGACCTCGACGACCTCGGACGGGTGGTCGATGTGCTTCCACGACAGCTCGGAGACGTGGACGAGACCGTCGACGCCGCCGAGGTCCACGAACGCACCGAAGTTGACGATGGAGGACACGACGCCCTGACGGACCTGGCCCTTCTGGAGCTCCTTGAGGAACGTCGTGCGCACCTCGGACTGCGTCTGCTCGAGCCACGCGCGGCGCGAGAGGACCACGTTGTTGCGGTTCTTGTCGAGCTCGATGATCTTGGCCTCGATCTCCTTGCCGACGTACGGCTGGAGGTCGCGGACGCGGCGCATCTCGACGAGGGAGGCGGGCAGGAAGCCGCGCAGGCCGATGTCGAGGATGAGACCACCCTTGACGACCTCGATGACGGTGCCGGTGACGACGCCGTCCTCCTCCTTGATCTTCTCGATCGTGCCCCAGGCGCGCTCGTACTGGGCGCGCTTCTTGGACAGGATCAGACGACCCTCCTTGTCCTCCTTCTGGAGAACCAGGGCCTCGACCTCGTCGCCGACGCCGACGATCTCGGACGGGTCGACGTCGTGCTTGATGCTCAGCTCGCGCGAGGGGATGACGCCCTCGGTCTTGTAGCCGATGTCGAGCAGGACCTCGTCCCGGTCGACCTTGACGATGCGACCCTCGACGATGTCGCCGTCGTTGAAGTCCTTGATGGTGGCGTCGATCGCCGCAAGGATGTCTTCCTGAGAACCGATGTCGTTGATCGCGACCTCAGGAGCGGTCTTCTCGACCGTGTTGGCAGTCATGTAGTAGGAACTCCGATTGTGGACAGTTACGTTGGAGACCTCGTGGCGGCGAGCCCGTGGCCCGGTGCCCCGACGTCGTGTGGACGGGTTCAACATTGAGCGCACACAGTCGTGTGCGCCGAGCAATCCTATCGGCGCTGTCAGCATCCGGTCAAAAGGCGGGACGGACGCCGTGAGCACGCCCGAGAACAACCCGACGCCCGTGCCCACCCAGCTCCCCACCGAGGCGACCCGCCGCGCGGCCGCCGCGGGCGAGACCGCGAGGGCCAACCGCACGTGGTGGGACGCCGAAGCACCGGGCTACCACGCCGAGCACGGCGCCTTCCTCGGCGACACCGACTTCGTCTGGGGTCCCGAGCGGCTGCGTGAGGAGGACGCCGGCCTGCTCGGCGACACCGCCGGGCGCGACGTCCTCGAGATCGGCGCCGGCTCGGGGCAGTGCTCGCGCTGGCTCGCCGGGCGCGGCGCCCGCGTCGTCGCGAGCGACCTCTCGGCCGGGATGGTCGCCACGGGCCTGCACGTCAATGCCGGGCTCCCGGCCGACGCCGCGACCCGCGTCCCGTTCGTCCAGTGCGACGGTCGCTCGCTGCCCTTCGCCGACGCGTCGTTCGACGTCGTCTTCACCGCATACGGGGTCGTCCCGTTCGTCGCGGACTCCGACGTCGTCATGGCCGAGGCCGCCCGCGTGCTGCGCCCCGGCGGCCGGTTCGTCTTCTCCACGACGCATCCGGTGCGCTGGGCCTTCCCCGACGACCCCGGCGCGCGCGGCCTGACCGTCACGCAGTCCTACTTCGACCGGACGCCCTACGTCGAGCAGGATGCCTCCGGCCGGGCCACGTACGTCGAGCACCACCGGACCCTCGGTGACCGCGTTCGCGAGATCGCGGCCGCCGGGCTGCGGCTGCTCGACGTCGTCGAGCCGGAGTGGCCCCAGGGCCACGACGAGCCGTGGGGCGGCTGGTCGCCGCTGCGGGGCCGGGTGCTGCCGGGCACCGCCGTCTTCGTCTGCGAGCGCTCCTGACACGACTGTGGCGGCGGACCGGGTCCCCGGTCCGCCGCCACCTGGCGTCTGCTGTCCTACCGCGGCGCCGCTGGGCGCCGGTCGATCACAGGAAGCGACGCCGCAGGAACACCGCTCCCCCGGCGAGCCCGAACGCGGCCGCGGCACCGGCGGCCCGCCCGACGTTCGCACCGCCCTGGCCGTCGACGCCGGCGATCTCGAACGAGTACGCCGTCGCGCCCTCGGCGCCGGCGGGGGCGCCGTAGGCCATGCTCTCGGCCTTGGCCCGACGGGCCCCGACCTCGATGAGCGCGTACTTCTCGCCGAAGTCGGAGGCCGTCTCCTTGCCCTTGCCCACGATGACCTTGGCGCCCTCGTCGCTGAGACGCTGCGCGCCGTCCTTCAGCTGGGGTGCCTTGGAGGCCGCCTCGGTGAGCCCGTCGGCGATCTGCGAGGCGCCGGACGCGGCGTCGCCGAGCCCGTCGGCGAGCTGCCCTGCACCGGTGCTCAGCTTGCCCATGTTGTCGTCGACCTTGGCGTTGCCATCGGCCACCCGAGCGACGCCGGCACTGACCTTTCCGGCCCCGTCGGCGAGTTCGCCCGACTTGTCTCGCAAGGCCGCGGTTCCGGTCGCCTGCAACTCCTTGGCGCCCTTCGCGACCTGCGACGTACCGCCGTGAACGGCGTCGGCGCCCGCGGAGAGGGCGTCGACAGCGTCGAGCAGGTCGAGACCGCCGAGCCCTAGGAGATCGACCCCGCTCTGGAGGTCGTTGACCCCACCACGGAGCGTCTTGTCCTTCGCGTGGTCGGTCGGCGTACCGATGCCGCCCTGGACCTTGGCAACGACGCCGTCAACGAGCTGGCTGACGCCGCCGTCGACGAGCTGCACGCCCTCGAGGAGACCCGGCACCTTCGGGTCGCAGATCCCGGAGAGGGTCGTGTTGCTCAGGCCGCACTCGACGCGCGCCAGGCCCACGGCCGCGGCGGACAGCTTGCCCTTGAGCACGCCGAGACCGTCGGACACCTGCCCGAGACCGCCGGACACCTGCGCCAGCCCGGAGTCTGCATCAGACAGGCCACCGAGCACCTGGTCGAGGCCCTTCGACGCGTCATCGGTCTGCGTTCGCAGCTGGCCCAGCCCTCCCTGGACCTGGCCGAGAATGACGTGGCACGTCGGACCGCAGTCCGCGCCCAGCGCCATCGCCACACCCTCGTCGAGCTTCGTGATACCCCCTGTGGTCGAGAGGGCTGCATCGAGCCCGGATCGGATGCTGGTCACCCCGCCGACGAGCGTCTTCGGCTGGTCGGCGCTGCCGATTCCAGCCCGGACCTCACCGACCCCGCCCTTGGACTGGTCAACACCACCCTTGAGCTGGTCGAGGCTGCCGCCGGCTGCGGTGGCTTCGGCAAGACCGGCGCGCACCTGGTCGACGCCGTCGATGAGGGTCCCCGTCTGGCCCTTGCCGCCGAGACCTGCCCTTAGCTGCGCGATGCCCGCGTGCAGCGGCTTGGCCTGCTCGGGCAGGCCACCGACACCGTCGTAGAGCTGGGTGAGCCCGGCGTCGACCTGGTCGAGACCGTCGGCCACCTGGGCCAGCCCGTCGAGCAGCTCGGGCGCGTGCTCACCGACGAGGTGCAGGCCCGCGGCGACCTGGCCTGCGCCTCCGTCGACGACCGAGGCGCCGCCGGACAGCTTCTTGGCGCCGTCGTCGACCTGCGCGGCACCGCCGTGCAGCTTCACCGCGCCGTCGGCCACCTGAGTGGAGCCCGAGCTGGCCTCGCCGGCACCGGCGCGCAGCTTGGCGGTGCCGGCCTTGAGCTGCCCTGCGCCGGAGGCGAGCTGGCGCGAGCCGGGCAGCGCCTGGGCACCGAGGCCGGCGTCGAGCTTCTTCGCGCCGTCGCGCAGCTGGACGAGCCCGCCGAGGAGCGTCGCGGCGCCGTCACGCAGCTTGAGGAGGTTGTCGTCGATCTGCGTCGCACCGGCCGTGAGCTCGACGCCCTTCTGGGCGCCGCCCTTGTAGCTGTCGGCGCCGCCCTTGAACGACGGGCTGTCGAGGGGGCTCACCGGGAGCGCCTGGACGGAGGCCGCCGGGACGAGGCCGCTGGTGATGTCGGCGGCGTAGCCGAAGGTCGCCTCGGGCTTTCCGATGGGGCCGAACAACGTCATGGTGTAGCTGAGCTTCGTGCCGCCGTGGCCGTCGCCGGCGACAGACGCACCCGGGGAGGACACGTTCGTGAAGCCCTCGGGCAGCACGGTGCTCAGCTGGCCGACCATGGGGATGACGACGTCGACCGTCTTGGTCACCTGGGTGCCGGTGCCGTCGTCGAAGGAGACCTCCTGCTGGGACCCGGTCACGTTGCGCACCGTGTACGTCACCTGGAGGCGTCCGCTGCGCCCGGCGACGTCGCCGGGCTCGATCGGCTTGCCGTCGAGGGTGTAGGCGGCGTGCACCTCGAGCGGCAGCTTCTTCGTGAAGTCGCTGACGGTGCGCAGGTGCTGCTCGCCGTCGACGTCGAAACGGCCGGTCATGACGCCGTTCTCGATGCTGAAGCCGCCGAAGCCGTCGAGGTTGCGCAGGCCGCGCGTCTCGATCGGGTTGGACAGGTCGACGCTGCCCTTGCCGCGCATGCTGACCTGCTCGTAGACCCGGGCTGTGTCGAGGGCACCGGTGGGGTCGAGGTAGGCCTGCACCGTCTCGGTGTTCGTGACGGTGACACCGCCCGAGCCGGTGGATGCGGCAGCAGCGGGCGCCGCCGCGAGGAAGGCGATGGTCGGGGCCGTGGCGAGGCCCACGACGAGGGTGGCGATGGTGCGGCGGCTCACGAGGCGGCTCCGGTCACGAGGTCGTCGATGCTGGTCTGGTCGTCGCGGTCCGAGCGACGGTTTGTGCGCTCCGCGTGGCGGGCAGGCGTCCGGTCCTCGTGCTCGGCGGCAGCGGTCGCGAAGGCGGAGTCCTGCTGCAGCGGAAGAAGGTTCGTCACGAGGAAGCCGAGTGCGACCGCGAGCAGCACGGTCGTCGCCGCCCCCGGGGAGTCGCTGAGGAACTGCGGCGGCGCCGCCGTGTACGCCTCCTCGTAGGCACCGACGATCGCCGCGGCGCCGAGCAGCCCGCTCCAGAGCGGCAGTCGGCCGCTCGTCACGGCCGCGACGACCGCCACGACGGCGACGACGAGGAACGCCGCAACGGCCCGTCCGGCGGGCGCATCGGGCAGGAGGGCGGCGCGGAGCGCGAAGCCCACCCAAGCGGCGAGGAAGCCGACGCCGAAGCCCGCCACCTTGCCCCATCCCGGGCGGTGTCCCACGAGACCCAGGACCCCGCCGAGCGCGGCGCCGAGGAGCGCCACGTGCTCGAGGTCGAGCGAGAGGGTCTCGCTCAGTGCGATGACGGCCGCCGCGAGGACGGCGAGACACAGACCTGTGACCAGGCTCTTGACCATGTCCACCTCACAGTAAAAGCACCCGTCTCCGTCGACGGGTGCAAGTTACCGAGGAGTATGCAGGTCTCGGGGTCGGCGCGCACCGGGTCGTGACCCAACCGACACGGCCGTTGCCAGAACGTGACCAAATCGGGCATGACGGATGGGTTTGACCCTCGTTCGCGCGCCTCGGGTGAAACGCGTCAGTGCGCGGCGTCGTGCCAGGAGCGGCCGACCCCGACGTTGACGTCGAGCGGGACGTCCATCGGCGCAGCGTTGCCCATCTCGTCGCGGACCAGCTTCTCGACGTCGTCGCGCTCCCCCGCCGCGATCTCGAGGACGAGCTCGTCGTGGACCTGGAGCAGGATGCGGGACTTCGCCCCCGCCGCCGCGAGCGCACGGTCGACGCCGATCATCGCGACCTTCATGATGTCGGCGGCGGACCCCTGGATCGGCGCGTTGAGAGCCATCCGCTCGGCGGCCTCGCGACGCTGACGGTTGTCGGAGGTGAGGTCGGGGAGGTAGCGCCGGCGCCCGAGCATCGTTGCGGTGTAACCGGTTCCGCGTGCCTCGGCCACGACGTCTCGCAGGTAGGCGCTGACGCCGCCGAACCGCTCGAAGTACCCGTCCATGAGGCCGCGGGCCTCCTCGGTGCTGATGGTCAGCTGCTTGGACAGCCCGTAGGCGGACAGCCCGTAGGCCAGGCCGTAGGACATCGCCTTGACCTTGGAGCGCATCGCGGCCGTGACGTCGTCGGGCTCGACGCCGAAGACGCGCGAGCCGACGAACTTGTGGAGGTCCTCACCGGTGCGGAACGCCTCGATGAGCCCGGCGTCGCCGGACAGGTGGGCCATGACGCGCATCTCGATCTGCGAGTAGTCCGCCGACATGAGCGCCTCGTAGCCCTCGCCGACGACGAAGAGCTCGCGGATGCGGCGCCCCTCCTCGGTGCGGATCGGGACGTTCTGCAGGTTGGGCTCGGTCGAGGACAGCCGCCCCGTGGCGGCGATGGTCTGCAGGTAGGTCGTGTGGATGCGGCCGTCGTCGGCGACCGACTTCTGCAGCCCCTCGACGGTGACGCGCAGGCGCGCGGCGTCGCGGTGGCGCAGCAGCGCCTCGAGGAACGGGTGCTCGGTCTTGGTGTAGAGGTCGGCCAGGGCGTCGGCGTCGGTGGTCCAGCCGGTCTTCGTCTTCTTCGTCTTCGGCATGTTGAGCTCGCCGAAGAGCACCTCCTGCAGCTGCTTGGGCGAGCCGAGGTTGATGCGGTTGCCGCCGATGGCGTCCCAGGCGTCCTCCTGGGCCTGCGCGACCTTCGCCGCGAAGTCGGTCTCGAGGGCGTCGAGGCCGGGCACGTCGACGGCGATGCCGGTGCGCTCCATCCGGGCGAGGACGTCGATGAGCGGCAGCTCGATGTCGGCGAGCAGCTCGGTGCCGCCGATCGCGGCGACCTGCTCGTCGAGCGACACCGCGAGGTCGCGCACCGCGGTGGCCCGGACCATCTCCTGGCCGGCCGCCTTCTCGTCGGCGTCGCCGCCGAAGTCGAGCATGCCCTGGCCGTCGGCGGGCGCGGCACCGCTCAGCTCGCGCTTGAGGTGGCGCAGCACGAGGTCGTCGAGGTGGTAGGTGCGCTGGTCGGGCTTGACGACGTAGGCCGCGAGCTGCGTGTCGCTGCTCAGGCCGGCGAGGGTGAACCCGCGCGCGGTCAGCGCCTCGACGGGCCCCTTGGCGTCGTGCATCGCCTTGGGACGCGCGGGGTCCTCGAGCCAGGAGGCGAGGGAGGTCTCCCCCTCCTCGGTGAGGGTCGTGAGGTCGACGTACGCGGCGGCGCCGTCGGGAGCTGCGACGGCCAGACCGGTGGCGTCGCCCGTGCCGCGGGCCCAGGTGCCGCTGACCGACAGACCGGCGCGCTCGCCCGCAGGAAGGTGGGCGGCGACCCAGTCGGCGACCTGCTCGGCGGCGAGTACCTCGCCGTCGACGTCGAAGCCCTCCTCGGCCTCCGGCTCGGCGGCCTCGACCGAGGCGAAGAGACGGTCGCGCAGGACACGGAACTCGAGGCGGTCGAAGACCTCGTGGACCTCCTCGCGCGCCCACTGGTGGCGCACGAGGTCGGCCACGCCGACGCCGACCGGGGCGTCTCGGACGAGCTGGTTGAGGCGGCGGTTGCGCAGCACCTGGTCGAGGTGCTCCCGCAGCGACTCCCCCGCCTTGCCCTTGATCTGGTCGATACCGGCGACGATGCCGTCGAGGTCGCCGAACTGGGTGATCCACTTCGCGGCGGTCTTGGGACCGACGCCGGGCACGCCCGGCAGGTTGTCCGAGGTCTCGCCGACCATCGCCGCGAGGTCGCTGTAGCGGTTGGGCGGGACGCCGTACTTCTCCTGCACCTGGGTCGGGCCCATGCGCCACACCTCGGAGACGCCGCGGACCGGGTAGAGGATCGTGACGTGGTCGGTGACGAGCTGGAAGGTGTCGCGGTCGCCGGAGCAGATGAGCACCTCGAGGCCCTCGTCGCCGGCAGCCGTGGCGATCGTGGCGATGATGTCGTCGGCCTCGTAGCCCTCGAGCTCGACGTAGCTGATGCGCAGTGCGTCGAGGACCTCCTTGACGAGCGGCACCTGACCCTGGAACTCGTCGGGGGTCCGAGCCCGGCCCGCCTTGTACTCGGCGTACTGCTCGGTGCGGAAGGTCTGCCGCGACTTGTCGAAGGCCACGACGACGTGCGTCGGCTCCTCGTCGCGCAGCATGTTGATGAGCATCGAGGTGAACCCGTACACCGCGTTGGTGTGCTGCCCCGTGCTCGTCGAGAAGTTCTCGGCGGGAAGCGCGAAGAAGGCGCGGTAGGCCAGCGAGTGTCCGTCGAGGAGGAGAAGTCGGCTCACGGGGCAACCCTAGTGGCGAGCGCCGACGGCGTGATCGCGGGCACGACGCCGGCGCCGACGCGGTGGCACGCGCCCGCCCGACGCACCGGGCCGCATACGATCGCCGGCATGACGGACCCCCTGGACGGCACGACCGGCGAGCCCACCCCGCACGAGACAGCCCTCGCGGTGATGCGCGACATGGCGTCAGGCACGCTCCTCGAGCGGATGGGCATCGAGGTGACCGAGGCGTCGCCCGACCGACTCGTGGCCACGATGCCGGTGGCCGGCAATACCCAGCCCTACGGCCTGCTCCACGGCGGCGCGAGCGTCGTGCTCGCCGAGACCCTCGGGTCGGTCGGCGCGCAGCTGCACGCCGGCCCCGGCAGGGTCGCGGTCGGCCTCGACATCAACGCCACCCACCACCGGGCCGCGCGCTCCGGGGTCGTCACCGGCACCGCGACGGTGCTGAGCGCCGGGCGGACGCTCGTCAGCTACGAGGTCGTCGTCGAGGACGAGGACGGCCGACGCCTGTGCACCTCGCGGATCACCTGCCTGCTGCGCGACGCGGCGCCCGGGTCCTGACCCTCCGCGCGCGTCGCTGACGGCCGGGGCGCGAGGCCGCAGGGCTGGGCCGACGCGTCAGCCGGCGACCTGCGGACCGTGGTGACGCGGATGCCGGCCGGCGCCCAGGACGCGCGGCTCGCGCGTCTCCCGAGGTTCGCGGCGCAGGTCGCGGCGGCGTCGGAGCACCTGCTCGAGGCCGACGCGCTGCGAGCGCGGGGCCGGCTCTCCGGCGAGCTTGCGCTGCACCGTCGCCGACGTGGCGACACGGCGGACCGTCTCGGCGGCGAAGCCGAGGCGGGCGAAGAACCGGTTGGCGTCGCGGTCACCGGCGGGCACCGTGCTCGCGAGGTGCTCGGCGCCCTGACGGTCGGCGTAGCGCGACGCGGCCGTCAGCAGCGAGCGGGCCACGCCCTGGCGTCGGTGCTCGGGCAGGACGAAGAGCATGTCGATGGACACGCACGGCGAGTCGACGAGGAGGCTGCGCGTGGAGTCGGCGAGCACGACGTAGCCCGAGGGCTTGTCGCCGGAGAAGGCGACGAAGGCGCAGATGTCCTCGCGCTGCAGTGCGTGCCGCAAGGTGCCGTCGAGAGCGAGGCGCTGGGCCGCCTCGGGCGTCGTGCCGCCCTCGATCCGGTGCGCGATCCACAGCTCGATGAACATCGAGTGCAGGGTCTCGTCGACCCGCCGCACCGACACGCCCGCTCGCCCCATCGTCCCTCCAGTCGAAACCCCGGTCTCCCCCGAGGCCACCCGGCAGACACTACGACCAACCATGGACCGGCGGAAGGGGAACCCCGGATCGAACCTCGCATTTCGGTCAGCCGACGCCGGCCCGGGCGTAGAGACGGCCGGTGCCGGACGCGTCGGTCGTCACGACGAAGAGGGTCCCGGCGGCCACCGCGGACGCGGTCGGCCGTCCCGGCGGCGAGGGTTCGCGCGACCACGTGCCGCCGTGCCGCACGAGCAGCGCCCCCGGGCCCACCACGACGTCTGCGTCGCCCACGGCGACCGGCGCCGGGAGCTGGTCGTGGTCCCCGACCGCCACCTCCGGGACCTGCAACCTGGTCGGCGCCCCGTCCGCGACGCGCCAGACGGCGAGCCGTCCCTCGTCCTGACCGACGACGAGGCACCCCCCGGACCCGCACCGGGCGGCGTGCGCTTCGGCGAGCGGCGACGTGGCTGGCAGCCGGACGAGCGTCCACGGGCCACCGGCCGACGTCGAGGTCCAGATCGCCGGCGTGGACCGCACCGAGCCGCCGGCCAGGTCGGTGACCGAGCCGGCGAGCACGGCCCCCGAACCCGAGCCTGTCAGCGTCCGGGCCCCGTTGAGGGCGACCGCGGTGCTGCCGAGCGGTGTACCGGTCGAGCTCTGCCGGTTCCACCGCGACCCGGAGAGCCGCCACAGCGCGACGTCGTTGCCCGCACGCTCGCTCTGCCAGCCGCCCGACACGAGGGGCACGCCGGCGACGAACGCGGCGCCACTGAGGTCGCCGGCGCCCCAGCCGCCGAACACCTCGAAGGGCTGCGGCTGCTCGGTGACGGCGCGGGTCGAGCCGGACCAGACGGTCCACCGGACGTTCGCGTGCGCGCCGCCGCGCGCGCCGCCCAGGGCGAGCACGCGGTCGCCGTCGACGGCGACCGACAGCCAGCGCGCCTCGAACGCGTAGGGCGACACGGGGGTGAGCCGGACCGGCCGCGCTCCCGCCGCGCTCGCTCCGGTGAGCACCCACAGCCGCGGGTTCGGGCGGGTGGCGGCGTAACTGCCGACGAGCAGCGCACGGTCGGTCGCCGCGAGCGTCACGGGCTGCGACGCGTCCGGCAACGCGACCTGAGCCCACCCGGCCGGGAGCCCGGCCGATGCGCCGGCCGGGACGCTCGACGCCCCGACGCCGGAGGTGCCGGGCGACGCGCCCACCGTGGGCGTCGCCGGCCCGCTGCCCCCACCGGCCTGGCAGGCACCGAGGAGTGTGAGCAGGGGAAGGACCAGGTACAGCAGCCGCCGGGAGACGACGTCGTACCGGGAGCGGGGGCGGCCTCGACGGGCACGATCGCCCGGTCGGGGCCGCCCCCGGTCCACGTCGTCAGTCCTCGCCGAGATACGCCTTGCGGACCTCGTCGCTCGCCATGAGCTCGCGCCCCGTGCCCTTCAGCACGATCCGCCCGACCTCGAGGACGTACCCCTGGTCGGCCCGCTGCAGGGCGGCCTGGGCGTTCTGCTCGACGAGCAGGATCGTCGTGCCCTGGGACTGGAGCGTCGTCACCGTCGACATGATGCGCTTCATCATGATCGGCGACAGGCCCATCGAGGGCTCGTCGAGCATGAGCAGCTTGGGGCGGCTCATCATGGCCCGACCCATGGCCAGCATCTGCTGCTCGCCGCCGGAGAACGTGCCGGCCGGCTGCTGGCTGCGCTCCCCGAGGATCGGGAACAGCTCGTAGGCCGCCCTGAGGTCCTTCGCGATGTCGTTGTCGCGCCGTGAGTACGCCCCGAGGAGGAGGTTCTGCTCGACGGTGAGGCGCGGGAAGATCCGACGCCCCTCGGGTGAGTGCGCGATGCCGAGGTCGACGATGGTGTGCGCCGCCGCCGCGTCGATGCGCTTGCCCATGAAGGTGATCGACCCGGAGGTCGGCTTCATGAGCCCCGAGATGGTCCGCAGCGTCGTCGTCTTGCCGGCGCCGTTGGTGCCGATGAGCGAGACCACCTGGCCCTCGTCGATGGAGAAGCTGATCCCCTTGACGGCCTTGATCTTGCCGTAGGACACGACGAGGTCCTTGACCTCGAGCATGGCGGTCACTCGGTTGCTCCTTCGTGGCTCTCGTCGCGCTCGTCGACGGCCGTGCCGTCCTCGTCCTCGTCGTCCTCGGCGCCGCCGATGTAGGCCTCGATGACGCGCGGATCGGACTGCACCTCGTCGGGGGTCCCCTCGACGAGCACCTCACCGCGCACCAGGCACAGCACGCGGTCGCAGAGGTTGAAGATGAACCGCATGTCGTGCTCGATGACGACGACGGCCATGCCGCTGTCGCGGATCTTGAAGATGAGGTCGCTGGCCTGCTGGGTCTCGCGCGGGTTCATGCCGGCCGTCGGCTCGTCGAGGAGGACGAGCTTCGGGTCGGTGGCTAGGGCGCGGGCGATCTCGAGTCGCCGCTGGTCGCCGTAGGGCATGTTGCGGGCGAGGTTCTCTGCCGACTTGCCGAGGCCCACGAAGTCGAGCAGCTCCTGGGCCCGGGCCCGGGTCTCCTCCTCCTCGCGCCGGAACTTCGGCCCGCGGATGATGGACGTGAAGGCCATCGCGCCGGTGCGGCAGTAGCGCCCGACCATGACGTTCTCGAGGGCCGTCATGTTGCCGAAGAGCCGGATGTTCTGGAACGTGCGGGCCATCCCGGCCACGACGACCGCCCGCGGCTTGGGCGGGATCTGGCTGCCGAGCAGGTCGACGCGTCCCTCGGTCGGCTTGTAGAGGCCGGTGAGGCAGTTGAAGAACGTCGTCTTGCCGGCACCGTTGGGGCCGATGAGACCGACGATCTCGCCCTCGTGGACCGACATCGACACGTCGTTGACGGCGGTGAGCCCGCCGAAACGCATCGTGACCCCGGTGGCCTGCAGGACGGGCGTGCCCGCGGCTGACGCCGCGGCCCGCTCGGACTGGTCGACGGCGGTCATGCCTTGGCCTCCTGCTCCTCGACGATGTGGACTTCCTCGATGCGCTCGGCCAGCTCCTCGTCGTCCGCGTGGAACTCGAGCTTGCGCCGCTCGCTCGCGACCAGTCCCTCGGGACGGAAGCGCATCATGAGCACGAGCAGCAGGCCGAAGAGGAGCAGCCGGTAGTCGGCGACGAAGCGCAGCTTCTCCGGGAGGAGCTTGAGGATCGCCGCGCCGACGAACACGCCGGCGACGGTGCCCATGCCGCCGAGGACGACGGCGGCGAGCAGGAACGCGGACTCGAGGAAGACGTACTGGTCCGGGGACACCGACACGTCGAGGTGCGCCTTGATCGTGCCGGCCATGCCGGCGAGGAACGCGCCTCCGGCGAAGGCGAACAGCTTGAGGCCGAAGACGTTGACGCCCATGGCCTCGGCCGCCTTCTCGTCCTCGCGGATCGCGACCCAGCCCCGGCCGATGCGGCTGTTGTTGAGGCGCGTGAAGATCGTGATGACGATGACCGCGACGATGAGGAGCAGGAAGTAGTAGTTGGCGAAGCGGCCCAGCGGGATGCCGGCCACGACGTGCGTCTCGCCGAAGTCGAACCCGAAGAAGTTCAGCTCGGGGATGGCCGGGATGCCGTTCGGGCCGTTCGTGAGGTTGGGGCCGTTCTCGCCGTCGAGGTTGTTCATCGTGATGCGGAAGATCTCACCGAAGGCGAGGGTCACGATGGCGAGGTAGTCGCCGGACACGCGCAGCGTCGGCGAGCCGATGATGAGGCCGAGCGTGGCCGACGTGCAGGCGCCCACGGCCATGACGACGAGGAACGGCGGCTTCCATCCGACGGTCGCGAAGGCCGACGTCGACAGCATGGCGGCCACGTAGGCGCCGGCGCCGAGGAAGGCGATGTAGCCGAGGTCGAGCAGGCCGGCGAGACCGACGACGATGTTGAGGCCGAGTGCGGTGACCGCGAAGATGATGACCTGCGTCGCGATCGACATGTTGGCGTCGGACCCGTTCTGGGTGAACGGGAAGAGGAACGCCACCACGAACGCACCGAGGCTGAACACCCGCCGGTTCCGCGCCGCGATGTGACCCAGCCACTCGAACCCGCGCGACTTGGCGAGCGCGAAGGCGAGGCTCCCGGTGAAGACGACCATGAGGCTGAACGTCTCGCCGTCGGGGATGCCGAGCAGGTAGGCAGCCCCGAAGAGGACGACCGCGAGCAGGACGACGACGACGAGGATCTCGACCCACGACGGCAGCACGAACCGCAGCAGGTCCCCCTCCGGGGCAGTGCGGACCTCCCACGAGCCGACGGCCATGGCCAACGACCCGACGAGGGCGAGCCAGCCACCCGGGTTGATGTTGATGAGCCCACCCGACTGGTACGCGATGAGCACCAGCGCGATGACGACGTAGATCGCCGCGCCGATGCACAGCGCCCGGACGGCCGCCCCCGTGTCGAACCACTCGGTGACCCGGCGCAGCGGGCCGCGGACGGTGAGCAGGCCGAGCACGACGAGGACGCCGGTGATGATCATCGCGATCTGGACGGCGTTGGGGTAGAAGCTGACCGAGAGGTCACCGAGCACGTCGCTGGTGTAGCTCCAGGACAGGAACGTCGAGGCGATGAGCAGGACCGCGCCGACGAGGGTGACGGTCCAGGCAGCGCCGGGTGAGAGGGGGACGCGTCGGCGTCCGCCGTCGTCGGGCACGGTGGCCTCGGGGCTCGTGACGGTACTCATGCGCGGTCCACCACCCGGGCGCCGAGGAGGCCCTGCGGCCGGAAGACGAGGACGACGATGAGCAGGACGAACGCCCACACGTCCTTCCACGCCGGGCCGCCGAACTGGCCGGGGATGTACTGCGTGGCGAACGACTCGACGAGCCCGAGGACCAGGCCGCCGAGGATGGCGCCGGGGATGTTGCCGATGCCGCCGAGCACCGCCGCCGTGAAGGCCTTGAGGCCGGCGAGGAAGCCCATCCGGAAGTCGATGTTCGAGTTCAGCAGGCCCTGCGCGATGCCGGCCACCGCGGCGAGCACGGCACCGAGGGCGAAGGCGATGACGATGATCCGGTCGACGTTGATGCCCATGAGCCGCGCGGTGTCGGGGTCCTGCGAGACCGCCTGCATTCCGCGTCCGGACTTCGTGCGGTAGACGAAGAACCACAGGAGGGTCCCGCACACGACGAGCGAGGCCAGGGTGAAGATCGCGGCCCGCGGGAAGACGAGGCCACCGACCTGCAGCGCGGGTCCGGTCACGACGTCGATCTGCGGGTACGGGATCTTGCTCTTGGCCCCGGGGTAGAAGAGCCGGACGGCCTCCTGGAGGAAGACCGAGACGCCGATGGCGGTGATGAGCGGTGCCAGGCGTGGCGCCCCACGCAGCGGCCGGTAGGCCACGCGCTCCATCGCCACGGCCACGGACACCGACGCGATGACGGCGCCGATGACCATGAACGGCAGCACCCAGAGGGCGGTGGTGCCGGAGAAGAAGATCTGCCACACGGCGAGCGAGCCGAAGGCGCCGATCATGAACACCTCGCCGTGGGCGAAGTTGATGAGCTGGACGATGCCGTACACGACGGTGTAGCCGACGGCGATCAGCGCGTAGAGCGAGCCGATCACCAGGCCGTTGATGAGGGTCTGCAGGAACTCGTTCATGAGGTCAACATGTCGTCGAGGGTCACCTGTCTGGGTGCCGCGCCGGGCGCGGAGGGGCGGGAGGAGCGGAGAAGCGGGCCGGGGTCGTGAGCCCCCGCCGGGTCGTCGGGACGCCTGCGCCGGGGGTACGGGCACGGCCCGGGTCGGAGCTGTCCTCCGGCCCGGGCCGTGTCATCGTCGTCAGCTGGCGGCGATCGTCTCGGTCTTGACCGAGACCCACTTGCCGCCGTCGACCTTGTAGCCGGTGATGACGCGAGCGAGCGTGTCGCCGAAGTCGTCGAACTTCACGTTGCCGGTGACGCCCTGGAAGTCGACGCCCTTCATCGCGTCCACCGTGGCCTGACGGGCGCTCTTGGCGTCCGAGGCGCTCGCGAGCGAGGTCTTGAGCGCCGCGATGATCGCGTTGGCCGCGTCGTAGGAGTAGCCGCCGTAGGCAGCAGCCGGGTCGGCGTACTTCGCAGCCTCGTAGTCGGCGAGGAACTTCTTGCCGGCGTCCGTCGACTCGGTCGGGGCGCCGACCGAGGTGGCGAGGTCACCGTTCGACGTCGTGCCGGCGAGCTGGATGTACTTCGGGTCGAAGATGCCGTCGCCGCCCATGAGCGGGACGTTGAGACCGCTGTCCTTCATCTGCTTGGAGAGCGGGCCCGCCTGCGGGTACTCGCCGCCGTAGTACACGGCGGCGGGCTTGCTCGGCGCGACCTTGGAGATGACGGGCGCGTAGTTGCTCTCGTCGGGGTTGATCGACTCGGCCGCGACGACGGTGCCGCCGCCCTTGGTGAAGGACTCGGTGAAGTACTTGACCAGACCCTGGCCGTACGTCTTCTTGTCGTTGATCGTCGCGACCGACTTGATGCCCTGGTCGAGGAGGAACTTCGCGGCGAAGGCGCCCTGGACGATGTCGGTCGTGCAGGTGCGGAAGTACGTCTTGTACGGACGCGTGTTGCCGTCGGCGCCACGGGTCAGGGCCGGGCCGGTGTTGGCCGGCGAGACCTGCACGATGTTGGCGGCGGAGAAGACCGGCTGGGTCTGCTGGGAGACGCTCGAGTTGAGGTTGCCGACCACCGCGACGACCTGGTCGTCGGCGGCGAGCTTCGTCGCACCGTTCTTGCCCACATCGGGCTTGGCCTCGTCGTCGACCGGCTCGACCTGGAGCGTCCAGCCGGGGATCGTGTTGTTCGCGTTGGCCTGCTTGACGGCCAGGTCGACCGAGTTCTGGATGCCCTTGCCGAGCGCCGAGAGGTCGCCGGAGAGGGGCGCGATGACGCCGATCTTCGCGATCTTCTTGCCACCACCGGATGCCCCGCCGCCGGTACCGCCGCTGTCGCCGCGGGTGCCACAGGCACTCAGGGCCAGTGCTGCAGCCAGAACCGGCACAGCGAACTTCATGTGGGAACGCACAGGTGTCCTCCTGATGTCACATCCCCTCCTGCGAGGGCTGACTCGGAGACTAGGCCCATGCCCCCCGGCTGGTCACGGATTCCGGACGATCGGTGACCGTGTCGTGACCTGTCGTGACCTGCCCGCCGGACGATCTCAGGCGGGCCCTGCGTCACGACGACGGGAAGCCGTTGATGACGGCCTCGGCGACCTCTTTCATCCCGAGACGGCGGTCCATCGCGGTCTTCTGGATCCAGCGGAACGCGTCGGACTCGGACAGCTTGAGCTGGGTCATGAGCACGCCCTTGGCCCGGTCGACGAGCTTGCGGGTCTCGAGGCGCTCACCGAGGTCGGCGATCTCGGCCTCGAGGGCCTTGAGCTCCTGCCAGCGCGACGTCGCGATGTCGATGGCTGGGCGCAGGTCGTCGGCCGTGAACGGCTTGACGATGTAGGCCATGACGCCGGCGTCGCGGGCGCGCTCGACGAGCTCGGTCTGGGAGAAGGCGGTCAGCATGATGACCGGGCAGGCCTTGGTCTCGTGCAGCTGCTCGGCGGCCGAGAGACCGTCGAGCACCGGCATCTTGACGTCCATGATGACGAGGTCGGGCGTCAGCTCCTTGGCCAGAGCGACGGCCTGCTCGCCGTTGTTGGCCTGGCCGACGACCTCGTAGCCCTGCTCCCCCAGCATCTCGACGAGGTCGAGCCGGATGAGGGCCTCGTCCTCGGCGACGAGGATGCGGGTGGCGCCGGGAACCGCGCCCTGGGCGGGCGCCTCCTCGACCGGCGCGGCCGCCATGGTGGGGCGGGGCTTGGGCGTCGCGCTCTCGTCGGCGTTCGCGGTCGTGCTCTCGTCAGTGCTCTGCTCGCTGGTCACGCGTCACAGCGTAACCGGGGGCACGTTTCACGCGCGTTTCGGGCCGGTGACGCGCGTGCGGTGCGCAGTCGGTGCTCGACGCGTCGCCTGAAGGGTCAGGGCGAGGGGTGCCGAGGGCGGGACTCGAACCCGCACGACCTTGCGGCCAGAGCATTTTGAGTGCCCCGTGTCTGCCATTCCACCACCCCGGCCGGAGTGCCGGGCCAGCATACCGATGCGGCTGAGGGCCGGTACCCGCGGTGGCGGGCACCGACCCTCGGTGCGTCGGGAGGACGGGTCAGCCCGTGACCTCCTCCGGACGGTAGGCAGGTGCCCGGCGGTGGACCGCGTCGCCGACGCGGTGCACGCGCAGCGCGTTCGTCGAGCCCGGGATGCCGGGGGGAGAGCCGGCGACGATGAGGACGCGGTCGCCCTCGGTGACCCGGTGCTCGGGGATGAGCTTGAGGTCGACCTGCATCGCGAACTGGTCGGTGTGGTGCATCCGAGGCACGAGGTAGGTCTCGATGCCCCAGGTCAGGGCCAGCTGGGAGCGGACGCGAGGCTCGGAGGTGAAGGCCAGCATCGGCAGCCGCGGGCGCAGGCGGGCCATCCGCGTGGCAGAGCCGCCGGTCTCGGTGAAGGTGATGAGGAACTTCGCCCCGACCACGTCGCCGATCTCGACCGCCGCCTTGCTGACCGCGCCGCCGACCGTCTTCGGGTTGGTCTTCATCCGGGCGATCTTGTCGTAGCCGCGCTCCTCGGTGGTCTCGATGATGCGGGCCATCGTGCGCACCGCGTCGATCGGCCACGCCCCGACGGACGTCTCGCCCGAGAGCATGAGGGCGTCGGCGCCGTCGAGGACCGCGTTGGCGGCGTCGGAGGCCTCGGCACGCGTCGGGCGCGGGTTCTCGATCATCGACTCGAGCACCTGCGTCGCGACGATGACCGGCTTGGCCTCGCGGCGGGCCAGCTCGATGGCCTGCTTCTGGACGAGCGGGACGTCCTCGAGGGGCATCTCGACGCCGAGGTCACCGCGGGCGACCATGATCCCGTCGAACGCGGAGACGATGGCCTCGAGGTTCTCGACGGCCTGCGGCTTCTCGATCTTGGCGATGACCGGCAGACGGTAGCCGAACTCGTCCATGATCTCGTGGACGTCGGCGAGGTCGTCGGGCGAGCGGACGAACGACAGCGCGATGAGGTCGACGCCGAGGCGCATCGCGAAGCGGAGGTCCTCGCGGTCCTTCTCCGACAGGGCCGGCACGCTGACGGCGACGCCCGGCAGGTTGATGCCCTTGTTGTTGCTGACCTCGCCGGGCACGACGGTCTCGGTGAGGACGTCGGTGTCGGTGACCTCGACGGCCTTGAGCATGACCTTGCCGTCGTCGATGAGCAGGAGGTCGCCGGGCTTCACGTCACCGGGCAGGCCCTTGTACGTCGTGCCGACGATCGAGTCGTCGCCCTCGACGTCGCGCGTGGTGATGGTGAACTGCTGGCCGACGCTGAGGGAGACGGGGCCGCTCGCGAACCGGCCGGTGCGGATCTTGGGGCCCTGGAGGTCGACGAGGATGCCGACGGCGCGGCCGGACTCGTCGCTGGCGGCGCGGACGTCGCGGTACACCTGCTCGTGCACGGAGTGGTCTCCGTGGGAGAGGTTGAGGCGGGCCACGTCCATGCCGGCGTCGACGAGGGCGCGCAGCTGGTGAGGGGAGGAGGTCTTGGGTCCGATCGTGCAGACGATCTTGGCGCGGCGCATGGTTCTCACCTTATGGGGCCTGTGACCTGAGTCACCAAGGGGGTTCGCCCCGTGGACGGACTCGGCTCAGGCGGTCAGCGGGCGGTCGTTCGGGCCGATCGGGCGCGGCAGCGACGAGGACCCGGTGAGCCACGCGTCGACACCCGCGGCCGCGGCCCGGCCCTCGGCGATGGCCCACACGATGAGCGACTGGCCACGGCCCGCGTCGCCGGCGACGAAGACGCCGGGCACCGAGCTCATGAAGTTCTTGTCGCGCCGGACGTTGCTGCGCTCGTCGAGGTCGACGCCGAGCTGCGCGACGACGCCCGGGCCCTCCGGGCCGAGGAAGCCCATCGCGAAGAGCACGAGCTGGGCCGGGATCTCCCGCTCGGTGCCCGGCTTGGGAGTCAGCTTCCCGTCGACCATCTCGACCTCGGTCAGGCGCAGGGCCGCGACGTTGCCGTCGTCGTCGCCGACGAAGTCGGTGGTGCTGACGGCGTAGACGCGCTCGCCGCCCTCCTCGTGGGCGCTCGCGACGCGGTAGAGCATCGGGTACGTCGGCCAGGGCTGGCCGGCCGGGCGCTCCTCCCCCGGCTGGGGCAGGATCTCGAGGCTCGTCACCGACGCTGCGCCTTGGCGGTGCGCCGTGCCGATGCAGTCGGCGCCGGTGTCGCCGCCGCCGATGACGACGACGTGCTTGTCGGTGGCGAGGATCTGGTCGGCCACCTCCTCGCCGAGCGCGGCACGGTTGCCCTGCGGCAGGTAGTCCATCGCCTGGTGGATGCCGCCGAGCTCGCGGCCCGGCACCGACAGGTCGCGCGGCACCGTGGCACCGAGCGCGAGGACGACGGCGTCGTAGCGGTCCCGCAGCTGCTGTCCGGTGACGTCGCCGCCGACGTCGACGCTGTTGCGGAAGCGCGTGCCCTCGGCCTCCATCTGGGCCAGGCGCCGGTCGAGGACCGACTTCTCCATCTTGAACTCGGGGATGCCGTAGCGCAGGAGGCCGCCGGGCTTGTCGGCCCGCTCGAAGACCGCGACGGTGTGGCCGGCGCGCGTCAGCTGCTGGGCGGCGGCGAGGCCCGCGGGCCCCGAGCCGACGACCGCGACGGTCTTGCCGGACAGGCGCTCGGGCGGCAGCGGCCGCACGAGGCCGTCGTCGAAGGCGCGCTCGATCGTCGTGACCTCGACCTGCTTGATCGTCACGGCCGGCTGGTTGATGCCGAGGACGCACGCGGTCTCGCACGGGGCGGGGCACAGGCGCCCGGTGAACTCCGGGAAGTTGTTCGTCGCGTGCAGCCGCTCGATGGCGTCGGACCAGTCGCCGCGCCACGCGAGGGTGTTCCACTCGGGGATGAGGTTGCCGAGCGGGCAGCCAGAGTGGCAGAACGGGATGCCGCAGTCCATGCAGCGTCCGGCCTGGCGCTGGAGCTGGCCGCGCTCCTGCTCCTCGTAGACCTCCTTCCAGTCCCGGATGCGCACCGGGACCGGACGACGGGTCGGGAGCTCGCGCTCGCGGGTGGTGAGAAAGCCCTGGGGGTCAGCCACGGGAAGCCTCCATGATCCGGTTCCACACGTCGGCACCGTCGGGGTCGAGGCCCTCGGCCTCGGCTTCGGCGCGGACGTCGAGGACGCGCTGGTAGTCGCGGGGAAGGACGAGCGTGAACCGCTCGCGGGCGGACGCCCAGTCGTCGAGCAGGGCCTGCGCGACCGGCGAGCCGGTCCACTGCACGTGCCCCTCGAGCAGGGCGCGCAGGGTCGTCTCGTCATCGGGCCGCAGCGCGCCGAGGTCGACGAGCTCGGGGTTGACGAGGCGCGGGTCGAGGTCGAGGACGTAGGCGACGCCACCGGACATGCCGGCCGCGAAGTTGCGGCCCGTGGCCCCGAGGACGACGGCCACGCCGCCGGTCATGTACTCGCAGCCGTGGTCGCCGACACCCTCGACGACCGCGTGGGCGCCGGAGTTGCGGACGCAGAACCGCTCCCCCACGACGCCGCGCAGGAACAGCTGGCCGGTCGTCGCGCCGTAGGCGATGACGTTGCCGGCGATGACGTTCTCCTCGGCGACGAGGCGCGCCTCCTTCGCCGGCCGGACGACGACGCGTCCGCCGGACAGGCCCTTGCCGACGTAGTCGTTGGCGTCGCCGAACAGCTGCATCGTGACGCCGGCCGGCAGGAACGCCCCGAAGGACTGGCCGCCGGAGCCGGTCATCGTCAGCTCGATGGTGTTGTCGGGCAGGCCGTTCGGGTGCGACTTGGTCACGTGGTGGCCGAGCATCGTGCCGACCGTCCGGTTGACGTTGCGCACCGCGATGCTCGAACGCACCTGCTCGCCGCTCTCGATGGCCGGCAGCGCCCGCGTCAGCAGCTCGTTGTCGAGCGCCTTGTCGAGGCCGTGGTCCTGCGCGGTCGACTGGTGCAGCGTGCCGCCGGTCGGGTTGTCGGCGACGGACAGGATCGGCGTCAGGTCGAGCCCCGAGGCCTTCCAGTGCGCGACGGCCTTCTCGATGTCGAGGCTGCCGACCTGGCCGACGGCCTCCTCGATCGACCGGAAGCCGAGCGCGGCGAGGTGCTCGCGGACCTCCTCGGCGATGTACTCGAAGAACGTCTCGACGAACTCCGGCTTGCCGGTGAACCGGGCACGCAGCTCGGGGTTCTGGGTGGCGATGCCGACCGGACACGTGTCGAGGTGGCAGACGCGCATCATGACGCAGCCGGACACGACGAGCGGAGCGGTGGCGAAGCCGAACTCCTCGGCGCCGAGCAGCGCGGCGACGACGACGTCGCGACCGGTCTTCAGCTGTCCGTCGACCTGCACGACGATGCGGTCGCGCAGCCCGTTGAGCACGAGCGTCTGCTGGGCCTCGGCGAGGCCGAGCTCCCACGGGGCGCCGGCGTGCTTGAGCGAGGTGAGCGGGCTGGCGCCCGTGCCGCCGTCGTGGCCCGAGATGAGCACGACGTCGGCGTGCGCCTTGGACACGCCGGCCGCGACCGTGCCGACGCCGACCTCGGAGACGAGCTTGACGTGGACCCGCGCCGCCGGGTTGGCGTTCTTGAGGTCGTGGATCAGCTGGGCGAGGTCCTCGATCGAGTAGATGTCGTGGTGCGGCGGCGGCGAGATGAGGCCGACGCCGGGCGTCGAGTGCCGGGTGCGCGCGACCCACGGGTACACCTTGTGGCCCGGGAGCTGGCCGCCCTCACCGGGCTTGGCGCCCTGGGCCATCTTGATCTGGATGTCGTCGGAGTGCGTCAGGTAGAGGCTCGTGACACCGAAGCGCCCGGAGGCGACCTGCTTGACGGCAGAACGACGCTCGGGGTCGAGGAGGCGCTCGATGTCCTCGCCGCCCTCGCCGGTGTTGGACCGGCCACCGAGGTGGTTCATGGCGACGGCGAGGGTCTCGTGGGCCTCCTGCGAGATCGAGCCGTAGCTCATCGCGCCGGTGTTGAACCGCTTGACGATCTCGCTGACCGACTCGACCTCCTCGATCGGCACGGGCAGCCGGCCGGTGACCCCGGTGGGCCGGAAGCCCATGAGGCCGCGCAGCGTCATGAGGCGCGTCGTCTGGTCGTCGACGCGGTTCGTGTACTGCTTGAACACGTCGTAGCGACGCTGGCGCGTCGAGTGCTGGAGGCGGAAGACCGTCTCGGGGTCGAAGAGGTGCGGCTCGCCCTCACGACGCCACTGGTACTCGCCGCCGACCTCGAGGACGCGGTGCGGCTGGTGGACGCCGTCGGGCGGGTAGGCCGTGGCGTGCCGCTCGGACGCCTCGCGGGCGATGACGTCGAGGCCGACGCCACCGAGCTGGCTCACCGTGCCGGTGAAGTAGCGGTCGACCAGGTCCTGCGACAGGCCGATGGCCTCGAACACCTGCGCGCCGCGGTAGGAGGCGACGGTCGAGATGCCCATCTTCGACATGACCTTGAGGACGCCCTTGCCGAGCGCCTTGATGAGGTTCTGGACGGCCTTCTCGGGCGTGACGCCCTCGATCTGGCGCGACCGGACGAGGTCCTCGACGGTCTCCATGGCGAGGTAGGGGTTGACCGCCGCGGCACCGTAGCCGATGAGCAGGGCGACGTGGTGCACCTCGCGGACGTCGCCGGCCTCGACGAGCAGACCCACCTGGGTGCGCGTCTTCTCGCGGATGAGGTGGTGGTGCACGGCAGCGGTGAGCAGCAGCGACGGGATCGGCGCGAGGTCGCGGCCGGAGTCGCGGTCGGAGAGCACGACGAAGCGCGCGCCCCGGGCGATGGCCTGAGACACCTCGGCGAAGATCTCCTCGAGCCGGTCGCGCATCGCGCGTGCCCCGCCGGTGACGTCGTAGAGGCCGCGGACCACGTGCGTCGCGTAGCCGGGAAGGTCGCCGTCGGCGTTGATGTGGACGATCTTGGCGAGCTCGTCGTTGTCGATGACCGGGAACTCGAGGACGAGCTGGCGGGCGTGCGCCGGCGACGCCGACAGGGCGTTGCCCTCCGGGCCCATGAACGTGCCGAGCGAGGTGACGAGCTCCTCGCGGATGGCGTCGAGCGGCGGGTTGGTCACCTGGGCGAAGAGCTGGGTGAAGTAGTCGAAGAGCAGCCGCGGACGCGAGGACAGGACGGCGATCGGGGTGTCGGTACCCATCGAGCCGAGCGCCTCGCCGCCGGTGCGCGCCATCGGCGCGAGGAGGATGCGCAGCTCCTCGGCGGTGTAGCCGAAGGTCTGCTGGCGGCGCGCGACCGAGGCGGCCGTGTGGACGATGTGCTCGCGCTCCGGGAGGTCCTCGAGCCGGATGAGGCCGGCGTGCAGCCACTCGGCGTACGGCTTGGCGGCCGCGAGCTGGGACTTGATCTCGTCGTCGCCGACGATCCGGCCGTGCTCGGTGTCGACGAGGAACATCTTCCCGGGCTGCAGGCGTCCGCGCCGGACCACGCGCTCCGGGTCGAGGTCGAGGACGCCGGTCTCGGAGGCCAGCACGACGAGGCCGTCGTCGGTGACGGCGTAGCGCCCGGGTCGCAGGCCGTTGCGGTCGAGGACCGCGCCGACGAGCGTGCCGTCGGTGAAGCAGACGTTGGCCGGGCCGTCCCACGGCTCCATGAAGCTGGAGTGGAACTCGTAGAAGGCCTTGCGGGCCGGGTCCATCGTCTCGTGGTTCTCCCAGGCCTCCGGGATCATCATGAGGACGGCGTGCGGCAGCGAGCGGCCGCCGAGGTGGAGCAGCTCGAGGACCTCGTCGAAGCTGGCCGAGTCGGACGACTCGGGCGTGCAGATCGGGAAGAGCCGGTTGAGGTCGCCCGGGATGATGTCGCTCGTGAGCAGGCTCTCGCGGGCGTGCATCCAGTTGCGGTTGCCCTTGACGGTGTTGATCTCGCCGTTGTGGGCGATGAGCCGGTAGGGGTGCGCGAGCGGCCACGACGGGAACGTGTTCGTCGAGAACCGCGAGTGCACGAGCGCGAGCTCGGTGGCGAAGCGCGGGTCGGACAGGTCGGGGAAGAACGGCTCGAGCTGGCCGGTCGTCAGCATGCCCTTGTAGACGATGGTGCGGGCCGACAGCGAGGCGAAGTAGACGTCGACCTCGCGCTCGGCGCGCTTGCGCAGGCAGAAGGCGAGCCGGTCGAGGCCGAGGGCGACCTGCCGGCCGATCGAGCTGCTGACGAAGAGCTGCTCGAAGTGCGGCATGCAGTCGCGGGCCACCTGGCCGACGAGGTCGGCCTCGACGGGGACGTCGCGCCAGCCGAGGACCTTGAGGTTCTCCTGGGCCGCGATCTCCTCGATGCGGGCCTTGGCCGCGGCGCGCTCGACGGCGTTCGCCGGCAGGAAGGCGATGCCCGCGGCGTAGGCCCCGGCGTTCGGCAGGGTGAAGGGCAGGACGCCGCGGAAGAACGCGTCGGGGATCTGCGTCAGGACGCCGGCGCCGTCACCGACGAGCGGGTCGGCGCCGGTGGCACCTCGGTGGTCGAGGTTGCGGAGCGCCGTCAGGGCGTGGTCGACGATGTCGTGCCCGGCGCTCCCGCGCATCGTCGCGATGAGGGCGACACCACAGGCGTCGTGCTCGAACTCGCGGCGGTAGAGACCGGAGTCCTCAGGCTGAGCACTGAAGAGGTTCCGGGTACGGGTGTGCGGCGACATGTTCACCGTCCTTCTCGGGTACCAAGGAGCGGCGTGGAGGGCCGCCAACGCATGACGAAAAGCGTGTGGACGGCGCTGGCCACAGGCTGTGTTGCGTCGAGGCTAGCGGAGGAGCCCGCTGTCCTACCTGTTGATACGCGAGATTTCGGATGCTGAGACGCCGTGCGCGGACGGCATGGTCGGACGTGACGAAGGTCGCGTCAGGAGCCCGACGCGCGCTCCTTCTCCGCGGGGCCGGAGGGGACGTGGTTTGCGCCGTCGCCGGGCCCGCCGGCCGCAGGATCTTCGGACGCGCCGTCGGCGTCGTCGGGGCCGCCCAGACCGTCGGACGCGTCCGCGTCCGGGCTGTCGTCGGGGCGCGGCGTGTCCGGCTGGGCCATCCCGCGGAACCGGATCCAGAGGACCAGCCCGAGCAGGAAGACGAGGATCGAGACCCACGTGTTCACCCGCTGGCCGAGGATGTGGTTGGCCTCGTCGCTGCGCATGTTCTCGATGACGATGCGCCCCACCGGGTAGCCCATGACGTAGGCCGCGAACGTCTGGCCGGCCCGAAGCTGCCGGTGGCGCCCGAGCCAGATGAGGAACGCGGCGAGGGCGAGGCACCAGAGGGCCTCGTAGAGGAAGGTCGGCTGGTAGTAGCCCTTGACGACGGGCTGGCCCGCGGAGTCGAGGATCGCGTGCCCGGCGCTGGTGTCCCAGGCGTAGATCTTCAGCCTCCACGGCAGGTCGGTGGGGGCGCCGTAGATCTCGTTGTTGAACCAGTTGCCGAACCGGCCCATCGCCTGGGCGATGGCCAGGCCCGGAGCCGCGGCATCGACGAAGTGGCGGAAGCTGACGTCGTGCTTCCGCGCGCCGATCCACGCACCGAGGGCCCCGAGCGCGACGGCGCCCCAGATGCCGAGGCCGCCCTCGTAGATGGCGAACGCCTTCCACGGGTCGCCGTTCGGTCCGAAGTAGGGCTGTGGCGTCGTGATGAGGTGGTAGAGCCGCCCGCCGACGATGCCGAAGGGCACCGCCCACGCGGAGATGTCGATGGCGACGCCGCGCTGGTAGCCGAGCGCGGTCAGCCGGCGCGACGTCAGCCAGACGGCGACGACGATGCCGGCGAGGATGCACATGGCGTACCCGCGGATCGGCAGCGGCCCGAGGTGCCAGACGCCGACCGTCGGCGAGGGGATGTACGCCGGCAGGGACGCGAGCGTGGTCATCCGCGTGCCGCCCGGACGCCGTCAGCGAGCTCGCGGGCCAGCGCGCCGAGCGCCTCGAGGCCGGCCTCGGGCGAGACCGCTTCGGTGAGGCAGCGCACGAGCGCCGAGCCGACGATGACGCCGTCGGCGAAGCGTCCGACCTCGGCGGCCTGGGCACCCGTGGAGACGCCGAGGCCGACGCAGACGGGCAGGTCGGTGTGCTCGCGGGTGCGGGCCACGAGGGCGTCGGCCTGGGCGCCGACGGCAGACCGGGCGCCGGTGACGCCCATGACGGCGGTCGCGTAGACGAAGCCGCGGCTGGCGGCCGTGACGTAGGCGAGACGCTCGGGCGTGGAGCTCGGGGCGACGAGGAAGACCTTGTCGAGGTCGTGGGCGTCGGCGGCGGCGATCCACTCGCCCGCCTCGTCGGGGATGAGGTCGGGCGTGATGAGACCCGCTCCCCCGGCGGCGGCGAGGTCGGCGGCGAAGCGCTCGACGCCGTAGTGCAGCACCGGGTTCCAGTACGTCATGACGAGGGCCTGGGCCCCTGCGTCGGCGACGGCCCGGACCGCGGTGAAGACGTCCTTGAGGTGGACACCGCCGGCGAGAGCGCGCACGGCGGCGTCCTGGATGACGGGGCCGTCCATGACGGGGTCGCTGTAGGGCACGCCGACCTCGACGACGTCGACGCCGTTCTCGACGAGGACGCGCATCGCCTCGACCGAGCCCTCGACGGACGGGAAGCCGACGGGCAGGTAGCCGACGAGGGCGGCGCGGCCCTCGTCGCGGCAGGCCTGCAGGACGGCTCCGACGCTCACAGCTGCTCTCCCATGCCCTTGGCGCCGTCGTCGGCGGTGGCCGCGACGTCGGCGGACGCGTCGGCGATGACGGTCTGGCCCTCGTCGCCGATGAGGCCGAACCACGCGGCGGCGGTGTGGACGTCCTTGTCGCCGCGTCCCGACAGGTTGACGAGGACGACGGCGTCGGGGCCGAGCTCGCGGCCGAGCTGCATCGCGCCGGCGAGGGCGTGCGCGCTCTCGATGGCCGGCAGGATGCCCTCGGTCTGCGCGAGGAGGCGGAAGGCCTCCATGGCCTCGTCGTCGGTGATCGGCCGGTACTCGGCCCGGCCGGTGCGCAGCAGGTGGGCGTGCTCGGGGCCGACGCTCGGGTAGTCGAGGCCCGCCGAGACGCTGTGCGACTCGATGGTCTGGCCGTCGTCGTCCTGCAGCACGTAGGTGAACGCGCCGTGGAGGACGCCGGGGGTGCCGGCGGCGAAGCGCGCCGCGTGCTTGCCGGACGCGACACCCGACCCGCCCGCCTCGAAGCCGACGAGCCGCACCGACGCGTCGTCGATGAACCGGTGGAAGATGCCCATGGCGTTGGAGCCGCCGCCGACGCACGCGCACACGACGTCCGGCAGCCGGCCGACGAGGTCGAGCACCTGCTGACGGGCCTCGACGCCGATGATGCGGTGGAAGTCGCGGACCATCTCGGGGAACGGGTGCGGGCCCGTGACGGTGCCGAGGACGTAGTGCGTGGTGTCGACGTTGGCCACCCAGTCGCGGAACGCCTCGTTGACGGCGTCCTTGAGGGTCCTGCTGCCGTTGTCGACGGGCACGACGGTGGCCCCGAGCAGCTGCATCCGGGCGACGTTGAGCGCCTGGCGCTCGGTGTCCTTGCGGCCCATGTAGACGACGCACTCGAGGCCGAGCAGCGCCGCCGCCGTGGCCGTGGCGACGCCGTGCTGGCCGGCGCCGGTCTCGGCGATGACGCGGGTCTTGCCCATGCGCTTGGTCAGCAGCGCCTGGCCGAGCACGTTGTTGATCTTGTGCGAGCCGGTGTGGTTGAGGTCCTCGCGCTTGAGGATGACGCGGGCCCCACCGCAGTGCTCGGCGAAGCGCGGCACCTCGGTGATGATGCTCGGGCGACCCGTGTACGTCCGGTGCAGCCGCTCGAGCTCACCGACGAACTCGGGGTCGACGACGGCCTTGCGCCACACCTCCTCGAGCTGCTCGAGCGCCGGGATCAGCGCCTCCGGGACGTATCGACCGCCGAACTCGCCGAAGCGGCCGTGCGGTTCGGGCGCTGCTGCTGGCTGTGGTGCGGGTGATGCGGTCATGCCCTCTCCCTGACACCGGCGGCGGGCGCACCGGCGGTGCGCACCGCGGCGGCGGCGTCCATGAACGAACGGACGGTGGCCTCGGGGTCGCCGTCCCTGACGAGTGCCTCGCCGACGAGCACGGCGTCGGCGCCGGCGCGGACGTACGCCGCGACGTCGTCGGGCCCGGCGACACCGGACTCGGCGACGGCCAGGACCCCGGACGGGATGCGCGGCAGCAGGTCGGTGACGGTGCGGGGGTCGACCTCGAGGGTCTTGAGGTTGCGGGCGTTGACGCCGACGAGGACGGCGTCCGCGGCGAGCGCGCGCTCGAGCTCGGCGGCGTCGTGGACCTCGACGAGGCACGTCATGCCGAGCTCGTGGGCCTGCTGTCCGAGGTCCCGGAGCTGCGCGTCGTCGAGCGCCGCGACGATGAGCAGGACGAGGTCGGCGCCGTGCGCGCGGGCCTCGGTGACCTGGTAGGCATCGACCATGAAGTCCTTGCGCAGCAAGGGAGTCCGCACGCAGCGGCGCACCTCGTCGAGATCGGCGAGCGTGCCGCCGAAGCGGCGTTCCTCGGTGAGGACGCTGATGGCCGCGGCGCCGCCGGCGGCGTAGGCGGACGCGAGACGCCCCGGCTCGGGGATCTGCGCGAGCGCGCCCTTGCTCGGGCTCGAGCGCTTGACCTCGGCGATGACCGCGACGCCGTGGGCGGCGCGGAAGCCGGGCAACGGGTCGAGGGCCGGGGCGGCGTCGCCCACCCGGCGTTCGAGCTCGGCGAGCGGCGTCGCGGCACGACGGCGTCCGAGATCCTCCCGGACGCCGCTGATGATCCCGTCGAGGACCGTCGCCACGGTGCTCAGCTCTGGCCGAGCGTCTGGCTGCCGGCCTCGTCCGGCGCGTCGACGAGGCTGCCGGCCTGCGCGTGGTGCGACGAGCTGCCGTAGCCGGCCATCGACATGACCTTGCCGGCGATCACGCCGAGGACGATGACCACGCCACCGACGATGCTGATCGGCAGGCTGGCCGCGACGACGCCGACGGAGGCGATGGCCGAGCCGACCAGGATGATGCCGACCGCCGTCCACGCGGCAACGCTGTGTCCGTGGTCCTCGTGCTGCTCTTCCATGGCGTCCTCTCTCGTCGCGTCGGCCGGGGTCCGGTGGGCCGACCACGACATTCTGTCAGGTCCCGCGGTGGGCCTCGTCTCAGGTCTCGTCGGAGGCGTCGCGCAGGGTCGGGTCGCCCCCGTCGGACAGCTCGTCCCACGCGGTGCGGACCTCGCCGCGCGGTCCGCTCTCGGGTCGCTCGCCGCGTTCGTAGCGGGCCGACAGGGCCGCCCAGGACCGGCTCGACAGGGCCGTGAGGACGCATCCGGCGACGAGCGCGACGGCCACGACGACGGCGACCCAGGCCCAGGGCGTCGTGGACCCGGTGGCGTCGGGCGCGGTCGTGCGGGCCAGCTCGCGCGCCACCGCCCCGGCGACGGCGTCGACCGGGCGCAGCGCGACGAGGAGCGTGAAGGCCAGCGCCCCGAGGGAGGCGAGCACCATGGCCACCGCGGAGACGGCCCGGATGACGCGTCCGCCCGTGAGCAGCCCGAGCAGGCCGACGGCACAGACGGCGGCGAGACCGGGGATGCCCGGCGCCGCCTGGCCGCCGGTCACCTCGGTCAGGCCGTGGGCGAGGACGTCACGGGCCTCGCCGCGTGCCCAGGGCAGCGTCGAGAGGCCGAGCAGCAG
The DNA here is from genome assembly GCF_057656595.1 of Intrasporangium sp. Soil_C_50. NCBI lineage: Bacteria > Bacillati > Actinomycetota > Actinomycetes > Micrococcales > Intrasporangiaceae > Intrasporangium > Intrasporangium sp. Soil_C_50. The sequence goes on from NZ_JBDGKB010000002.1 coordinate 450,259, forward strand.
CGCCGCCGGCACGAGGACGGCGACCGCGGCGAGCCGCTTGGACAGCCTCATGCGCGCCCGGCGCTGACTCGGCGGAGTCCGGCGGCGGCCGCGACGGCGCGCAGGGCGGCGGCGGCCTTGTTGACGGTCTCCTCGTACTCGAGGTGCGGCACCGAGTCGGCGACGATGCCCGCACCGGCCTGCACGTGGGCCAGCCCGTCCTTGATGAGCGCCGTGCGGATGGCGATGGCCATGTCGAGGTCGCCGGCGAAGTCGAGGTAGCCGACGACGCCGCCGTAGAGCCCGCGCCGCAGGCCCTCGTAACCGTCGATGAGCGCCATGGCCCGCGGCTTCGGGGCGCCGCTCAGGGTGCCGGCGGGGAAGGTCGCGACGAGGGCGTCGTAGGCGCTCTGGCCCTCGCGGAGGTCGCCGACGACCGTCGACTCGATGTGCATGATGTGGCTGTACCGGCGGATCGACATGAAGTCGACGGTGTCGACGGTGCCGGCCCGGCAAATGCGCTGCAGGTCGTTGCGCGCGAGGTCGACGAGCATGAGGTGCTCGGCGCGCTCCTTGGTGTCGGCGAGCAGTTCCTCGGCGAGGTGGGCGTCGTGGTCCGGGCTCTTGCCACGGGGCCGTGAGCCGGCGATCGGGTGCGTGATGGCCTGCCGGTCGGTGACCTTGATGAGCGCCTCGGGGCTCGAGCCGACGACGTCGTAGGACGAGCCGTCCGGGTGGGGCAGGCGCAGCAGGTACATGTACGGGCTCGGGTTGCTGACGCGCAGCGCCCGGTAGACGTCGAGGGCGTCGGCCGCGCACGGCACGGTGAACCGCTGCGAGACGACGATCTGGAAGGCCTCGCCCGCCCGGATCGCCTCCTTGGCCTCTTCGACCATCGCCTCGAACTGGGGCTGGGTGTGGCTGCTCGTCGGCTCGAGGTCGATCGGCTCGATCGTCGAGACGGTGCTCGGCGCCGGCTCGGCGAGCAGGTCCTCCATCCGGTCCAGACGGGCGACGGCGTCGGCCCAGGCGTCCTCGATGCGCTCGTCGGTGGCGTCGTGGTTGACGGCGTTGGCCACGAGCAGGAGCGAGCCGTCGCTGTGGTCGAAGACGGCGAGGTCGGTGGCGAGCATCATGGCGACCTCGGGCAGGTCGAGCTCGTCACGCCCGGCGTCGGGCACCTTCTCCCACCGGCGCACCGCGTCGTAGGTGATCGCCCCGACGAGGCCGCCGGTGAGCGGCGGCAGCCCGGGGATGCGGGGCGTGGCGAGGGCGGCGACGGTGTCACGGACGGCGCCGGTCGGGTCGCCGGACGTGGGCAGCCCGACAGGCGGTTCGCCGATCCAGTGCGTCTTTCCCTCGCGCTCGGTCAGGGTCGCGGCGCTGCGGGCGCCGACGATCGAGTAGCGCGACCAGACGCCGCCGTGCTCGGCCGACTCGAGCAGGAAGGTGCCCGGGGCGTCGGCGGCGAGCTTGCGGTACACCCCGACGGGCGTCTCGGCGTCGGCGAGGACCCGGCGCACGACGGGGATGACCCGGCGGTGCTCCAGCGCGAGCTTGGTGAAGACCGGCAGGCTCGGCCACGTGCGGCCCCACGCGAGGTCTGCGTGCGGGGCGGGCGCGGGTGCGAGCGGGGCGGTCGAGTCGGGCACCGGCCCATTCTGGCCCACCGCGCCCGGACGCTCCCGTCGCCCCTCACCCACCGGACGTGCCGGGACCGGTCAGGTGGTCGGTCAGGTGGCGGGTGCGGCCTCGCCGACGACGGCCGGCAGGACGCGGGCGTCGAAGCAGGTGCGGTCCCCGGTGTGGCAGGCCGCGCCGACCTGGTCGACGGTGACGAGCAGGGCGTCGCCGTCGCAGTCGAGGCGCACCCCCTTGACCCACTGGACGTGCCCGCTCGTGTCGCCCTTGCGCCAGTACTCCTGGCGGCTGCGCGACCAGAAGGTGACCCGGCCCTCGGTCAGGGTGCGCCGCAGCGCCTCGTCGTCCATCCAGCCGAGCATGAGCACGTCACGGGTGTCGTGCTGCTGCACGACCGCCGCGACGAGGCCGTGCTCGTCGCGCTTGAGCAGCTCGGCGATGCGCGGGTCGAGCGCGTCGAGGTCAGCAGGGCCGGTGGTGTCGGCGGGGTCGGCGGTCACCGGGACATTGTGCCGGACCTCAGAGCGCCTGCTGCTGGGCCACCCACGAGGCGTGCAGCCGCGTGTAGACGCCGCCGAGGGCGACGAGCTCGCTGTGGTGGCCGCGCTCGACGATGTGCCCGGCGTCGACGACGATGACCTCGTCGGCGTTCTCGGCCGTCGAGAGACGGTGTGCGATGGCGATCGAGGTGCGGCCGCGGGTCAGCGAGTCGAGCGCCCGCTGCAGGCGCACCTCGGTGTGCGGGTCGACCGCCGAGGTGGCCTCGTCGAGGACGAGCAGGTCGGGGTCGGCCAGGTAGGCCCGGGCGAGGGCGACGAGCTGCCGCTCACCCGCCGACAGCGACTCGCCCCGCTGGCCGACGTCGGTGGCGAGGCCGAGCGGGAGGGTCGCGACCCAGCCGTCGAGTCCGAGATCGGTCAACGTCGCGCGCACCTGCTCCTCGGTGGCCTCCGGCCGACCGAAACGGACGTTGTCGAGGAGCGTGCCGTCGAAGAGGAATCCCTCCTGCGGCACGAGGACGACGCGGGACCGCAGCGAGGAGAACCGGATCCGGCGCAGCTCGGTGCCGTCGAGCAGGACCCGGCCGGAGGTGGGGTCCATGAGGCGGGTCAGCAGCTTGGCGAGCGTCGACTTGCCCGACCCGGTCTCGCCGACGATGGCGACCCGGCTGCGCGGGGCGATCGTGAGGTCGATGTCGTGCAGGACGGGCTCGCCTCCGGGATAGGCGAACCCGACGCCGCTGAACTGCACCGTGATGGGGCCGCGCGGCAGCTCGACGCCCTCCTCTGCCGGGTCGGACACGTCGGCCGGGGTGTCGATGATGCCGATGACGCGGCGCCAGCCGGCCACGGCGTTCTGCATCTCGTTGAGGATCTCAGTGGCCTGCTGCACCGGCATCGTGAAGAGGTTGACGAGGAAGAGGAAGGCGAGCAGCTCGCCGAGCGTGAGCCGGCCGTCGACGGCGAGGACGGTGCCGACGACGAGGACGACCGCCGTGGTCAGGCCCGACACGAGCTGGCCCGACGTGAACGCGATGACCGAGCGGGCCTGGGCGCCGATGGCGGCGCTTCGGTGCCCCTCGATCGCGGCGTCGATGCGGCCCTCGGTGCGGGCCTCGACGCCGTACGCCCGGATGGCCTGGGCGCCGACGACGGCCTCGGAGATGGCGCCGAGCATGTCGCCGACGCGTTCGCGAACCTTCGTGTAGGCCCGCCCGACGATGCCCTGGAAGGTGCGGATGATGACGAACAGCGGCACGAAGCACAGCCAGACGACGAGCGCGAGGATGGGGCTGTAGAACACCATGAGCACGGTCGCGAGGGTGATCTGCGCGACGTTGACGATGAGCATGAGCCCGCCGAACTGCACGAACATCGAGATCGTGTCGACGTCGGAGGTGACGCGGGACACCAGCGACCCGCGTCGCTCGGTGTTCTGCGTCAGCATCGCAAGGTCGTGGATGTGGCGGAACGCCTTGAGCCGCAACGTCGCCAGCCCACCCTCGGACGCGCGGAAGAGCCGGACGTTGACGAAGTAGGCCGAGAAGGCGGTGACGACGACGCCGACGAGCGCGACCGCGATCCAGAAGGTGACGACGGCCATGTCGGGTCCGCCGGCGGCGAGGATGCCGTTGTCGGTGATGCGCTGGACGACGAACGGCACGAGGACGCGTCCGACCGTCGACAGGACGGCCAGGGCCATCGTGACGCCGATGCCGCGGCGCAGCTCGGGCGAGAGCTCGAGGCCGCGCCGGAGCGTCTCGCTCGTGGTCAGCTCGTGGCCGGTGGCGATGCCGTGGTGCTCGACCGGGGCCTGGGATCGCATGCTCATCGGACCGCCTCCTGCTGCTCGTCGCGGCCGTCCGCGGTGCCGGTGTCGGGTCCTGACTCGGCGTCGACGAGGTCGTACTCGTCGAGGTCCTCGGCGCCGGCCGCGATCGCCTGCCGCTCGGCCGCCTCGCGGGCGTACGCGGTGACGAGACGCTCGTAGCCGGCGCACCGGCCCATGAGCTCGGCGTGCCCGCCGTGGTCGACGACGCGCCCGGCCTCGACGTAGACGACCTCGTCGGCGAGCAGGATCGTGGCCATCCGGTACGCGACGACGACGACCGTGGTGCCCGAGCTGGCCTCGCGGAGCCGGGCGAGGATCGCCTGCTCGACGCTCGGGTCGACGGCCGAGGTGGCGTCGTCGAGGACGAGCAGCTGCGGCTCGCGGATCACCGCGCGGGCCAGGGCGATCCGCTGGCGCTGGCCACCCGAGAGTGACGCGCCTCGCTCGCCGACGTGCGTGTCGAGGGCGTCCGGGAGGCGCTCGACGAAGCTCGCGCCCTGGGCGACGTTGAGGGCGCGCCACACCGCCTCGTCGTCGTGCTCGGCGCCGAGGGTGACGTTGCCGCGGACGGTGTCGTCGAACATGAAGGTCTGCTGGGCGACGAGGGCCGCGACGTCGCTGACGCCGCCGTGGCGCACCTCGCGCAGGTCGACGCCGTCGAGGAGCACGGCGCCGCTGTCGGGGTCGACGAGGCGCAGCAGGAGGTTGGTCAGGGTGGTCTTGCCGCTGCCGGTGGGCCCGACGACGGCGACGGTCGAGCCGGGTGCGACGTCGAGGGTGACGTCGACGATCGCCGGGTTGAGGTCGGTGCCCCCGTCCTCGGTCTCGATCTCGTAGGCGTAGGCGAGCCCGTCGGCCTGCAGGTGGCTCGACCGGCCGCGGGGCAGCTCGCGCTCGCCGTAGGTCATGCTGCCGGTGGCCTCGAGCACCGCCTCGATGCGGCGCCACCCGACGACTGCACGCGGCATCTCGGCGAGCACCCAGCCGAGGGCCCGGACCGGGAAGGCGAGGATGGAGAAGAGGTAGGCGATCTGCACGACCTGCGCCGCCGACAGGTAGCCACTCTGGACGCGCAGGGTGCCGACGAAGAGGACCGCCAGGGTGCCGATGGTCGGGATGGCCTCGATGACGGGGTCGAAACGGCCGCGGGTGCGACCGACCTCGACGTTGGCCGCGCGCAGGTCGTGGGTGACGGCGGCGAACCGCTCGGCCTCGTGGTCCTCACGGCCGAGGGACTTGACGACGAGCGCGGCCTCGAAGCTCTCGTGCGCCACCTCGGACACGTCGGCCCGCAGCTGCTGGGCCCGGGTGACGCGCGGCGACATGGCCCGCTGGAAGGCGACGTTGGCCAGGAACAGCATCGGGAACACCGTCAGGCCGACGAGCGCGAGCCACGGGTCGATGACGGTCATCTGGACGATGCCGAAGACGAGCATGACGACGACGCCGAGGGCCATCGGCAGCGGCGCGAAGATGTTCCACGTGGCCTCGACGTCGGCGTTGGCGTTCGACAGCAGCTGGCCGGACGGGTGCTTGTGGTGCCAGGCGAGCGGGAGGCGCAGGTACTGGCGGGTGACCTTTCTCCGGTACATCGCCCCGAGGTTGAACATGGCGATGCCACCGGCGAGGCGGCGGCCGATGACCCCGACGACGTTGACGAGCACGACGAGTGCGAGGACGCCGCCGATGGTCCACAGCTGCTCGGCCGTGACGTGGTGGGCGCTGATGGCCGGGCTGACCGCGTGCTGGACGACCCAGCCGATGGCCCACGCGGTGAGGCCGGTCATGACGCCGTAGACGACGCTGCCGAGGACGGCGAGGGCGAACCACCGCGGCTGGCCCTTGATGCCGCGGCCGATGACGCCGAGCCCCTCACAAAGGGTGGAGCCGCCGGTGCCGGCTCCCGAGGTCGACGGTCCGTTCACGGTGTGGCGCTCCCCTGTCGCTGGGCCTCGTGGGCCGTCCTCGCTCGCTGGTCGACGCCGCCCGGGCAGCCCGGGTCGGCGACTTCCCACCTTCTCACGGACCGGTGACGGCCCCGGCGCGGGCACGCGTCCACAGCCACTCGGCGTCCGGCCCCCGCTCGCCGTCCGCGGGGCTCCGGCGGAAGCCGAGCCTCGCGAGGACCCGGTGGCTCGCGACGTTGCCCGGCTCGGTGTGCGCGACGACCGACAGCCCGGCGGCCTCGAGCGAGCGCACCATGGCGCCGAGGGCGTCGGTCATGAGGCCCCCGCCGCGGGCCTGCTCGACGAGCCCGTAGCCCACCTCGACGACGCCGTCGTCGGGCGGACCGAAGCAGCCGATCGTGCCGACGGCGAGGCCGTCGGAGCGGCGCACGATGTGGCGGGGCGACCACGCGTCGGGGTCCTGCATCATCCCGATGGCGTCGAGGTCGTCCGCGCGCGGGTAGCCCGGCGCCCATCCCGGACGCTGCTCGCCGCGCCGCATCGCGTCGGCCTCCTCCCGCGTCACCGGCACGAGACGGGCGAACCGCGTCTCGATCGGCCCGGGACCGAACGGCACGGCGGCCGCTCCCGTGGGCACCCAGTAGCGGCGGTGGCCCTCGACGGTCTGCTCGAGGTACCCGCCGCACGCCTCGATGACGTGCGCGGACGCGACGTTGTCGTCGTCGCAGGTGACGAGCACGGGGTCGTTGCCGTGCGCGGCGGCCACCGCCAGAGCGAGGCGGAGGGCAGCCGTGGCGACGCCGCGCCGCCGGGCGACGGGCGCGACCGCGTACCCGATGTGGCCGCCCTCAACGAGGAGCGCGGGGGTGAGGTCACGGCGGATCGCGATGGTCCCGACGACGCGTCCGTCCTCGACGACCCATCGGTAGGCCGAGGCGACGCGTCCCTCGGGCAGCTCGACGTCGGTGCGCTCCTGCCGCCCGAGCCAGTCGACCCACTCGGCGAACGCGTCGGGGTCGGTGAGCAGCTCGCGGTCGGTGTGGCGGTAGCCCGAGCCGTGGACCGTCCCGCCGCCGAAGGCGTCGACGAGCTGCCACCACGAGTCGGCCAGGTCGGCGGTGGGGCGCACGAGCTCGATCACGGCACGACCCTAGGCAGGCGTCGACGGCGGGGCCACCGAGTTTGCCGTCGCGGGCCTGAGAGGATGACGCCCATGACGCGCCACGCCCGGACCGAACGGCTCCAGCTCTGCGACACGCTCGAGCGCGTCGGCCCCGACGCGCCGACGCTGTGCGAGGGCTGGGCCACCCGCGACCTCGCGGCCCACCTCGTGGTCCGCGAGCACCGCCCCGACCTGCAGGCCGGCGCCTACGTGCCGTTCCTCGCCGCCCGGCTCGAGCGCGAGCAGCGCGCCCTCGCATCCGGCGACTTCCCGGCGCTCGTCGCGCGCGTCCGGGCCGGCGCGCCGGCGTGGAACCCGATGCACCTCACCGCGGTCGACGAGCTGACGAACACCGTCGAGTACGTCGTGCACCACGAGGACGTCCGCCGCGCCCAGCCCGACTGGAAGCCCCGTGAGCTGTCCCCCGAGCTCGAGGCGGCCCTGTGGTCGTCCCTGCGCCGGTCCGCGCGACTCATGTTCCGCAAGGCGCCGACCGGGATCGTCCTCGTCGCACCCGGGCGGGGTCGGTACGCGGCCAAGCTCCCCGACGCGCACGGCACCGTGGTGCTGCGCGGCGCGCCCCTCGAGCTCGTCCTCTTCGCCTACGGGCGCCAGGACGTCGCCCGCGTCGAGGCGTCCGGCGACGCCGACGACATCGCGGCCCTGCAGGGCGCGCACCTCGGCATCTCCTGAGGGTCGAGCCGACGACCGCCGAGGGGGCTAGCGGACGGTGACGCCCGCCTCGCGCAGGGCGTCCTTGACCTGACCCACGGTCAGCTCCCCGAAGTGGAAGACGCTCGCGGCCAGCACCGCGTCGGCCCCGGCCTGCACCGCGGGGGCGAAGTGCTCGAGGCGCCCCGCTCCCCCGCTCGCGATGACGGGCACCGACACCGCGGCCCGGACCCGACGGATGAGCTCGAGGTCGAAGCCGTCCTTCGTGCCGTCGGCGTCCATCGAGTTGAGCAGGATCTCGCCGGCGCCGAGCTCAGCGGCCCGCGCACACCACTCGACGGCGTCGAGGTCGACGGGCGTGCGGCCCCCGTGCGTCGTCATGACGAAGTCGTCGGTGGGCCGCCCGTCGTCGCCGAGACGGCGTCGCACGTCGGCCGACAGCACGAGCACCTGGGCTCCGAACCGGGCGGCGATCTCGGCGATGAGCTCCGGCCGGGCGATGGCTGCGGTGTTGACGCCGACCTTGTCGGCCCCTGCGCGCAGCAGGCGGTCGACGTCGTCGGTGGTGCGCACGCCTCCGCCGACCGTCAGTGGGATGAAGACCTGCTCGGCGGTGCGGCGCACGACGTCGTAGGTCGTCTCGCGGTTGCCGCTGCTTGCCGTGACGTCGAGGAAGGTCAGCTCGTCGACGCCCTGAACGTCGTAGGCCTTCGCGAGCTCGACGGGGTCGCCGGCGTCACGGAGGTTCTCGAAGTTGACGCCCTTGACCACGCGTCCCGCGTCGACGTCGAGACAGGCGATGACGCGGGTGGCGACGGGCATGCCCCAAGGCTAGGACAGCCGGCGAGCAGGCTGCCGGTCGGTCTCGCACCCGCTCGGTATCGTCGCGGCCATGTGGGACGACGTCACGGCTGCAGCGCTACCCGCGCACGTCGACGCCGTGGTCGCCCTGACGCTCGTCGCGAAGCCCCGCTGCGGCGACACCGTCGTCGTCGCCGTCGACGGACCGAGCGGGTCGGGCAAGACGACCCTCGCCCTCGGCGTCCGGGCGGCGCTCGCCGCGCGGACCGGCGGCGACGTCGGCCTCGTGCACATGGACGAGATCTACCCGGGCTGGGACGGCCTCGCGGCGGCGCCCGGGCTGCTCGCCCGACAGGTGCTCGGCCCGCTGTCACGGGGCGAGCCGGCCGCGTACCGGCTGTGGAGCTGGGTGCGCGACACGTGGGTCGGGAGCCGCGTCGTGCCGCCCGCCCCGCTGCTCGTCGTCGAGGGGTGCGGCAGCAGCGTCGGTCCTGCCCGCCCGTACGTCGCCGTCTCGGTCTTCGTCGAGGCAGACCGCGACCTGCGTCGCCGCCGTGGCCTGGAGCGCGACGGCGCTGCCTACGCGCCGCACTGGGACCGCTGGGCGGCCCAGGAGGCCGAGCTGTTCGAGGGCGACCGCACCAGGCGGTGCGCGGACCTCGTCGTCGACACATCTAGTCTCTGAGCCATGCACCACTCCCCCACGGCGGCCGCCGCCCTCGGCACGAACGGATGACCCCGCGCTCCACCCGTGCCGTGCGCCCGCTGCCGCCCGTGTGGGTCATGGCCGTCGCCCTCGTGGCCGTCGCCGCCAACCTGCGCATCGCCATCACGAGCGTCCCACCGCTGCTCGACAGCATCTCGGCCGACCTGCACCTGTCGCACGCCGCCGCCGGCGCCCTGACGACCCTGCCGGTGCTCTGCATGGGCCTGTTCGCCCCGGTGGCGAGCCGCCTGGCCCACCACCTCGGCGCCGTGGCCGCGGTGCTCGCGGCGATCGTCAGCATCCTCGCCGGAACCGCGAGCCGGTTCGCCGGCGGGCACGGCATCGTCCTCTACGCCGGCACGTTCCTGGCCGGCGTCGGCATCGCCGTGGCAGGCACGCTCCTGCCGCGGCTCGTCAAGACGTTCTTCCCGCCGCGTCGGGTCGGGCTCGTCACCGGGCTCTACATGCTCGCGATGATGGGCGGGGCAGCCGTCAGCTCGGCGCTGTCCGTGCCGCTGGCCGAGCGGTTCGGCTCGTGGCAGGCCTCGCTGGGCTCGTGGTCGGTCGTCGCCCTTGTCGGCGTCCTCGCGTGGGCCCCCTTCACCCGACGCGCCAACCCGCACCACACGACGGGCGAGGAGGGCGCCGGACGCCTTCCGTGGCGCAGCCGCACCGCCTGGCTCGTCGCGTTCTACCTCGCGCTGCAGTCCTGGTGCTTCTACTCCGCCGTCACCTGGCTCGCGCCGACCTACGTGGAGCAGGGCTGGTCGCGCGCGTCGGCCGGCTACCTCGCGGCCGCCTTCAGCGCGGCGCAGATCGTGTCCGGCCTCGTCGGCCCGCTGCTGAGCGACCGCACCGCCGACATGCGCCGGCTCCTGCTCCCCGCGGCGGTCCTCGGCGTCGCCGGCAGCCTGGGCATCGCCTTCGCACCGCTCGGCGCTCCGTGGGTGTGGGCGCTCGTCACCGGGCTCGGGCAGGGTGCGGCGTTCTCGCTCGCGCTCGTGCTGCTCGTCCGGTACGCCGTGACCCCCGAGGCGAGCGGGCGTCTCACCGGCATGGCGTTCCTCGTGTCCTACGGCCTGGCCTCCGTCGGCCCGCTCGCCATGGGGCTGGTCCGCGACGTCTCCGGTGGGCTGTTGCCGGTCTGGCTCATCCTCGCCGTCGTCGGCGTCGTCCAGGGCGCCGTCGTGCTGCTGCTGCGGCCCGGTCTGCGACGCGTCGACTGACGCTCCCCGGCCCGGCGGCCGCATCGGGGCCGCACGTGGGCGCCGGATGCATGTCACGCGTGTGGCGGGTGTCGACTGCTGTTCACTCGTGCGCCGGGAGGGCGGTAATCCTGTCAATTCAGGCGAAACCGCTCACATCCTCGCGATCGGCATCGCACACTGCTTGTCGGCCGGCCTCGCGTCCTGTCCTCACCAGGCGAGACGGCATCCCCTCCACGAAGGACAGCGACGTTCAGCGACCTCACTGACCCTGACTTCCGAGGAGACGACCGATGCCCCTCCACCCCACGACGCCCAGCCCCGTGGCCAGTCCACGACGCCCCCGCACCCGACGCCTCAGGCGCCTGCTCGCCTCCGCGCTGAGTCTCGCCACCGCTGCGACGCTGCTCCCGGCGACCGCCGCCGACGCTGCGGTCCCCACCGCCGCGTCAGCCGCCGTCACCGTTCCGGGCATCGTGAGCCTGTCGACCGTGGCCGGCCCGACCCGCGGCGGCACCGTCGTCGACCTGTCCGGCTCCGCCGTGGGCACCGCGACGAAGGTGTGGTTCGGAAGCACCGGGGTGACCCGCATCCAGCGGGTGACCAGCACCCGCATCCGCGTCTCGACCCCGGCACACGCGGCCGGGGTCGTCTACGTCCGCGTCTCCAACGCGTCCGGCACCTCGCCGCAGACGGTCCGCTCGACGTTCGCCTACGACGCGGTGCCCAAGGTCACCCGCCTCTCGACGACGAACGGCTCGACCACCGGGGGCACCGCCGTGACCCTGACCGGCGCCGGGCTCTCCCGCGCCATCGTGGTCCGGTTCGGCACGACGGCCGCGCGGATCGTCGCGCGCGTCTCGGCGACCGAGCTGCGCGTCGTGGCACCGGCCCACACCTCGGGCACCGTCGACGTGCGCGTCGCCACCCCGGGTGGCACGTCCGCGGCGACGACGGCGACCCGCTTCCGCTACGGGGTCCTGCCCGTCGTGACCAGCCTGTCCACGACGGCGGGCCCGACGAGCGGCGGCCAGACGCTCACCCTCACCGGGAGCGCCCTGACCGGCGCCACGGCCGTCTGGTTCGGCACGTCGCGCGTCTCGTCCGTGACGCGGCTGTCAGCGACGTCGGTGCGCGTGCTCACTCCCGCGCGCCCGGTGGGCGACGTCGACGTCCGGGTCACGACCCCGATCGGCACGAGCCCCGTCGTCGCGAACGGCAGATACTCCTACCAGCCCGTTCCGGCGGTCACGGCCATCGCGCCGTCCACGGGGCCGAGCAAGGGCGGCACCGTCGTCACCATCACCGGCACGGGCCTCGGCCGCACCACCGGAGTCCGGTTCGGCACCACCTGGGTCAACTTCACGCGCATCTCGGCCTCGACCGTACGTGTGACTGCTCCCGCCCACGCCGCGGGCACCGTCGACGTCCGGGTCACGACGCCGGGCGGCACGTCCGCCACGTCGGGCGCCGACCGCTTCACCTTCGGTGCACCTCCGACGCTCACCAGGCTCTCGGCCGACGCCGGCCCGCTGGCCGGCGGCACGGTCGTGACGTTGACCGGCACGCACCTCGAGGACGTCACCACCGTGCGGTTCGGCACGACGAACGGCACGGGCCTCGTCCGCGTCTCCTCGACCACCGTGCGCGTCACGAGCCCGGCCCACGCGGCCGGCACCGTGACGGTGCGCGCCGTCAACGCCAACGGCACGTCCCCGGACCTGCCGGCCACCTCCTTCACCTACGAGCCGGCGCCGAGGGTCACGGCCCTGTCGGTCCCGGCCGGTCCGCTGGCCGGTGGCACCGTCGTGACCCTCACCGGCACGACGCTGGGGCGCACGCGGTCGGTGACGTTCGGCGGCGTCGCCGGCACCAACCTCGTGCGGGTGTCCGACACCACGGTCCGCGTCACGAGCCCGGCCCACGCGGCCGGGACCGTCGACGTGCAGGTCGTGGCCCCCGGAGGAACGTCGGCCACCGGAGCCGCGGCTCGCTTCGACTACCAGGCCGTGCCCACCGTCACGGCCGTGACGCCGTCGCTGTCACCGACCAAGGGCGGCAGCACCGTCACCGTCACGGGCACCGGGTTCGACAGGGTCAGCGCCGTCCTGCTGACCGGTACGCCGGTGACCTCGTTCACCCGCGTCTCCTCCACCCGCCTCACGCTGACCCTGCCCCCGCACGCCGAGGGACTGGTCAACGTGCGGGTCACCACGCCGGGAGGCACCTCTCCCTCCGCCCCCGCCAACGTCTTCACCTACCAGAACCCGCCCGTCGTCACCGGCGTGACGCCGTCCTCGGGCCTCCTGGGCGGTGCGACGACGGTGACGCTGACGGGCACCTCGTTCCAGAACACGTCGGCGATCCTCTTCGACGGGGTGCCCGCGACGTCGTTCACCCGGGTGTCGGCCACGCAGCTCACCGCCGTCGTGCCGGCCCGCAGCGTGACCGGCGACGTGTCCGTCCGCGTCACGACGCCGGCGGGCACGGTGCTCCTCGCAAAGGGCTACCGGTACGAGGCCGGCACGACCCTGGCCCCGGGCCAGACGCTCGCCTCCGGCACGGCACTGCGCTCGTCCAAGGGCACCTACGCGCTCATCGTCATGGTGAGCGGTGACGTGGGCCTCTACAAGGGCACGACCCGGCTGTGGCACACCGCGACGTCGGGAGCCGGCAACCGCGTCGTCGTCCGCCCCGACGGCAACATCGCCGTCCTGCGCCAGGACGGTGCAACGCTCTGGACGAGTGGGACGGCCGGCTGGGCCGGGGCCCAGGTGACGCTCGGCGAGGACGGCCTGCTCGTCCTCAAGCAGGGCACGACGCCGGTGTGGGACCACCGTGGGATGCGCTACGACCGGCTGCTGTCCGGCCAGACGCTGCGCTCGGGCGAGTCGCTCCAGTCGGTCAACACGTCCTGGCGCCTGACGATGCGCACCGACGGCAACCTCGTCGTGACGACCGCTGCCGGCCGGCTGCAGTGGTCGGCCCTGACGACGGGCACGGGCAACGTGGCCGTCATGCGCGCCGACGGCAGCTTCGTGGTCCAGTCCCGGACCGGGTCGACCCTCTGGTCGACGGCGACCGGGGACGCGGGCGGCGCGGTCGTGCGGATGCTCGGCGATGCCAACGTCGCCGTCTACCAGGGCCCGAAGGTCGTGTGGGCCATCACGGGTGGGCCGGAGCCCCGCAGCTGGTCCTGCTACTCGCGGGGCACGCAGACGTGCATCTCCCGGTTCGGCTACTACGGCCAGAGCGCCTGGAACTACCCGGTCGACGCGTGGGGCAACAACTGCACGAACTTCTCGGCCTACCGCCTCTCCCGCGACGGCATCGCCAACCCGGGCAACCTCGGCAACGCCAACACGTGGGACGACCGCGCCCGGGCCAAGGGTCTCGTCGTCGACCAGAAGCCGAAGGTCGGCACCATCGCGCAGTGGAACAGCAACCACGTGGCCTACGTGGACTGGGTCAGCGCCGACGGCAACAAGGTCGCGATCTCCGAGAGCGGCTACGGCGGCACCGTCCTAGGCGTGACGTACACCTCGATGAGCGGTCGCCGGATCCTCACGCGGGGCACGTCGTCCTGGCCGTCCAACTTCATCCACTTCCGCTGAGCCGGGTGACGGCGACCGAGGGGGCGAACGAGATGTCGGACACGACCGAGCAGGTGGCAGGACCCGGGAAGGGGCCGGCGGTGGCGCGCGTCAGCAGCGTTGAGCGCCGCCGGGTGCTCGCGGGCCTCGGGGGCGGCGCGTCGCTCGCGGTCGCGCAGGCGGCCACGGCGCAGGCTGCGGGCGCACCCGCGTCGACGCCGGCCGCCACCTCGGCGACGGTCGCCACCGCCGCGCCCGCGGTGATCGCCACCCTCGGCGCGTCGGCGAGCGACCCCGTCCTGCACCTGCTGCGTCGGGCGACCTTCGGCCCGACACCGGCGCTCGTCGCCGAGGTCCGCGCGACCGGCACGACCGCGTGGCTGGACGCCCAGCTGGCGCCCCTGACGAAGGTGCCGGACACGACGATGGACGGCGTGCTCAAGCGCTGGCCGCGCCTGGGCTGGAGGATCTGGGAGGTGCGCGAGCGGGTCGCGGCGAACGGCTCCTGGGACGTCATGTACGACCTGCTCGAGTCGCACCTGGCACGGGCGCTGTGGTCGCGTCGGCAGCTGCTCGAGACGGTCGTCGACTTCTGGACCAACCACCTCGTCATCCCGGTGCCGAGCAGCGAGGTCTGGGACAGCGCGCACCTGTTCCAGCGTGACGTCGTCCGCAAGAACGCACTCGGCACGTACACGGCGATGCTGGGCGCGGCGGCGCGCCACCCGGCGATGCTCAAGGTGCTCGACAACGCCGACAGTCGCAAGCAGGCCCCGAACGAGAACTACGCCCGCGAGCTGCTCGAGCTGCACACCGTCGGCGCCGGTGCCTACACCGAAGCCGACGTCAAGATGTCGGCGCTGGCCCTCACCGGCCTGTCTGTCGACTCCGAGTCGGGCCTCTACTCCTACAAGCCGCAGCGCCGGTACGTCGGGGCGCTCAAGGTCATGGGCTGGAGCCACGCCAACACGAGCCCCGAGGGTGGCGACGCCGTCGCGACCTCCTACCTCACCTACCTCGCGACGCACCCCTCGACGGCGAAGCGGATCGCGACGAAGCTCTGCATCCGCTACGTCTCCGACACCCCACCGGCGACGCTCGTCACGAAGCTGGCGCAGGTGTACACGGCCAACAACACGGCGATCGCCCCGGTCCTGAGGGCGCTGTTCCTCTCCCCCGAGTTCGCTGCGTCGATCGGCAAGAAGGTGCGCACGCCCTACGAGGACGCCCTCGCGTCGTGCCGCATCCTCGGCCTCGGGCCGGAGCCGGCACCGGCCGACCCGGCCAAGGCGGACCTGCGCGGGCTGCTCTGGCTCACAGGGACCTTCGGCCAGGCGCCGATGGGCTGGCCTGCGCCGAACGGCTACCCGGATGTCGCCGGCGCCCTCGGTGGCGCGTCGAGCACCCTCAACCGCTGGAACTTCCACCTCGGGCTGGCGGGCAGCTGGACGCTCAAGGCGATGCCGCGCCCGGCGCTGTCGACGCTCGTGCCGACGACGCGGCCGGCCACCTACGGCGCGTTCGTCGAGGCCCTCGCGGCCCGGCTGCTCGTGACGGTGTCGACGGCCCAGCGCGACGCCGTCTGCCGGTTCCTCGAGCACGCCCCCACCGACGCGCTCAAGGCCGACGCACCCGCCCTGACATGGCGGCTGCCGTACGTCGTCGCGCTCCTGCTCGACTCCCCCGCTTTCGCGACCCGCTGAGGACGACGCCATGACCACCAGCCCCGCGCTCCCGACGCACGTCGTCGGCTCCCTCGACCCCGCCGTCGCCGGGGTGGCCGAGTGCGGCTGCCCGCAGGGTCAGGCGCTCGCCTCGCAGGTCTCCCGCCGGACGCTGCTCGCGGGGGCCGGTGCCCTCGGAGCCATCGGTGCCGTCGTCGGCGTCGCGAGCCCCAGCGCGGCCACGCAGCTGGCCTTCGCCGGCACCGACTACACCGGCGACACCATCGTCGTGCTCAGCCTCCGCGGCGGGTTCGACGGCCTGTCCGCCGTTGCGCCCGTGGGCGATCCGGCCTATGCCGTTGCCCGCCCGACGATCGCCGTGCCGACCTCGCGGGCCATCCAGCTCGACGCGACGTTCGGCCTGCACCCGGCGCTCGCGCCGCTCAAGGCCATCTGGGACCGTGGCGCCCTCGCCGCCGTCCAGGCCGTCGGCCAGGTCAACCCGACGCGCTCGCACTTCGAGGCGATGGCGGCGATGGAGAACGCGGCCCCCGGCTCGACGCTCCGCACCGGCTGGCTCGACCGGATGATCGGGCTCACCGGCACCGTGACGACGTTCTCCTCCGCGGCCGTCGGGGCGACGAGCGCGCCCCAGTCGATGCTCGGCCCGAACCCCGAGATCGCGATCCGCCGCGTCGACGACTTCAGCCTCAGCGGCGCCTGGAACGACACCGAGCAGGCCCGGTGGACGACGGCGCTCTCGGCGCTCTACGCCGGTGCCCCGGCGACGCTCGGCGGGCCCGCCCGCGCCACCCTCGGCGCGCTCTCGACAACCGCGCAGCTCAAGGCGCAGGGCTACACGCCCGAGAACGGCGCCCAGTACCCGAAGGGCGACCTCGGCGACGCGCTGCGCGAGGTGGCCCGGCTCGTCAAGGCCGGAGTCGGGCTTCGGGCGGCGACCGTCGACGTCGGCAACTGGGACATGCACTCCGGCCTCGGCGCGAGCGACTCTGGCTGGATGTTCCGCCAGCTGACCGAGCTCGGCCAGGCGCTGGCCGCCTTCGACCGGGACCTCGGAGCGAAGATGGCCGACGTCACGCTCGTGACGATGAGCGAGTTCGGTCGACGCGTCGCCGAGAACGCCTCCGGCGGGCTCGACCACGGCCACGGCAACGTCTCGTTCGTCCTGGGCGGCGGGGTGCGCGGCGGGCAGGTGTACGGGCGCTGGCTCGGCCTCGGGGCGGCCGCCCTCGACCAGGGTGACCTCGCCGGCACGACCGACTACCGGACCGTGCTGGCGGAGGCGCTCGAGAAGCGGGCCGGGCTCGCCACCTCCACGGTGTTCCCCGGTCTCTCGACGAGCCGGGTCGGGCTGTTCGCGGCCCGCACCTGAGGTCCCGGGCTCAGACGAAGCTGCTGAAGCCCTTCGAGACGAGGATCCGGCCGGAGAACCCTCCCTTGCCGTTGCCCTTGTAGACGTACAGGTAGCCGTTCGGGGCCAGAGCCAGCAGGTCGTTGCGCCGGTCGCCGGTGAAGTCGCCCAGGCCGGCGATCTGGCTGAACCCGTTCCAGCTCGTGCCGATCTGCTTGCGGGGCCGGAAGCCGCCGGCGCCGTTGCCCGGGTAGAGCCAGAGGGTGCCGTCGGCCTTGCGGGCGACGAGGTCGTTGCGTCGGTCTCCGTCGAGGTCGCCGACGCCCACGATGCTGATGAAGGACTGCCACCCGCTCCCGACGCGCCTCGGCGCGTAGAAGTGGGTCCAGTCCTTGTTGGCCCAGAGGTACATGTCGCCGTTGTCGGCGACGGTCAGGACGTCCGCCTTCGCGTTGCCGTTGAAGTCTCCCGGCGTGACGATGTGGCGGTAGCTCTTGAACTTCGACGCGAAGAGCGAGTTGAACGCCACGAGGCGGTTGCCGTTGTAGGCCCACCACGCCTCGTCGTACCCCGAGGGGCCGACCGCCAGGATGTTGCCGCCGAAGAAGTCGTCGTTCGGCCTCGCCACGGCCGGCAGGAGGGCACGCACCTCACCGAGGCCCGAGCCGACCCTGGTGCTGCCGGCGATGCCGCCCCGGCCGTTCCCGCGGTAGATGTAGGCGACGTTGCCCCTCGTGACGCCGATGATGTCGGCCCGGCCGTCGTTGCTGACGTCCAGCGTGAGGAAGAGGCGCTGCAGAGGACGAGGAGTGGCGGTGGCGGCGCGCGAGGCCCCGACGCCGGCGGCGTTCTTGGCACGGACCGCGATGCTGTAGGTCGCGTTGTTCGTCAGGCCCGACACCGTGAGTGCGCGGGCTGCCGCGCCGACCGTGTAGGTCCTGCCACCGGGCGAGACGGTGACGGTGTAACCCGTGACCGCGCTGTTGCCGGTGTCAGCCGCGTCGCCCCACTGAACCCTGGCCGACCGGTCGGACGGAGTCGTCTCGACCCACAACGGCGCCGTGGGCCTGGCGATGACCGTCAGGTCGAGGGTCGCCAGGTCGATGTTGTGGGTGGTCGGGCACGAGCGGTTGCACGTCAAGGTGCCGTCGCGGTAGTAGCTGCTGGAGTTGCCGGCCTTGTCCCGCAGGGTGACCACGTCCGCGTACCACTGCCCCGGACTGACCGCAGGCACCGTGCCCGACGCTACGCCGGGTCCCGTGACCTTGGTCTCCCAGCCCCAGAGGCCAGGGCTCTGGGCGCCGTAGGTGGGCGTGTACTGGATCCTCACCGAGTCGAGGGCTTGCTCCGTCGCCACGTAGGAGATCGAGCCGGTCCCGCCGCTGACGACGGCCGGCTGTCGGTACGCGAGGCTCGACAGCACGGGCGAGTCACCGTCCACCGACGAACCGGTGACCGAGATGGTCGTCGTCGTGAAGGGCAACGAATGCGACGCAGGGCCGACGGCGCTGCCCGGCGGCCGCAGGCGCACGACGCCCGTTGCGAGGTAGGACACCATGTTGCCCGGCAGGTCGCTCAGGTAGATCGCGTCCAGCCTGTAGGTGCCGTTCGGTACCGATGCCGGGACCACCCCGACCACGGACGCGTAATCGGTGGACCGGCCGGTGAGGCGAAACGTCTCGTGCCCGTTGGTGAAGACGGCCACGGGAACAGGGCCCACTGCCGCCACCTGCGGGTGTTCCTCGTCCACGCCCAGGTCGAGGCGGGCCACCTGGCCGACGGGCACGGTCGGCGTGGCAACGGAGAGAGAGGTCAGGAGGGGCACCTGCGCGTCGGCCGTCGAACCACTGACCGACAGCGAGACGTCGAACGAGAGGTGGTGCACCGCGCCAAGGCATTCGGGCACGCAGCTCATGCTGTCGGCCGAGTACCCCGTACGGTTACCGGACGCGTCCGTGACCGTGAGGACCTTGAGACGGGTCACCGCATTGGCGAGCCCGTCCGACACGGTCGTAGACGCAACGCCGTCGAGCGGCAGCTGGTCACCGAAGTCCCAGTAGGTCCGACGCCCCGCGGCGTCCTCGAAGGTGGCCTCGATCGAGACCGTCGGCGAGGCGTCGGTGGCCGAGTACGAGATCGTGACCGGGTCGCCCGGCCGGACATCGGCCGGCGACGTGAACGTGATGGCGTCGAGCCGCGGTGCGACGTCGTCGGCGGCCCAGGCCGCGGGTGACGAAGCGGCGATGCTGGTGGCCGCGACTCCGACTGCGAGCAGAGCTGCGAGCCGACCACGAACATGGTCGAACGAGAACACGAGTCCCCCTGTAGGACATGCGGACGAACGACCGAAGCATAGGGCCTGGACCACCCGTCGACGGGTTCATTCCGGTCACGAGCTCCCGGGAGCCACTCCCGTGCTTCGGTCCCTCGGTGGCAGAGAAAGTGGTGGCCGTCCGGGCCGTCGGTTCCCTAGCGTGTGCGTCCGTGGAGACGATCCCCTACCGATCGCTGCCGGTCGACCAGTCCGAGGTGGTGTACGAGCACGGCCCCGACTCGCAGCGCAGGCCGGGCATCCCCGAGGGTCGGACGGTCGAGGTCTCCCTGCCGGACAGCACCGTCTACCCCGGCACGTCCCGACGCGTCTGGGTCCACGTGCCGGCCGGGCACGATGCCGCGACGCCGGCCCGTGTGGTCGTGTTCCAGGACGGCCGGTGGTACCTCGACCCCGACGGCCAGGTGCGGGCCGGCATCGTGCTGGACAACCTCGTCGGCTCGGGGGCGCTGCCCCCGACGATCGGGGTGTTCGTCGACCCGGGCGTCTTCGTCGACGTGGACGACCCCGACGAGCGGAAGAACCGCAACGCCGAGTACGACGCCTTCGACGACCGGTACGCCACCTTCGTGCTCGACGAGGTGCTGCCCCTCGTGCAGGACCGTTGGGCGCTGAGCGCCGACCCCGCCGACCGGGCCGTCTGCGGCGGCAGCAGCGGAGGCAACGGCTCGTTCACCGCGGCGTGGACGCGTCCGGACGAGTTCGGCCGCGTCGTCGCCTTCCTGTCGAGCTTCGCCCAGATGCCCGGGGGCAGCCCGTATCCGCAGCTCATCGCCGAGACGCCCCGCAAGCCCCTGCGCATCTTCCTGCAGGCCGGCCACCGTGACCTCGGCTGGAACGAGCCGGAGTGGAACTGGCTCGCCGACAACCTGCGGGTGGCAGCGGCGCTGGCCGAGGCGGGCTACGACTTCCGGCTCGTCCTCGGCGACGGCGCGCACAGCCCCAACCACGGCGGGGTGCTCCTGCCGGACGCGCTGCGATGGGTCTTCCGACCGAGCGACGACGAGGGGGCGGACGCGTGACGGTTCCCGGCTCCGCTTCGAGCCGGCTCGACGCCGGCCGGGCCTGCCTGCTCGTCACCGGAGGGCCGGGCGCGGGCAAGTCCACGGTGGCGCGCCATGTGGCCCGGGCCCTGTCCCGCTCCGCCCTCATCGAGGGCGACACCGTCGCCCGCCTCGTCGTGGGCGGCTACGTCTGGCCCCTCGGGGACCCGCCCGACGAGGCGGCCCGCCAGGTGGCCCTGTGCAACGACAACATCTGCTCTCTCGCCGTGAACGTCATGGCCGCCGGCTTCACGCCTGTCATCGACTGGATCGTGCCCGACGCCGAACAGCTCGAGGTCTACCGCGCGGCTCTCGGCCCGCGGTTACGGCTGGTCGTCCTCGATCCCGGCGCCGCCGTGTGCGTGGAGCGTGACCGGCAACGGCCATCCATGGAGCAGTTCGCCTTCGACGGCCACGACCGGCTGCGAGCGAACATGTGGACGGGCTACGGGTCACGGGGATGGTGGCTGGACTCCTCCGGGCTCGATGCCGAGAGCACCACCCGGCAGGTCCTCGACGAGGCGTACGAACGCGCGTCCTGCTGATCCCGGCGAGAAGGCCGCACCTACACGTTGACCTCGAAGCCGAGGTCGTAGTCGCTCGCGGCGATACCGCCGGACCCCCAGTTCTCGGGAGGGCTCTCCCGCAACAGGATCGACACGTGCTCACGCGGGATCCCGTGGTGGCCGAGCCGTTCGACGATCTCGCGGTAGAGGGCGCGCTTGGCCTCGGTGGAGCGTCCGGAGAAGCAGTCGATCGTGACCCGCAGATACGTGTCGGCGACACCCTCGTGCAGCCCGTTCACCATCGCGTGCGGCTCGAACTCGGCCAGCCGGATGAAACGGTCGGCCTCCGGGATCCGGAACGCCGCGACGAGCGCCGCATGGACCGCGTCGATCAACGCGACCTGCTCGTCCGGCGTGTAGCGGCGACGGACCTCGATCAGGGTGCTGGGCATGGGTTCCCTTCCGGCATCGGCGTGGTGGTCGCGCCATGCTTCCACGGCCTCGACTCCACTGCTCGACTGACGTTCGACGGAGCTCGTCAGTCCACCACCGATCAAGGGGATCCGACTGTGCGACAGCATCTTCGACCGGCTGAACCCTTGACATTCTATTCGAACTGGTGTTCGATCGGGAGATGGGGACAGGGGTAGGTGAGGAGCACGACGCGGCCGGCGACGTGTCGTCGCTGGCCGTGCTGTACCCGCCCCGGCACCACGAGTCCGCGCCCGCCCGGGCGCGAGGCCGGTCCATGGTCGAGCGGTCCCTGCGGCGCGAGGTCGCCCGGCACGTCCTGGCCGATCAGCTGCCCGACCTCGTGGCCGAGCTGCTCGAGGCCGCCGGCGACGACCTCACCGCGTCGCCCCTGACCGACCTCGAGGCGCAGTCCGACGCCGAGCTGCGCCTCCTGGAGGCGGTCGAGCACGCCAAGGCCGTCCTCGACGCCGCAGGCCTGCACGCGCTCGCGCGGCTGCGCTCCTGCATCGAGTCCACCGAGCTGGCCCGCACCGCCGACCTCGGCGGCACGACCCCGACCGGGTGGCTCGACGCCGACCGGCTCACCAGGCTCGAGGTCACCACCGCCACCGGCC
>NZ_JBDGKB010000003.1:0-382898 GCF_057656595.1 Intrasporangium sp. Soil_C_50
AAGCAGCTCCGCGCAGCCCTGGTCGACTGGGCACAAGACACCCCACGCGCCAACGCCTGGGCCAGCGACACCTACCAACGAGCCCGTCAACGTGGAGCCCGGCACCCACACGCCGCACGAATACTCGCCCAGGGCTGGACCAGGATCCTCTGGCGCTGCTGGCACGACCACGTGCCCTACGACCCCGACCTACACGGACGCTTGGCGGTCCTCCAACAACAGGCCGCTTGACATAGGGCTCTCAGTCGCCGTCGGCGGCGAGCGCCGCGACGACCCGGTCGTAGACGCCCGGTGCGCCGGCCGCCACGAGCCCGGGCGGGGCGGTGTCGCGCGGCGAGTACGCCTCGCCGTCGGCGCGCCCGAGGACGCCCCCGGCTTCGGCGAGCAGGAGCGAGCCCGGTACGTGGTCCCACGGCGCGCCGCGTCCGTAGAGCACGTAGTCGGCGGCGCCCTCGACGAGCTTCGGGTAGTCGATGCCGCACGACACCCACGTCAGCTCGAGCGGCGGGAGGCCCTCGAGGCTGCGCCCGATCCAGGCCCGGCGCGAGGTGCGGCCGCGCAGCCCGTCAGTGCCTTCGGGGCCCGACGCGTCGGGCACCGTCAGCCGCGTCCGGCCGTCGGCGTCGTGACGCCAGGCGCCGGCACCGCGCTCGGCGACGTAGCCGACGAGGTGCTGCGGCTGCCAGATCCACGCCCGGACCGCCTGCCCGTCCACGGTCTCGCTGACCATGACGGCATGGTCGGGCGAGCCGTGGACGAAGTTCTTCGTGCCGTCGACGGGGTCGAGGGTGAACGCGTGCGCGGCGGCGGCGTACCGCTCCATGAGCGACGCGTCGGCAGCGAAGGTCTCCTCACCGAGCACGACGGCGTCGGGGAACGCGGCGACGAGCGCCCGGGTGATGAGCACCTCGGCCTCGCGGTCGGCGTCGGTGACGAGGTCGCCGGGACGCTTCTCGTGGACCTCCCCCTCGGCCAGGGCCCGGAAGCGCGGGTTGACCACCTCGTCGGCGACGTCGCGCAGGAGCGTCAGGATCTCGTCGGTGTCCACGTCAGCAACCTAGCCCCTGCCCGGACGCGTCCGCTGGAGGGCCGCTGGGCACCGGCTGGACGCCCCCTGCCGGCACCATGAGAAGCGGCTGTGAGTTTGATGAAAGCCGTTCTGCAAGAATCAAATCCACCATACCTATCGGCCCGCCGGGCACCTCCTCAGGGCTACATTCCGCCCATCGGGGATCTTCCGAACGAACCCAGGGATGGAGCACACATGAGACTGCGTTCCACAGCATCAGTCCTGGTCGCCGCCGCGTCACTCGTGGTGGCGGCCGGAGCGGCGACGGCGGGCACACCGACCACGTCCGAGCCGCAGGTCATCAGCGACGACGCCCTCAAGGCGGAGTCGGTGACGATGGGCGGCGCCACGGTCCTGCCGACCAGCCGGACCGTCGCACACTGGTACGGCACCCAGACCGACCCGGCCGACGGGAAGACGTACGGCTACAACATGGTCGGCGCCGACCCGCACTCGTGCGCCGGCGCGGCCTGCGACGTGACGGTCCAGGTCGACGTCACGCCGATCAAGGTGGTCATCGGTGGCCGCACCTTCGACGGGAACGACGTGCTCCCCGCGACGCTCGCCTCCCCGCAGTTCGCCACCGGCGACTACGGCGCGACGGCGGCCGCGACCGCGGCCGGCAGCTTCCCCAACGCCCCAGCCCTGGTCAAGGGCCCGGGCGGCGCGCTCTCGCAGGAGGACGCCGGCGTCCCGCTCCAGCTGCAGGACGCGACGATGCGGGCCCAGTTCGACAAGACCGGCACGAGCCCCTACCACCTGCGCCTGCACCCGAACGTCCTCCCGTCCGTGACGATCACGGTGCCGAGCAACCAGGGCGGCCTGCTCCAGAGCGGGCGCGGGGTCGTGTTCGCGAGCGTCGACATCGGCTGGTGGTCCGCGCAGATCAACAACCTCGAGACGAGCGCCGACCCGACGCACCTGCCGCTCTACCTCACCGACGACGTCATGCTCCACGACGGCAAGGCCCTCACCGACTGCTGCGTCATCGGCTACCACGGCACCAAGGCCGCCGGGAACCGCAAGGGCGGCGGCCAGACCCAGGGCAACGCCCCGGTCCAGACGTTCGCGTGGGCCTCG
The DNA here is from genome assembly GCF_057656595.1 of Intrasporangium sp. Soil_C_50. Classification (NCBI taxonomy): domain Bacteria; kingdom Bacillati; phylum Actinomycetota; class Actinomycetes; order Micrococcales; family Intrasporangiaceae; genus Intrasporangium; species Intrasporangium sp. Soil_C_50. The sequence goes on from NZ_JBDGKB010000003.1 coordinate 2,150, forward strand.
TACGTCAGCCCCGGCCTCTTCGCCCGCCCGAACGGCGGCACCGACTGGGCGCTGCAGGACATCCACGCCATCAGCCACGAGATCGCCGAGTGGGCCGACGACCCGTTCGTCAACAACGGCGTCGAGCCGTGGCTGACGCCGACGGCACCGCAGTACGGGTGCACCTCGGTGCTCGAGACCGGTGACCCGGTCGTCGGCATCGGCTTCGCCCAGGGCACGAACACCTTCCGCCAGGGCCCCAACCCCAACGGCAGCCAGAGCGCCGACGGGGCCTACCACCCCGAGGACGAGGCGCTCTTCCCGTGGTTCCTGCGCCTGCCGAAGAACGCGACCGGTTCGGAGCCGACGCAGAGCGGGTCGGGCGGTCGCTACACCTTCATGGGTGACCTCAACCCGTTCCCGGGCTTCCGCCAGCCGGCCACCGGCTGCTGACGCTCCCGGCTCGCCCGGCAGCCCGTCCCGACGCCCACCCCCGCCTTCGCGCGGGGGTGGGCGTCGGCGCGTGGGCCCCGCTGCAGGAGCGTCAGGCCCGCCCGCCGTCGGGACGCAGGTGCTCGGGCAGCCCCAGCCAGTAGCCGAGGATGCCGCGGGCCACGCCGTCGGGGCCCGGACGCGTCGCCGGGTCGAGCGCCGGTGGGACGAGTGCCGCGGCGTCGAGTGCTGACGGCTCGAGGGGCAGGGCGTCGGCCAGGGCTTGGAGCAGGTCGTAGCGCCCACGCATGCCGAGGGCGTAGACGAGGCTGCGGACGTGGTCGTTGTCGTCGTGGCCCGAGCCGGTCGCCATGACCTCGGCCACGCGGAGGGCGACCGCGCGGTCGCGGGCGTCCCGCCGGGTCGAGTGCGTCTCCGCCGTGTTGCCGAGGACGTACCCGGCGGTCGTCGCGACGTCGGTCGGGGTGCCGATGCCGAGGGTCACCCGCTCGAAGAGGTCGAGGTCTTCCGGCTGCCCGAGCCACGACAGTATGGTCAGGCTCTCGTGAGCGGCGACGACGTCCTTGCGCTCGAGGGCCTCGGCCAGCGCGCGGGCCTGCACCCGCCCGACGACGCGGGCCTGCGGCGAGATCATGAGGATGCCGAGCGCCGAGCCCCGCTCCCCTTCGTCGGTGGACCCGAGGGCGGTCTCGAGCAGGTGCATGAGCACCGGCTCCTCGATCGCCTCGCGCCCACCGGCGTCCTCGAGCTCGGCCCGGATGCGCTTGATGGACGTGCGGAACGCGTCGGTGCTGATGGCCCGGCCGTCGCGGACGATCGAGGCGGCCACCCGCCGGTCCTCGGCGGTCAGCACCGTCGCGAGGCGGGGTGCGCCGATGCCCAGCGCGCGGACGAGGTTCGCGGCACCACGGTGCACGCGGTAGGGCAGGTCGGGGTCACGAAGGTGCTCCACCGCCAGGCGGGCGGCCTCGAGCCTGACCTCGCCGTCCAGCCGCCGTCCCTGCACGAGCGTCGTCAGCACGATGAGGCAGGCGCGCAGGACGCTCGGGTTCGTCGGCCGACGCAGCTGGTCGAGGACGACCGACACCGCCTCCGGGTGGTCGGTGTGGTGCAGCATGCCGAGCGGGTCGTTGTAGAACTGCGCGTCCGGGCGTGCCGTCACCTCCGCGGCCATGGCGGCCACGACCGGCCCGCTGCGCGCGTGTCCGACGAGCCGCGCCAGTGCCTCGGACCGCTGGGCGTAGCCGATGCCCAGGCCGAGGCTCGTCTCCTCGAGCAGGCGGCGCAGCAGCGCCTCCCAGTCGCGGTCGCGCACGAGCGGCCGCCCGATCCGGCCGAGGGCGTCGGTGAGCTCGTCCCAGTCGAGACCCGTCAGGCGGTCCTCGGACAGGGCCCGCTCGAGGAGCAGCAGGACGCGGTCGGTGTCGGGCTCCTCGGTGCGCGAGAGGACGGCGACCGACCGGACCGGGCTGCGGGCCCGGCCGAACAGGTCGACGGCCGTGAGCAGCGTGCCCTCGTCGAGGTCGAGCACCTGCTCGTAGCGCCGCACGAGCTGACGCGTGACGACCACGTGGCCGCGCTCCCAGCGTCCGACCTGGGCCCGGTGCACGGGGGTGGCAACGCCGTCGCCCTGCGCGAAGCCTGCAGCGCTGCGCAGGGCCGGGTCCGCGGCGTTCAGCCGCGCGTTCCGCAGCACCCACTGGATCTGGTCGATGAGCTGCATCACTCAGGCCCTACCCGGGGAGGCAGGCACATATCGGGCGGTGACAGGGGCCTCGTTGCACGAGGACATCGGGCGCGCAACGTCCGCCTTCGGAATCCGAACCTGTTCGTAGGGTGGCGCGCACAGGGGGCCGGGCGGACACGGAGCGGCAGTCTGGGGGCAGCTCCGTGCCCCGCCCGGGCACGACGGGAGCCGAGGACCCCGGCCACCTCCTCGGGGCACGCTCGTGCGGACCCACGGCGACCCCTGCATCGCAACTCCCCTCGACCAGCGCGGCGCTCCACCAGGAGGTGCGCGTCTCCCCCGAGTTGCGAAGGACAAATGGCCGCGCAACGCGCGTTTGCCCTCTTACCCCTGTGGGTACGGTAGGCCCCGGAACGCAGCCTGTGGAGGGGAAGCGGGCCTTTTGGACCGGGAGCCGGAGAGATTCGGCTCCCGGTCTTCCCGTGTCCCCGCGGGCTGGCAGGGTGGGCGTGTGACCCCCGCGCAGCCGCCCACCGCCGCCTCCGTGTCGGCTCCGACCCTCACCGACGGCGTCGTGACGCTGAGAGTGCACACGGAGGCCGACGCCGACGCGGTCGTCGAGCAGTCGGCCGACGCCGACAGCCAGCGGTGGACGACCGTCCCCCGTCCGTACGGCCGCGACGACGCCCTCGGCTGGATCGAGGGCAACCGGGCCGCGTGGCGCACCCCCGACGGCACCCGCACGTGGGCCATCGACTGGGTCGACCCGCATGACCCGCACGGCCGCCCGCGGTTCGGCGGCAGCATCGACCTGCGACCGATGGTGCGCCCGGCCGTCGGCGAGCTCGGCTTCGGCCTGCACCCCGACGCCCGCGGCCACGGGGTCATGGCCCGCGCGGTCCGCCTCGTGCTCGCCCACGCCTTCGCCGAGGGCGGGTGGGGGCAGCCCCTGGCCCGCGTGCACTGGCGTGCCGTGCGCGGCAACTGGGGCTCGCGACGCGTCGCGTGGGCCACCGGGTTCACGCCGCACGGCACGCTCCCCGACAGCCACCCCGACCCGACCCGCGAGTCCGCCGCGCTCGACACGTGGACCGCGAGCATCGGGCCCGACGACGCCACGACGCCGGCGGCGCCCTGGTTCGAGCCGCCCGTCGTCGAGGCGCCCGAGGCCGGGCTCCGGCTGCGGCCCTGGCGGCCCGAGGACGCCGACGCCATCGAGCCGCGCGACGCCGACCCGACGCACTGGATGCCGAAGCGTTCGGTGCTGTCCACCGCGACGTTCCCGCTGTGGCTGCTCGTGCGCCGGGAGCGGATGGCCGAGGGCTCGGCGGTCGAGTGGTGCATCGCCGACGCCGACACGGACCGCGCGCTCGGCGGGGTCACGGTGTTCTCCCGCGTCGGTCCCCTGACGGGCGACGCCGGGGAGCTCGGCTACCAGCTGTTCCCGAGCGCGCGGGGCCGGGGCGTGGCCAAGAGCGCCGCGCTGCTCGCCACCGCGCACGCCTTCCGGCCGCGCGAGGAGGGCGGGCTCGGGCTGCGCCGGCTCGTCGGCGAGACCGCCGCCGACAACGAGGCGAGCAACGCGGTGCTGCGGGCCACGGGGTTCACTCCCTGGGGTCGCGAGCGCGCCGTCGACGTGCTCGCCGACGGCTCCTACGGCGACGGCCTCCACTGGGACCTCTTCCGCGACGACTGGCTCGCCCGGGCCGGCGACCGGCCGGTCAACCAGTCCCGCGGGTAGTCGTCGGGTAGTCGTCAGGTAGTCGTCAGGGGCGGGCGCGGGTATGTGGGGTGAGACCACCCCCGACCTGCCGAAGGAGGATGCCGTGAGGCTGCGCCACGACCAGGAGCTCGACGCACCGGCCGACCTCGTGTGGGAGCACTTCATGGACCTGCGCCGGATCGGTCGCTGCTTCCCGGGTGCCGAGGTCACCGAGGTCGACGGCGACGCGTTCGTCGGCCAGATCCGCGCCCGGCTCGGGCCGTTGTCGGTGTGGTTCGACGGGACCGGGTCGATGACCGAGCGCGACGCGTCCGCCCGGCGGGCGCGCCTCGAGGCCACCGGGCACGAGCGGCACGGGTTCGGGAAGGCGACCATCGGCGTCACGCTGACGCTGCACCCGCTCACGGCCGACCGCACCCGGGCCCGGCTCGACACCGCGCTCGACTTCTACGGGATGCCGCTCGACGTCGGCCGCGGCCTCGTCCAGCGCGCGTCCGACCCGCTCGTCGAGCGGTTCCTCACGAACATGACGCGCACGGGTGACGCGGCCGATGACGGAGCGGGCGACGCGACCGACGACGACTCCGGCCCGCTCGACCTCGTGCGCACCGCGGGCGACCTGCTCGGCTCGTTCCGTCGCGACGGCCGGCGTCGGCGGCGCTGAGGACACCTGCTGACCATGAACGTGACACTGCGGGTGGCCGTCCTCGGGGCCGGCGGGTACGTCGGCTCGCGGCTCGTCCCCGAGCTGCTCGCGCGGGGCCACGAGGTCGTCGCGCTGCACCGGCGGGCCGTGCCGCAGCGGTTCCCGTGGACCGACGCCGTCGAGTGGCGCCGGGCCGACGTCCAGGACGAGGACCAGGTCGTCGCGGCGCTCGAGGGCGTCGACGCCGTGTGCCACCTCGTGCACGGCCTCGACGACGCCGACTTCCTCCGGCTCGACCGGCAGGCCGCCGACAACGTCGCCTACGCCACCGGACGCGTCGGGGCCGGGCGGCTCGTCTACCTGTCCGGGATCGTGCCCGACCTCCCGGTCGAGGAGCTGTCCGAGCACCTCCTGTCGCGCCTCGAGGTGGAGCAGGTGCTCGCCGGGGCCGACGCGTCGGTGCTGACCCTGCGCGCCTCGATGGTCATCGGCGCCGGGTCGACGAGCTTCGAGGTGATGCGCCAGACCTCGCACCGGCTACCCGTCGTGCAGACCGTGCCGGCGTGGATGCGCGGCTCGGTCATCCAGCCGGTCGCCGTGGCCGATGCCGTGTGGTTCCTCGCCGAGGCGCTCGAGCGGCCCGACGTCACCGGCTGGCTCGACCTCGTCGGGCCCGAGCGGCTCAGCTACGTCGACCTGCTGCGGACGTACGCGTCGCAGGCCCGGCTCGTGCGCGTGCAGGTGCCGCTGTGGCTCGCGCCGGTGGACGCGGTGGCCCGCCTGGCCGGCGTGCTCGTCGACGTGCCGAGCCGCACCGTCGAGTCGCTCGTGCCGAGCCTCGGGCACGACATGGTCGGCACGCGCGACGCCGCGACGGTGCTCGGCGAGCCCCCGCACGGCCGGCTCACGGTCGCCGACGCGATCCGGCGCGCGCTCGCCCAGCCGGCCGACGCGTCGGGGATCGACCGGGCGGACGGGGCCGCGGTCGGCGGCGACCCCCAGCGCCCGGCGGACGGCGACCCCGACTGGTCACGCCACCGTTCGGTGCTCGCGTGGGTGCGAACGCTCGCTCAGCGGGCGATGTAGCCACCGTCGATGTAGAGCTCGAGGCCGGTGACGAACGCGGCGTCGTCGCCGGCGAGGTAGGCCACGCCTGCAGCGATCTCCTCCGGTCGCCCGAGCCGGCCCATCGGCGTCAGGTCGATCATGGTCTGCTCGAACGGCGTGCCCCTCGCCTGGTCGAGGATCGGGGTGTCGATGAACCCGGGGTGGATCGAGTTGACCCGCACGCCCTCGGACGCCCAGTGCAACGCGACGTTCTTCGTCAGCGTCCGCACCGCACCCTTGGCCGCGTGGTAGGCCGGCGAGGTGCCGAAGCCGCCGCTCGTGCCGAAGATCGAGCTGATGTTGACGACCGAGCCGTGGCCCGATGCCTTCAGGTGCGGCGCCGCGGTCCGCATCCCGAGGAAGACACCGGTCAGGTCGATGCCGATGGTGCGCTGCCAGTCCCCGAGGCTCGTGTCCTCGATCGTGGCGAGGTCGCCCAGCCCGGCGTTGTTGACGAGCACGTCGATGCCGCCGAACTCCTCGACGGCCTTGGCGCACGCGGCCTCCCAGTCGGCCTCGCTCGTGACGTCGTGCTTGACGAAGGCGGCGCGGCCACCGCCGTCGCGGATCTGCATCGCGGTCGCCTCACCCCCGTCGACGTTGATGTCGGTGACGAGCACCGCCGCGCCTTCGTCGGCGAGCCGCAGGGCCGTGGCCCGGCCGATGCCGCTCGCCGCGCCGGTGACGAGGGCGACACGTCCTTCGAGTCGCTTCATCGTGATCACTTCGATTCCTGGAAGGGGTGGAGCAGGGCGCCGCAGGATGCACCCCTGCCCCACCACTGTCTGCCCGGGCAGCCTTGCGGCGCAGTTCTGCCGGTCACACCGGAGCACGAAGTGACAGACGAGACACCGTCGTCGGGGCGGGCACCGGCACGGGCACCGACACGGGCACCGACACGGGCACCGACACGGGCACCGACACGTCGGGGTCGGGTCAGGGTCGACTCCGGGCCGACCCCGGTTGCGCGGGACGGCCTCGCCGATGGACGCTGGCAGCAGAGAGCAGGGCAACCGGCCCGGCTCTGGGAATCCATGACGAACCCATGACCGCAAACCACCCGAGGAGGCACCGTGTCGTTCGGTGACCAGATGAAGCACAAGGCCGAGGAGGTCCACCTCCAGGCCAAGGCGAAGGACTTCGGCGACGCCGTGGCGGAGATGCTCAAGACGGCCGCCTCGATCGCCGCGAACTACGCCAAGGACAACCGCGAGAAGGTCGACGGAGCGCTCGACAAGGTCGAGGGCACCATCGAGGAGAAGACGAACGGCAAGCACACCGACACCGTCACCAAGGTGCGTGCCAGCGTCGACAAGGGCATCGACAAGCTCGTCGAGAAGAACGCGCCGCACGGCACGTCCGCCCCGACGCCGGGTGCGACGCCGGGTGCGACGCCCGGCTCGACGGTGCCGGACGACACCTTCTCCGCGTTCGACGACGACGCCCCCGCCGGCTCCCCGTCCTGACGCCGGGGCCGCCGTCGACGGGTCGACGGGTCAGCGGTAGCGGACCTCGATGTCGCCGGACCCGGTGCGGACGGTGACGTGGTCCGTGGCCGTCTGGCTGCGCGACACACCCACCTCGGTGTCACCGGAGCCGGTCGTGGCCGAGACGTCGTACATCCCCGCCGGCAGGCGCAGCGACGCGTCGCCCGAGCCGGTCTGCACGCGCACGGCGTCCGCGGCCGAGGAGAAGTCGAGGTCGACGTCGCCGCTGCCCGTCTTGGCCGTGACGTCGGCCCGGCCGAGCCCCGAGCCCTCGACGTCTCCCGATCCCGTCTCGAGGCTCAGCGCTCCGGTGACGTCGCGGGCCGACACGTCGCCGGAGCCGGACGTGGCCCGCGTCGCGCCGAGGGAGCCGGCCACGGTGACGTCGCCGGAGCCCGTCTCGACGGTCACGGCGGTGCCGTCGGGGACGGTGATGAGGTGGTCGACGGATCCCCAGCCGAGGAAGCCGCCGCAGTCCCCGTCGACGACGAGCGTGTCGCCGGACCACGAGGGCCTCGGGGCGTTCCCGCCCGGGCACCGGGTGTCGGTGACGACGCCCACGGACCCGGCCGCGCCGCCGCCCCGGACCTCGATGTCGTTGGCCCCGCCGCGGATCGTCAGCGTGCCGGGGACCCGCTGGAAGGACTCCGACGTGGTGTGCGAGCCCTCCCCGGAGAGCGCGTCCCCGGAGACGGCCGCCACGCCGGCCATGAGCAGCAGCGCCGCACCCAGGCCGGCGAGCAGCCAGGACCGCCTCGCCGGCGAGGTGCGAGGAGGCCGGGGTTCCGGCGAACCCGGCGACGGGGTGCGCTCGCCCGGTTCGAGCGTCGGTCGCAGCCACGCGTCGCCGTACGCCTCACCCCGGGGCTCGTCGCCGGGGACCCGGTCGTCGGGCACGGGCGGGCCGGCGGCTGGCGTCGGGTGCTGGCCGTAGCCGCGGACCGGCTCGTCGGAGGTCACCCGATCACGGTACGAGCCCGGGCCGCCGCGGCGCCATGACGTTTGGCACCCGTCCGGGGTGCCAGGGGTCCCTGTCCCGGCGCTGGACCATCGGTCATGCTGGCCGGAGGTCGACGCCCACGGTCAACGCACCAGCTCAACGCACACAGGTCAACGCACACGGAGGTCGTCATGAGCCAACCACCCACCGAGGGATTCACCCCAGAGCCGCCGCGCGAGATCCCCGCCGGCTGGTACCCCGACCCGGAGGGCAAGCCGCAGTCGCGCTACTGGGACGGCGACTCGTGGACCGACCAGGTCGGTCCGGCACTCCCCCAGGCCGCGCCGCCGGCGCAGCCGATGATCCAGCGCGTCGAGTTCGACGCCGAGGGCCGGCCCGTCAGCGACCGGTCGCGCCTCGCCGCGACCCTGCTCTGCTTCTTCCTCGGGGTCTTCGGTGTGCACCGCTTCTACGTCGGCAAGGTCGGCACCGGGGTGCTCCAGATCGTGACGTTCGGCGGCTTCGGCATCTGGGCCCTCGTCGACCTCGTCCTCATCATCGTCGGTGCGTTCCGCGACAAGGAGGAGCGTCTCCTCGTCAACTGGTGACGTGGGAGGAGCCCCGGATCACTCGATCCGCCGACTTCGGTTGCGTGTCAAGCGAATTCCTTTCGTGAACAACCGTGCCCGAATTGCGGACGTACGCCCCGCTACGGGATGGGTACCGCGACTCAAACGGCGGCCCGGGCGTATCTGCAGCGGGTGCCGGCCTTCTGAGGTCTCGACAGCTTCGACCTCACAGGAGACACCACCATGTCGCAGATCGCCGTCGACCGACCCGGTCGCCGCACCCACCCCCGCCCCGACGCCACCGGCATCGGGGGCGCCGTCACCGGCACGGTGGGCACCGCCATCACCATCGTCACCGCCGGCGTCGACCGCCTCCAGGCCTTCCTGGTCCGGTACAGCCTGCAGATCCTCCGCGTCAGCCTCGGCCTCGTCTTCCTCGGCTTCGGCGTCCTGAAGTTCTTCCCGGGCCTGAGCCCGGCGGAGGCCATCGCCTCGGCCACGGTCGACCGGCTCACCCTCGGGCTCGTGTCGGGCCACGCCGCCGTCCTGCTCACCGCCGTCACCGAGACGGTGATCGGGCTGACGCTCGTCAGCGGCAAGTTCCTCCGCGTCGGCATCGTCGTCCTCGGGGGCGCGCTCATCGGCATCATGTCGCCGCTCGCGCTCTTCACGGCCGACCTGTTCCCGCACGGCCCGACGCTCATGGGTCAGTACGTCCTCAAGGACATCGTCCTCGCCGCCTCGGCGCTCGTCGTCTGCGCGTACGCCCTCGGCGCCCGCCTGACGCCGCGTGACTGAACGCCACGCGACCGAATGCCGCGCGACCGAACACCCTGACCCGCGGCTGATCTGCGAGTGAACACCCGCGCCCCCGCCGCGGCCGGCCACCAGGCCGGTCGCGGCGGGCGCACCAACTACGCGAAAACCCCACCGCCATCCCGTCGCCCGGAGGATCCTGCAGAGCAGGAACCCGGCGACCGTCGGACGAAGGACACACCATGACCGCCATCCCCGTGCCCCACACCGGCACCCCTGCCGGGCTCCACACCTCCGACGGCCCGTCCGACCACCGTCCCTTCGCGGGCCGGCCCGACCCGGGCGTGCGCACCCACCGCTTCCCGGCCGCGACCTACCTGTGCCGCGAGGTCGCCCGCGACGAGCGCGCCTTCGCACTCGCCGAGCTCGCCGCGTCCGGACGCCGCGCCAGCCGTCGCGTCGGGGCGCTCTGCGTCGTCGTGGGCATCGCGTTCGTCGCGATGCTCGTGCTCCTGTCCACCGGACGCGTCTCGGACACCCTCGGCGTCGCCCTCCTCGTCGGCATCGGGGCCGTCATGGTCATCGCCATCGTCGGGCTCGTCGTGGTGCTGCGACGGCACGAGCGCGAGTACGACCGGCTCGCCGACCGCGTCCGGCGGTACGAGGCGCGCCTGCTCGAGCTGCGGGCCGCCCGACGACGCTGAATCCCCCTGCGGCGCCCCCGCGTGGGTGAGGATGGCGAGCATGACCGACACCGCCGCGACCGCGACCGACGTGACCGTCCCGACCGACACCGGCGACGTGCCGACCCGCCTCTGGCTCCCGCCGGCCGGTGACGGACCGGGCATCGTCCTGCTCCAGGAGATCTTCGGCGTCAGCGCCTACGTCCGCCGCCGCGCCGCCGACCTGGCCGCACTCGGCTACGTCGTCGCCGCCCCGGAGATCTTCTGGCGGCTCGGGGTCACCGAGCCGGTCGAGGGCCCCGACGCCCTCCAGGAGGGGATGGGCCTCGTGCAGCGGCTCGACTGGCAGCAGGCCGTGCTCGACGCGTCGGCCACCGTCGAGTGGCTGCGGGACCGCGACGAGGTGACCGGCGGCGTCGGCGTCGTCGGGTTCTGCTTCGGTGGTGGGCTCGGGTTCAACGTCGCGGCACACCTCGAGTCCGAGGGCGCGACGCCGGTGGACGCGCTCGTCAGCTACTACGGGTCGGCGCTGCCCGGGCTGCACGACGTCATGACGGTGTCGGCGCCGAGCCTGCACCACTTCGGCCTCGCCGACTCCTTCATCGACACCGACACCGTGCGGCGCATCGAGGCCTCGCTCGAGAAGGAGCCGCGGACCGTCATCGTCACCTACCCGGGCGCCGACCACGCCTTCGACAACGACGACATGCCGTGGTTCCACGCCGGCGCCTCGGGCGAGGCGTGGGCCCGCACCGAGGAGTTCCTCGGCGAGCAGCTGCCCACCGACTGACGAGAAGAGCCTGACGAAGATTTTCCTGACGGCCGTGTCGAACCCGTCGGCCCCCGCTCGACGTGGGGGTGAGTCGGCACCGGCTGACCACCACACTCACCAGCACCAGCATGATCATGAGCCGCACAGGAGCACTCCGATGACCCAGTACCTGATGTCCGTCCACCACACCGCCGCCGAGCAGACGCCCCCGCAGGACGAGATCGAGCGCATGTACGCCGATGTCTACGCGTTCAACAGCAAGCTGCAGGCCTCCGGCGCCTGGGTGTTCGCCGGAGGCCTCGTCGACCGGTCCGAGGCCAGGGTTGTCGACGCCACGTCCGGTGCCGACTCCGCCGGAGTCACCGACGGGCCGTTCAGCGAGGCGCGCGAGTGGCTCGGCGGGTTCTGGGTCGTCGAGGCGCCCGACCTCGAGGCTGCGCTCGCCATCGCCAAGGACGGCTCGCAGGCCTGCGGCGCCCCCGTCGAGGTCCGCGCCTTCCAGGGCGAGTAGCCCGCGGAGGGCGGCAGACGCTCCGGCTCAGGCCGCGAGCGCCGCCGCCTCGGCCCGCTCCTTGATGCCGAGCAGCATCTTGCGGGTCATGAGCGCGCTGCCCGCAGCGAGCGGCTCGCAGACCGCCCGCGAGGCGTGCGTCGTGTAGCCGTACCGCTCCCGCACGAGCAGCCGGGTCGTGAGCCCGGGGTGCTTGCGCACCACGAACGCCCACGAGAAGTCGTACGGCGGGCCGGGCTCGCCCTGACGGGCCCGCCCGTCGACGACGAGCGAGTGCCCCTCGTCGACCGACGCGACGCGCAGGGCGAGCTCCGGGTGCAGCCGGAAGTCCTCGCCCGCGTGCGGGTGCTGCCACTCCTCGTGCACGTGGTCGGCGCTCCTGACGCGGCAGCCGACGAGGTTCTCCAGCCAGTCGTAGCTGTAGAACCCGCCGTGCTCCTGTCCCAGCTGGGCGACCCACGGCCACACCTGCTCCGGCGGCGCGTCGATCGTCACGGCCCGCGTGGCCACGAGTGACGCGTCGGGGATCAGCTCGTCGCCGGGCAGCGCGTCGAGCGTCTCCCCGGTGGTCGACCCGTACCGCAGGTAGGCCCACCGGAACGTCCACGCGGAGAAGGCGACCCCCGTCGCCAGCGCTCCGAGCAGGGCCGCTCGGCGCAGCGGGTGGACGTCCCACCTGATCGGGTTCACGGCCTCCTCCTCTCGTCAGGTCGCCGCGAGGTGACGTTCCGAGGCGAGGGCGCCGGACGCGTCGCGCCGGGCGAGCGCCTCGCGCACCGCGGCGTCGAGCTGGCCCGGCGTCCGCTCGCGCAGCTCGTAGCGGGCCCGGACGATCGGGACGCTGACGCCGAGCACGCGCATCAGGTCGATGGGGGTGCCGGCCACGACGGCGTCGCACATGCCGGCGTCGGCGACGGCCTCGATGGTCGCCTCGAGGTCGCGCACCTGGGTGGCGCCGTAGCCCATGGCGGGCAGGATGCCGCGCGCGTTGGGGTACCGCTCGAAGGTGGCGGCGATGGAGCCGACCGCGTACGGCGTCGGGTTGACGATCGCTGCAGCGCCGGCCTGTCGGGCGCCGACGACGCCGGCTCCGTACGTCATCGAACCGTGCGTCAGGGTCGGGCCGTCCTCGACGACGACGACGCGGTGACCGCGCACGAGGTCCTCGTCGTCGACGCGGACGGGGCTGTCGGCCAGGACGATCCGCGCGTTCGGGTTGAGGCGCAGGCACGAGGCGACGACCGCCTCGATGTCCTCCGGCCGGGCCGAGTCGCACTTGTTGACGAGGACGACGTCGGCCATCCGGACGTTGGCCTCACCAGGGTGGTAGCGCGTCTCGTCGCCCGGCCGCAGCGGGTCGGCGAGGACGATGTGCAGGTCCGGCTCGTAGAACGGCAGGTCGTTGTTGCCGCCGTCCCAGAGGATGACGTCGGCCTCCTGCTCGGCCTCGCGCAGGATCCGCTCGTAGTCGACGCCCGCGTACACGACGCAGCCGTTGTCGAGGTGCGGCTCGTACTCCTCGCGCTCCTCGATGGTGCAGTCGTGCGCGTCGAGGTCGGCGTAGGTGGCGAACCGCTGGCACGCCTGCCGGGCGAGGTCGCCGTACGGCATCGGGTGGCGCACCGCCACGACACGCAGCCCGGTGCGCCGCAGCAGCCGGCTCAGGTAGCGGGTCGTCTGGCTCTTGCCGACGCCGGTGCGCACCGCGGTGACGGCGAGGACCGGCTTGGTGCTGCGCAGCATCGTCTGCCGGGCGCCGCGCAGCCAGAAGTCGGCGCCGGCGGCGATCGCCTCGGCCGCCAGGTGCATGACCCGCTCGTGCGGCACGTCGGAGTAGGCGAAGGCCACGACGTCGACGTGCTCGCGGGTCACGAGGTCGGTCAGCTGCGCCTCGTCGACGATCGGGATCCCCTGCGGGTAGAGCGAACCCGCGAGCTCGGGCGGGTACCGGCGTCCGTCGATGTCGGGGATCTGCGTCGCGGTGAACGCGACGACCTCGTACGCCGGGTCGTCGCGGAACGCGACGTTGAAGTCGTGGAAGTCGCGACCGGCCGCGCCGAGGATGACGACGCGTCGGCGCACGGCCCCGGGTGTCGGGCCTGACCCGTCGGTGGCGTCGGTGGCGTCCGGGCTGGGGGCGAGGGGTCCGGTGGTGCTCATGGCCAACTCCGTGGCTGAGGTCGACCGCCGGAACCGACACACCCGAAAGCGGGTAGTCCTGGCTGCGGGACCCGCCACTCCCATGGTGGCACCGGTGCTCCGACGCGTCAGGCGGACGAGACACGTCTCACCGTGCCTGCGACCGTGGCGTGCGGCACGACCGCCGGACGCCCGGCCGGGACGGTGCGACCATCGAGGGGTGAGCAGCACGACGACCGACCGTGACGACCACACGAGACCGACGACCGCGACGCACGAGCACGTCTCCCTCGCCGAGCAGTGGCTCGCCCGCAACTACCACCCGCTCCCCGTCGTCATCGCGCACGCCGAGGGCGCGTGGGTCACCGACGTCGACGGACGCCGCTACCTCGACGCGCTGGCCGGCTACTCGGCGCTCAACTTCGGGCACCTGCACCCCGTGCTCGTCGGCGCGGTCCGCGACCAGCTCGACCGGTTGACGCTGACGAGCCGCGCCTTCCACAGCGACCGGTTGGCCCCCTTCGCACGCGACCTCGCCGCCCTCGCCGGCAAGGAGCTCGTGCTGCCGATGAACACCGGCGCCGAGGCCGTCGAGACGGCGATCAAGACGGCCCGCAAGTGGGGGTACGAGGTCAAGGGCGTGCCCGACGGCCGGGCCCGGATCGTCGTCATGTCTGGCAACTTCCACGGCCGCACGACGACGATCGTCAGCTTCAGCGACGACCCCGTGGCCCATGACCACTACGGGCCGTACACGCCCGGGTTCGACGTCGTGCCGTACGGCGACGCGGCGGCCCTCGAGGCGGCCATCACCGACGACACCGTCGCCGTGCTCCTCGAACCGATCCAGGGCGAGGGCGGCGTCGTCATCCCGCCCGAGGGTTACCTGCGCGATGTGCGCCGCCTGACCCGCGAGCACCGCGTCCTCATGGTGGCCGACGAGATCCAGTCGGGGCTGGGGCGCACCGGCTCGACGTTCGCCTGCGACCTCGAGGGCGTCGTGCCCGACCTCTACGTCCTCGGCAAGGCCCTCGGCGGCGGGATCCTGCCCGTCTCGGCCGTGGTCGGCGACGCCGACGTGCTCGGCGTCTTCACGCCCGGCAGCCATGGCTCGACCTTCGGCGGCAACCCGCTCGCGTCGGCCGTCGGGCACGCGGTCGTGGGCCTCCTCGAGACCGGCGAGTACCAGGAGCGGGCCGCGTGGCTCGGCGAGGTGCTCGCCGACGGGCTGGAACCGCTCGTCGGCCACGGGGTCGACGCGGTGCGCGTGCGCGGGCTGTGGGCCGGCATCGACGTCGACCCGGCGCTCATGACCGGGCGCGAGGTGTGCGAGCGGATGCTCGAGCAGGGCGTCCTCGTCAAGGACACGCACGGCTCGACCGTCCGCATCGCGCCCCCGCTCGTCGTCGAGGAGCGCGACGTCGAGCTGCTCGTCGACGCCTTCGCGCGCATCCTCCGCTAGCGCGTCCACCTACTGGCCGCCGTGGCCGGGCATGCTCGGGATCCGCGACCGCGGCGTCGACTCGTCGGACCACCGCAGCACGGCACCGACGCCGTCGGCCGGGTTCGTCTGGCCGGGGTCGACGAGCGTCACGCCGAGGGGATCCGGCCCCACGTCGCGGATCGGTCTTCGTCACGTCCATCGTCACGCTCGGAACGGGCCGCAGGCCTCAGCCAGCCCGTGGAACATCTCGAGATCCATGGTCACCTCCATGTCTGGGACATCTCGGGCAGCGGACGTCTCGCTCCTCCCCACTCCGGGCGGTCCTCGTCAGCGGGCGCGGCCCGAGTCTGCGATGGTGGAGGTGATGGACCATGTCTGGTACGCGGCCTACGGGTCGAACCTCTCGCGCGACCGCTTCACCCACTACCTCGCCGGCGGCCGCCCATCCGGCGCCGCCCGCGGCTACGACGGCGCACGCGACGCGTCCGAACCGCTCGGCGACGTGCCGCTGACCCTCGAGGGCCAGGTGTACTTCGCGTGGCGGTCCCCGACGTGGGGCGGCGGGATCGCCTTCTACGACCCGGACGCATCGGGCCGGGGCGTCGGCGACGTGGGCCCCGACGCCGGCGGCACCACCGGCGCGGGCGGTGCGTCGGGGGTGGCCGCGCGGGCCTACCTCGTGACCGGCGAGCAGTTCAGCGACGTCGCGAGCCAGGAGATGCGGCGTCCGATCGGGCGCGACCTGCCGCTATCAGAGCTGTTCCGTGAGAGCCGCACCGCCGTGCTCGGGCCGGGACGCTACGAGACGCTGCACGTCGTCGGCGAGGTCGACGCCGTGCCGGTGGTGACGTTCACGGCGTCGTGGGAGCACGCGTCGGTCGAGCTCCAACCGCCCGTCGACGCGTACCTGCGCACCATCGCGACGGGGCTGGCCGAGTCGCACGGCTGGGACGCCCCGGAGATCTGCGACTACCTGCTCTCTCGCCCCGGGTCGGCACCGACGTGGACCCCCGACGCCCTCGCCGACCTCGTCACCGACGCCCTCACCCTTTCCTGACGCCTCCTCGGGGTCGAGTGGCCGGAGCGAACTGCCGAAACCCGCCCCAGAGGCCGTTTCCGCCACCCGTTCCGGCCACTCGACCCCGACTGTGCCCCGGTCAGGGCCAGTCGATGGCTGTCACGTAGGCGTCGTGGTTCCAGTCGCCTCCCCAGATCGTCAGCCCTGCCGGGAGCGCACCGACGAGCGGTTCGACGGCGGCGTGGCACCTCGGTCAGAAGCCCCGTTTTGGGTCGAATGACCGACTCGCGGTTGATCCGGCCGCGGGTCGGTGGCGGGGGTGCCGAAGCGGACAAACGGGTACAGCGCCCCACGGACCTCTTGCACCGATGCGGGAGATGCGTCCGCTGACGAGAGGTGACCACATGGCAACCGTCGACACCAGACCCCAGGACACACCGGTCCTCAAACGGCACGTCGGGATCATCGGGCTGCTGTTCGCCAGCGTCGGCTCGATCATCGGCTCGGGGTGGCTCTTCGGAGCCCTCAACGCCTCGCAGGCCGCCGGACCGGCGTCCATCGTCTCGTGGGTCTTCGGCGCGATCCTCATCCTGCTCATCGCGCTGTGCTACGCCGAGCTGGGCACGATGTTCCCGCTCTCCGGTGGTGTCGTCCGCTTCCCGCACATGGCCTTCGGCAGCTTCGCCAGCTTCACGAGCGGCTGGATCACCTACGTCGCGGTCGGCACGACAGCCCCGATCGAGGTCGAGGCCGCCCTCCAGTACGGCACGAAGTACGCCGACTTCACGACGAAGCACCTGATCGGTGGCGAGCCGGTCTACACGCTGACGCCGCTCGGCTACACCGCCGCGGTCATCCTCATGGCGGTCTTCGTCGTCATCAACTACTTTGGCGTCCGCTGGTTCGCGCGGATCAACAACGCCCTCGTGTCGTGGAAGCTGTTCATCATCGTGCTCGTCATCGTCGCGTTCTTCGTCGCGGCGTTCCACGGTGAGAACTTCACGAGCCACGGCTTCACGCCGACCGGCTGGCACGGCGTCTTCACCGCCATCGCGACGAGCGGAATCGTCTTCTCCTACCTCGGATTCCGCCAGGGCATCGAGCTGGCCGGCGAGACCGACAACCCGCGTCGCAACGTGCCGCTGGCCGTCATCGGCTCGGTCCTCATCACCGCGGTCATCTACATCCTGCTGCAGGTGGCCTTCATCGGCGCGCTCGACCCGTCGACGCTGGCGAGCTCCAAGGGATGGGCCAACCTCTCCTTCGAGAACGACTTCGGGCCCCTCGCGGCCCTGGCGACGCTCCTCGGGATGGGCTGGCTCGCCGTGCTGCTCTACCTCGACGCCATCATCTCGCCCGGCGACACCGGCCTCATCTACACGACCGTCACGGCGCGCATCTCCTTCGCGATGGCGCGAAACGGCAACGCCCCCAAGGCGCTCGAGCGCACGACGCACCGCGGCGCCCCGCTCGTCGGGCTCGTCCTGGCGTTCGTCATCGGGCTCATCGCGTTCCTGCCGTTCCCGAGCTGGCAGCAGCTCGTCGGGTTCATCACCTCGGCGACGGTGCTGTCGTTCGCGTCCGGACCGCTCGTGCTGTCCGCGCTGCGCAAGCAGATCCCCGACGCCGAGCGTCCGTTCCGCCTGCCCGGCGGGCACCTCGTGCCGTTCCTCGCGTTCTGGGGCTCCAACCTCATCGTGTACTGGTCGGGCTGGAACACCGACTGGAAGCTCATGGCAGCGGTGCTCATCGGCTTCGTCCTGCTCGCGATCTTCTCGGCCACCGGGGTGCTGCGTGGCCAGTCGTTCGACCTGCGCGCGGGCCTGTGGGTGCTGCCCTGGCTCGGGGCGCTGACGATCGTGTCGTGGCTCGGCGACTACGACGGCGGCCTCGGCATCATCGGCTTCGGCACCGCCATCCCGGTGCTCTTCGTCGTCTCGCTCGCCATCTACGTCATGGCGCTGAAGCTGCGCCTGCCTGACGACCAGGCCCGCGCCTACATCGACGAGACGACCCACGAGGCCAAGGTCCAGGACGACCAGCTCGCCACGGCCTGACGTCGGCTCCGGGTCGAGTGGCCGGATCGAACCGGCGAAACCCTCCACAGAGGACGTTTCCGCCCTTCGATCCGGCCACTCGGCCCACAAGACGGCGTTCCTCAGGTCCAGTCGATGGTGGCCACGGATCCGGGTGCGACACTCGGAGGGTGAACCGGTCGCCCTACCTGATCGCGCTCGGCGTGCTCCTCTTCCTGGTCGGCGTCCTGTGGACCCTGCAGGGCCTGGGTGTCGTGGGCGGGAGCGTCATGTCCGGGGTGACCACGTGGGCGGTGATCGGTCCGGTGGTCGCGCTCGGCGGCCTCGCCCTCGTGCTGTGGCCCCGCCGCAGACCCTGAGCCCGACGCGTCACGACTCGCGTCCACGCCGGCTCGCGGCTGGTTGGATGGAGCCATGCGGACGCTGCTCAACATCATCTGGGTCGTGCTCTCCGGCTTCTGGCTCTTCCTCGGGTACGTCGCGGCCGGCGTCCTGCTCTGCATCCCGATCATCACGATCCCGTGGGCCGTCGCGTCGTTCCGCATCGCGGTCTACGCGCTGTGGCCGTTCGGGCGCACCGTCGTCAGCAAGCCCACCGCGGGAGTGGGGTCGTTCCTCGGCAACGTCATCTGGGTGGTCCTGGCCGGCGTCTGGCTCGCGATCGCGCACGTCGTCACGGGGCTCGCCCTGTGCGTCACGATCATCGGCATCCCGTTCGGCATCGCCAACTTCAAGATGATCCCGATCTCGTTGGCCCCGCTCGGCAAGCAGATCGTCGACCTCGACGCGACCGACCAACCCGCGCTCATCGGCTGAGCGAAGCGTCGAGCGGGCTCGGCCGTCGGGTGCCCACCTCCTGACGCGTGGGCCTTCGGTCAGAGGAGGTCGGTGAGGGTGTCGTTGGCGCGCTCGCGGACGACCTGCAGCGCCTCGTAGGCGGTGCGCGCACCACGAGCGGCGGCCGCGAGCCCCCGACACTCGGCCACGGTGTGCAGCGACAGCGCGAGCCGCACGATCGGCACCTTGCTCGGCGCCATCGACAGCGACGACACCCCCAGCCCGACGAGGACGAGCGCGAGCAGCGGGTCGCCCGCCGACTCGCCACAGACGCCGATCGGCCGGCCCGCGGTGGCCGCCCCCTCGCTCGCGAGCGCCACGACGTCGAGGACGGCCGGCTGCCACGGGTCGAGCAGGTCGGACAGCTCGCCCTGCATCCGGTCGGCCGCCATCGTGTACTGCGCGAGGTCGTTGGTGCCGAGCGAGCCGAAGTCGACCTCACCGAGCACGTGCGAGGCCCGCAGGGCGGCGCCCGGCACCTCGATCATGACCCCGGCCTTGGGCAGCCCGTTCTCGCGGACCCGCCGTGCGAACCAAGCCGCCTCCTCGACGGTCGCGACCATCGGGGCCATGACGCGCACGTCGGCCCCGGTGTCGCGGGCCGCGATGGCGAGCGCCTCGAGCTGGGCATCGAGCAGCTCGGGCCGCTCGGCCGACAGGCGCAGGCCCCGACGCCCCAGGGCCGGGTTCTCCTCGGGGCCGAGGTCGGCGAAGGCGAGCGGCTTGTCGGCGCCGGCATCGAGCGTCCGGACGACGACGCGTCGGTCGCCGAAGGGCGCCATGACGCGTCGGTAGATGTCGGCCTGCTCCTCGACGGTGGGCGCCTTGTCTGCCGAGAGGAAGACGAACTCGGTGCGGAAGAGCCCGACACCCTCGAGGTCGAGCGGGCCTGCGGCCTCGGCGTCCTCGACGCCGCCGATGTTGGCGAGCAGCGCGATGGCGGCGCCGTCGGACGTCCGGCCGGGGCCCGACAGGTGCGCAAGCGCGTCGGCCCGACGCTGTCGGCGCCGGCCCTGCTCCTGCACGACCTCGGGGTCGGGGTCGACCGAGACCTCGCCGGAGTCGCCGTCGAGCGCGACGGGCGTGCCCGGCGCGATGTCCGTGGCGCCGTGCAGCTGCACGACGGCGGGGATGCCCATCTGGGCGGCGAGGATCGCGGTGTGGCTGGTGCGGCCGCCGCCCTGGGTGATGATCCCGACGACGAGCGCCCGGTTGAGCGTGGCCGTCTCGGCCGGGGCGAGGTCGTGGGCCACGAGGACGCACGGCTCGGTGAGCTCGGGTACGCCCGGCGCCGGCACCCCGAGCACGGCGGCGACGGCGCGCGCCCCGACGTCGCGCAGGTCGGTGACGCGTTCGGCGAAGTACCCGCCGAGCGCCTCGAACTGCGCGGCGTACTCCTCGACCGCGTGGGTGATCGCCGTGGCGCGGCCCTGCCCGGCGTCGAGCAGCTTGGCGGCCGCCTTGACGAGGCCCTTGTCGCGGGCGATGAGGGCGGTGGCCTTGAGGATCTGCTGCGCGGTGTCGTCGGCCTGGGCGGCCCGCTCCTCGAGCGAGACCGCCACCGTCTCGAACGCCGCCTTGACGTCGGCCAGGGCGGCCTCGGGGTCTTCGGGCGCAGCCTCGTTCGCCGGCGGCGGGACCGGTGGTGCGACCTGCACCACCGGTCCGTAGGCCGTGCCGGGGCTGACGCCGATGCCGTGGATCGTCGTCTCGGCGGGCATCAGTGCCTCCTCAGGCGTCGAGGTCCTGCGAGAGCAGGTCCACCAGCTGGTCCAGCGTCGCTTCGGCGCCGTCGCCGTCCGCGGAGAGCACGACCTCTTCGCCGTGCTTGGCCCCGAGGGCCATGACGCCGAGGATGCTCGTCGCGTCGACGGGGTCCTGGCCGGGTCGGGCGATCTCGACGTCGAGGCCGCTGTTGCTCGCGGCCTCCACGAAGAGGGCGGCGGGGCGGGCGTGCAGGCCCACGGACGAGGCGATGGTGACGGTACGGCTGGGCATGGACTGCTCCTTCGGTGGATGCCGGTGGTCGTGCTGTCGGGTGGTGGCGCAGGAGATCAGACGGGTGTCACGCCTGATCAGACCGTAGCGGTGGCCTCGACCTGCGCAAGGTTCGCTTCGCGGGAGCGCAGGGCGATGAAGATGCCGGTCATGACGAGCACGCCGATGATCAGGGCCAGGAGGAAGAGGAGGAAGTTGCCGATGAGCGGCAGCACCCAGATGCCTCCGTGCGGGGCCCGCAGCGTCGCGCCGAAGAGCATGACCAGGGCGCCGGTGACGGCCGAGCCGACGACCGAGCTGGCGATGACGCGCACCGGGTCGGCGGCCGCGAACGGGATGGCGCCCTCGGAGATGAACGAGAGGCCGAGCAGCCAGGCGGCCTTGCCGTTCTCGCGCTCGGGCTCGGAGAAGAGCTTCGGGCGCAGGGTCGTGGCCAGCGCCATCGAGAGCGGCGCGACCATGCCGGCGGCCATGACGGCGGCCATGATCTTCAGCTGCGGGGCGTCGGTGGCGGCACCGGCCGCAGCGAGGCCGGTGGTCGCGAAGGCGTAGGCCACCTTGTTGACCGGGCCACCGAGGTCGAAGCCCATCATCGCGCCGAGGATGGCGCCGAGGACCAGGGCGCTCGCGCCGGTCATGCCGGTGAGCCAGCTGTTGAGGCCGTTGGTGAGGGCGGTGATCGGTCGTCCGAGCACGGTGATGAACAAGCCGATGGTGATGAACGAGGACAGCAACGGGATGACGACGACCGGCATGACGCCGCGCACGCCCTTGGCGACCTTCCAGCCCGCGATCCAGTGGGCGACGAAGCCGCCGAGGAGGCCGGTGACGATGCCGCCGAGGAAGCCGGCCCCCATCGTCGCGGCGACCGCGCCACCGACGATGCCGGGCACGAGGCCGGGCCGGTCGGCGATGGCGAAGGCGATGAAGCCGGAGAGGATCGGCACGAGGAAGCCGAACGCGGCGCCACCGATGACGAAGAAGAGGGCTGCCCACGACGTGAGGCTGGTCGCGCTGAAGGTCTCGGCGATGTTGAGCGGGTCGCCGGGCTTGAGGTTGTACTTGACGATCTCGATGGCGCCGTTGGAGCCCATCGCCACCTGGGCGAGCATGAACGAGATGGCGATGAGGATGCCGCCGGCCGCGACGAACGGGATCATGTAGGAGACACCGGTCATCAGCCACTGCCGGATCTTGGTGCCGGTGCTCGCGCCCTCCTCGACCTTCGAGACGAGCCCTCCGGATGCGACCGCCATGCCGGCGCCGGCGACGGCAGCCGCGCGCTTGGCCGGGTCGGCGTCCCACTCGGCGACGAGCTGCTCGGCCTGCGACACCAGGGCCGGCCCGTCGGAGATGCCCTTCTTGACGCCGACGTCGACGAGCGGCTTGCCCGCGAAGCGTCCGGCGTCCTTGACCGGGAGGTCGTGGGCGAAGATGACGGCGTCGGCCGCGGCGATCTGCGCCGCGCTGAGCGGCTTGGACCCGGCCGAGCCCTGCGTCTCGACGAGCATCGTGTGGCCGGCGGCCTTCGCTGCGTTCTCGAGGCCCTCGGCCGCCATGTACGTGTGCGCGATGCCGGTGGGGCACGAGGTGACCCCGACGAGGTTGAGGGTGCGGCGCTCGCGCGTCGCCGTGGCGACGGAGCCCGACGCGGCGCCGGTGGCGTCGCTGCCCACGGCGGCCGACGCGGCACCCGCGGCACCGGCTCCGGCCGCACCAGCGGCGGTCCCGGCGGGGGCGTCGAGCGCGACCTCCTGGCTGACGATCCGCACGACCTCCGACTCGGACGTCGCCGCGAGGAGCGCGTCCTTGAAGTCCTGCTTCATGAGGGCGCGGGCGAGCTTGGGCAGCATCTGCATGTGCGCGTCGCCGCCGCCCTCGGGGGCCGCGATGAGGAAGATGAGCCGGGCCGGGCCGTCCTTGGCGCCCCAGTCGATGCCCCCGCCGTCCGTCGCGCGGCCGAACACGAGCGAGGGCTCGGTGATGGCGGCGCTGCGGGCGTGCGGGATGCCGATGCCGCCGGGCAGGCCCGTGGCCATCGTCTCCTCGCGGGTGCGGACGTCCGCGAGGAACTGGTCGAGGTCGGTGCAGCGGCCGGTCGCGACGAGGCGCTCGCCGAGCGTGCGCGTCGCCTCGTGACGGTCGGCACCGGTGAGGTCGAGGACGACCTGCTCTTCGGTGATGAGGGACATGCGGGTTTCCTTTCGGGTTCAGCCGGCGAGGCGCCAGGTGAAATCAGGGGTGTCGGTGCTGTCGACGGGGATGCCGAGGAGGTCGGCGGGGGTGGGGACGCGGCTGCCGGGCAGCGTCACTGCCGCGGCGCCCCAGAGGACTCCGGTGGCGAGGGCGTCCTCGGGGGCCTGCCCGGTGGACAGGCCGTGCAGGAGGCCGGCGAGCATGCAGTCGCCGGCCCCGACGGTGGACAGCGGGGCGGTGATCGTCGCGCGGGCGTGGACGGCTCCGTCGTCGGTGACGAGGAGCGCGCCGTCGCCGCCGAGGCTCACCGCGACGCACTCGATCCCGTTCGTGACGAGGTCGAGGGCGGCGTCGCGGACGTCACCGAGGGTGGGCAGGTCGTGCCCCACCACCTCGGCGAGCTCCTCGTGGTTGGGCTTGATGAGGCTCGGGCGCGCCGCGACGGCCGCGGCCATCGGGGCTCCCGAGGAGTCGACCGCGACGCGGACGCCGAGGTCGCGGACGCGTCGGACGAGCGTCGCGTAGAGGTCGGTCGGGGCGCCGGGCGGCAGGCTCCCGCAGCCGACGACCCAGTCGGCGCCGGTGGCGAGCTCGACCGTGGTGTCGAGGAGGGCGTCCACCTCGTCGGCCGAGAGCGCCGGGCCGGGCTCGTTGAGCTTGGTCGTCGTGCCGTCGGGCTCGAGGACGCTGATGTTCATCCGCACCGTGCCGGCGACCGGGACGCTGTGGCGCCGGACGCAGGACGCGTCGAGCAGCTCCTCGAGCAGGTGGCCCTCGGGGCCGCCGACGGGCAGGACGGCGACGGTGTCACCGGCGTTGGCCGCGAGCGCGCGGGAGACGTTGACTCCCTTGCCACCCGGGTCGATCCGGCTCTCGGTGGCCCGGTGCACCTCGCCTCGGCGCAGGGCGTCGATGACGACGGCGCGGTCGACGCTCGGGTTCGGCGTGAGCGTGACGATCATGCGGTCACCACCTCGGGTCCGGCGGCTCGGATGTCGGCCGCTACGTCGTCGGGAAGGTCGGTGTCGGTGACGAGGACGTCGACCTCGTCGAGGCCGGCGAAGCGGTGCAGGTGGTCGTCGCCCGCCTTGCTCGAGTCGGCGAGGACGACGGCGGTGCGCCCGGCGGCGACCATGGCGCTCTTGACGACGCCTTCGGACTGGTCGGGGGTCGTGAGGCCGCGGGCGACGGACAGGCCGTTGGTGCCGAGGAAGGCGACGTCGACGACGACGTCGCGCAGGGCGTTGACGGCCCAGATACCGACCGACGCGCCGGTGAGGGGGCGGACGCTGCCGCCGACGACGTAGAGCGAGATGCCCGGGCGGGCGCAGAGGATGCCGGCGATCTGGACGCTGTTGGTGATGACGGTCAGCTCGGCGTCGGCCGGGAGCAGCTCGGCGAGTGCCTGGGTGGTGGTGCCGGAGTCGAGGACGATGCTGCCGCCGGCCGGCACGTGCTCGAGGGCGCGGGCGGCGATGCGGCGCTTGACGTCGGCGAGGCGGCCGAAGCGGGTGGCGAGGTTGGGCTCGACCTCGAGGCGCTCGACGGGGATCGCGCCGCCGTGGACCCGGCGGAGGGAGCCGCGCCGCTCGAGGGCGGACAGGTCGCGACGGATGGTCTCGGCGGCGACCCCGAGGGAGTCGGCGAGCGCCGTGACCTCGACCCGGCCGGCCTGGCGCGCCTCGCTCATGATGCGCTGCTGCCGCTCCGCTGCGTACATCGGACCCCTTCGTCCTGTCGTGCTGCTCGTGCCTGCGTGCTCGTGCTGTCCGGCGGTGGGCCTCTGGTGGCCCGGTCGTTCCATGGAACCACCGAAGCGGACCCAAGTAAAGAGATTCGGGCACCCGTTTTTGTGACAGTAGGGCCGCGTCAGTGAGCGTCGACCACTCTTCCGTGAACGAAACGGCTCGAAACGGGCAGTCTGCAGTGCCCATCCGCGTGGATGGGTGGTGAACGGGCGCGGTCGGTCAGCCGGGGCCGGGCGCCTCGAGGACGGACAGGACGTTGCCCGACGGGTCGGTGAACCACGCGATGAGCGGGCCGCCCTGGCGGAAGATCCCCGACGCGTCGGTCTCGGCCGGTGTGCCCTCGTAGTGCTCGAAGGTGACGCCCCGCGAGGTGAGGTCGGAGACGGCCGACTCGATGTCGTCGACGGGGAAGTTGAGGATCGTGTACGTGGCCGGCGTGTGGTCCGGCTTCGGGTAGACGATGACCGGGCGGTCGCCCGCCAGGTGCAGCGTCAGCATGCCGTTCTCCTCGGTGACGCGCAGACCGAGCGTGTCGCCGTAGAAGGTCCGGGCGGCGTCGATGTCCTTGACGGCGAAGCCGCTGAACGCCTTGGAGTTCTCGAGCACCAGGGTCCCCTCTCGTCGTGGTCGTCCTCCCAGTGAACTCCTCGACGCGGCCGTGTGGGGGCTTCGTTCACGGTGTGCCGGCGGTGGTCGGGTTCGTGCCGTCGTTGCCGGCGTCGCTGAGGGCGTCGTTGAGCGCGTCATGACGGTGCGCGTCGTTACGATCGCCGGGTGAGCGCCAAGCCCGCCGTCGTGTCCGCGCCGAGCCCTGCCAGCCCGTCCGGGGAGCGGGAGGTGCGCGTCTCGAGCCCGGACCGCGTGCTGTGGCCGGCGTCGGGGATGGCCGACGGCAAGCCGGTCACCAAGCTCGACATGGCCGAATACCTTGTGGCCGTGGCCGACCCGCTGCTGCGCGCGCTCGGCGACCGGCCGGTGACCCTCCAGCGGTTCCCCGAGGGCATCGAGGGCGAGGAGTTCTTCTCCAAGAACCCACCCAAGGGCGTGCCCGACTGGGTGCGCACCGTCATGTGCACGTATCCGTCGGGGCGGCGCCACCCGCAGCTCGTCGTCGACGAGGTGGCCACGGCGGTGTGGGCAGCACAGATGAACACGATCACCTTCCACCCGTGGCCGGTGCGCACCGGCACCATCGACAACCCCGACGAGCTGCGCATCGACCTCGACCCCCAGCCGGGGCGCGGGTTCGCCGACGCGGTGGAGGCGGCGTTCGCGCTGCGCGAGGTCATGGCCGAGATCGGCCTGACCGCCTGGGCCAAGACGTCCGGCAACCGCGGCGTGCACGTCTACGCCCGCGTCGCGCCGACGCACGAGTTCCTCGACGTGCGGCACGGCGTCATCGGCATCGCCCGCGAGCTCGAGCGGCGCCTGCCCGACCTCGTCACGACGTCGTGGTGGAAGGAGGAGCGCGGCGAGCGGGTCTTCGTCGACTTCAACCAGGCCTGCCGCGACCGCACCATTGCCTCGGCGTACTCGCCGCGCCCGCTGCCCGGTGCGCCGGTGTCGACGCCGCTGACGTGGGACGAGCTGCGCGACGCCGACCCCAAGGCGCTGACGCTGCGCACTGTGCCCGAGCTCGTGGCGTCGCGCGGGCACGCCTGGGCCGGCATGGACGACGCCGTCGGCGACGTCGCGGCCGCGATCGCCTTGTGGGACAAGGACGTCCACGAGCGCGGGCTCGGCGAGCTGAACTTCCCACCCGACTACCCGAAGATGCCCGGCGAGCCGCCGCGGGTCCAGCCGAGCAAGCGCCGCCAGGACAAGTCCGATGCCGAGTACATGGCGCCGAAGGCCGAGCGCGACGCCGAGCTGCGCGAGGTGTGGGGCGACGTCGTGCCGCCGGTGCCGCCGATGCTCGCCAAGCCGGTCAAGGACTTCTCCGCGGTCAAGGCCGACGTGCTCTACGAGCCGAAGTGGGACGGCTTCCGCTCGATCATCTACCGGGCCGGCGACCTCGTCGAGATCGGCTCGCGCAACGAGAAGCCGATGACGCGCTACTTCCCCGACGTCGTCGAGGCGGTGCTCGCGAACTTCCCGGACAAGGCGGTCATCGACGGCGAGATCGTCCTCGTGTCACCGGAGTCCGGCGACCGGCTCGACTTCGACCTGCTCCAGCAGCGCATCCACCCGGCCGCCTCGCGGGTCAAGAAGCTCGCGGCCGAGACGCCGGCCTCGTTCGTCGCCTTCGACCTGCTCTCCCTGGACGGCGTCTCGTACGTCGAACGCCCGTTCAGCGAGCGCCGGGCGGCGCTCGAGAAGGCACTGGCCGACGCGTCCGCCCCCGTCTACCTGACGCCCGCGACCGCCGACGCCGAGGTGGCGCGCGGCTGGTTCACCCAGTTCGAAGGGGCCGGGCTCGACGGCGTCATCGCCAAGCCGGTCGACGTGCACTACGAGCCGGACAAGCGGCTCATGTTCAAGATCAAGCACGAGCGCACCGCCGACTGCGTCGTCGCCGGCTACCGCGTGCACAAGAGCGGCCCCGACGCCATCGGCTCGCTCCTGCTCGGCCTCTACGGCGCCGACGGGCAGCTGGCGTCGGTCGGGGTCATCGGCGCCTTCCCGATGGCGCGGCGGAGGGAGCTCTTCACCGAGCTCCAGCCGCTCGTGGCCGAGTGGGACGAGCACCCGTGGAACTGGGCGGCACCGGCGGAAGGCACTGAGGGCGTGCGCAACCCGCGGTCCTCGGAGTACTCGCGGTGGAACAGCGGCAAGGACCTCTCGTTCGTGCCGCTGCGGCCCGAACGCGTCGTCGAGGTGCGCTACGACCACATGGAGGGCGATCGGTTCCGCCACACGGCCCAGTTCGTCCGGTGGCGGCCCGACCGCGAGCCCGGGTCCTGCACGTACGCCCAGCTCGAGGAGCCGGTCAGCTACGACCTCGCCGACGTCCTGTCCGCCCGGGGCGACTGACGCCGGCGGTCTGGGCGCGCGGCGTCAGTCGCGGGTGGGGTCACGGGGGTCGGACACGGCACCAGGGACGGCGTCAGGGAGCGCGACCGGTGGCGATCCGCGCGAGCGAGACGAGGAGGCCGAACGCGCTGCCGACGAAGCCGAGGGCGAGGAGCACCCTCGTGACGATCGTCCACGGCGAGTCGGGCCCGTAGTCGAACGGGAACACCGTCCACAGCTCGATGAGCGCGACGATCCCGAACCCGATCGTCACGACGTCGCCGAGCGCCCGCAGCCGGGGCGCCCTGACGAGCGCCGTGACGATGTTGACGACGATCGAGGCGATGATCGCCGCGTTGACCGCCGGCAGGACGCGGGGGGTCTCGGCGGTGAGGAACGGCACCGCCTGCCAGCCCGGGGCGACGTTGATGAGGTAGTAGATGACCCCGTTGACGACGGCCGCGCCGAGGTTGCCCCCGGCGACGGACGCCGGCGTCGGACCCCGCGCCCGGCCCTTGACGCGTCGGGACGACTGGGGTTCCAGCTGGGTGGACATGTGGACTCCTTCCCGGTCCTGCGGGTCGATCGGCCGGCCGGTCGGTCGGCCGATCGGCCGGTCACTCGGTCGGGGTGTGGTGCCTGAGGTCGGGCTGGCGGACGGCCTGGGGCTCAGCCGGCTGGGCCGACCCGTCCGGCGGAGGCGGGGGCGGCACCGACGCGTCGGGCGGAGGCGGGGGCGGCATGTCCGGCGGGACCACGGCGTCACTCCGGGGGCCGCTCGGCGGCAGGGGCTGCGGCAGCGCCTCGGACCCGCCGGTGTCGAACCGGAACGGCGGGTAGACGTCGGTCATGAGCGCCGCGTAGGCCATGACCCGGTACACCCAGCGGTTGAGACCGATGACGACGTCGAAGAGGCCGCGCGGCATCGACCCGCTGAAGAGCAGCACGAGGCCGGCGACGAACACGAGGACGCTGAGCACTCCCGGCCAGCCGCCGACGCGCACGCCGTTCTCACTGGTGCGCGACTGGGTGCCCGCGATGAGGGCCACGACGATCCAGTGCGGCAGCAGGAGCAGCCACTTGACGAAGATCAGCCCGCGCGACAGGCGCTCGGGGTAGGCGACGTCGAGTCGGGCGTCGTCACCGGGCTGCGGGTCGAGCGAGAACTCCGGGTAGCGGTCGGTGCCGAGCCCGCCGGTGCTGCAGTAGTGCATGACCCGCCAGCTCCAGCGCATGACACCGACGTTGAAGTCGAAGAGGCCGCGCGGGTAGTGGGCGGTGAAGAGGATCGCGAACCAGGCGATGACCGTCGTGACGCCGAACGCGATCCAGAGCGCCAGCAGGACGATGAAGTGCGGAATCGCGAGGAACCACTTGACGAGCCACATCCAGCGCGACAGGTCCGGCGCGATACGCGCCTCGAGCACGACGGGATGCTCGGCCGTTGGCATCACGGCTCCCGCGAAGGCAGCGGGTGTGGGAACGAACCCCGCCCCCGGGTTCTCCCCCGACGCCTGACTGGTCTGTCCGGTCTGACTGGTCTGCCCGGTGCCGATGGGGACGGCCCCCATGGCCACCGGGGACCCGGTCGGGGGCGGTGCACCCGAACCGTTCCGGGCGCGGTCGCTGCCGCGCACCCCGGCCACGACGAGCAGCACGCCGGCGACGAACATCACGAGGCCGATGACGACCATCGCGATGGCGACGGGGACGAGCGCCGAGGACTTGACGCCGACGACGGCGGTGGTGGACACCCCGGGCTGGCCCGACGCGTTGAGCACCGCGATGCTCCAGCTGCCGGAGGTTGCGGTCCAGGTGAGCGTCTGCGTGCCGGTGCCCGACGCCTTGGCGGCCCAGAAGGTCTGGGCGCCGGGCGGCTGGACCGACCCGCTGCCGGGCACCGCCTGGGTGGTGACGACACCGTTGGTGCCGAGCCGGACGACCTGGTCGTGGGCGGCGCCGGCGAGGTACTGGTTCAGGTCGGCCGACGGGGCGACGCCGACGAAGACGGGGTTGACTCCCTCGGCCGGGGTCACGGACACGCGCAGCTGGAGGTCGAGGCGGTCGACGACGGCGCTCGGCCCGTCGAGGCGCACCACCGACTGCGGCGAGGTGACGGCGACGCCGGTGGAGGCGAGGCGGTCGATGGTCACCGAGTGCCACCCGCCCGAGTCCCGCGTCACCGCCTCGAACACCCCGATCGCACCACCGCCGATGAGCAGGCCCAACCCCGGCAGCAGGAGCAGGCAGCCGATGACCAACATGACGACATGACGTGTTCTCATGGCGAACTCCATTGACGGCTCTACACCTTCGACGCTAGGCCGGTCTCACAGGCAGGTCTCGGGAATGTGACTCAGGAGTCGTGGAAACCGGCCGTCTGTCGCCCGTCATGCGGGGTTTCGGTCGATGTGCGAGGGACACGTCGTCTCCTGAGTCACCTTTTCGATGCGGCGCGGCCGGGGCGGCGGGACGATGGAAACGGAGGCAGAGCCCATGAGCATCCTGATCGTCTACGAGTCCATGTTCGGCAACACGGCCGCGATCGCGGAGGCCATCGCCGACGGGATCCGCCACCCACGCGGTGCGCCGCCCGGCAGCCCACCAGGCACCCGAACCCCAGAACCGGGCGGCCACCCCACCACGGTCTGCGTCCTCCCCGTGACGCAGGCGTCCAGCACCATCCCGGACGACGTGCAGCTGCTGCTCGTCGGCGGCCCGACCCACGCGTTCTCGATGTCCCGCGACTCGACGCGTGCCGACGCCGCCCGGCAGGGCGGGTGGGGGTCGGTGCGGCGCGGCATCCGCGAGTGGATCCACGACCTCGCCCCCGACGAGGACCTGCGGGTGCTCACCTTCGACACGCGCGTGCACGTCCGGATGATGCCGGGGTCGGCGGCCAAGCAGGCCGCGATCGCGTTGCGCCACCAGGGTTTCCGACGCGCTGAGCGCGGTCAGAGCTTCTGGGTCGGCGGCGTCTCCGGACCGCTGTCGCACGACGAGCTCGTGCGCGCCCGCGCCTGGGGCGGCTTCCTCGCCACCCTCCTCGTCCCCGCCTGAGGCGTCATCGACGCTGACGGTGGGTGACGCGCCCGGCGTGGCGAGGCGCGTCCGGGCGAAAAATATGGGGCCCGGCTCGCTGTGCGAGTCCGGGCCCCGGTGACGGTTCACGTACCACATCGGGCCAACCGTCGAAGTCTTTGCGTCGTCATGAATTCTTCCGACTTGGTTCAATGAAACGGCGCAGACACGCCGAATAGGGTCGATTGCGGATTCCTTGCGCCAATGCAGCAGGGGCCTTGCGACGCGTCATACAGTTCCCGCAGGACCCCCCGAGCCCCCGCGAGGACCACGATGCAGAGCAGCACGTTCACGCTGACCACCCCCGACGGCACCGAGGTGTTCGTCAACCGCTGGCTGCCCGACGGCGAGGTCAAGGGCGTCGTCCAGATCTCGCACGGCATGGTCGAGCACTCGTCCCGGTACGCCCGGTTCGCCGAGCGGCTGACCGCGCGCGGCTACGCCGTCTATGCGTCCGACCACCGGGGCCACGGCCGCACGGCGGGCACCCGCGGGTACTTCGCGGCCGACGAGGGGTGGCAGACCGTCGTCGACGACCTGCGCGCCGTCACCGACCGCGCGCGCGAGGAGCACCCGGGCCGGCCGGTCTTCCTCGTCGGGCAGAGCATGGGCAGCTTCCTGGCCCGGTCCTACGCGGCCCAGCACGGGGCGTTGCTCGCCGGCCTCGTGCTGTCCGGCACCGCCGGCAGCGCCGGGCCGCTCGGCAACGTCGGCATCCTCGTCGCGACCGCCCAGGCGCGCATCCGCGGCCACGAGCACGTGAGCGGCCTCATGAACTCGCTGACGTTCGGGCAGTACAACGCGGCCTTCAAGCCGACGCGCACCGACTTCGACTGGCTCTCGCGCGACCCCGCCGAGGTGGACAAGTACGTGGCCGACCCCGACTGCGGGTTCGTGTTCACGGCCGGTGGCTACATCGACCTGCTCAAGGGCCTGGCCGCCGTCAACACCGACCGCGTCGCCTCGCGCATCCCCAAGACCCTGCCGGTCCACCTCGCGTCCGGCGCGATGGACCCGGTCGGCAACAAGGGCAAGGGCGTGCAGGAGGTCGCCGACCAGCTGCGACGCGTCGGGGTCGAGGACGTCACCGTGACGATCTGGCCGGGCGCCCGGCACGAGATCCTCAACGAGACGAACCGCGACGAGGTCGAGACCGAGATTGCCGACTGGATCGACGCCCACCTCCCCGCCTGACGCGCTTCGCTCCGTTCCCGCCAGAGCGTCCGTTCCGTCCCTGTGCAGGAGCGGCGCCGTGCCGCTACCGTCGTCAGATCGGGGAAGTCGCCACCACACGGCGGGCGACGAGGTCCGCCTGCACGGTCCGGCGGTCGTCGACGTCGCGCCACACGCACGTCAAGGAAACCGCTGTCGCCGGGCGGAGTCCGAGCGTCGATGCCCGGCGCGAGATCTTCGGAGCACTCACATGGACCGAGCATTTCGCCCTGCCGTCGCGGCTTTCGCCGCTGCGGTCCTCGCTGGTATCGGCGCGCTCAGCGCGTCGACCGCTTCAGCCGCCGCACCGCCGAGCGCGTGCGGCACGAGAGTCAACAACACGACCGCCCTGCTGCTCGAGTGCGTCACGCTCGACGGCGTGCGCGAGCACCAGGCCGCCCTGCAGGCCATCGCCGATGCCAACGGCGGCACGCGCGTCTCCGGCAGCGCCGGCTACGACGCATCGGTCGACTACGTCGCCGGACGCCTGCGCGCCGCGGGCTGGCGCGTCACCACCCAGCCGTTCCAGTTCCAGACCTTCGTGTCGCTGACGCCGTCGGTGCTGCAGCAGGTGTCGCCGGGGCCCGTCGGCGCGCTCCCCCACGCGATCATGAGCTACTCGGGCAGCGGCGACGTCACCGCGGCGGTGAGCAGACCGTCCGGAGACGTCCGCGGCTGCACCGCCGCGGACTGGGCCGGGTTCGTGCCGGGCAGCATCGCGCTCGTTTCGCGGGGCACCCCCGACGGGCAGCCGGCGTGCACGTTCGCGATCAAGACACGCAACGCGCTGGCTGCCGGCGCGGTCGGTGTCGTCATCTACAACAACGCCGCCGGCCCGCTCAACGGGACGCTCGGGGCCGACTTCACCGAGAACATCGGGGTCGTCGGCATCGAGCAGTCGCTCGGCTTCCAGCTCGCCTCCACGCCCGGGCTCGTCCTGCGGCTGAAGACTGACACCCTGCGCGGCATCGCGACGACGGCCAACGTCCTGGCCGAGCTGCCGGGCAAGAACACCGGCAACGTCGTCATGGCCGGCGCGCACCTCGACTCGGTCAACGCCGGGCCGGGCATCAACGACAACGGCAGCGGATCGGCGGCTCTTCTCGAGGTGGCCGAGAACCTCGGAAAGGTCAAGCCGCAGAACACGATCCGCATCGCATGGTGGGCCGCCGAGGAGTCGAACCTCGTCGGGTCGACCCACTACGTCAACAACCTGTCGACGGCCGAGCTGCAGCGCCTCGCGCTCTACCTCAACTTCGACATGGTCGGCTCGCCGAACCACGTCTTCTTCGTCTACGACGGCGATGACTCCGACAACGAGGGCGCCGGGCCCGGGCCGTCCGGTTCGGCGCAGATCGAGAAGACGTTCGAGGCCTTCTACGCCGCGCGTGGCATCCCGTTCAAGGGCACCGACTTCAGCGGGCGCTCCGACTACGGGCCGTTCATCGCCAACGGGGTGCCCTCGGGCGGCCTGTTCACCGGTGCCGAGGGCGTCAAGACGGCCGCGGAGGCAGCGCTGTGGGGCGGCAGCGCCGGCCAGGCGTATGACCCGTGCTACCACCAGGCCTGCGACACGTACGCGAACGTCAACCTGACCGCGCTCGACGTCAACAGCGACGCCATCGCCGACGCCGTGCTGCGCTACGGCATGAGCACCTCGCTCATCAACGGGACCAAGTCGAAGGGCAACTTCCGCCCGCCGGCCGCCACCAGCGCGCCCGCCACGCGCTGACGCCTCAGCCCCGGACGCGTCGGTGAAGGAGGCCGACGCGTCCGGGGCTGACGCTTTGGTGCAAGGCAGACGCGTCAGGTGAGCGGGGTGCCGACCGGGAGCCCGGCGAGGGCGCCGTCGGGCACGACGTGCACGCAGCCCCACTCGAGGCCCAGACGCGTCATGACGTCGGGGCTCGTCACGTGCCGCAGACGGCCGGCCTCGGCGTACCAGACCGGCGCCGAGTTCTGCTCGCGGAGCAGGGTGTGGTCGCGCGGGGTCGACCGGAGCCCGGCGAGCGAGCCCTGCGGGATCTCCCGCACGGCATTCCAGTCGAGGTGCAGCGTGTCCATCCACGCCGGCGACGGGATGCCGAACGCCTTGCCGCCGTACACGACGTAGACGCCGTCGGTGCCGCGCTCGCGCACCAGCGTCCCGTTGCCGGGGCACGTCGACACGTGGGCCATCGAGCCGGGCTTGGCCGCCACGACGTCGGTCCAGCGGTAGCCGCCGGCGTCGAGCTCGGCGGGCGACGGGATCCAGAACGCGGCCCCGCCGCGGATGACGTTGATGCGCGGGTCGGTCGAGTCGTGCAGGAGGCGGCCGTTGGCGAGCCACGACGGCGTCTTGCGGCTGTGCGAGCCGACGAAGAGGCCGCGCCACGTCTTGCCGTTGCTGCCGGTGATGGCTCGCTCGGCGGGGTCGTCGACGGTCGTGAGGCGGATCCGCACCTCGACACCGGGGTTGTTGTTGTCGTAGACGAGGACGTAGGTGTAGCGGCTGTCCTGCTCCCAGCCGTAGGCGACGACCTGGTGGTCGTGACCGAGCTGCGTGACGTCGCGGGCCTGGGTCAGGCCGAGCAGCACGGGCTGGCCGGAGTTGAGCCGCGCCTTGAGCTTCGGCAGCTCGTCCTCGCGGGTCATCCGGGCAACTCCCTTGCCGCGCAGCCAGGTCGGGTGGTCGAGACTCGTCGCGTACTGCACGAACTTCACGCCGTTGTCGACGAAGGTGTCCATGAGCCGGTCGTAGACGTAGTCGGCCAGGAGCGTGCCGTCCTGCGGGAGCGTGCGGTTGTCCGGCACGCCGAGACCGGCGTACCAGTAGTCCATCGACGCGGCCGCCATGCCGCCGCAGCGGCCGCCGGTCGTGACGTCGATGCCGAGCGCGGGGATCCGCAGCACGTGGTTGGTGAAGGAGTTGCTGAACGCGAAGCCGTGCTCGGCCGGCGTGAAGGCGATGCGCATGGTGGTGCTCTTTCTGCTCTGGTGGAACGGTTCGGGGAGAGGAGGTTTCGGCGGCCGGCTCTGAGACTGAGCGCCGCTACTCAAACCGTCCGTTTCGTCGGTATCCAGCGCGGGGTGTCGCGCCTCTGACGAGTGGACGCCCGCCGCCGGGGCGGGCCACGGCCGTTCGGGGGTCCACCATGCGCGCGACGCCATTGGTCGTCCTGCCTGCTCGACGCGGTACGGGAGGGGTGGTCGCGGCGCTCGCCGCCGTCGCACTGGCCGGGGCCCTCGGAGCGTGCACCGGCGCGCCGGGCGGGTCGAGCTCCTCGCCGCCGACCACATCGCTTCCTCCGTCGACGTCCGCCGCCCCGACGAGCGACCTGCCGACCAGCGACCTCCCGACGACCGACCTGCCGACGACGGACCCACCCACCACGAACGCATCGGGCGTCGTGCCGACCGACCTCGTCGGCAGCTGGCAGAGCATCGACCAGGGCTCGGCCGAGGTGCTCTACCGGATCCACCAGGACGGCTCGTTCGAGCGGGCCGAGGTCATGATGCAGGCGCGGACGAGCGGCACCTTCGAGATGCAGGTGGCGACGAAGGGGACGCTGTCGGTCGAGGACGGGACGCTGCGCGTACGGCCGAGCGGCGGCTGGCAGACCCTCCACGACCCGGACTCCCCCAGCGGCAGCTACGACCACCAGCCGCTCGACGACCTCTCCGTCGAGACGTACCAGTGGTCGTTCGACGGGCCCCGCATCGTGCTCGTCGGGCCGTACGGCGCCGTGCCGTACGAGCGGGCGGGCTGACGCGTGGCCGGTGGGTCGGCGTCGGGACCTTCGGGGACGCAACGGGTTCCGGCGCCGGCCGGGCCGCTCACGCGGGCGTGGCGGGCGGCGTCGACGAACGCGGCGCAGGTCGTCGTCAGCGTCGTCGTGGCCGGACTGCTGGCGCTGGCCACCTGGCTCGCGTCGCAGGCGTCGGGGGCGTGGACCTCGTCGACGCGTCTGGAGACGAAGGCGGCCGCGCTGCTCGGGGAGGACCTGCGGCACGTGTACCAGGACGAGGTGCCGCTGGCGCTCGAGGTGTCGCTGATGCAGGTGCGCGCGGATGCGCTCGACGCGGCCGGCGCGGGGTCGCCGGCGGCCGCGGTCGAGGCGCGGGTGCTGCGCAAGGCGTCGGGTGAGCTGCGCGCGGCCCTGGGCTCGTCGTCGTCGCTGCTGGCCGAGAAGTACGCCGGCGCCGACCACGGGTACGCGGTGAACCGGCGGCTCGCCGACGTCGTCGGCTCCTCGGCACTCGTGGCGCGGGCCGACGTGCTCGATGCGGTGGCCGAGGGCGACCGCTACGCGGCCGGCGCGCTGTGGGCTGCGGGCGGGGCCGTGGCGCTGGCGCTCGGGTACGTCGTGGTCCGCGTCCTGACGCGTCGGGGCCGGGCGAGGGGGCCGGCAGGGGCTGCAACGACTGCCGTGGCGGAGCCCGACATCGGCGTCGTGCCGGGGCCCTGGCAGGAACGGACGGCGCTGACGCGGCTGGCGGCCGGTGCGGCCCTGCTCGCGTGGCTGCTGCTGCCGGCGCTGACGGCCGCGCAGCTCGTGCTCGGCACCGCCGCGGCGTCCGACGGCGCGTCGGGGTCGCGCCGGGCCACCGGTCTCGGCAGCACGATCCTCGCCACCCAGCTGCGGGAGGGGCTCGTCGCCGGCGCGGCGCAGTCGGTGGTCCGGGCGCAGATGGTGTCGCTGGCTCGGCGGTTCGTCGACGTGCAGGCGCAGGACCCCGGGCAGGAGGCCATCGCATTCGCGGACGGGCAGGCCGCCGACGCGTGGGCCCGGTTGTCGGCGCGGATGCTCGAGCTGCCGACCCATGCCGATGGCGTCGACGCCGACATCGTGCAGCTGCTCGCGTCCGGCGACACCGAAGTGGCCGCCGACCTGCGGCTGCAGCAGGAGGCGGTCGACGCGTCGGACCGGGCGGGCGGGGCGGCTGACCTGCTGTCGCTCGCGGTGCTGCTCGCCGGCCTGACCGCCGCGGTGGCCGCGATGGCGAAGGTCGCCGGTCGTACTGCACGGCTCGCCACCGTGGCGGCCGCCGGTCTCGTCGCGGCCGCGGTCGTCGTGGCCGGCGTCGCCGTCCTCCACGCCACCTGACGAGCGCCCGGACGCGTCGGGCCGGACCCGGACGCGCCGGGCTGGGCGGACGCGTCGGTCAGGGGACGCCGGTCAGCGGCCACCGGCGTCCGTCGGCGGTGTCGACGAGCGCCGCGTGGTCGCAGTGGAGGGTCAGCGGCAGCACGTCGGCGACGGCCGTGACCGCAAGAGGGAGCTGCGCGGCCGTCAGCCCGGTGGAGACCGACACGTGCGGCACCCAGTGGCCGGGGTCGTAGTGCTTGTGGATCGTCGCGCCGGTGTCGCGGAGGGCGGCGACGGCGCGCTCCTGCCGGGCCGCGGTCGCCGGGGTGACCGAGCAGGCCAGCGCCGCACGTCCGCGCGGGAACGACACGGTGCCCTGCACGGCGATGTCGACCGGACCGTCGTCGGGCAGTGCTGCGGTGGCGGCGAGGACGGCGTCGAGGTCCCACTCGAGGCAGACGCCGTACGACAGGTGCGGCACGTGCCGACCGTGCGTGTGGGTCAGGAGGGTGGCGATGCCGCGCTCCTCGAGCCGCTCCCACAGGCGTCGGACCGTCCGGTCGGACGGCGGGTCGAGCAGGAGGCAGAGCGCGAGCGCCATGCCTCATTGTGGCGGGGTCATCGTCGGCGGTCCGCGAAGGCGCGTGCATAGGGTGGGCGGATGGAGACCCCGTGCGACCTCGACGTCGTCGCCGCCCACCGCTACGTGTCGCTCACGACCTTCCGCCGCGACGGGACGCCGGTGTCGACGCCGGTGTGGGTGGCACGCGATGGTGGCGAGCTCGTCGTCGTCACGGTCGACCCGGCGGGAAAGCTCAAGCGGCTGAAGCACACCGCGCGAATCGAGCTGCGGCCGTGCGACATCCGCGGACGCATCGCGCCGGGTGCCCCGACGTACGAGGGCACGGCCCGCGTCGACCGGACTCCGGAGGGAGTCGCCGCGGTGAAGCGGGCGATGGGGCGCAAGTACGTCATGGCGCGGCTCGGCGACATGATCGCGGGCGTGACGTCGTGGGCGGTCAAGCGGCAGCCACGGGCCGGCATCCGGATCACGCTGGCCTGAGGCAACCGGGCCCAGTGCGCACCAACGTTGGACAGCGCGCTTGGGAGTGTCAGGTTCCTCCCCTAGCGTGACGGCATGACCCTCCAACCGGTGACGCGCGCGCTCCAGCGCCGCCTCGGGATGATGCTGCGCGACAAGGTCGCCGGCGACGACGCCCCGGCGCGGGCTGCGCGGATCTGGGGCGCGGAGGGCGAGCGGTGGTTCGTGCCGACCGACCCGGTATGGCGGGTGCACGCCGACGCGTCGATGTTCCCGGGCGGCATCACCTCGCTGCTGCTGCAGATGCTGCACCCGATGGCGATGGCCGGGGTCGCCGGGCACAGCGGCTACAAGAGCGACCCGTGGGGGCGGCTCCAGCGCACGAGCCACTACCTCGCGACGACGACCTTCGGCACGGTGGAGCACGCCGAGGAGGCCATCGCCCACGTGCGCGAGATCCACGAACGCGTGCGCGGGCGTGACGAGCTCGGTCGGCCGTACCGGGCCAGCGACCCGCACCTGCTGACGTGGGTGCACGTCGCGGAGGTCGACTCCTTCCTGCGCGCGTACCAGGCCTTCGCGGCTGCGCCGCTGACCGACGCCGAGGCCGACGTGTACGTGCGACAGGCGGGCGTGCCGGCGGCGCTTCTGGGGGTACCGACGCCTCCCGCATCGGTCGCCGAGCTGCGCGCCGTGCTCGCGTCGTACCGACCCGAGCTCGAGGCCACCGAGGCCGCCCGCGAGGCGGCCCGGTTCCTGCTGCTCGACCCGCCGCTGCCGTGGACGGCACGGCCGGGCTACGGCGTGCTGGCCGCCGGTGGCGTGTCCCTCCTGCCGGGGTGGGCGCGGCAGATGCTCGGGTTGCCGGTGCCGGACCCCGTCGCGCGGTACGTGGGGCGCCCGCTCGGCCACCTCGGCGCGGCGACGGTGCGGTGGGGCATGGCCGGCCTGGGCGAGCGCCGCCCCTCCGACGTCCGCGAAGAGCCGTCGCCCGCCGCCTGACGCCGCCCGGCTTCGAGGGCGCCCGCAGGCCTGGCAAACACCGGCTCCCGATCGGAAGCGCGCCGAGCGGCGCGTGAGTTTCAGGTTCAGGAGATCTTGACGTGAAACGCGGCGTAGCCTGAAAAGGATGCCTCGGAGGTGGTGACGTCCCGATGGTGCGTCGAATGTGCGCGCTTGCGCTAGTCATCGGAGTGACCGCGGCAACCGCTGCCTGCGATTCGACACGCAATGGAGCGACAACAGCGGTCAGAGCCCAGATTCGGCCGACCCCTTCACCCACCCTCAGAGGCAGTCCCGCCACCAAGTTCACGAACGTGAGGTACGGCGGTCTGACCGAGGAACAGGTGAACCAGTTTCGCGAAGAGTGCAGGGGAAGCTTGGGCGTACCGGGCACGAACGACAGATGCCGACTGCCTGCTCAGATCCCCCGCTGCACGTCACAGTTCAGTCGTTGCATTGTTCTTGGCGCGATAGCCGGCCGGAACGTCGGCGTGGTCCAGATCTTCGACCAAGAGTCCGGGCAACCCGCTTGTAGCGACGGAGCTCCCTGCGACGTCATCGTGGTCAGGGAAGAGGTGACAAGGCGAGTCAAAGTCGTCACGCCCTCGGCTGTAACCAGCGCCACGAAGACCCTGAGCACGACCAGCGGTGGCGCGGCTACTAGTTCAACTGCGACGTCGACAACGGATGTGACGCCATCGATCACGACCCCGTCCTCGAGCCTGCCAGCCCTTGAATCTCCGTCGCAGAGCCTACCGTGATACCCGGACGAGTCGCCCATCCCGGGGGTGGGGGGAACACCACTACCACACAGACATTATCCAAAGTCTTGGCGTTCTTGGCGCCTACTGGAATTTTGACAGGGATCTTCTACTATTTTGGCTATATTAGCGCAAAATATTTCTACGGCTATTTCGGTATATCTCTCAGCGCCCTGGACCTGCCCCCCAGCCAATACTTCATCCAGACCACCGACACGGTCTTTCGCCCTCTCGCCACTTTGGTGATCATTTCTCTGCTCGCTCTTCTTGCACATCTGGCGATCGAGAACTCGTCCTTCTCCCGAGGGAGGCGTGCGAGAAGTCTCGCTTTCACGCTGCTCGCCGTCAGCGTCATCTTCGCTCTGATCGGGCTGGTCGGCCTGTACACGGGTTTGGGTGGTGTCCCCTCAGCAATTTCCCTCGCCGTGGCCGTCGTCCTGACGGAGTATGCCCTGTGGCTCGCGCCCCGATCCACGGAGAGCGGAAGTCAACTCAGGGCGGTCGCATCGTCGAGAGTTGTGGTTCGCCGCGGGATCTTTGCCGCCATTTTCCTTCTGGCGATCTTCTGGGCGACCACAGACGCGGCATTTGAGCGCGGGCTGGAGCGTGCCCACATCATCGAACGGAGCCTCGGTGGCCTGGACCGAGCCGTCGTCTACTCCAGTGCGCAGCTCCACCTTCCCGACACGGTGACCACCATGACCCGCCTGTCAGGTGACGGCAAGGACTACACATTCCGCTACGACGGACTGCACCCTCTCATCTATGCCCACGGGAGGTGGTACCTCGTTCCCCTTGGGTGGTCTCACGACAATTCGGACACCGTTGTCGTGCTGCAGGATTCTCCAGGCCAGATCCGCGTCGATCTGGCGCCTGGCCCCTACGGGTGAACACGAGCGCCAAGGCCCCACGGAGCCGGTTCCTCAACGGCGACCCAGCTTCGCTGTGGTGCGTCACGCGTCGCTCTTCGGCCGCGTTTCCACCAGGGCCGCCGACGTCAGCGGGAGAGCAGGGCGAGGAACCGCTCCGCGTCGCCGACACGCGGGATGTTGTTGAACATGACGTAGGGCGACGGTCGGCCGGCGACGAGGTCCCGCAGCCGCCGCAGCTCCGCGTCGGTGTGGACGTGCCGGAAGCCGGTGGTGCCGTGCAGGCGGTAGTAGGTCTGCTCCGGCGTCACCGTCTCGGTCTGCATCGGGTCGACGACGTGGACGAGGTCCAGCTCGGCGCAGAGCTCACGGAGCAACGATGTGGGCCAGTCGCCCCGGGGCTCCCACATCAGCCGCCCGGCCGGCCGGTCCACCTGCGACAGGAAGCGACGGAGCTGTGCGATGTTGTCGCGCTCCGGTCGAAAGCTCTTCGGACACTGGAGCAGCACCGCGGTGGCCCGCAGCAGGCGGGCACACTCGAGCGTGCGCTGCCAGCCGGCGAGGACGGGCGGAGTCGTCCGGAACGCCCCGACCTGACCACGGGCGCTGTCCGGCAGCGGCTGCTTCATCCGCCGGTAGGTGGGGCTGCCCGACTCGTGCGTCACGACCTGCCACGCCTTGATCGTGAACTCGAAGTCGTCCGGCACCCGGGTGCGCCAGCGCGTCAGGACGGCGTCCGTCGGTGGCTCGTAGAACGTGTGCTGCACCTCGAGGACGGGGAAGCGCTGCACGTAGGAGGACTGAGACATCGTCCATCCGCACAGTCCGACGCGGACCTCCATCGTCGCCACGTCAGCGACTGGCGCGGGCCAACGGGGTGCCGTCCAGGGCGGACCGGAAGGCGACCAGCGAGTCGAACACCTGCAGGACGCCGGCCTCCTGCAGCTCACCGACCGAGAAGCCGCCGGTGCGCACCCCCAGCGTCGGGATGCCGAGCTTGGCCGCCGCCTGGGCGTCGTAGACCGAGTCGCCGACCATGACGCCGCTGGCACCCTCGACCTTGGCCAGCGCCGCCGAGACGAGGTCCGGCTCCGGCTTGCTCTTCTCGACGTCGTCCGAGGTCGTCCAGGCATCGGCGAGGGATGTGCCGTCGACCAGGTCGAGGAATGCCTCGACGTGCTCCTTCTTGCCGGAGCTGGCGAGAACGAGCCGGAAACCCCGCTCCTTCACCTCGGCCAGCAGCTCGTGCGCTCCCTCGAACGGCTGCACCTCGCCGATGAGCTCGTCGAACTCCTCGGCCCACGCCGCACGCAGCGCGTCGCCGTGGGCCTCCTCGATCTCGCGACCACCCACCGCGGAGACGAACTGGTCCCCGCCCATCCCGATGCCGCGGTGGATGCGCCACAGCGGGCGGGTGATGTCGAAGCGGCGCAGCGCGCGGAACCATGCGAGTGCGTGCTGGTAGTTGGTGTCCACGAGGGTCCCGTCGACATCGAAGATTGCCGTGTCAGCCATGGCAGGTCCGTACCCAGCGAGGGCGTGGCGAGGGCGTGGCGACCAGACCCGCGCCGACAGCCGCCATTGGGGTCAGGGGGCGGACGCGGAGGGCGCGGGCGGAGGGCTCGTTGCCGCGGCGGTCGGGGTGGTGGACGCGTCGGCGCCCGTCGTGGGGCCGCTGGCGTCCGGTGTGGTGGTCGACGCCGGCGCGGTGGCGGTGAGCGGTGCCGGCGTCGCGGCTGGGGCCGTGGTGCTCTGACCGGCCGGGACGCCGGTGTCGGTGGGTGACGCGGTGCCCGTCGCGGTGGGAGCGCCGGGCGTCGGGGCCGGACCGGCCGGGGTCGAGCCGGTAGTCGGGCCGGCGGTCGGGCTGGTCGTCGGGGTGGCCGACGCGGTGACGAGCGTCCGGATCTGGTTCTGGTAGTCGAGCAGCCGGGCCCTGATCTGGTCGAGGGGCAGGCCCTGCAGGCTCGCGGCGAACGTGCTGATCTGGGCCCAGAGCGCGTCGAGCCGTTGCCGCGTCTGCGCGGGCAGCTCAGACGGCACCGTCAGGACCAGCTGTTGGGCGAGTGCGTACGTCAGGCACTGGACGCAGGAGTAGTTGACGGCGCCGGCGACGTTCTGCGGGATGGCGATGTTGGCGCTGCCGGTGATGAGGACGACCTGGAAGGCCACCGACACCGTGGTGCAGCGGGTGCAGCTGGCGAACGCGTAGGCCTCGTTGGCGTTGGTGACGCTGGTGCCGTCGGCCCAGACGAGGGCGAAGGCGACGTCGTAGACCGTGGAGCCGTCCGTCGTGTTGACGGCCAGGGCCTGGTTGTCGCCGGGCCCGGGCGCGGCGGGGCGGTTGAACGGGAAGACCCACGCCGGCGGTGGGGATGCGCTGGTCGTGCCCGTCCGGTCGGCCGGTCGGGGGACGAGGACGAGGGCGAGCTCGGGCTGGTCACGCGTCGGGGGGGTGGACGTTGAGGCCCACACGGAGCGCTGCGCGTCGACGAGCCGGCCGTCCTGCAGGTCCGGGGTGCCCGTGATCGCATACCCGGCCGAGGCGACGGCCTGGGTGAGGGTGCCCTTCTCGAAGGGCTGGACCGGCCGGTAGCGGTTGGCGTCCGGCCACCAGGCGTAGGCGAGGCCGGCGAAGACGGCCACCGCGGTGAGGGCGGCGACCGCGCGACGGCCCGGGTGGCCGGCCGTGCGGCGCCAGACGGTGCCCGTCGTGGTGCGCACCAGGCGAGCGAGCAGCAGCAGGGAGCCGAGGACCGGGAGCGCAACGGCCACGACGGCGAGGACCCGCACGGTCACGCCCAGGGCGTCCCCTCCGGCCCAGTCGACGGCCAGCGCGTGGGACTGACGCCCCATGCTGTCCCACGCGGTGCCCAGCACCCGGGGCAGCGCCAGGACCATCATCACGAGCGTGAAGGCCAGCAGCGGCACGATCGCGAGCACCCAGATGGTGACGATGATCCGCGGGCCCCGCTTGAGGGCGGTCACCCGCGGGTCGGCCGAGCGGCCGGGCCACAAGGCCGCCAGGATCGCGCCCATGCGCGCCTGGAGGTCGGGCACGCCTGTCAGGTCCGCGAGGACGTGGTAGCCGTCGAAGCGCACCATCGGGGCAAGCTGACGGACCATCTGGAGCAGCTGCGCCGCCAGGATGAGGAGGATCGCGTCCCAGCCGGTGACGGCCCAGACTGCGAACATGGCGACGCTGACGATGGCGTTGAAGTACAGGCCGCCGAAGTCGACCCGCAGCCGTCCCGCGCGGTCGAGGCGGTAGCTGTCGGTGACGTCGGTGTAGAAGGCCGGCCACACCAGGTAGAGGCCGGTGCCCATCGCCCCGGGCGTGGCGCCGCCGTACCGGCAGGCGGACGCGTGCCCGAACTCGTGGAAGCCCGCGGACAGGACAGTGATGGCGAAGACCACGACGAGCAGCAGCGGCTGGTCGAAGGCCTGGTGGGTGGCCGAGGCCAGACCCTTGGTGAACAGCACCCACGCCGAGATCGCGACGAACGCCAGGACCACCGGCACGACGACCACCGGCGCGAACAGCACGGCGAAGGGTGCCGTGAGCCGCCGCGTGACGCGTGGGTCGGACACGACCCAGCGAAGACGAAGCGCCAGCAGCGGGTTCGACCGCTGGACGTCCGGCTGCGACCCGTCGGCGCCCAGGACGAGGCCGAGCGGACGC
The DNA here is from genome assembly GCF_057656595.1 of Intrasporangium sp. Soil_C_50. Classification (NCBI taxonomy): domain Bacteria; kingdom Bacillati; phylum Actinomycetota; class Actinomycetes; order Micrococcales; family Intrasporangiaceae; genus Intrasporangium; species Intrasporangium sp. Soil_C_50. Next base: position 46,549 of record NZ_JBDGKB010000003.1, read on the forward strand.
AGCTGGGACTCCACCAGGGTCTGCGCGTCCTCGGCTGCGAGGCGGCGGCCGTACTCGACGCTCACGGCATCGGCGACCTGCTCGAACGTGCGCTCGCCGTCGATGGCCTTGAGCACCAGGTAGAGCAGCGGCGTCAGCTGGACCGTCTGACCTCCGGGGCGGCGCACGAGCGAGGGCGGCGTGCGGTACCCCGATCCCGTCATCTCCCCGAGCAGCTCGACGCCGTCGGCGCGCTGCGGACGCTCGCCGGACGCGTCCTCCCGGGAGAGCGTGTCGCCGGCCGTTCGGGACGGCGCGGCGCCGGGGCCGGACGCCACGGCGTCCGGCCTCGGCACCCCACGCGGTGACGAGGTGAGGCTCACGAAGAACCCGCTACTGGTTGATCGTCGAGGTCTGGTCGGCGGTGGCCTGCGCCGTGCCGTCCAGGTGCTGGGTGATGCTGCCGCTCTGGTCAGCCATGGAGACGGCCTGCGAGCCCACCGACCCGACGTTGGCCGACACGGACGCGTCGATGGGCGCGGCCACGTTCGCGTTTGCGGCCACCGCGCCATCGACCGGAGCGGCGAGCTTGGCGTCTGCGGCAGCGTTGACGTCGATGTTGAGCAGGTTGCCGCTGAGCGCCGAGGACGGTGTCGTGCCGGTCGCGCTGCCCGCGTCGGTGCCCGTGGTCGTGCCGGGGTCGGGGGTCGTGGCCGGCGCCGGCGCGGTCGGGTCGGGCGTGGTCTGCTGGATGTCGCTGTGTTGCGGTGCGTGCGCGATCGCCGACCCGGTGAGGCCCTGGTCGATGTTCACCGCCTGGTGCGCCACTGCCGCGTCCGTGGAACCGACGGACAGGATGTTGGCCCCGACGGCGCCGGCGATCGGCGCCGCGACGTTGGCGTTGGCGCCCACGGCCAGGTCGATCGGCGCGGCGACGTCCAGCGCGAGGTTGAGGTCGGCGTTGAGGTCGAGCAAGGACATGACCTCCTTGTCCGGGAGGGCTGCACCGGCCTCGGCAGCGAGCTCTTCCGGGGAAACAGGGGGCAGATCTGAATCGGTCATCAGGTACTCCGTTCCGGCGCCCTCCGGCGCCTCTCCTGCGCAGGTCACTGCCCGACTTACCCCAAAAAGAACGGAAAGCACCAAGCCCACGAGAAGTGCCCAGACGGGGGCTTCAAGAGCTACGTGGCGGGGTTGGACGCGCCGGGTGCTGCTGGTCGAGTCGGGTCGACGACATCGGTGACGGCCGCGAGCCTCTCCACGACCTCGCCGGCAACGTCCTGACGCCTCGCTTCGGCGGCTTCCTTCTGCTGGTGCACCTCGACCCGCGCGGCCTGCCACGCCGACCAGTGCCCCGACACGAGGGCCCACAACGACAGCGCCGACACGTACACGACGGAGTTGAGCCAGCCCATCATCAGCGAGATCGGGATCATGGCGATCCAGAACACGGCCAACCATCCGTTGACCCGCCGCATGAATACCGGGTCTCCTTGCACCATCGCCCAGAGCGACTTCACCGGACCCACTTGCGCCTCCTTGAACAACGACATTGTCGGACGCGCGCTGCTGGACGTCGGCGGGAGTATGGCAGACGATCCGTGAAAACGGCTGTAGATCAGCACAACTCGGCGCTGCCCCCCTCGACTGTCCCCGCCCTTGGCACCAACGGAGAAGGGGCCCGTCTTGGACGGGCCCCTTCTCTGCGGCTGGGCTCAGAAGGCGCTGGTGCCGTTCGGGGTGTCGAGGCCGGTCGGGCCGTCCCAGCCGGCGCCCGACGTGCACCACACCGCGGGGGTGCAACGTGCCGTTGGTGCCGGTGGTGACGTCGTTGAGACCCGAGGTGTGCGGAGCTTGGTCGGCGTGGTCGAGAAGGCGATCGCGAGCGATGGCCCCATCCGCGAGCACCACCTCCGCCGCGGCGACGATGACGACCTGCTCGACCACCGGACGGTCGTCTGCTGGCCCGTCACGTCACCCGGCGCCCGACGCAGAGGCGTCCCTGGTCGCTCGCCACCCGTCCTTCGGGGTCCATCCCGGGGCCCTCGAGGGCACGGGCCGGCGGGTGGAGACTGGTCGGGTCGACGGGACCGAGGAAGACGGAGCAAGAAGGTGGCGGCCATGCCGGACAGCGAGACGTACGTGACCCCCAAGGTGGCCCAGCCCTACTGGGTGAAGCACGCGTACGAGGTGCTCGTCGAGACCGCGGGTCGGTACAACGCCGTCATCACCTACTCCGAGCTGGCCGAGGAGGTCCAGCGTCGCTCGTCGCTCCACACGCACTCCGGCATGCGGAACTGGATCGGCGGACTCGTCACCGACGTGGCGAAGGTCAACCACGTCCGATCCGAACCACCCCTCACCTCGCTCGTGGTGCACAAGCACGACGGCCACGTCGGCGCCGGGTACGACGAGGTCCTGCGGCTCGCCGGTGAGTCGCTGAGCGCCGACCCGCTCGACCGGGAGAACCACGCGGCCGCCGCCCGCCTCGAGTGCTACCGGCACTGGGGCGCCGACGTCCCCGCCGACGCGACGCCGACCCTGAGCACGCGGGCGCGTGAGACGCGGGAGCGAACGCCGCGAACCGCCGCGGCGCCCGAGCGTCGCGGGGCGATCTGCCCGACCTGCTTCATGGAGATGCCGCTGTCCGGTGGCTGCGTGAACTGCAGTTGAAGCGGCCGCGCCCGGCGACGGGCCGTAGCGCGGCTGGCGCTGCATCGACGTCCGGGCAACGGGGACCTGGGTGCGCGGAGCCCCTGCCGTGCACACCCAGATCCCCCCGCTCGGCCCGCGTCGGCAGTCGATGTCCCGGCTGCCGGCGTCCGGTGTTCGCCCCCGCTGCGGCCGTCGCCGTCCCCTCCCACGGCCGACGACGGCGCCTCACCCAAGGATGAGCGGCGGGACCGACCGGCACTAGGTGTCGGAACCGACACCCCGGCGCTTACCGATGAGGCCCGGCGCTGCGCCGCGCACCGCTGGCTGCCCACCACGCGGTCGCCGCCGCGCGCCCGTGGAGGCCGGTCTTGGCGTAGACCGACGACAGGTGCTTGCGGACGGTGCGCTCGCTCAGGCCGAGGCGGTGACCGATGGCGTGACTCGTCAGGCCCTGGGCCGCGAGCGCGAGCACCTGCCGCTCGCGCGCGGTCAGCGTCGGGAGCTGGGCGGCAGCGGTGGCGGCCCCTTCGGCCGAGCCGGCATCGCTACTGTCTTCGGGGCCCCCAGCGTCGCCTTCGACGGCGGCCAGCCGCGCGAGCGCCGCTTTGAGCCGGACGTTGAGCGTGAGGGCGGGCGCGACGATGCTCTGGATCACCGCGAGCGCGTCGAGGTCGTCGTCGGTGAAGTCGCGGCGGTCACGGTGCAGCCCGAGGAACACGAGGTCGGTGTCACCGAGGTGCAGCGCGATGGCGGCCGGGAAGCGGCCGCCGCCGGGCAACCAGCCATGCATCGCGTCGAACTCGGGTGTGTCCCAGAACTGCTCGATGCGCACTTGGTCGCTCGTGCGGATCGGTCCGGTGACACCGATGCGGCGCATCGCATCAAAGGAGGGGTGGCTGCCGGCGTACTGCGCCGCGCGTTCCGCCTGATCCAGCGGGACCACGCACCCCTCCGAGGTGAAGACGGCCGGGGCGTCACCCACCTGCACGTGCGGCCCGAACGACGTGAGCCCGGCTCCGCCGTCAGCGCCGAGGACGACCTCGATGCGCCGGACGAGTTCCTCGGCGAACGGCTCGTCAGCGGCCGCCTGCCGCGCGATGTCGACCGCGAGTCGCAGGACGTCCGCCTCACGCGGGTGCCCGGCGCCGACCAGGGTCGCGGCCTGTCGCGTGCTCATCGCGCTCCGATCGGCTGCGGGTCCTCGAGGTGTCCGGCCCGTCGATCGTAGGAGCGGCCTGCAGCCCTTTGCGGGGTTTTGTCGAGGTTGCCCGGCGTGCGGGCGGCCGACGCATTTGCTCACCGGGCGCCCACCAGCGATGTCTGAGACGCCTTCCGCGAGCTGCCGCGGTTACGTCCGACGAGCAAACAGTGGAACTTTTCGACATTCCGGCCAGATCACATCTGCAACTTCAGTAACGTCCGGCGGGGCGTCGGCTTGTGGGTCGGATGCCCAATGCCGCGGCGCGACAGGGCGATCCGCGGCTTCTTACGAGTCGGGATTCCCGACGCGCACGATTGGACAAGAATGAAGAAGCATCTGGCGCGAGGTCTCGTCGCGCTGTTCGCCGCCGGCTTCGGACTGCTCGCGATCACGCCGAGCTCAGCGCAGGCCGTCACGTGGGTTCGCACCGCGAAGACCACGCAGTCGGCGTACTCCTGGAACGGGTACAAGGCCAACCTCGCGCCTTCCGCAGCCCCAGGGGTCTCGGGGTACTCCGTGATCGACAGGCGCATCACCGTCAAGAGCGCCACCGGCCGAACCTTGGCTACGAACGTCAAGTCGCGTTGGACCGCCTCCGGCACGTACACGGTGTACTCGACGTTCAAGTACCGAAAGGCGTGGCCGTACACGGCCACGAAGTCGGCCACCTACAGCGTCGACTTCAGCAACCTCGACTCCTGCACCATCACGAACGCCTCGTCCAGCGACTACGGCGTGTGGACCGTGAATGCCAATTGCAGCGTCAGCCTGTCCGACTACAACGGCAACACCCTCACGAAGGCCCTGGCCGTTCAGGGCACCTACATCGGGATGGAGGAGCCGGTCGTCGGCACTCAGACCACCGATATCTATGACTACGACGCCAGCCTCCCCGGCACGTTCACGAAGTCGATCCGCTACACGGCCTACAAGTACACGTACACCACCCGCTACCGAGTGCGTACTGCCAAGGTCGTCAAGGTCACGAACTACTCCACGGTGACGTGGAACGAGTACTCGACGATCAAGGCCCCGTGGGCCGGCGGCGACTCGCTCACCCGCGTCCGAGCAGTCTTCGGCTCGAGCGGCACCCGGATCAGCTTCATGGAGTCGAACGGCAGCACCTACGCTGGCTACCGGTGGAGGAACACGAGTGGGGGCTACGTCTACATCACCTTCGAGAACGGGCTGGCCTACAGCAAGACCTGGATCTCCTAAGGGCAGTTGACGGCCGGGCCCCACCTCGAACTCTCGAGGTGGGGCCCGTCTCATCTCGGCCCACGGATCGGACAGCTGCCGGGGTGGGGAACGCCCGTCGCCCGCCCGGGCGGCTTGCCGGGTGGGTGCCGCACCCCTCACTGCGCGGCACCCACCCGTGACGATCGGGCTCGGGAGCGTCAGCCGAGCCGGACCGTGACCCCGCCCGAGAACGGGGAGTCGTGCAGCTCGATCGACGCGGGCTTGGCGTCCTTCGGCATGTCGAAGACGAGCGTGCCCTTGACGGTGTTGCCCGGGTTGATCTCGTTGAGGAAGACCTTGTTGTCCTCGAGGTAGATGCCGGCGGTGGTGTCGGTCGAGAACTCGCGGCCCTTGGCGTCCTTGACCTTCTGCGACGAGTCGGCGAGCAGCTGCGCCTTGTCGCCGATGTTGGTCACGGTGACCTTGATGAGCACGTACTGCCCCTGCGCCTTCTGGTTCGCGTACTGGCCGCCGACGCTCTTGACGCCCTTCTGCAGCTTGGTGACGGTGAACTCGAACTGGCCGTCGCGGACCTTCTGGCCCACCTTGGCGTCAGCCGACGCCTCCCCCGAGTCGCCGGCGGACGCGTCGGTCGACGCCTGGTCGGACGCTGCCGTGTCCGACGCCGCACCCTCGGACGCGCTGGGGCCGGTGGTCGCGGTCGGCGTCGTGTCGCCGCCCTTGCCGAACGCCTGGCTGAGGATGCCGACGAGGACGAGGACCAGCAGGCCGGTGAGGATCTTGTGCCGGACGAACCAGCTCTTGCGCGGCGGCTCGGGGGCCGGCGGCGCCGGGATGGTGGGCGGCTGCCACGAGGACTGGGGCTGGCCGGGCTGGGTCTGGTCGGTGTTCATGGGCGCTCCTTGCTGGGTGGTGAGGTTGCTGACCAGACCTTCGCGCCGACGCTGCACCGGCCACCTCGGCCGACGAGACCGGACCACCTGACCGAAAGGATGAGATCGCGGCGGGCGACATGGCCGGACGGATGAGGTGGGCGTCGGCGCGGTGGCCTACCTTCTCCCTGTGTCCACAGGTCTGCCGCTGCGGCGGGACTCCGCGCCAGACGGGCAGCCGCGCGCTGTCCGGCTCCGCCGGCTGCGGACCTTCGGTCTCGGCTTCCTCGTGGTGGCGGACGCCGCTTACACGACGACGGCGCTCGACATGCGGCTGGCACTCGCCGAGGGAACCTCGACCGTGGCCGGTCGGTCCATGCACGCGATCCCCGCGATGCTCGGCTTCGCGATGTTCGCCCTCTCCATCGGCGTCGCCTGGCGTCGGCGGTTCCCGGTCGCCCTGACGATCGTCGGGCTCGGCGTCGCTCTCGTTGGACAGCTCGGCCCGACGGTCGCGCTCATCGGCCTGGTGTCGGTTCTCCTGTGGCGGCCCCGGGTGGACGCGTGGCGCCTCGGCCCGTTGGTGCTCCTCGCCACGGGCGTCGCCGTGTGGCGCGACCTCGAGACGCTGCCGCGCACCAACTCGTTCTGGGGCTCGATGCTGAGCCTCGGTGTCGAGCCGGTGCCGTGGTTCGTGCCGGTGGTGCTGACGCTGGCTCTCTTCGGGTCCTTCGTCGGCATAGGGCTCTGGCTGCGTACGCGGGCCGACCTTCGGACGGCCGAGGTGGTCGTCGCCGAGGAGCGCGACGCGGTCACCTCGCTGACCGACCAGGTGTCGCGGCAGGCCGAGCGCGAGCGGCTGGCCCGCGAGATCCACGACGGACTGGGCCACAACCTCTCGATCCTGTCGGTCCACGCGGGCGCGCTGCAGGCCATGGCCGACGCCACCGCGCCGCAGGCGGACACCGACACCGCGGCGTCCCAGATGCGTGAGTCCGCGCGGGTCGTGCGCGAGACGGCGGCACGATCGGTCAGCGAGCTGCACAGCCTGCTCGACCTCCTCCGCAACCCTGGAGATGCGGACGTGGCCGCTCCGACGCGGACGCTACGAGACGTCCGGGCTCTCGTCGACGACTCGGTGACCGCCGGGATGCCGCTCATCGCAACCGTGTTCGTCGACGACGGCGAGGCGCTCGACCCGCACATCGCGCAGGCCGCGTACCGCATCGTGCAGGAGCTGCTGACGAACGCGCGCAAGCACGCCGCCACCGTTCCGGTGCGCCTGAGCGTGACGGGCGGCCCCGCTGAGGGACACCTCGTCATCGCCACCGCAAACCACCTTCCGCCTCCGACCGGGCACCCGAGGACGGACGCGGGTGCTGACGGTCCGCACGCCACCCGACGCGGCGTCGGGCTGAGCGGCGTCCGCGAGCGCGTCGAGCACTACCGCGGGGACATGACAGCCGGCGTCGACGAAGACGGCGTCTTCCGGGTGTCCATCCGCCTGCCGTGGCACCAACCCGACCGAGACAGGGACACGATCCATGACTGACGCTGAGACCCGACGCCCGATCCGCGTCATGCTCGTCGACGACGACCCGGTGGTGCGGACCGGGCTGCGCTTCATGCTCGGTGTGGCCGCCGACCTCGAGGTGGTGGCCGAGGTCAGCGACGGAGACGAGGTCGTCGGCGCCATCCAGGCGCATCGGCCGGACGTCGTCGTGCTCGACGTGCGGATGGCACGGGTGGGCGGCATCGAGGCGATCGCCGCGATCAAGGCGCGTCCCGAGGCGCCGAAGGTGCTGATGTTCACGGTCTTCGACACCGACGACGTGGCGCGTCGGGCGGTGGCCGCGGGCGCCGACGGGTTCCTGCTCAAGACAGCGTCGCCCGGAGAGATCTGCGGCGGCATCCGCAACGTCGCCGGCGGCCTCGGGGCGGTGTCGCCGAAGACCGCGGCTCAGCTGTTCACCCACGTTCGCGAGGACCCGCTCGCAGCGCAGCGCGCGGAGGCCGCCCGACTCGTCGCCACGCTGACGCCTCGGGAGCGCGAGGTGGTCGCGGGCCTGGCCCGTGGACTGTCGAACGCTGAGCTGGCGCGCGAGCTCTACGTCAGTGAGACGACGGTCAAGACGCACGTCGCGAGCGCCTGCACCAAGCTTGGCGTCGACAACCGCGTGCAAGCCGCCGTCGTCGCCGACCGCGCCGGCGTGACTTGGACGCGGCCGGTTCGGCCCAGCTGATCCGACGCGTGGCGGCGCCGTTCAGGCGGCAGGCTCCCCCATGATTTCGCTCGTCCACAGTGCCGCGTCGAGGATCCTGAGCGGCTCCCGGTCGAGAACGACCTCGCCGTCCGCGTCGCTGAGCGCCGCGGACTTGGCGGCATCGATGGCCCTGCGGACGTCCGGGTCGCCCACGAGGTGGCTGAAGACTTGCCAGTCGACTTGGTAGTTGCCCTTTGGCAGGAGCCCGAGCAACTGACAAACGACGTTGTCGCGAACCGGGAAGAGGTCGGGTCGCTTTCGGGCGCACAGCTTGCTGGCCGTGACCCATGGGTTGGAGTTCTCGACCCCTGCCTTGGCCAGGGCGCCCTTGACGTGTCGGTAGAAGACCTCCATGTCGCGGAGTCCGTTGTCGTCGACGTCTTGGAGCGGGGTCGTCGGCAGGTTGCGCAGAGCAGCGTGCACTGCCTCGCGCGTCGCGCCGTCCTGAGTCAACAGGCGGGCGGCGCCAGCGGGGATGGGGACGCTGAGGAGCGTCGTGGCGAAGAGGTCGTCCGCCCCGATCCCCTCCGGGTCGTTCGTGCCGATCGACGCGAAGCTGGCGCCTGCGTAGTCACCGGTCACGGTGTAGTACCGCCGCAGACGCCATCCCGACCGCTCGGGCTCGAGTGCTGAGAGCGCCCGCTCCTTGGCGCGAGCCAGGACCTCATCCGTGGGCCGAACCCAGTCGTCGTTCGTCATCCTTGTCCCTCCCCTGTGATGGTGGCCCGACGATAGGCGCACCCGCCGACAAGGGGCCTCATCGCCGCACGCAGAGTTGCGCGCGCCGATGAGACCAGATCACACGCAGCCGTCGAAGCCTCGGTAGCCCGTCTCCCCGTCCGGTTGCTTCGTGATCCACTCGTGCCACAGGACTACTCGCTCAGCCTCGAGGGCGTCGTCGAACGGACCCTCTCGATGCAGGCAGTCGTCGCAGAGCGTGTGGTAGCGGTTGTCGCTGCCGATGCAGACAACGACCAGGTGGCAGCGCCAGGGCGCTGTCCCTTCTGGATGCCCGGGTCCCTCAGGCTGATCGCTCATGCGTGCGGCGAGCTCCACGAGGGCGTCGTCCGGCAACTTGTCCCGGTACCCGTCCGGAAGGCCGCTCATCGTGCTTCCTCCTCGACGGCGGAGAGCCACTGCAGCCGGTACAGGTCGCCGGTGAACCCCGTCTCGGAAGCTCGCTCGAGCGCTGCCGCGAGCGCGCGGCCGGGCGTGCTCCCCGGGTGACGGACTGCCTCGCGCGCCGTCGCGTAGTCAGGATTGCTGGCCAATCGGCGCCGCAGAGCCGCGGGCGTGTTGTCGTCAAGCCCCAGGTCGAGCGAGATCGACACGTCGTACCAGACCAGCCACTGCTCGTCGTCCGGCCACGGCTCGAGCACGAGCGCCGCGACGGTCTCGAGGTCGGACTCCTCGATCCATCGCGCCAGCACGCAAGCGCGGCCTTTCGCGGACGCCGGCCACGAGATGAACTCGCGACGCTCGCCCAGGTCACCCCACTGCCTGATGACCGCGAGCTTGGGCGCCACCACCCCGATCGATCCGCCTCCGTCCCAGCTGATCGGCGCGCCGCCGGACTCGCTGAACCACCGGTACTCGACGACGGTCTCTCCGACGAGCCCGCCGTTCTCGATCTCGTCGTCGCCGACCGTGAGCCACCGCCAGCCTTGAGCGGTGCGCACCGCGACGACGGGCTGGCCATCGACCGTGCAGTGCACGAGGCGTGACGGCAAGCCCTCGACGAGACGAGCGATCTCGTCCAGGTCGAGCCCGGCCGCCTCAACTGCCTCTTCGTCGGCGCCTCGGTCTTCGGCATCCGGGTCGACGCCAACTCGCGGGACGCGGAGGTGTTGCAGGAGGTTCACGTCGATGTCTCGCGCCGCGTTGAGCTCACAGACGATGTCGGGACTGACGGTCGAGAGGTCGCGCACTCCAGCCAACGCGGCCTCGACTGTGGGGAACGCCCCGACAACGGCGCTCATCCACTCGCGTGGTCCGGTCGCAGACGGCGTAAGCAAGTCGGAGCGCTCGACCCGCACGCCACCAACGGCGTCCGGCAGCACGAACCACCGCTCGCGCCGGCCGTCCGGGAAGGACCGCTTGACGGAGATCCGCGTCGAAGCGGGCACCTGCGGCCACGAGCCCACCGCGATGCCAGTCAGAGTGTCGGCCCACCATGCCACCTCGTCAGGGTCGCCGACGGAGCGAGGCAGGTTCGTCGCGTTCCCGATGGCTGCAGCCGCGCCCACGACATCTGCCGCCGGCCACCCCTGCTCCGACCAGCGCCGCGCCTCTTCGATGTCACCGCCGAGATCCACCCACTGGTTCACCTGACGCGGCCGCCAACTTCCGGGCCATCCTGCCTCGACGTGCTCACGATGCTGGGCTGCGTTGCGCTTGCGGGCCTCCGCCTGACGGGCGCGACGCTCCTCGCGCCTCTCCTCGGATGCGCGTGCTTCCGCGGCCGCGGCTCGGTCCGCCTCGTGCTGCTGCTCCTTCCGCTGTGAGTAGCGCACTCGATCAGCCTCGACGCGCGGTGCCCAGTAGTCCGCCGCGAAGGCGAGGAAGACGTCGTTGAGCAGCGCGGCCCGCTCGTCGTCGGCCACCTCGAGGGCCCGGTCCAGGGCCGTGTTGGCGGCGGCGATCGGGACGTAGGGCGACGCAAGACCGAGCTCTCTCCATGCCCGGTCGGCGCCGGCGTCTCGCGCGTCGGGCGTGACCTGGCGCCAGCCGAGCGGGGCGGTCGAGTGATCCGTGCACGAGACGACCGTCAACGCGTCAGCCGTCCACTCGAAGATGGCGTCCTGCTTGAATCGCCACCCGAGGTCGACCGCTTCCTGCCGCGTGAGCCCGACGATGGCGACGCTCGGTTCGACGTGCAGCCACGCAGGGTCGGCTCCGGCAGCGGGGTGGTGCGACGCGTTCCTGGCATCCAGCTGTTCGACCAGGGCGCGCTGCGCGCGACGGTTGTCCGTCTCATTGGCCTGCCGGCTGTGGGGGTTGTATGCCGTGACGATGTGGACCGGTTGCGAGGGGGCATCGCCAACCGCGACCCCGGACTCCGCGCTCTCGATGACGAGGAGTCCGGCTGGAAGGTGCAGACGCAGCTGCACCGTGAGGTAGGCATCGCGAATCATGCGTGGACGCCCTCCGTGATCCCGGCGGGGGCCGCCTTCTCCCAGCCGCTCGGGTTGCGGCGATCCAAAATGCCACTCGGTTCGGGTCGCCACTCATCGTGGAGCGTTGCGTCGAATCGCGTCCAGATGCCCTGCCCGTAGCATCGTCGTGCGGGGTATCCAGCGCGCCGCAGACACTGGGTGATGTGGAGCGCTTCAGGAACCCGAGCAGAGTGAACCTCGATCACGTTGATGGACAGGGGATCACCGCACTCTGCTCGAGCTACGAGATGGTCGGCCGCCGCGGCGGACGTCGTCCCGTCCAGGAGGTCGTAGTCGAGCCAGAGCTCGTCGACCAGTCGGCCACGGACGCGACGAAGGAGTTCCACTGCGTCGTGCCCGCGGCGGACCTGTAGGTGGGGTCGCCGGTCACGGAAGGCGCGCGTGTCGTCGACCAGAACGGTCAGCGGAGTTGCCACGCTCGGCTCGGCAAACAGGGATGGGTGCATCGACAGCCCTTTCGGTCCAAGGAGCCCCTGAACCGAGGCCCGCTCTAGCCAGACCGACGGATGCCGGCACGGCCGGGTCTTCCTTGGACGGCACCGGGGCGGACCGGTTGCCGGGCGACCCCTCCAAGGTGGGTAACGGTCGCGCCTCTTGACCCAGAAGAATGATGGCAGATGCCTCGGACGTCAGGGCGAAATCTGCGCCACTTGGGTGGGCTTGTCGGAGACGTTTGCGACCCCTCCGTCCGAGCAACATCTAGCTGAGTCAGACGGTGGCGTCGACGGGGTCGCGCATGGTGACGCTCGACAGCTCGCGCGCCGGAAGGGCATCTACGTCTCCGTCGAGGACGCCGTCGGCGGCCAACTCAAGCGCACCGACAAGGACCGCCACGACGTCGCTCTCGCCGCGCTCCACGACTGCCACCCACCGTCCTCGGTCGCCGTGTGACGCAACAGGCCCCGTCTCCCTTCGGAGGAGGCGGGGCCTTCTGCGTTGCGGCGCCGCGCTCCGAGCGATGACGTTGCGGAGAGCAGAACTTTCACACGTCCTGTCATGCAGAGTTCCGGATGCGGCCCAGCGCCGACTCCACGTTTGCGGCTTGGCGCCCGCGCGCTACGAATCAACCTGACGAGTCCTCCGTTACCCTCACGTTTCGTGACGGGAAAAGCCACAGGTCCTACGGTCGTAGTCCTCGACGCAACTCAAATCCATCGCGACTGGTTTCTCGCTAGCCTTGAGTTTCAACTCCTGCGATACCTGGCTCGAACCCAAGGGCTTCGAATCGCTGTGCCTCCTTCAGTAGTCCAGGAGGTGGTCGCGAACCACGGAAGGGAGGCCCTGGCGGCTCAAGCTGCATTTCGTCGCGCGGCCGCCACCCTCGGGCGGATAACCGGGACTCAGCCCTCATCGCCACCGGACACGGGTTTGACGGACACGTACGGCCGATACCTGCAGGACCGCCTTGAGAACTGCGACGTCGAAGTCCTTTCGTGGCCTACCGGTGACCACGAGTCGGTCGCTCGCCGCGCGTCGAATCGCGTCGCGCCGTTCGATACAAGCGGAAGCGGATACCGAGACACCCTGACTTGGTTGAACTGTTGCGAGCTCGCGCGTGCCGGCCACGATGTCTTTCTGGTCACCCAGGATCACGATTTTGCCGCTGCCGACGGCACTTTGCACCCCGCGCTAAAGGCGGAGTTAGTCGGACTGGCGGGTGAGGTCCGGCTGGTCAATCGCCTCGGACCTTGGCTGATGGAGCGGGTGCCTTGGGAAGAGACCCAGACTCTTCGGGATGCCGCGGGTAGGGCTCGTGATGAGGAAATCGCGTCTACCTTCGCACCGTGGGACATGTTCGAAGACGCCGACTTCAGCGCTGAGGAACTCGGCCTGCCCCGCTCTGCCGAAATCCGATCAATCGAGTATTTCGGAAGTGGCGGCATGTGGCTTGAGAAGAAGTCGGTGGAACAAAGCGGACCCGCTAGCTTCCGGGTGACGTACGAGTTCCCGATCGAGTTCGAGGTTCATGCTGCACTGGATCCGCGCGACGCCTTTGCGGCTGGCTACATCGGCAGTGAAGAGGAGCGGGCGGCAGCGGACGACTTGCGGTTGATCATCGAAATGGTCGGCGAAATGGTGGTAGTTCACGACGAACGGACGTCAGACTCAATCTACTCTTGGTACTTTGAATCTTTCGAGTTCCTCCCAGTGAAATCGCATTTTGGGTCATCGTGGTCGAGTGAATGGGGCAAGCCGATGCCAGGGCAGGGGGACCTGTTCAGCCTCTGAAGGGGTTTGCGACCCGTCACCGCGCCGCGCGTCTCCCGCTGTTGGTCTTGGATTTCATGGTTGCCCTCGTGAGGTGGGGCCTTCGTCGTTCCGGGCCAGCGTCGGCGCCCACGCATACCCTTGCCGCATGTCCGAAGCCATGCGAGCAGATATCACCCTCTGGGTTGGGGTCTTGATCTCCGTGATGGGAGCCGTGGTCGCCACCCCGGCCGGAACCGCGTTCGCCGCATCGTCCGTCGCCAAGGCGTTGCGTCGACCGTTTGGCCAAGACGCAGTCTTCGTCACCACGACGGGTACCTCTGCCGCCCTTGCGGGCTCGGCGTCGATAACGGCAACGGGCACGGTCGGGCGCGCCCCGACCCTCACACTTGAGGAGCGCCTAGACCTTCTCGTCGTCCAGCTCGACGACGTCCGGGACCGTGTCGACGCCACCTCCGCGCGTCTCGAGTCGGAGCTCTCGCGGCTCACGTCGGAGCTGGCGGACGCGGCCGATGCTCTGACCGAGGACGTCGAGGCCCTCCGCCGCCGGATGATCGCCGCGGACGAGGAGGCCGCGCGGATCGACGGCCGAGCCCTTCCCGTAATTGTCGCCGGCATCGTCGTCAGCGCCGCCGCTAACGCCCTCTCGCAGGTACCCGTTGGGCTCTGGGCGGTCCTGACCCTTGGGGCCGTCTCCGGGTCCCTCGTTCTGGCCGTGGTCGGCGTGCGGCGCGGTGACGCTCGCCGCTGAGCGCGGAACTGGCTGAGGTTACGACGCGAGCGTACCTGCGACGGTGCCCGCAGCTTGGAGGAGCAACCCGAGCACGAGTAGAGAAACGCCGAGCAGCGCTCTACGGCTGCCAGAGAGCGCCTCTCGCATGGCGACCTTGACCTTCTCCAACTCTTCGGTGGACATCTGGTGCAGGTCATTGGCGTGCCTGGCCGCATCGTCTCTCGCCCGGTCGGCCGCGGCCCTTGCTCGCTCTTCTATGAAGTCGGGCAACTGGTCGATCGAATTCTCAACAGCCGCAAGGCGTTCCTCTGGCGTCAGCTGACTGCCCCCTGCAAGCGAGGCCGTGACCTTCGACGTGATCGCTGCACTGTCGCTGACGTAGATGTTCCGGTGACGCTGCGACTCCTCGAAACTGGTGAGGCTCCTGCTCCTAGAGCGGATCTCATGCACGGCGACCGCGATGCCGCAGAACTCGAACAGGAAGCCCAGCACCTGGAGCCAGATCGCCACCGTACGCATGCGCTCATCTTCGCAACTGAGACGTGCCGAGAGGGGCCTGAGGCGCGAGGCTGTGTACCGTTGCTAGCACTACCCGGCACACCGCTGTTGAGTGCGATGAGCAGATCGAGGCTCTCCTCGTGGCGCGCCTCTCCGACGAGTGGCGTGACGCGGCGCCCTGGCTGACCCTGACGCTCAAATCCAGTCGGGCAGCACTATGCCTTCCGCCTGAAGATTGACGCGCGCGAGACGCCTGCTGGACCTTGAATGGCGCAAATCGTGCGCGCTAACTCGCTCGTAGAGAGATGCCAGCTCGTGCGGATAGCAGCGGAATTGGGCCCGCTCCTTTGTCATCTTTGTTGCGCCAGTGATCCAGTTATAGGCGGGGTCAAGCGCGATTGTGCCGTTTTGGAATGCCTCCCGGAATCGGTTCCAATCAACACCTTGCCCCAGTTGAACGTATGGGCCGTAGGTCAGACCGGCGGCTGTCCCTCGCGGACGTCGGACATAAGCCGCCAGCGAGTGCTTTCGCGACCAATGCGTGAGCAGGTCGGCAATTCGCCATGACATCGCGATGTCACCGCCACTCTTGTGGACTAGCTGAATCTCGGACGGAGTAAGGATCATCCGCGTCGTCGCTTTCCCCTGCGGGTCCCGCGTGGCGGTGTGAGCCCCATTGAAGTCCCAGCGAGTCCCCTTGTCGTTGGGCCATCCGAACTTGCGCATGAACACATCTGGGTCACTCGACATGATGGCGCCTCCCGTAGGCGCCGGGGTCATCAACGTGACACGTGAGCTGCTGTACGACTTGAGTTCCCAACCGTGGAAGTCGGGTTCATCACGCGCATTTGGACGCACGCCGAGAAGGGTTTCGAGCGTC
Source organism: Intrasporangium sp. Soil_C_50 (assembly GCF_057656595.1). Taxonomy (NCBI): domain Bacteria; kingdom Bacillati; phylum Actinomycetota; class Actinomycetes; order Micrococcales; family Intrasporangiaceae; genus Intrasporangium; species Intrasporangium sp. Soil_C_50. Next base: position 62,215 of record NZ_JBDGKB010000003.1, read on the forward strand.
GTGCCTCCCACGTTCTGGTCCTTGCTCGGGACTACCACCCCGCCCTTTATCTTGCACCCCGTGACAGGCGCCATGTCATACACGCCGCGAAGTTCGGCGAGGAGTGCCACGGCAGTAATGGAGTGTGATTGAGGCGCTATCTCCCAGGTTCCAAAGGGGCCTGACCCTACCAGGCCCATGAGGGTATGGGTCGCCGGGCTATTGGGGAACAGTGCAACACCGATCACCCGAGTGCCGGCCGCACCCAGGAGGAGAAGTCGGTTGGGAGTCGAAGATGATCTTCCCGACAAGAGAGTTCGAGGTGCGTCTTCCGCCCCGTGGAGCAGGCTCCCCAACCTTGTCTCTGGGTACTGGGGATAACTGATGAGCCGTGCTTGAGGGGCAGGGTTGATTCCGAAGGGGGTGAGCCAGGCGAAGTCTAGTTTCGCTTTGAAGGCCGGACCCTTGGCCTTCTTTTCTGACGATGACTCGAACTCCACGAAGTCACCCATAGGAAGGGGATTCGCGTTCAGGCTTCCCTGCCAGTAAATCTGATTCTTGGAGTTGTCCTGCTTTGGAGACAGTCGCTTGACTACGACCTTCGTCACGCCGAGCGCCCGCAGGCGAGCCTGCAACTCGTCCAAGGTCAGATGTGACAGCCAAGCGTCGTACGCCGCATCCCGCTCGGCCTTCTTCACGCCGCCCCCTGGTTCGATCGCCGTTCATTGCAGAGCGGCAGGGTAGCGCGAGGGGTGCCTACCGAGCGGAAGCCACGCGTTCTACTACGTGACTTTGCCCGCCCGCGTCAGCCGCGATTCGTGAAGCGCTGGGCGGTCCCCGCGGAGCAGTCGCGAGGGCTGCAGACGTCGGGACTTGCATCTACGCCCGCGCCCCGCCGGCGGGTGGAGCTACTCCGTATCAGAGAAGCTGCTCCGATATCACGTCGCCTGTACGCCCGAGGCGGCGAACCGTAGCCTCCACCAAGTCAGCCGCCCCTGCTGTTGGGACGTGCTCCCATATGCGAAGCGTCGTCCATCCCTCCGACGCAAGCCGTTGATCTGTGTCCGCGTCCCGCTCCCGGTTCTGCCTGACCTTCGCAGCCCAGAAACCGGCGTTCGCCTTGGCCTGCACATGGTGTTCCGGACAGCCGTGCCAGAAGCAGCCGTCGAGGAACACGGCCAGCTTCAGGCGCGGGAAGACCATGTCCGCCGTACGGCGCAGCGAAGGGACTGGCCGGCGGTTCACGAAGAATCTGAGTCCTCTGGCATGGACAGCACGCCGAAGCGCGAGCTCCGGGGCGGTGTCCCGACCGCGATTGCCTTGCATGGTCGCTCGCGCAGCCGGTGAACTGGCCCATGACTCAACCATGGGCTCACCGTAACGCGGCGCACGCCGCCGATCGTGCCCCTGGCGGACCGTACCCCAGCTACCAGGTGGCCCGGTTCGACTGCGGGAGTCCACTGTCAGAGGTGGCACATACGTTCGAGTACGCTTCGGCGTGGCTCCCACCGATGGGGACGCCCTCCGGGCAATATGTCCGCGACCCGTCCCCACGAAAGGCCCAGCCATGACCGCGAAGAGCTCCCACGAGATGCTCCTCGAACTCCGCCGTCAGAACACCCTTCAGGAGATCGCCAAGCTCCTGTCGGTCAACGAGCGGACGGTCCGTCGCTGGGAGAACCACGAGTCGGCGTGCCCGGCCTACTTGGGCGACGCCATTCGGATGCACCTCACGGTCGACAGAAGCGAGGGGTCCTTCAAGTTCGCGGATCTCTTCGCCGGCATCGGCGGCATCAGGCAGGCGTTCGAGGACATCGGTGGCAAGTGCTCGTTCACCTCGGAGTGGAACCCCTACGCGCAGCAGACCTACGCCGCGAACTTCCCACACCGGGAGGACCACGTCTTCAACGGTGACATCACTGAGGTCCGGGACGCCGCGAGGGAGGTTCCGGACCACGACGTGTTGCTGGCCGGCTTCCCCTGCCAGCCTTTCTCCATCGCCGGCGTGTCCAAGAAGAACGCCCTCGGCCGCGCTCACGGCTTTCTGGACCCGACTCAGGGGACCCTGTTCTTCGACGTCAAGCGGATCCTGGAGGCCAAGCGCCCGGCCGCCTTCCTGCTGGAGAACGTGAAGAACCTCCAGACGCACGACCGCCGCAGGACCTTCGCGGTGATTCGGCACACCTTGGAGAACGAGCTCGGATATCACGTCCGGTTCGAGGTGATCAACGGAATCCACTTCCGACCGCAGAACCGCGAGCGCATCATGATCGTCGGCTTCCGCGAGGAGAACGACTTCAGCTTCGAGCAGCTCGACGTTCCCGCGACGAAGCCGAAGCTCGAGTCGGTTCTACACCGCACCGACGGCACCGAACCCGTGCTTCCCCACGACGAGGGCAAGTACTTCGACCACGAGCGCAACGTCGTGCCCGAGCGGTTCACCCTGACGCCGAAGTTGTGGGAGTACCTGCAGAACTACGCTGCCAAGCATCGCGCTGCCGGCAACGGATTCGGTTACGGCCTGGTGCGACCGGGCATGACGACCCGCACCCTATCCGCCCGCTACTACAAGGACGGGTCAGAGATCCTCGTCGAGCAGATCGGCCATCGTCCGCGACGCCTCACGCCGCGCGAGTGCGCCCGCCTGATGGGCTTCGACGACTCGTTCAGGATCCCGGTGAGCGACACCCAAGCGTACAAGCAGTTCGGGAACAGCGTGGTGGTTCCCGCCGTCCGCGCGGTGGCGCAGCTGATGGAGCCCTACATCCTGGACTCGGTAACAAGAAGTCGCGCAGCCTAGTTCAAGGGCGTCGCCTCCGGTTACACGGAAAGCGGCATTGGACGGCAAGCTGTTGCAGCACGTGGTAGGTCGGCGGGCGTCGACGCTGGTTGGACATGTGACGCAAAGGAGGCTGGCGCATGGGGCGCTGGTCCCCGCCCGGTGGCGTTGGCGCCGTCAGACCTTCTCGTTCTCGGAAGAGGGGCATCAGTCCGCAAGGCCCTACAGTGCGCGAGGACCTCATCGATGGTGGTGTAGGCAATGACTGCTGGGACCGTGGCATGCTCCTGCCATCAACAGAGAGGTCGTCGTGGATACGTTTTTGGCGCCGCCGAGTGCAGCCGTTCTCATTCGCAGTCTGCGGGGATTCTCCTACACGCTCGAGACGGCCCTAGCCGACGTGATCGACAACTCCATCACGGCTGAGGCCACCGCGGTGCGCATCTTCGCCGATGCCAACAACGGGTATCCCCGTTTGGCGGTCGTCGACGACGGCAAGGGGATGTCCGCCGCCGAGTTGCAGCAGGCCATGCGCCTCGGCAGCAAGGACCCATCGGAGACGCGCGATGCCGAAGACCTGGGCCGATTCGGACTGGGACTGAAGACGGCTTCCTTCTCCCAATGCCGTCGACTGACCGTCGCGACCCGGCAGGATTCGACGTGGCACGTTGCACGATGGGATCTGGACCACGTCTACGACACGAACGAGTGGGAGGTTCAGGTGCCCGCCCGACCGGAGGACCTTCCGTGGGCGGACGAACTGGGTGAGCACGGGACCCTGGTGCTGTGGGAGGAGATCGACAGGGTCATCGACTCTGAAGCTCTCGACGAGATTGCCAGGGAATTCAACCGGCGCGTAGCCTCCGCTGCCAGTCATCTGGAGCTTGTGTTCCATCGCTTCATGGAAGGTGAGCGAGGGATCCGGAAGGTATCGCTTTCACTCAATCGAAGTGCCCTGACACCTCACAACCCCTTCAACCCGGGCCATCCCGCCACCATCACGGACCCGAACGAGGTCATCGGCGTGGCAGGAGGCAAAGTGGAGGCCAAGGCCTACACGCTTCCGCACTTCAGCCAAGTTGCTCCCGCCGAGTGGGAGCGATACGCGGGGCCGCGCGGCTATCTCAGGGAGCAGGGTTTCTACCTGTATCGCTCCGGACGGCTCATCGTTCACGGCACATGGTTCGGGCTTGCCAAGCAGACCGAACTCACCAAGCTCGCCCGGGTTCGAGTTGATATTCCCAACGGGATGGACCATCTCTGGAAGATCGACGTCCTCAAGGCCTCGGCATACCCCCCTCACGTGGTGCGTCAGCGCCTCAAGCGCATCGTGGAGCGCCTCGGCGCGACATCGAAGAGGGTTCACGTGAACCGGGGGAAGCGGCTGACGGCGACTGAGCACTACCCGGTCTGGGAACGGCGAGCCGTTCATGAGGGAATCCGCTACGCGATCAACGCGAGCCATCCCGCCATTACGGATCTGATGCGACACGTGGGCAGCGAGGCCGAGCCCGAACTGAGGCGCGTGCTTGAACTCCTGGGAGCCAGCCTCCCCATCGACTCCCTGATCGTTGACCTCGGGGACAGCCCGCACCTAGTCAAGGGCGAGGATGCCAGCGACGAAGCCTTGGAACTCTTGATCACCTCGATCGCAGTGCAACTCATCGACGGCGGTCTGTCCTGGCTGGAAGTCGGCATGGCTCTTCGTTCCAATCCCGTCTTGGAGTCGAACTGGGCGCGAGCTGCCACCGTGATAGGAAGGCTCCAGACGGAGCATTCGGCGCAGTGACCCCGCGTGACTTCTCCTTAGACAACCTGAGAGGGGCTCATCAATGAGCGCGCGAGACGAACTATTCAGGATGGCTTATCCGGTCATCCTGAGACGCATCGAAGACGGTGAATCGCCGACACCGGAATTCCTGCGAACCATAGTGGAGTCACTCGGCTCTGTGATTCCCTCGATCATGGTGGGCGTCAATGTAGGCGCCGAAGACGTGACCGCCGTCGTCAAGCGCATAGAGACGCTCGTGGACATCCAGATCAAAGACGACGTCGTCGTCAAGAAGGACCACGAACCTTGGCTTGACGCGCGGCGCAAGGACATCGATCCCTTCTACTGGGACCGCTACCGGACGGTGCTGCACCGCGGCGGCCTCCCTCCTGCCGTCGTCGCCGAGATGGGGTCAAGCACCGATCGAGTTCTCGACCTGCTCGCGAACCCAAAGTCGGAGCGGCCCTGGGATCGCCGCGGCCTGGTCATGGGGAACGTGCAGTCGGGAAAGACCGCTCACTACACAGGCCTGGTGTGCAAGGCTGCTGATGCCGGCTTCCGAGTCATCATCATCATCGCGGGCATCCACAACAACCTTCGCAATCAGACGCAGGGGCGCATCGACGAGGGCTTCATCGGGGAGCATCGCGTGCGCGAAGGCGCCTCGGTGAGGCGGGAGCGTCTCGGCGTGGGCCAGATTGACCCGACCCGGCGACCGGTCGGCCTCACCTCGAGCACACATGACTTCACCAAGGCGACGGCCGACGCGATGGGCTTCTCCTTCGACGCGCTCAATGAGCCAGCCGTCTTCGTGATCAAGAAGAACCCGACAACGCTTAAGAACCTGTTGGCTTGGATCAAACCTCCCCGCGGTGAGCAGCTTCCTTATCCTCTTCTACTCATTGATGACGAGGCTGACAACGCCTCGATCAACGTCGCGTACTCCCGCGACGAGGTGTCGGCGATCAACAAGTTGATCCGGAGCCTGCTGGACACGTTCAGTCGCAGTGCATACGTGGGATACACGGCCACGCCGTTCGCGAACATCTTCATCGATCCCGCCACCCCGAACGACATGGTGAGCGAGGATCTGTTCCCCCGGAGTTTCATCGTGAGCCTCGATGCTCCGTCCAACTACTTCGGCGCCACACGCATCTTCCTCGAGGATTCAGACTCCTTCCTGCGCTGGATCGAGGACGCCGAGGATGTCTTGCCCCTCTCACACAAGAAGAACCATCCCCTGAGCCAGCTTCCGGAATCGCTAATCGACGCTGTCCGAGCCTTCGTGCTCACGCGCGCCATCCGCATCATCAGGGGAGATGGCACCGAGCACTCCAGCATGCTCGTCAACGCCTCGCGATTTGTCGCTGTGCAGAACGCCATTGGCCGACAGGTGACCCATCAGCTTCAAGCGGTTCAAGACGCAGCACGACTCAACCACGCCCTGCCCGAGGACCACGCCGGGAAGGATCCGGAGATCGCCGCCCTCCAGCGTGTGTTCATGTCCGAGTTCGGCGCCACGGACGTCGAGTGGGCGGATGTCCTCGCGCAACTCTGGGAGGCCGCCGCCCCCATCAGGGTCGCAATCATAAACGGAAGGTCCGCTGACCGCCTTGACTACGCTCAACAGCCTCAGGGGCTGCACGTCATTGCCGTCGGTGGGTTGGCTCTCTCACGCGGATTGACGCTCGAAGGCCTGTCGACGACCTACTTCCTGCGGAACTCACAGATGTACGACACCCTTCTCCAGATGGGTCGGTGGTTCGGCTACCGACCGCGGTACGAGGACCTCTGTCGCATCTGGATGACCGAGGAGGTGGCAGGGTGGTACGCCCACATCGCAGAGAGTGTGGACGAACTGCGCGCAGAGTTGCGAAAGATGGCGGCCGACGGTGGTTCGCCGGCTGACTTCGGGCTCAAAGTCCGCTCGCATCCCGCGACACTCATCGTCACTGCCCGCAACAAGATGGGTGCAGCGGAAACGCGCACCGTCCGCATCGGGCTGGCAGAGAGGAACGTACAGACGATTGCGCTCTCGCCGGGTAGCCGCCAGACCAACATCGACTGTGGCCGCGACCTCGTGCGAGCCGTCTCGGAAAGGACATCTCCGCAAGCAGTGCCCGGCGGGATGCTCCTCCGTGATGTTCCCCTCGAGATGGTGAGGGGATTCCTCGAGAGGTTCAGGAACAACTCCTATTCGATGCTCACGGACACGGCCGCAATTCTCACGTATCTGGAAGGACGCGCCGGCGAGGTTGCGTTGTGGGACGTCTTGATCGCTCAGCGCACCAGCCCGGGCACCGGCGGCGAGAGCGAGGCCCTCGGTCCTCGTCTGAACTTGCGGTCGCGCACGGTTGACCTACGCGGCGGCCGGGTTCAGTTCCGCAAAGCCAACTTTCTGGACCCCAACGATGAGAAGGTCGGTCTCACCTCAGAGCAGATCGCGGCAGCGGAGGAAACGTACCGACACGAGAACGCACCTCGGAACGGCAAGTACAACTACCCGGCGCGCGTCTACCGTCTGCAACGCGAGAGGCCGCAACTCGGACTCCATCTCCTCCACCTCGAAGGCGCTTCGGACGAGCCGCTTCCCCAGCCCTGGCTCGCGTGGAACATCAGCTTCCCGCCGACGAACGAGCCAAATGAGACTACTGAATACGTGGTGAACGGAACGTGGCTGGACGAATTCGTCGACGAGAGCGACGCAGACGAGGACGACTTCGATGACGACTGACCACCCGTGGACAGACATCGCCCTTGGACGGGCGCGCAGGGTCGAAGCCGACCACGTGGCCGACTTCTACTGGAGCATCACGCACGACGGTGAGCCGCAGCTGCTTCTGGATACCCCCACCGTCGACCCCTCGCCGCGGCTGCCCCAGCTCCACGGCCTGGTGGCCCGAGTCGCGCTGCTGGAAAATGGACGCTCGAGAGTATCCCTGCGTCTGATCGACTCATCCTTGGGCGACATCTTCCTCAGGCTCTGCCGCGATCTCGTCGACGCATCCCATGTCGCCAAGGACGAGGAGTCAGCCGCGCAGATCGCGATACGACGAACCTGGCGATGGCACCACCTCCTCCGAGGCGGAGGCCCCGGCATGCTCTCCCCCGAGGAACAGAAGGGCCTCATCGGCGAGATCCAGGTGCTTCGACACCTGATCGAAGTGTTGGGGGCCACCGCTGCAATCACCGCGTGGCGAGGCCCTCTTGGCGCGCCCAAGGACTTCGAGATTGGGCCCCACGCCATCGAGGCGAAGGCACGGCGCGGTGCGGCGACACCACACGTCCGCATCAGCAGCGAAGACCAGCTGGATGGTGACGGCGTCGATCTCCTGTTCCTACACGTGATCGATCTGAACACTGCCGTCACCGGTGGGGGGTCCACCCTCAACGACACGGCTAAGTCGCTCTTCGACTGGGTGCGCGAGCTCGACGAGGCCCTTCTCGAGCCTCTCGAGGATAGGTTCTCCGCGGCAGGGTTCTACTGGGCGGACGACTACTCGGAGTACAGGTGGTCGGAGGGGCAGCACAGGCTCTACCGCGTGACGGAGGACTTTCCCCGGATTCAGGCTTCTGCAGTTGCGACAGGGATCTCTAATGTGCGATACACCGTCGACCTCAACGCCATCGACCCCTACCAGTGCACCTGGCCCGATGTCGATCGGTTGCTCGTGGGGAAGGACGGTTCCAAGTGACCGTGTCTGATTTCCACTCCGAGTTCTACCAAGATGTCCTCGTGGCAGCCGACGGGGCTGGCACGTATGTGGCCGACGCCTTCTTCGACCTGTTCACGCAGCACCTTGTCGACGCCGGCGAACTGGACACCGCGGACCGTGCGTTCTACGAGGCCCGAGGCATCCGCGTCGACGGCTACGGAGGAGACCCCCTTGAGTCAGGGACGCTGACTCTCGTGACGGTCGAGGCAGACCTCACGCCCGACATCGGCACTCTCACCCGCACTGAGATGGACGCCGCGTTCCGACGTACGCGGAATTTCATAAAGCAGAGCCTTCGGCCGGAATTCCGCTCCGCGATGAGTTCAGCCGATCCCGGTTTCGGTTTGGCGGATCTCATCGCCCGCCGATGGAACAGTGTGCAGAAGATTCGGCTCCTGCTATTGACCGACCGCAAGCTCAGTTCGCGCATCGACGGCAAGGATGCCGATGAGATCGACGGCGTGCCTGTGGTCCACAGCGTCTGGGATATTGAGGCCCTGGCCGACCTGGTGTTGCTCGGGCGCGGAAGCGGCGCCGTGGAGCTTGATCTTCTCGAGCTGGGAGGAGCGCTGCCAGCACTCCGCGCGCACTCCGCGGGTGAGGAACTCCAGGCGTTTCTGCTTGTCATCCCGGGTGAGCAGTTGGCTGCGATCTACGACAGATGGGGTCCCCGACTACTCGAACAGAACGTCCGTGTGTTCCTCCAAGCGCGTGGAAACGTCAACAAGGGGATCCGCAACACCTTGACCAATGAACCTTCGATGTTCCTCTCCTACAACAACGGATTAAGCGCGACTGCTGAGTCCGTGGGCACCCGACTCACCGACCGCGGGCTCGAGATCACTCACCTCACGAACCTGCAGATCGTGAATGGGGGGCAGACGACCGCATCGGTACACGCGGCGATGCGCGCGAAGGTCGACCTGTCGCATGTCTTCGTTCAGGTGAAGCTCTCCGTGATTCGACCCGAGCTGACCGTGGACGTCGTTCCGAAGATTTCCCAGTACGCCAACACCCAGAACCGCGTCAACGCCGCAGACTTCTTCGCCAACCACCCGTTCCACATCCGCGTCCAAGACATGTCGCGCAGAATGTTCGCCCCATCACCCGACGGGTCGTTCAAGAAGACGAAGTGGTTCTACGAGCGAGCTCGCGGGCAGTACCAAGACGACCGCGGAAAGCTGAGCCCGGCAGCGCGCCGGGCCTTCGATGCTGAGTATCCCAAGCGACAGGTCTTCACGAAGACCGATCTGGCGAAGTTCCAGATGACCTGGCTCGGCGCGCCCCACATCGTGAGTCGAGGGGCTCAGAAGAACTTCGTCGCCTTTGCCGAACATGTGGCGAAGGAATGGGAACGGAACGAGAAGGCCGTCAACGAGCTCTACTTCCGGGAGGCCATCGCGTGCGCGATCCTGTTCCGGGAGACAGAACGTCTGGTTCCTCAGCAGAGCTGGTATGAGGGCGGATACCGAGCCAACATCGTCACATACACGCTGGCAAAGTTGTCCCATGACCTCAAGCGCAAGGGCCGCGTGCTCGACATGAACGCGGTGTGGAACCGTCAAGGGATTGACGAGCCGACGACTCGTGCCTTGGAGGCATGCGCGGAGGTCGTGAACTCGATTCTCGTCGACCCTCCTTCCACCCACAGAAACGTCACGGAGTGGGCCAAGCAGCAGGCTTGCTGGGACCGCGTGAACCAAGCAGACGTCCCATGGCCGCCCGGCCTGATGGGGGCCACTGAAACCCTGGCGGGACATCGTGAGCAGCGTGAGAACGCGGCATCGGTCAGGAAGATCGACGACGGCATCGAGATCCAAGCCGCCGTGGTCACGGCGGGCGCGGGCTTCTGGCAGCACGCCTTGAACTGGGGAGTCGCTCAGCGCGGCCTGCTGACCGCGAAGGATGTGGGCATTCTGCAGACATGTGCCAAGATGCCGCGCGTGATTCCCACCGAGCCTCAGTCGCGGGTGGCCCTACAAGTCCTCAGCAAACTGCAGCAGGAGGGATATGCCGAGGAGCTGCCTTAGAGCCGGACAATTGAGGCTCTCCACCACCGCACGTCGGATGCCCAGTCATTCCCGGGTCTACGACCCGCCCAAGTCCGAGGCGACTCATTGCGGATGTAGATACGGCTAGATACCACTTTCCTTCTGGCTGGAGAGGGTTCCCCGCACGGGGCCCGCGAGGCCCGTTGAGCGGCCACTATGGCGGCCCCCTCGGCTGCCAACCGGGATGGATCTCTTGTACGTCACTTCGCGAGCGCACGACTCGGTGGCACTGACGTCGCACTCCAACGCGTCAGGACCTAGGACGCAACCGAAGACGCAGTGAAGCAAGTGCGAATCGCGCTCTCCACAATGCGAAGGTTTCCTGAGACTCCCCGGCAAGGGCGCAGGCCTCCTCTAGATGAGTGCTCAGCCGATCCCCGACAGCCTGAGTCAGGTCGTGCCGCGGTTGTCGGCATTTCCTCTTCATGGGTCGGCTGGCCACCACGACTTTGACTGCTTCCGCTCTTTTCATCTAACGGCCAAGCCTCTTGAAGAGGATGGTCTTCTCCGTCAAGGCGCCGGCTTCACCGGCGCGGGGGGCTGCTGCTAGCGGCGCTGTCGCGCATTCCTCGCTCTGGCCCAAGCAGATCCGCACCGAGGCTCTGGAACGCAGCAGTAGGCGGCGTCATGGGATAGGTGGCGGACACCGCCGCGGAGAGCTCCTTCACGCGCACAGCATCCCGCTGCCCTAATGCCCGAGGCACAACGCTTCCACCGGTGTCGCAGCTCACCAGTCGGCCGCCCGCTTCGTCTCTCAGGGCACTGACCCAGCGGCTCAGGGGGGTGCGGCAGGCGAGGCGCGCAACTCCTGCGTGAGGGCCAGGCGGTCGCCCTCCCAGGTGACGGCATACGGGTCGGTGATCTCGCCGATGAACTGGCCGCCCGTCTCGTTGCGGAAGGCCATGAACTTGGTCTCGCCGCTCTCGCGGTGGGTGATGAACTTGCCCACGTAGAGGCTCGGGTCGTCGATGCGTCGGGCGCCGGCGATGTCGTACGGCCCGAGCGGCGACTCCGCCGAGGCGATCCACACGCCGCCCTCGGTCCCCGTCGCCTTGAGCCGGTCCGAGGCGTCCCCCGCCAGGCAGTTGAACAGCAGCACCTGCCGCCCGTCCACGACGAACGGCTGCAGCACCTCGAGCTGCCCGAACCCGTGCCCTGGCGCCGACAGCGGCGGACGCAGCTCCCAGCTCTCCAGGTCGGCCGACCACGCGTGCCCCACCACGCCGCGGTCCACCCGGTCCGAGGGATCGTCAGCAGGCCCCACAGCCGACCGCGCCGTGATGAGCATGTGCCACGCGTCCCCGACCGGGTCGGCGAACACCCACGGGTCACGGAACGCCTCGTCGTGCCAGTTGCCCTCGGGAGCCGGCGCCCACTTCTCGTAGATCACCCCATCAGCAGAGAGCACCGGCCCCGGCGCCTTGTCCCAGACCATCAGGTCGGAGGACGTCGCGTACCCGATCGACTGCACGTTCGCTCCGAACGAGTTGAGCGAGGCCCCCGTGTAGAACATGAACCACCGCCCATCCGGGTGCCGCACCACCGATCCGGTCCACGTCGCGCAGTCGTCGAACGCCGGCGCGTCCGAGCGCACCAGCGCGTCCACCACCCGCTCCCAATGAACGAGGTCGTGCGACACCGCGTGCCCGATCGAGGCCCGGTAGTGCCTGGCGTGCGGATCGCGCAGAGCACGCGACGCGTAGAGGAAGAAGAGGTGGTACTGCTCGCCGTCGTCGACGGTCCAGAAGTCCCACACCCAGGCCTCGGGCAGACGGAACACGATTCAGCCTTTCACGCCGGAGGTGGCGATGGAGTTGATGAAGGCCCGCTGGAAGGCCACGAACAGGACGAGCACCGGGGCGGTGATCATCGTCGCGTAGGCCATGATCTGCCCCCACGAGGTGTTGAGCTGCTTGAAGTAGTCGATGCCCACCATGACCGGCCGCAGCTCCTCCGACTGCACCGCCATGAGCGGCCACAGGTACTGGTTCCACGTCGGCAGGAAGGTGAGGATCGCGACCGTCGCGACGGCCGGCCCCGACAGCGGCATGACGATGCTGCGGTAGATGCGGAACCACCCCGCCCCGTCCACGCGCGCCGCCTCGTCGAGCTCCTTCGGGATGCTGTCGAAGAACTGGTAGAAGAGGAAGATCGAGAAGGCGTTCGCGACGAACGGCACGATCTGCACCTGATACGTGTCGAGCCAGCCCTCACTGATCCCGTCGGGCCCGAGGAACGGCAGTTTGTTCGACCACCACAGCAGCGGCAGCGCCAGCGTCTCGAACGGCACGATGAGCGTCGCGAGGATGACGCCGAGCACCCATCCGCTGCCCTTGAAGGTGATTCGCGACAGCGCGAACGCCGCCATCGAGTTGACGACCACCCCGGCCACCACGGTGACCACCGAGATGACGACGGAGTTCGTCAGGAACGTCGCGAACGGCACGCGTCCGAACACGCCCGTGTAGTTGTCGAGCGACAGGTCACCCACCGGCAGGAACGCCTTGATCCCGCCGAGGTCGCCGAAGATCTGCAGGTCGGGCTTGAAGCTCGACACGACCATGAACAGCAGCGGCAGCCCGAACACGAGGCACAGCGCCACCCGCAGGAGCACGCCGAGCGCCACACGCGTCCGGCCCCCTGGTTTGGACGCGCGTTGGGACGCCGGCTGGGACGCCGGGGCCGACGATCGCGCCGACCGCTTGCCGGACGCGCGGGCACCCGTGGGTGCGGTGGTGGCGGTCATCGCGTGGCCTCCTTGTCACGGATGAGGAACCGCTGGACGAGGGTCACGAGCAGCACGAGCACGAAGAACACGAGCGAGATCGCCGACGCGTACCCCGTCTGCTGCTGCTGGAACCCGGTGCGCACGGCCATGAGCACGACGGTCGACGTCGAGTCGAGCGGCCCGCCCTGGGTCATGATGTTGACCTGCGTGAACAGGGCGAACGCCGCGATGGTGATGGTGATGAGGATGAACGTGCGGGTGTTGCGCAGCCCCGGCCAGGTGACGTAGCGGAACTTCTCCCACGGCCCCGCGCCGTCGAGCTCGGCCGCCTCGTACAGCTCGCCCGGGATCGTCTGCAGCCCGGCGAGCCAGATGACCATGTGGAAGCCCATCGCCTGCCACGCCGACATGAGGATGATCGCGAGCAGCGCCGTCCTCGGGTCGTCGAGCCAGTCCGGCCCCACGATCCCGAACTTCAGCAGCACCTGGTTGATGAGGCCGTTCGGCTGGTACATGAACAGCCACAGCATCGACACGACGACCATCGAGGTGACGACCGGCAGGAAGTACACGGTGCGGAAGAAGTTCGTGCCGCGCATCTTGACGTTGACGAGCAGCGCCAGCCCGAGCGCGCACGCCGACTGCACCGGCACGATGACCACGGCGAAGACGATCGTGTTGCGCAGCGAGGCCCAGAACGTGTCGTCGGAGAAGAGCCGCACGAAGTTGTCGACGCCGATGAACTCGGCCGGCCGCGGCGAGATGAGCCGCGCGTTGGTGAACGCCAGCCCGAACGTCAGCCCGATCGGGATGAGCAGGAACGTGATGAGCAGGACCGCCGCCGGCAGCAGCATGAGCAGCGCCACCGTCGTCGACGAGCGGGTTCCCTTGACGTGCTGGGGTTTCCCGACGGACGCGTGAGCCTGCTTCGCGGCGCGACGCCCGCCCGACGCGTCGGCCGGGGTGCCGCCCGACGCGCCGGCCGCGTCGGGCGTCGGCTGCCCACCCGGGGTGGAGGTGATGGTCGACATGTCAGGCGCTCACTGGAAGTAGCCGTTGGACTTCTGGTTGGCGTCGATGTCCTTGACCGCCTGGTCGAGGGCGGTCTTCGGGTCGGCGCCGTTGAGGATGTCCTGCGCGGTCTTCGTGAACTCCGTGGCGATGAAGGGGTATCCGGGCGTCACGGGGCGCAGCACGGCGAACTTCTTCGAGTACTCGCGGAACACCTGGTTCTCACCACCCGCGCCGTAGCCCTCGACCTGCGCGGCCGCGGCGTCGGTGGCTGGGATGTTGTTCGTGTCGCGGGCGACGCCGGCCACGTACTTGTCCTGCGCGGCGAACTTCATGTAGTCCTGCGCGCCGGCCGGGTCGGAGCAGTTCGTCGAGACGCCCCACTGCCACGACGCGCCACCGATCTTCGGGCCGGTGCCGAGGTCCGGCGGCGGGAGGAAGAGCGTGTCCTTGCCGAAGGCCTTGCGGGTGTCGACGGCGGTCCACGTGCCGTTGTAGAGCATCGCGGACTTGCCGGCGATGAAGTCCTTGGCCGGGTCGGTGCCGGACTTCAGCGGGGCGAGCCCGTCGGTGACGAGGCTGCGGAACCACTTCGCCCACTCGACCGCCTTGGGGCCGTTGAGCGCGCCCTCGGCCGACTTGTAGTCGCTGCGGTTGATGAGGTCGCCGCCGAAGCTCTGCAGCATCGGCGAGTACGCGTAGGGCCACCACTCGCCGGTGAAGCTCGTCGCGAGGTCAAGCGGGTACTGGTACTTGCCCGACGCCTTGAGCTTCTTCAGCGCGGCGGTGAACTCGTCCTTCGTCCACGGGGAGTCGACGGTCGGGATGCGGATGCCGGCGGCGTCGAGGATCGACTTGCGGGTGACCATGACGAGCGCGACGTCGTAGTAGCCGTAGGAGTACGTCTTGCTCTCGAACTTGCCGACGGTGCTCGGCAGGAACTTCGACAGCGTCGCGTCGAGGCCCTCGAGCGGCGCGAGGTAGCCGGCCCAGGCCCAGTTCGGCACGTTCGGGCCGTCGATGTCGAGGATGCACGGCAGCTTCTTGCTCGCCGCGGCGGCCACGACCGACTGGTTGTAGGAGTCCTGAGGGAACGCCTGCACCTTGACCTTGTACTTGGTCTGGCTCGCGTTGTAGTCGGTGACGATCTTCTGGATCGCGGCCAGCTCGGCCTTGTTGCCGGCGTTGTGCGTCCACATCGTCAGCTCTCCCCCGCCGCCCGAGGCGGCGCTGCTGCTGCCCTTGGCACAGGCGGTGAGGGAGAGCGGGAGGGCGGCGGCGAGGAGGCCGACGGCGAGCCGACGGCGGTGGGTCGAGGTGAGCGTCATTGGTTCCTCCGGGTCAGGTCTGATCTGCTAAAACCTTTCAGCACGAGAAGGTAGAGCCAGGGCGACCCGCCGCGCAAGGGTTTGCTAAATCCTTTTCACCAGCGCAGATGTGGACAACGCCTCCGTATGCGTGAGGTACGCTGACAGCGCGACGCCAGGGTGGCGCGTCCGTCGGCGGTGCCGACGAGCTCCACGAAGAGGTGAGGGTGAACAAGCGACCGACGCTCGCCGACGTCGCCGCGAAGGCGGGCCTGTCCAAGACCGCGGTGAGCCTCGTGCTCAACAACCGCCCGGGCTCGCGGCTGTCCGACGACGCCGTCGCCCGCATCCACGAGGCCGCCCGCGAGCTCAACTACCGGCCCAACCCCGCGGCCCGCTCGCTGCGCCTCGGCCGCACCGGCACCATCGGCTTCATCTCCGACGAGGTGACGATCACCCGCTTCGCCTCGGCCATGATCCGCGGCCTGCTCGACGTCGGCGACGAGCGCGACCACGGCGTCCTCATCGCCGAGACCGGCGACCACCCCAAGCAGCTGGCCAAGGCGCTCGAGTCGATGATCGACCGACGCGTCGACGGCATCGTCTTCGGCGCCCTCACCGCGCGCCTCCTCGACCTGCCCGGGCTGCCCGACGACATGCGCGCCGTCACGGTCAACTGCGTCAGCCCCACCGTGCCCGCTGCCGTGCTTCCCGCCGAGGACGCCGCCGGGTACGCCGTCGCCCGCCAGCTGCTCGACGCCGGCCATGGCGCCGGCATCGGCATCATCGGCAACGCACCCCGCGCGTGCAGCGACCCGCGCATCTCGGTGACCATCGGGCGACGCTTCGCCGGCATCCACCGCGCGCTCCGCGAGTCCGGAGTCACCCCGGTCGCCGTCGCCGATGCCGAGCTCTGGGAGCCCTGGCACGGCTACGACGCGACGATGTCGGTGCTCGATTCCGAAGCGCCGGTCACCGGACTCATCTGCCTCAACGACCGCGTCGCCCTCGGTGCGCAGCAGGCCTTGCAGGAGAAGGGACTTCGCGTCCCCGACGATGTGTCGATCGCCTCCTTCGACGACGACGAGATCGCGTCCTACCTGCGGCCCGCCCTGACCACCGCGCGCCTGCCGTACGAGGAGATGGGCCGCCAGGCGATGCAGATCGTCCTCGCCGAGCACCCCGAGCCCGGCGAGCGCCTCGTCGAGATGCCCCTGCAGGTTCGCGGCTCCATCCGCACCCTCACCTGACCCGCCGACTCGGGCGGGCGAGTCTGCGCCACAGGCGTCCCCGCGCCAGCGGCGTCACGCCGCCTGCAGCGTCGGGGAACGGCGAGCGTCGGGGAACGGGGTGCGGCGCGCGTAGGGGAAGGGGACGCGTGGGTGCTCAGTCCTCCGCGCCCGACGCGTCGACGTCGCGACGCGGCCGACCGCGCTTGGGCAGCGGGCCGGCGTGCTTGGGCATCCGGCCCGCCTCGGTGAGCGCGCGCCGCAGGATCAGCTCGGCCTGGGCGTTGACGCTGCGCAGCTCGTCGTTCGCCCAGCGCATGAGGGCGTCGTGCACGGCGGGGTCGAGACGCAGCAGGACCTGACGGCGTGTCACGTGTAGAGGGATCCCGCGTTGACGACGGGCGACGGCGGTTGGTCGCCGCAGAGCACGACGAGCAGGTTGCTCACCATCGAGGCCTTGCGCTCCTCGTCGAGCTCGACGATGTCGTGCTCGGCCAGCTGGGCGAGCGCCATCTCGACCATGCCGACCGCGCCCTCGACGATCCGGCTGCGCGCCGCCACAACGGCATTGGCCTGCTGGCGTCGGAGCATCGCCTGCGCGATCTCGGGCGCGTACGCCAGGTGCGAGATGCGCACCTCGACGATCTCGACGCCCGCCACCGACACCCGCTCGGCCACCTCGGTCGCGAGCTGCCCGGCGACGACGTCGGTCGAGCCCCGCAAGGAAGTGCCCGTGCCCTCAGAGTCGTCGTACGGGTGGGAGGTCGCGACGTGACGCAGCGCCGACTCCGCCTGGACGGTGACGAAGTTGCGGTAGTCGTCGACGGCATAGGTCGACCGCGCCGTGTCGGCCACCTGCCACACGACGATGGCGGCGATCTCGACCGGGTTGCCGTCGGCGTCGTTGACCTTGAGGCGACCCGTCTCGAAGTTGCGGACGCGGATGCTGACCTGGCGGCGGATCGTCAGCGGCAGCACCCACCAGAACCCCGGGCGCGCGACCGTGCCGACGTACCGGCCGAAGAACTGGACCACCTGCGTCTGGCCCGGCGGCACGACGACGAGCGCGCTGAGCACGAGGACCGCGACGAGGATCGGCAGCCAGAGCAGGCCCGTGTCGTTCGTGACGAGGTACCAGATTGCGACGGCGCAGAGCGCCACGACGATGACGCCGAACCAGCCGTTGAGGGCCAGGGCGGGGCGCTGGGTGATCTCGACGCGGGCGCCCTGGTGACCCACGGGTCCTTGCGTCGACGGTGCAGGCTGGGCGTTCATGACGCCTCCTCGGGTGCAGTAAAAGTGATATCAATAGATAGCACTTTTACGACGGACGCGGAAGCCCCCGATACCGCCCATCCAGCCGTTTGCGCTGAGCGCGCTCCCCGAAGCACCCCCACCCTTCCATCGAATGAGCACCCAACCCCACGCGCCCCACACGCACCAGGCCCCGACGCGTCAGCCATCCGCCGCGCCGAGCGAGATCCCCGACGCGCCTTCCCACCCTTTCCGTCGAGTGAGCACTCAGCCTCACGAGCCACACCCGCAACCGGCCTCGACGCGTCAGCCCACACCGCCCGCAAATCCTCGCGGCCGTCCCCCTTCATCGAGTGAGCACTCAGCCTCACGCGTCCCACGCCAAGCCGGACAAGCGTCGGTCTTCGACCCGACTTCGGCACCGGATCCTGATGAGGCCCGTCGGGCGAGGGAGCACTGTCGGTGGTCGAACATATGTTTGGTTCATGGCTTCCGACCCCACGACGCTCGAGCTCCTCAGGAGCCGGCTCACCGACCTCGAGGCGCGGCAGCGCGCCACGGGTGGCGTGGCCGAGAGCGACTTCTGGGAAGCCCTGACCAGACGCCCCGGGACGATGTCGGCATCCGGATCCACGTCCCGATCCGCGTCCGGGTCAGCGGGTGACTCCGCATCCGGGACTCCGGCCGCGCCCGCGTCTTCAGCGTCGTCCGGCGCGTCCGAGCCGGGTCGTGGCCCTGCGCGGACGCGACGTGAGGCGCCACGGTCGCGGCCGGCCCCGAGCGGCTCAGGTCCATGGGCAGGGCTGCGGCCGGAGTCACTCGCCTCGCTCGGCCCGGACGGCTTGTCCTGGCTCGACGCGGCCGGCTACGAGGAGATGGTCGAGGATCCCTCGTGGATCGAGGCCACGGCCCGACGCGGCGAGGAACGTGCCCAGCGTGAGGCGCGACCCGGCGGTCGGGGCACCCCAGATCACCACGAGACGATCGCGACCGAGGCGCTCGTCGGGTTCGACCTGACCCCGCACGCCGAAGCTGACCTCACCGCGGCGGCAGAACGGATCGCGCACCAGCGGCGCTCGCAGGAGGTCGCGCTCGTCGGCATCGTCTCCGAGCTCGTCTCACGCGGGGTCGAGCCACCTGACGGGCACTCCCGCGCCGACTGGCTGCGTCGTCACGACCCTTCGCTCACCGCGGGGCAGGCGGCGGCCTTCGTTACAGTCGGAACGGCGCTGGCCCGGGCCCGGTGGGCTCGTCTGCGCCTCCTCGTCCTCACCCAGCAGGTCACCGTCGGCCACGCCGCCCAGATCGTCCTCTTCGACGAGCGCACGAGCCCGGTCGCCGATCCAGTCGACCTCACCACCGCTCTGGACGACCTCACCGAGCAGGCAGCCCGGCTTCGGCCCGAAGAGCTGGCACGTCTCGTCCGCCACCACTCCGAGCAGATCCGTCCACCCCGTGACGAGGACCGCCTCGACCGTGGTCGGCGGGAGGCCCGCGGCCTGTGGTTCACGCCACCGGACCGCACCGGGATGGTCGGGCTGCGTGGCACGCTCGATCCCGAAGGGGCGGCCGTCCTCAAAGCAGCCATCGACCCACTTGCCGCTCCGTGCCCCGAGGTCGACGAGCACGGCCGTACCGTCACGCCCGACACCCGCACGCCGGCGCGTCGAAGGCTCGAAGCGCTCCTGACCATCGTGCAGCGTGGCGTCGCCTCCGCGGAGGGCGTCCCGACCACCGACAAGGCCAAGGTCGTCGTCCTCATCGACCTCGACACCCTCGTCGGCGAGGTTCGCGGCACCGGCACGACGCTCACGGGCGACGTCTTGTCGCCGGGCGTGGTTCGCCGGATGGCCTGCGACGCGGAGATCATCCCCATGGTTCTCGGCTCCGACAGCGAACCGCTCGACGTCGGCCGCGGCCGCCGCCTCTTCACCCGCGGTCAGCGCCTCGCCCTCATCGCACGCGACCGGGGGTGCAGCTTCGACGGGTGCAGCGTGCCGGCCACCTGGTGCGACGCCCACCACGTCGTGCCGTGGCACCGTGGCGGCCCGACCTGCCTCGACAACGGCGCCCTGCTCTGCCAGCGCCACCACACCGTCGTGCACGAGCGCGACCTCACCGCGACGGTCACCGCCCTCGGCGTCACCTGGCACACCTGAGGATCTCGCCCCGCACCCTGCCGACGCCGGCGGGGCGCTCGGCATGTCCGGGTCGACCGCTGGGTACCGGCTTGCCCCCATTCGGGCGCCCGTGGCTGACAGGATCGGGGACCATGACGACGACGGTGTGGCTCGTCCCCCACACGCACTGGGACCGCGAGTGGTACGAACCCTTCCAGCGCTTTCGGCTCCGCCTTGTCGACCTCATCGACGACGTCGTGGCCCGTGCCCAGGGCGATCCCGCCTTCCGCTTCACCATGGACGGCCAGATGGCGGCGGTCGACGACTACCTCGAGGTTCGCCCCGAGCAGACCGACGCCGTGAGCGCGCTCGTCACCAGTGGGCAACTCGCCATCGGACCCTGGCGCGTCCTCATGGACGAGTTCCTGTGCTCCGGCGAGACGATGATCCGCAACCTCGAGATGGGTTGGTCCGACGCCGAGCGGCTCGGGCCGGTCATGCCCATCGGCTACCTGCCTGACATGTTCGGCCACTGCGCGCAGATGCCTCAGATCCTGCGCCACGTCGGCATCGAGCAGGCCGTCGTCTACCGCGGCGTGCCGGCCGAGGTCGACCGGAACGAGTTCTGGTGGCGATCGCCGGACGGCACCGGCATCCGCACCGAGTTCCTCGCCAACAGCTACGGCAACGTCGCCGACGTCTTCGGTGGGGGCGCCGCCCGCGAACGTCTCGCGACGCGTCTCGGCACCCAGACGCACTGGTACGACGACGACTTCCTCGCCATGTACGGCACCGACCACGCCGCTCCCCTACCCTCGCTCATGGCCGAGGTCGCCGACCTCGACGCCGACGAGGCGGGCCCGCACATCCGGGTCGCGACGCTGAGCGAGTACCTCGCCGAGCCACGCACCCCGTGCGACGACCTGCGTATCGTCTACGGCGAGCTGCGCAGCCACGCACGCGCCAACATCCTTCCCGGAGTGCTGTCGGTCAGGTGGCAGCTCAAGGAGGCGATGGCCCGCACCGAGCGGCTACTGACCCGCTACGCCGAGCCGTTCGCTGCGCTCCACCTGCCGACCCTGCCGAGTCACTACCTGTCGATGGCCTGGCGCCGCGTCATCGACTCGTCGTGCCACGACTCCGTGACCGGGTGCGGCGTCGACGAGACCGCCGTGCAGGTGCTCGCCCGCCTGCAGGAGGGCGAGCACGCCGCGCAGGCCGTGCGCGACCGAGCCCTTGCATCGGCCGAGGCCGCAGGCCTGGCCGGCTCCGTCGTCGTCGCGAACCCGCTTGCGGCCGAGCGCACCGACGTCATCGACCTCACGATCCCGGTGCCCGAGCACTGGTCCGCTGTCGGTTTCGAGCTGCCTGACGGCCGGGTGGTGCCGGCCCAGGAGCTGTCCCGCCCGCCGGTCGAGCTGGCACGAGAGTCGGTCCCGGCAACCGACCTTCCGAAGCTCATGCACCGAGTGCACGACCGCGAGCTCTTCGGGCTGCAGCTGCTT
Source organism: Intrasporangium sp. Soil_C_50 (assembly GCF_057656595.1). NCBI lineage: Bacteria > Bacillati > Actinomycetota > Actinomycetes > Micrococcales > Intrasporangiaceae > Intrasporangium > Intrasporangium sp. Soil_C_50. Next base: position 83,665 of record NZ_JBDGKB010000003.1, read on the forward strand.
CGCATCGACATCGACGGGGCGAGCCAGCAGCTCACCTTCCGGCTCGCCGACCACGGGGACCCCGACTTCGACGCCATCGCCGAGGAGGGTCGCCTCCGCAGCGCTGCCGACGCGTCTCCGGCCGGTGCGGTGTGGGACGTCGTCACGGCCGACGAGCCCCGACGCCGGCTCGCCGCCCCTGTTCCGGCCCCCGCCCTCGGCTGGGCCGCCATCCGCGTCACCGAACTCCCGCCCGACGCTGCGCAGACCCCGCAGCCTGGAGGCATCCACCAGGGTGACCGGGTGCTCGACAACGGCCTCGTTCGTGTACGGGTCGACGACGACGGCACGCTGACCGTCACCGCCGACGGGGTCACGCTCCGCGGCGTCGGCCGGCTCGTCGACGGCGGCGACCCGGGCGACTCCTACAACTACGCGCCTCCCGCCCCCGACGTACTCGTCTCAGAGCCGACCGAGGTGTCAGTGACGGGGCTCGGAAGTGAGGGCCCGGTCATCGGCGCACTCCGGGTCGACCGACGCTACGACCTGCCCGTCACAAGCACTCTGACCGGGCGGTCCGAGGGCGTGGCCTCCACCCCGGTGTCCATGCACGTCGAGCTCCGGGTCGGCGAGCCGTTCGTCCGGCTCCGTCTTGACTGGCAGAACGTCACCCGCGACCACCGGCTGCGCCTGCACGTCCCGACCGCCGAGCCGGCCACGGTCTCGCACGCCCAGGGACAGCTCGCCGTCGTCGAGCGCGGACGCACCGCCGAGGCCGGTCCGGTCGGCGAGCACCCGCTGCCGACCTTCCCTGCCGAACGCTTCGTCGACGCCGGGGGAGTCGCGGTCCTGCTCGGCCGCACGGTGGAGTACGAGGTCGTCGACGCCGAACGACCGCCCGGGGAACCCACAACCAGTCCAGTCGACGGGTCCGTCGGTACGGAGATCGCCGTGACCGCGCTGCGCTCGATCGGGTACCTGAGCCGCAACGTCCATCCGTACCGCAGCGAACCGGCCGGGCCCCAGCTGGCGACGCCGGACGCCCAGGCCCTCGGGCCGTGTCACCTGTCGCTGGCCGTCATGCCGCACCGGGGTTCGTGGGCTGGGGCCGGTGTCGCGGAGACGACGGAGGCCTACCTCCACCCGGTCGTCGTGACGCGCGGGTCTGGCCACGCCGACCTACCGCTGCAGTCCGTCGAGGGTCTACGCCTGGCCGGCACCGGCGTCGAGCTCGTGTCGCTCCGGCGGCGTGCCGATGCCGACACGGCCGTCGAGGCGCGCCTCGTCAACCTCTCCGACCGGCCCACCGTGGCGGTGCTCGGCTCCGCCGCAGTGCCGGTGCACGAGGCCGTGGCCGTCGACGGCCTCGGTCGCAACGCCGAGTCCGTCGACCCGATAGAGGTGGCCGACGGCCACGCCCGGATCCCCTTGCGCCCGTGGCAGATCGCCGCCGTCCGAATCGAGGTCGGCGCCCCACTCCCACGCTGACCGAAAGCGCACCCCGGCTTCAATCGAGAGAGCACTCCGTCACATGACGGAGTGCTCTCTCGATTTCGTGGCGTGGGCGGAGGCGGGCTGCGGAGGCGGGCTGGGGCTGCGGGGTGCGACGCCCACTCGGTGACGGAGTGCTCTCTCGATTGGGGATGGAGGGGGCGGTCGCGATCGGGCGCGGAGGGGCGGCTTCCGGATTGGCTACGGAGTGCTCTCTCGATTTCGTGGCGCGGGCGGAGGCGGGCTGCGGAGGCGGGGCTGCGGCTGCGGGGTGCGACACCCACTCGGTGACGGAGTGCTCTCTCGATTGGGGATGGAGGGGGCGGTCGCGATCGGGCGCGGAGGGCGGCTTCTGGATTGGTTGCGGAGTGCTCTTTCGATTGGGGTGGGCGTGGCGACGGGGTGGGCGATCAGGGGCAGAGGGCGTGGACGATGCGGTCGTCGCTCTCCAGCCAGCACGGGCCGTCCCAGCCGGCCACCCGGACGCGGTCGTCGAGCAGGAGTCGCCGCGGCCGGCCGAACCCGGTGAGCAGCAGCCCCTCAGCACACAGCGCCACGACGTCGTCACCGTCACGCAGCAGCAGCGGCCCGTCGACGCCGGCACTCACCGCCGTGCGCCCGGCGCGCACCGCGCCGAGGATGTCGTCACCCTCCGCGAGCACCCAGGTCGTCGGCGCTCCGGGGAGGCCGTCGCTGCCGTGCCGGTGGTAGTCGCTGCCCCCGATCGGCGTCGTGCGCGGCGTCTGCTGCCACCACGCCAGCGGCGCACCCCACGTCGGTGCGAGTGCCCACGACGAGTGCCACACCTCGGCCACCCGCGGCTCCCCGACGGGCAGCAGCCAGGCGCAGTCGCCAGCGAGCGGGTGGTTGACCGACAGGAGGCCACCCCGGCTCTCGGCCTGCTCGGCCCACGTCTCGGGCGACGAGCGGAAGTCGACGAAGCCGATGTCGCCGAACGCGTTGGCGTGCCCGACGTCGCGCGTCACCTCCTGCCCCGGGACCAGGGTGATGCCGTGCCGCCGAGCCACATCAGGCAGGTGAGCGTGATGGCTCGTCGTGTTGTGGTCGGTGACGGCGAGGAAGTCCAACCCGCGCGAGACCGCCAGCGCCGCAAGGCCGCCCACCGAGAGCGACCCGTCGGAGTGCACCGTGTGCGAGTGGAAGTCGCCGGCGCGCCACTGCATCCCGTCGACCGTCGGCAGACCGCGCCCGGCCCCGGCACGCGGCCGGCGAGCCGCAGCGTCGACGGGCTCGGGGTCCTGCGGTTCCGCGCGCCGGTGGCCGTCGACGACCGACGCGTCGACGGATCGCACGGTCAGCTCCATGGTCACGCCCGAGCGCGGCACCCGGTGCAGCCCGACGAGCACGTGCCACGTGCCGCCCTCGACCGGGTGGGGCACGTAGCCCGGCGTCGCCCACCCCTGGGAGACGACGACTCGGCTCCGTGCCCCACCCGACCACCCGACGTATCCCCGCGGCCCCTCGAGTCCGAGGTCCAGCACCGCCCCCGGCTCGCCGGAAGACGTCATCTCGACCTCGATCGCGCCCACCCCTGTCCCGGGCACGTCGACGTCAACCGTGCGGATCTGTGCCTCCGCCCGGTCTTCGGGTACCCACCTCCGCTCTACGTGAAGCAGCGTTCGCCCGCTCATGGCGTCCGGCCCCTCAGCTCCACCGACCTCATGGCGACAGCAGCTCCCCCTCGGCGTCGTAGAGGAGCACCCGTCCGGAGATCGGGGCGACCCCCACGACCGCCCCGACCTCCGGCTCGGCGCCCTCGGGTGCCACCACCTGCACCCGCTGGCCGTCATCGGTGCGCGCGGTCACGAGGACGCTCGCACCCAGGCTCTCCGTCGTGTCGACGGTGCCCTTGAACACGAGGGGACCGTCGGCGTCGACCTTCGCGTACTCGGGTCGGAATGCCACCGTCACCTCGCCGTCCGCGGCGTCGGGACCCACCCACCCGGCCGAGACGGCGTCGACACCCTCGAGGGGGCCGACCTGCAGCGACCCGCTGCGAAGCGTGCCGGGCAGCATGTTCATCGGCGTCGACCCGATGAAGTTGGCGACGAACGTGTTCGCCGGCCGCCGGAAGATCTCCGACGGCGTGCCGAGCTGGCGGATCCGCCCGGCCTCCATGACCGCGATCTGGTCGGCCATCGCGAGCGCCTCGCTCTGGTCGTGCGTCACGAAGACCGTCGTGACCCCGAGGTCGCGCTGCAGCCGCTTGAGGAAGGTGCGGGCCTCGAGGCGCAGGCGCGCGTCGAGGTTCGACAGCGGCTCGTCGAGGAGGAAGACGCTCGGCTGGCAGGCCATCGCGCGGGCCAGCGCGACGCGCTGCTGCTGGCCGCCGGAGAGCTCGCCGGGGCGTCGGTCCATGAGCGCCGACAGGCCGAGACCCTCACCCGTGTCGGCGGCCTTCGCGGCGCGCTCGCTGCGGCCGACCTTCTTGATGCGCAGGGGGTAGGCGATGTTGTCGGTGACCGTCATGTGCGGGAAGAGCGCGTAGTCCTGGAAGACCATCGCGACGTTGCGCTCGCCTGGCGTCAGCGTCGTGACGTCGCGGTCGCCGATGCCGATCGAGCCGCCCGACGCCGCCTCGAGCCCCGCGATGGTGCGCAGCAGGGTCGTCTTGCCGCAGCCCGACGGGCCGAGCAGCGCGAAGAACGACCCGTCCTCGACCGTCAGGTCGAGACCGTCGATCGCGGTGACGTCACCCGGGTAGACCTTGGTCAGGCCCTCGATGTGGATGCTGGCCATCAGCTCTTGATGCCTCCGTGGAACCGGAACCCGTAGCGTCGGTTGACGAACAGGTAGAGCGCCACCACCGGCAGCGCGTAGACGAGCGAGAACGCCGAGATGAGAGGCAGATTCGCCTGCCCGCCCTCGGAGTAGAACGTGTACATGACGACGCCGGCCGGGATCTTTGCCGGGTCGCGCAGCAGGATGTACGAGGTGAGGAAGTCGCTCCACACGTTGACGAGCGCCCACACGGCGATGGTCGCGAGGCCCGGGCGGACGATCGGCATGACGACGTGGCGCAGCACCTGCGTCGGGCTGGCGCCGAACACCCGCGCGCTCTCCTCGTAGGACTTCGGCGTCGCGTCCATGAAGTCCTTGAGGATGAAGATCGCGGCCGGCAGCAGACCGCCCGTCAGCACGAGGATCACGCCGGAGCGGTCGTCGATGAGGTTGAGCTGGAACATCAGCTGGAAGATCGGCACCATCGCCGCCGTGCCCGTGACGATCGAGCTGAGCAGCAGCAGCCCGTAGAGGATCCCGTTGCGGCCCGGGATGCGCACCCGCGACAGCGAGTAGGCCGCGAGCGCCGCGAGGGCCGTGACGCCGAGCATCGTGCCGCCGGCCAGGTACACCGAGTTCTTGAGCGAGGAGAACGCGTACGGGTTCTCCGACAGCTTGCGGAAGTTGTCGAGCGTCCAGTCGGGCCAGCTGACGTCGAGCCCCGGGTGCGCGTCGAACGGCGCTGTGACGAGCCACAGCATCGGCAGCGCCCAGAACGCCACGACGACGGCGAGGAAGGCCACGAGCGCGAGGTGCCCGACCACCGACCGGGTCCGCGCCGGCCGGCGCGTCGGCCGCCGCGTCGACGCCTTCACCGGCGCCGTGGCCGCCTCTGTCACAGACGCTTTCACTGGCGTGCTCATCGGCGCGCTCACCGACGTTCCCGGAGCAGGCGCACGTAGAAGAGCGCGATGACGAGGTTGATGACGAGCATGATGAAGGAGATCGCCGATCCGTAGCCCAGCTGCCCGCCGTAGAGGGCCTTGTTGTAGATGAAGACCGGCAGCGTCTCGCTCGCGTGGTTCGGGCCGCCGGCCGTCAGCAGGTAGGGCGAGAAGTCGTTGAAGGTCCACAGGCTGATGAGCAGCGTGTTCGTCAGCACGTGCCCGCGGATGTGCGGCAGGACGACGTCGCGCAGCTGCGCGAACGTCCCCGCGCCGGCCAGCCGCGCCGACTCCAGCTGCGAGGGCGGGACCGCCCCGAGCGCGGCCGAGAACAGCAGCATCGAGAACGCCGTGCCGCGCCACGTGTTGAAGACGATGATCGAGGCCATCGGGTGCTCGAGCAGCCACTCGGTGCCCGGCGTGTGGAGCAGCGCGTTGAGGGTGCCCCCGTCACCGGAGAGGTAGGCCACCCAGAGGAACGCGACGATCGAGCTCGGCAGGATCCACGCGAGCAGCACGAGCAGCTCGATGGCCGACCGGACGAGCTTCGGCACGCTGCGCAACGTCCACGCGAGCGCGAAGCCGGCCACGGTCTGGCCGATGATCGCCGACCCGAGCACGAAGAGCACCGTCAGCCACAGCGAGTTGCGGAAGTCGGGGTCGACGAGGGCCTCGCGGAAGTTGTCGAGACCGACGAACTGGGGGTTGGCCGCCTGGATCCCGGTGAGGCGGTAGTCGGTGGTGCCGAGGTACACGGTCCACACCGCCGGCACGACGAGGAAGGCCGTGACGAGGACGAGCGCCGGCGCCACGAGCGCGGCCGCCCGCCGGCGCCCCAGCCCCGCCGCGTCGACCGTCGCCCTGGACGACGCCCGAGCCGATGCCTTGGCGGACGCCTTGGCCGACGCTCGGGTCGTCACGGTCATCGGGGGCCCGCCTCCCCCTGCAGAGGCGGGCACCCGCGACCCCTCACGACGTCGACACCTTGTCGGCGCCTCCGACGGCCTTGTCGACCGCCGATCCGTAGGTCTTCGAGGCCTCCTCGACGCTCTTGCCGGACACGATGTCGGCCGTGGCCTGCTGCAGCGCCTGGGAGACCTGCGGGTAGACGGCCAGGCCGGGACGGTAGTGCGTGACCGGCAGGACCTTGGTCGAGATGAACGACAGCAGCGGGTCCTTGGCCAGCACCTGCGCGTTGACGTCCTGGCGGGCGGTGACCTTCGCCGACCCGTGGAGGAGGGCGTTGATGGCGTCGGCCGACCCGATGAACTGGAGCAGCTCCCACGCCTGCTGCGGGTACTTCGTGTTCGGGTTGAGGAAGTAGCCGCCGCCACCGGACATCGACACGTAGTCGGTGCCGCCGACACCGGAACCGGGCTCGCGAGCCGGGATGTAGGCCCAGCCGACGTCGGCGTCGCGGGTGGCCATCGGGGCGTCGCCGTTGTCGGGGTTGATGACCGAGCGCCAGAAGTAGTCGCCCTCGAGGAGGATCCCGACCTTGCCCGCGGCGAACGCGGCGAAGGACTCGTCACGACCCTTGGCGGCCTGCTGGAAGCTCTTGCTCGACAGCCCCTGGTCCATGAGCTGCTTGTAGAAGGTCAGCACGTCGCGCACGGCCTTGGTGTCGCCCTGCCACTTGCCGTCGGCGTAGATCTCCGAGCCGGCGCCGGCGAGCAGCGGCAGCACACCCTGCATCGTCGTGGCCTCGCCCATCGCCGTGCCGGCGTTGATCTGGATCGGGTCGACGCCCTGGACCGCCTTGAGCTTGGTGCCGGCGTCGACGATGTCCTGCCACGACTTCGGCTGCCAGTCGGCGGGCAGCCCGGCCTTGGCGAAGAGCTTCTTGTTGAAGTAGAGGACGCGCCCGTCGGTGCCCGCGGGGATGCCGTACACCTTGTCCTCGAACGACACGTTGGCCTGCACGGCCTTGGGGATCTGCGACCAGCCCTCCCACTTGGTCACGTCGGGCCCGGCGACGTCGGTGAGCGGCTTGAGGTAGCCGGCCTGGGCGAACTCGCCGACCCAGATGCCGTCGAGGGCCATGATGTCGGCGCCCGCTCGGCTCTTGAGGTCGAGCGCGACCTTCGTCTTGTACTGCTCGTCGTCGACGCCGGACGGCTGGAAGGTCACCTTGACGGTGACGCCCTTGGCCTTCTGCTGCTGGGTGAAGGTCGGGATGACGTACTTGGTGTACCAGTCGGCCTCGTCCGCGTTCTTGCCTCCGGCGATGGAGTTGGACGTGATCGTCAGCGTGACGTCCTTGGCGCCGGCGTTCTGCGTCGGGTTGGCCGACGTCGACCCGCTCCGGTCGCAGGCCGCCCCCACCAGGGCGACGGAGGCGGCGATGCCGATGACGACGGTGCGACGCAGCGGGCGCGACGGTGATCGGCGCGATGCGGCGTGGGCTGCGGGGCGGACATCCATGGGTGTGGCTCCTTCTCCGGGTGGCGGGCTGACGTGTCTGGGCGGCGGGGCCGCCGGGGTGACGGGCTGGCTACGGGGGCTGAGGGAGGCTCCGGGGGCGATGGGGTTTGGGGGCTACGGGGCGATGGGGGTTGGGGCTACGGGGTTACGCGGGGTACGGATTGCCGGGGGCTGGGCTCCGGACTGCTATGGGCTGGGCTCGGGCGCGAGCAGGATCTCCGTCCCGCTCTCACGGGCGCGGGTGAGCGTGTACGGGTCGGCGAGCGAGGTCGTGATGACCGTCGAGACGGACCCGAGGTCGCAGACGCGGATCGAGCCCTTCCCGGGGAACTTCGTGTGGTCGGCGAGGAGGACGACGCGTCCGCCGCTCTCGACGAGACGACGCTTCGTCGGCACCTCGACGGTCGTCGTGTCGAGGATCCAGCCCTCGGCGTCGACGCCGCTGGTGCCGAGGAAGACGAGCGACGCGCTGATGTGCCGCAACGCGTCCTCGGTGAGTGGCCCGACGAGCGAGTGGTACCGGCGGCGGACGACGCCCCCGAGGAGAACGAGGTCGACGACCGGGTCGTCGCGCAGTGCGTCGAGGACTGCGAGGCTCGGGGTGATGACGGTGATGGGCCGGCCCCTCAGCTCGCGGGCCAGGGCACCGGTGGTCGTGCCGATGTCGAGCAGGACGGTGTCGCCGTCGCGGACGAGGGCCGCGGCGGCCTTGGCGATGCGGTGCTTCTCGGCGGCCGCGTCGTCGGCGACCTCCTCGTAGGGACGGTCGATCTCGACCGGCAGCGCAGGGGCGGCCCCGCCGTGGACCCGCCGCACGAGACCGGCATCGGCCAGCTCGGCGAGGTCGCGCCGGATGGTGGCCGACGACACGCCCAGGCGCACGACGAGGTCCTGGACGGAGACGGCTCCGTCTCGTACCTCGTCGGTGATGGCGCGGTGCCTCGCGTACCTCACGCTCAGAGCGTTGCACAGAAATGAGCGAAAATGCGCGTTGCTGAGCGGCGAAACGTGAGCCTGCTCAGGAGGCGCTCACTCGCGCGGGTTTCCGTGGCGACGTACCCGGAACCGGACGCGTCAAGCCCAGCGGGAGAGAGGCGTCGAGCGGGCACGCGGGGGACGCGCCAAGCGCAGCGGGACAGCCGCTGCAAGCGCGCAGGCGTGGGACGCGTCGAGCGGTGGGGACGGAGGGCGTCAGGCGGCGGGCGCGGCGTCGGGCTCGAGGGTGGGCGCGTCGGGACGCGACAGCGTGATCATGGCGCGCTCGATGGCGTCGGAGTCCTCGATGCGTCGCCCGATGGCCGTGAGCTTCTCGGCGACCTGCGACTCCGTCTCGTCGCCCACGAGGTCGACCGCCGCGACGAGCAGCATCCGGCTCGGGCCGACGAACTCGAGGTGCAGGAACGTCACGCGCTCGACCTCCGGGCTGTCGGTCAGCTCGCCGAGCACCTTGCGCCACAGCTCGGGCCGCACCGTCTCGCCCACGAGGAAGTCGCGGTTGCGGTTGATGAGGTAGATGGCTACGACGCCGAGCAGCAGGCCGACGAGGATCGAGCCCACGGCGTCCCACACGGCGTTGCCGGTGACCTGGTGCAGCAGGATGCCGGTGCCGGCGAGGACAATGCCGACGAGCGCCGCGGCGTCCTCGGCGAAGACGGCCCGCAGCGTCGGGTTCGAGGTGTAGCCGAGGTAGGGCAGCGCGTGCAGGCCGCGCTGGCGCGCCTCGGCCCGGGTCTGCCGGCTCGCCTGGACGAACGACACGCTCTCGAGGACGAACGCGATGCCGAGCACGACGTACGCCCAGAAGTACTCGGTCTCCCCCTCCGGCGCCGTCAGCGACTGGATGCCGTGCCACACCGACACGACCGCGCCGGCCCCGAAGAGCCCGAACGCCGCGAACATCGACCACACGTACGCCTCGCGGCCGTAGCCGAACGGGTGCTGGTCGTCGCGCGGCTTCGCGGCACGTCGCTCGGCGGTGAGCAGGAAGATCTCGTTGCCCGCGTCGGCCCACGAGTGCGCAGCCTCGGCCACCATCGACGCCGACCCGGTGATGACCGCGACGACGGACTTGGCGATGGCGATGAGGGTGTTCGCCGCGAGGGCGACGATGACGGTGACGAGGCTCTCGCCACCGTTCTTGCCACCGGAGGACTTCGCGTCGTCGGCCATGCTCGAATCCTTACCCTCCGCCTCGCGCCGCACAACGCCCGATCCGCACCACGCCCGTGTCCACAACGCTTGCGCCGCACCACTCCCATGCGGCCGCGGGTCGGGTCAGGACGCCGAGTGCCGGACCTCGCGGAACGACGTGCGGCGGTGGCCCGGGTAGGCCTCGCCGGTGGTGTCGTGGGCCACGGTGGTCTCGCCGCCGGACCGCGTCACCGCGATCGTCGTGACGAGCTGCGGCACGCCGTCGCCGGAGGTGAGACCGTCGTCCTCGACGAGCGTCGACTCCCAGGAGCCGTCGGCGGCGGGCTCGAAGACGTGCAGCTCGATCGTCTCGGGGGCGTAGCGGTCGGTCGACGCCGGCGCCTCCTGCCACATCGGGATCGCCGATCCCGCGCGGGCGAAGAGCGGGATCCGCTCGCGGGGAGCGTCGACCGTGACCGTCTGCCGGCCCTCGTGCAGCTCGCCGGTATGCCAGTCGTACCAGTGGCCCTCGGGCAGGTACACGGTGCGGGAGGTGGCGCCCGCCTCGTACACCGGTGCGACGAGCAGGTCACGGCCGAAGAGGTACTGGTCGTCGAGGTCGACGACGGCCGCATCGTCCTGGAAGTCGAGGACGAGCGGACGCTGCACCGGCTCTCCGGTCTGCGACGCGCGCACGAACGCGGAGTAGATGTACGGCATGAGGCGGTAGCGCAGGCGCACGGCCTCGCGGACCAGCTCGTGGACCTCCGGTCCGAACGACCACGGGTACTGGTCGACGTTGTCGGTCTCGGAGTGGTTGCGGCAGAAGGGAGTCAGCGTGCCCGCCTGCATCCAGCGCAGGAAGAGCTCCGCGTTGGTGTCGCCCTGGAAGCCGCCGATGTCGGCGCCGACGAAGGGCTGGCCGGACAGGCCGAAGCCGCAGGCCATCGGCATGCTGACCCAGAGGTGGTCCCAGCGGGCCTGGTTGTCGCCCATCCAGTTGGCGGCGTACCGCTGGATGCCGGCAGACCCGGCACGCGACAGGATGAAGGTGCGCGCCTGGGGCCGGACCTTGCGCAGCCCTTCGAGCGTACCCATCGCCATGAGCATCGCGTACTGGTTGTGGAAGCGCTCGTGGGTGGCGCGGCCCTGGTCGAAGAGCATCTCCCCCGGCGGGATCTCGCCGGTCGCCGGCTCGTTCATGTCGTTCCAGATGCCGGCCAGCCCGGACTCCACGTGGCGGGCGTTGAGCTCGCCCCACCAGGCGCGGGCCTCGGGCGTCGCGAAGTCGGGGAACACCGTGTTCCCCGGCCACACCTGGCCGATGTACGTGTCCCCGCCCTCGGTGCGGCAGAAGACGTTCTTCTCCAGACCGTCGTCGTAGACCTCGTAGCCCGGGTCGTGCTTGACGCCCGGGTCGACGATCGTGATGGCGCGGTATCCCTGTTCGGCGAGGCTCTTGAGCATGCCCGCGGGGTCCGGGTAGCGGTCCGAGTCCCACGTGAAGACGCGATAGCCGTCCATGTAGTCGATGTCGAGCCAGACCGCGTCACAAGGGAACTCGTCGTCCCGGTAGCGCTTGGCGATCACCTCGATGTCCTGCTGCTTGTAGGCGTGCCAGCGGCAGTGGTGGTAACCGAGCGCCCAGATCGGGGGCAGCGACGCCCGTCCGGTCAGCCACGTGTACCGCTCGATGACCGACGCCATGGCCGGCCCGGCGAAGACGTACTCGGTCCACTGGCCGCCGTGAAAGCTGATGCGGTACTCGTCGTCCTGGCTGAAGCCGTACTCACCGCGGTAGCCGTTGTCAACGAACGACCCTGCGACAGAGCCGGACTCGGCCGAGCGGTGGTGGAAGAAGGGGATGTTCACGTAGTACGGGTCGAACTCGACGCTCGTCATGTCGGCTCGCGGGTCGTCGGCGGCCAGGCCGGCGCGGAACTCGGCGGTCGCGTGCTCGTTGAGCACGTCGGTGTTCCACAGCGTGAAGTCGCGGCCGCGCCGGTTGAGCCGGCCGCCCTTCTCCCCCAAGCCGTAGATCGCGTCGTCGCGGCCGATGCGGCGCCGGGTCGTCCACGCGTCGTTGAGGGTGGCGTACGTCCAGTACCGGCCGGACGCGTCGGGCGCCGACTCGATGACGGGCGAGCCGTCGGCGCGGTGGACGTCGACGCGGAAGGGGTCGAGCCACAGCGTGACGACGAGGTCGGCGGTGCGCAGCCGCCACGCGTCCGCCCCCTCCTCGACCGACCACTCGACGCCCCGGGACAGGGGGTCGGCCAGCGGGTCGATGCACACCGCATGGGTCGGCTTCTCGTCGAACGCTCCGCCGCGGCTCATCCTCAGCCGCACGACGTCGTCGCGCACCGCCTCGACGAGGAAGGTCTCGCCGTGCAGGTGGGCGCGCAGGCCGCGCTCGCCCTGCTCGACCGAGTCGACGCGTTCGAAGCGGATGAAGTGGTCGGTCCTCATGGTGCTCGTGGTCCTTGCTGCCGAGATCGACGTGGTGCTGGGGAGCGTGCTGACGGGCGTTCTGTGAGTGGGCCGCAGACCACGGTATGCCGTGGCCCGTGGGGCGGCGCAACGTCGAGGCCAACGGACGCCCGCTCAGCGAGACGGCGGACCGACGCGGGGGTGCACGACCGGTGTGCCGCTGGCCACCGGCGACCTCCCGGCGTAGCGCACCACCCGTGCGACGAGGGCCGGGCGGGCCAGGGCGCTCGGTGGGTCGGCGAGCTGGATGACGCGGTTGAAGGCCCGTGCGACCTCGACCGACGAGTGGCTGGCGCGCACGATGCGTCGCACGTAGGCGTTGAGCGCCGCCGAGCCAGGTGGGCGAGGCCCGGTCGTGGCCGGGTGCCCGAAGTCACCGCCCACCGCGATACGCCAAGGAGCATCGATGACGCGAGCGGCCCTGCGGTAGAACCGCTTCGGCAGGTCGCTGGACCGCAGGCCGGTGACATCCGAGCGTGCCAGGGCAGCTGTCACGACGCGTCCGAGCGCCTCGGCCTGCAGGGCCGCCGACGTCATGCCCTGCCCGTAGATCGGGTCGAAGCTGCATGCGGCGTCGCCGAGGCTGACGATGCCCGGCACCGGCTCGCGCACCTTCTCGTGGTGCCGGCGCTGGCTCGAGGGGAACCGGTAGGTCTCGACGTCTCCGATGCGCTCGCACCGCTCGAGCAGCTCGGCCACCACGGGGGTCGGCAGCCCCCGCGCGAACTCGCGCATCGAGGCGTCGGTCGAGCCCGGTGAGTCGCCGTGGACCCCCGCGAGCGTCAGCTGCCACCGCCCGCCCTCGACGGGCAGCACCGCCCCGGCCCGGAACGTGCCGGGGTTGTCCTGGCACACGACGAACGTGCCCTCGAAGTCGGCGGAGCCGCGGCGCAGCAGGCACGACGCGTACGCGATGTCGATGCCGACGCGCGTCACGGGAGGGGCCACGATGCCGGCATCGGCGAGGTCGTGCGCGATGGCCGAGCTGCGGCCCGAGCAGTCGACGACGAGGTCAGCCGGCCGCTCGACGCCCTCCACGACGACCCCGGTCACCCGCACCGGCGCCGCGTGCGACACCTCCTCCGACGGCACCCCCTGGGACAGCGGCCCTCGGGACAGCGCCCCTTGGTACAGCGTGACCCGCTCGACGCGCACACCCGACTCGACGGTGACGTTCGACAGCGCCGTGACGCGGGCACGCACGACGCTCTCCAGGAGCGGACGCGTCATGCTGAGGACGGGCCGACCCCAGTCACCCCGGGCCCGGTAGGCCCCGCCCTGGTGCACGTAGGCGTCCGAGCCGTCCGTCGGCACGGCGCCACGCGCGACGAGCTCGTCCTCGATGCCGGGGAACCAGAGGCTGAGCCGGTCGAGGCCGGCCGACAGGAGCAGGTGCAGATGGCGCCCCTGGGGTACGCGGCCGCGAGGGCGCACCTCGTCGGGGAAGTGCTCGCGCTCGAGGACGACGACCTCTCCCACGAGGCCGGCGAGCGCCCGCGCTGTGAGGAGCCCGGCCATGCTCGCACCCACGACGACGACCCGGCCGCGAGCGCGATCGGCCCCGCTGGTGCCCTCGGTCTGGGGCTCCGGTCGGGGCTCTGGTTGGAGCTCTGAAGTGGGCACGGCAGCTCCCGTCGTCCGCCCACCATCGAGGCTAAGGCCGCGGAACAGCCCGTGGGGCGTTCCGCCGGGCACGCTCCCGCCGACCGGCCCGCCCCGGAGCCGTGGAGCCTGTTGGAGCGCCGGGCCCGCGTCCGGTTTCATGGGTGGATGGACGACCACGCTGCAGACCAGCACGACCCGGCGACGCCGTGCACCCGCGTCGGCGGCGACGAGCTGACGGCCGCCGACCCGACTCCCGGGATGGCCCGGCAGGTCGCGCTGCACACCGAGACGATGTGGTCCGGCACCGTCGACACCGAGGCCGGCACGACGTCGGGCTGGCACCACCACGGCGACCACGACACGACGCTCTACATCGTCTCGGGGCGGATGCGCCTCGAGTCCGGCCCCGGTGGCCGCGACGTCGTCGAAGCCGGCCCCGGCGACTTCCTCCGGGTGCCCGCCGGCGCGGTGCACCGCGAGTCCAACCCGGGCGACGCGACGTCACGCGCCGTCATCGTGCGGTGCGGCTCCGGCACCCCGACCGTCAACGTCGACGGCCCGGCACCCGGTCGATGATGCGCCTGCGGCTCACCGCCACCGGCGACGCCCCGCCCGGGGTCGTGTGGGAGCGGTATCGCGACCTGCGGCTGTGGCCGACCTGGTCGCCCCAGGTGCGCGGCGTCGATGCCCCGGCCGACCTCCTCGCGACGGGGTTGCGCGGCATCGTCGTCGGGCCGGTCGGCGTGCGCCTGCCGTTCGAGGTGCTCGACGTCGACGAGGCGTCGATGACCTGGCGCTGGCGCGTCCGGGTCGGGTTCGTCGACGCCGTCCTCGACCACGCGGTGCGCGCTGCACCGCGGGGGACCACCACCGACCTCGTCGTCACGGCGCCCTCGGTGTTCGCGCTCGGCTACTCACCGGTGGCGCGGCTCGCGCTCCACCGGCTCGTCCGGGCCTGACCGATCGGCCCGCGCGCACGACTGGAGGGCACAGCCCGAGGAACGACCCGAACCAGACCGAACCACGATTCGAAAAGCTCTGTGCGTCAGGCCTGCCCGGCCGCCGCCGACTCACCCACCAGGCGCCCGGCCGCAGCCGCCGCGATGGCGGTGCGACACGCGTCGACGATCTCGGTCAGCGACCCGTCGGGGTCGACCGAACGCTCGAGGGCGACGACCTCGCGCTCCGGCCCCTGCACGCGGAACCCGTCGGGTAGGGCCGAGGCGAGCACGAGCGGCATCGGGTCGGCGTCGGGGTGGCGCAGCGAGGACTCCTCGCGGTCGAGGGTGCCGACATAGATCGGCTCGACGGAGCGTCCGTTGGGCGTCGGTCGCACGACGACGACGTGCACGACATCGCTCGCGACCGCCACGGTGTCGACCTGCTTGACGGCCGCCAGGATCGCCGACGCCAGCCCGGACGCGTAGGCGAGGTTGCGCTCACGCGCGGTGCGCGGCCGCCACGACGACCTCCCGGCCGTGGCGCGCTCGAACACGTCGTCGGCCACGACGACCGGCGGCGGGAACCTCAGGAGGACCGTGACGTAGGGGCGCCCGGTCACCGGGTCGTGGCCGGCGTCGAGGCAGGTGACGTCGCTGCCGGACAGGCGCATCGCCTCGTCGACGACGGCGACGACGGTGGCCGGGTCGTGCTCGCGCAGGAGGCGCCACGCCCCGTCCGCGATGGCCCGCCGACGGTCCGACAGCACCCACCGCGCAATCCGGGTGGCGCGCACGATCTCCGCGGCGCGCTCGACCGCGACCTCACGGCGGCGCTGCAGGGCCTCGCGGTGCAGGTCGGGCTCGCTCGCGCCCTCGACGTCGAGGGCGCGTCGCAGGATCAGCTCCTCCTCGGCGGCGGTGACCGGCGCACGCGGCGCCGGCGCCGGCGGCCGCAGGGGACGGAACGGCTGGCGGTGCAGCGAGCGCAGCTCGGCCTCGACGCGGGCCAACGCCTCCCGGTCGCCGGCCCGGCGCGCAGCGAGCGCCCGGGTCAGGAGGTTCCCGGTGGCGGTGGCGGCCACGCTCGCACCGATGGTCGCGATGCCCTGCTCCGGCACGCCGCGCGTGGCCTCGCCGTTGCGGGACCGTCGCCACAGCGACCTGACCCCCCGGTCGCGTCCCGTCGCGTCGCCGCCGTCACGGTGGCCTCGCGGGGCGCGCCCCTCAGCCGACTCGCCGGCCCGGGCGGGCACGCCGGCGTCGGGGGCCCCGGCCACGAGGGTTGGTCTCATGAGCTCCGCGAGGGCCGCCGCGACGGCGCCGCCGACCAGGAACTGCACGCGGAAGCCCGACGGGTGCGTCACGAGGCGCAGCACCGGCGACAGCCGTGCCCTCGAGGCGCCGGCCGCGCTCGAGGTCGGGTCGACCGTGGCCCGATGGCTCGTGGTGAGCAGCTGGGCCCGCAGGGTCGAGTCCAGGACGGCGGCCGGGTCGGCGCCGGCGCGCGTCCCCTCGAGCGCTGACAAGGCATGCGTGCCGTCGAGGACCGATGCGCCGAAGCTGTCGAACGAGCCGCGCGGGCGGTAGTACTCGCGGCCTGCCCGCTCGTAGACGCCGGCCGCGCGCGCCGCCCCGCCGTGGGTCGCGCCGTACGACGAGCCGTGGGTCGAGCCGTTGGCCGGGTCGGCATGGCTCGAACCCCCGTACGGCGAGCCGATCCAGGCCGAGCCGCCGGACCCCGAGCCACCCTGCGAGCTCACTGGCGAGCTGACCTGCGAACTGCCGTACCCGCGATGGACCGACCTGCCCCGACCCCCGCGCTCGGGGAACAGCGCGGCGAGGGAGACGGTCGACTGCGCGGCGACCGTCGCGACCGGGAACGAGACCTGCGACCGGCGGCCACGGTCCCGCAGCCCGCGCGAGACGTCCGGCCCGCCGTCCATCGTCCAGAAGGTCCACCGCACCGGCGGGTCCGGCCACTCGGGTTCCGGCAGCCAGTCGTCCGCCGGCACCCACGACGACGGTGGGGCCGGCCACCCCGGCGGCGGGTTGAAGCTCACGGTCAGCACAGGTCCCCCTAGACCCAGGCTCCCCACCCCGTCCCCGTGGGCGTGGAGGCGTCACCGGCACACCTGCCGAGGCCCGGCCCGTGCGCTGTCCGCAGCGTAGCGCTGAAACGAGTTCCCTTGCAGCACAAGATTTTTCGGCTACCCGACGCATCATGATCAATCATGAAATGTACCCCGGACGCCAAAACGCCCACTCGTCGCACGAGTGGGCGTTCCGGACGGATCGGACGGCGCCCGGTACGGGTCAGGCGGTGCCCGTCGATCCGCCGGCCGCGCCACCCAGCGCGGCGTCCAGGGCCTCGTCCTCGAGGGCGGCGACGCACGCGCCCACGACGGCCTCGATGTCGGCCTCCGGCGCGAGCGGGGCCAGGTCGTGCGCCGGCCCGTCGAAGGACAGGGGTCGGATGGCGGCGCTGAGGAGCAGGGGCATCGGGTCGGCGGTGGCGGGCCGCAGCGTCACGGCCTCGCGGCTCAGGCTGCCGAGGTACACCGGCTCGAGGCCGGTGCCGCCCTCGGTCGGGCGCACGATGAGCACGTGGACGTCGTCGGCGGCGACGGCGACGGAGATGGCGTGCCGGGCGGTCGCGAGCGCCAGCGACGCGAGGCCGCCGAGGTAGACGGCGTTGCGCTCCGAGACGGTCCGCCGGCGCAGCATGGGTCGGCCGTTGCCGGACAGACCCGGCCCCTTCTCACCGATGATGTCCGGGCGCGGGTAGCGCACGACGACGGTGACGTAGCCGCGCGCCCCGTCCTCCGACCAGCCGGCATCGATGCAGGTGCACGACCCACCGGCCGCGGCGAACTCCGAGTCGAGCTCGGCGATGACGGTGACGCGGTCGTTGCGGGCGAGGTCGGCCCAGCGGTCCTCCAGGGCCGCCCCGTGGTGCTGTCCGACGACGGCGTGCGCCACCTCGGCGGCGGCGGCGAAGCCGTCGGCCTGCACCTCGGCCTCCTCGCGAGCCGCCTTGCGCTCGGCCGGCCGGAACACCGACACCTGCTGGCGGGCGGCGCGGAACGCCTTGCGGTGCAGGTCCTTGTGCACGTGCTCGTCGAGCGGCCGGACCGGCTCGGGCTCGGGCCGGCGCCGAGGCGTGTGGCTGTTGAGGTGCAAGGAGGTGAGCGTCGTCTCGACCTCGGTCAGCGCCGAGACGTCGTCGCCGCGCTGGGCCGCGAGCGCACGCACGGCGAGGACGTCGAGCGACAGCGGCGGCACGCCGGAGGGCCCACGCGACCCGACGCCGGTGCCCACCGTCGCACCGTGGCCCGCGCCGTGAACGGCGTCGGGCTCGGCGGACGGGGAGGCACCGGCGACGAGCGTCGCGCGGAGGCCGGACGCGGTGGAGCCGAGTCGCACCTCGGGTGCGACCCTGATCTGGGCCTCCACGTCAGGCGTCCACCCTGCTGACCGGGAAGAGCAGGCCGTCGACGGCCCACACCTCCTCGGGAGCCAGTCGCGCCGCGGGACGCCGGGGCGTCACGGGGTCGCCGGGCTCGGGCGTGGTCGCGTCCACGTTGGCCGGCGCGCCATGGCCCGTGGCGGTGGGAGCCACCACCGGCTCAGGTGCGACCGGCTCGGGTGCGCGCTCGGACACCCGCTCGGCCGCCCGGAGGCGGGCGAGCCAGGTGCCGCGGTCCGTGCCGTAGGTCGCCACGGTGGACCGGGGAGGGGTTCCCAGCCGTGGCGGATGCGGAACGGACCGCTCGACGTCACCGGCGGAGCCGCCGGCGCTCGGGGCGTCGACGGGTCGGTGGGACCCGGTGGCGTCGATGTCGCTGACGGCGCGCGAACCGACGGGCAGGCCCGCGAGCACGTCGCCGTCCACTCCGCCGCTCGCCACCCGGCGCGGGTCGACCACGGTCCAGAACTCCCAGTCCTCCGGCGGCGCCGGCCAGCTGGGGTCCGGCATCCAGTCATCTCCCGGCGCCCATCCTGCGGACGGAACCGGCCAACCGGGTGGGGCATTGAAGCGCACGGACATGGTCTTTCCCCTTTGAACGCAAACCCCGGAGCACCCCCGTGCTCCGCTCCCTCTGGCCGAAAGGTACGACTCGAAGGCCTCACCGCGTCGCGAAATGGACAAAATCGACGTTTCAGCACATGTCTCGTCCCGACCCCGGAGCAGCGCGGATCAGGGACGGCTCGGGGGTCGGTCGGGGTCGACCCCGATGGGCACGAGGGCCGGCGGCCACCACGCTGGGACCATGACGACGACCACCCTGCGCCCCCAGCCCGTCGCGGTCCACCCGAGCCGCACGGTCGCGCGCACCACGCTCGCCACGCGCCCCATGACGGGCGCGGACCGCACGCCGCCCGGCGTCGTCACCGCCACCTCGCCCGCACCCGACCGCGGCCGGGTGCTCGCCTTCGTCGCGCCCCTCGTCCTCTTCGCCCACGGCATCCTCGTCTGGGTCCTCGGCCTCGGGTCTCCCTCCGCGACCGCCCTGGCCGGCGCCGGGACCCTCGGCGCCGACGGCGACTCCAACGGCACCGTGTCGCTCGCGGTGGGCGCCACCCTCGACGGCGCCGACGTCGAGCGCCTCGCGCCGGTGGTGTCGGGACTGACGCTGCTGCTCGCCACTGCAGCGTTCTGCTGGCTGGTCGCGGCGCTCGCGGCCCGTCTGGAGCACCTGCGCGTCGGCCCCCCGGCCACCGCGCTGGCCGCCTTCGGCGTCGGCGCCACCGCGGCGGTCTGGCTCGGCCAGACCACGGGTCTTCTCGGCGCGACGCTGCCCGCAGCCCTCGTCGTCGGCGGTCCCGCGTTGGTGGCCGTCGGTGTGGCGGCGGTGCTTGCGGCCCTCACCCTCGAGGGCCGGCTGCCGGTCGGCTCCGCCGCCCTCGCCGCGGTCGGTGCCGTCGCCGTCGCCCTGCCGTGGGGCCTGTTGCCCCTCGGAGCTCTCCTGCTGCTCATCGCGCTCGCGCCGCTGACGCGTCCGGCACGCGACGCCGCGTGAGACAACCCGCCGCCTGGACGCCTCGCGCCACGTGACGCCTCGAACCGGCTGACACGTGAGCCTCGGCGCGAGCGGCGTCGGTCGGTGGACAGGACAGCCGGACCGACGCGGGTCGGCAGAGCCTTCGACGCGCGCGACCGCTCCCGGCGCGTGACGATGTCCCCGACGCCCCACCCAGGCGCCGCAGGACCCACTCACACTCACCCCCAGGAGCTCAGCACATGCGAAAGCCCACTCTCCGGCACCGCGGCCTCGTCGCGGCTGCATCCCTCGCGGTCGCGGCGGCCGCAGCGGTCGGCGGTTCTGCCGCGGCCTCGACGAGCGCTGACGAGCCGACGTCGACGCCCGTTCCGATCAGCACGCCCGACGGCCGGCTCATGAGCTACGTCGTCAACGCCCGCATCGCCAACCCCGGCCAGACGCGTCTCGTCGAGAAGGCCGTCGAGGCCGCGGGCGGCGTCGTCGTCCAGTCGTGGCCGCAGATCGGCGTCGTCGTCGCGCACTCGAAGGTGTCGACCTTCCGCGCCGACGTCGTCGCCAGGGGCGGTAACGCCGTCGACTCGGTCGGCGCCACCCGCACCGTCGAGGTCACCGAGGGCACCCCCGAGTCGGCCGGCGCGTCGTGGGGGCGCGGCGCGTCCGACTGGAAGAAGGGCGCGAAGAAGGACTGGAACGGCGACGTCGAGGCCGACCCGGCCCCCGCGGCGACGACCGACCCCCGCGAGTCTGAGCAGTGGGACCTGCAGATGATCAAGGCCGACCAGGCCCACAAGATCACCGACGGGTCGCGCAACGTCCTCGTCGGCGTGCTCGACTCCGGCATCGACGCCGACCACCCGGACCTCGTGAAGAACCTCGACGTCGCGGACTCGGTCAACTGCACCGACGCCGGACGCCCGTCGAGCACCGGCTGGGAGCCGACGACGAGCGACCACGGCACCCACGTGGCCGGCACGATCGCGGCGGCCCGCAACGGCGTCGGCATCGTCGGCGTCGCGCCCAACGTGCGCCTCGCGTCGGTCAAGGTCGTCAACGACGCCGGGTTCATCTACCCGGAGTACGCGGTGTGCGGGTTCGTCGAGGCCGGTCTCAAGCACATGGACGTGACGAACAACAGCTACTACGTCGACCCGTTCGAGTTCTACTGCGAGGACCAGCCCGACCAGTACGCCGCCAAGGAGGCCGTGCGCCGCGCGGTCACGTGGTCGACGAAGCAGGGCGTGGTGCACGTGGCCGCCGCGGGCAACTCGGCCCGCGACCTCGCGAACAAGTCGTCCTTCCACGACACGACGAGCCCCGACGACCAGCCGAAGTCCGGCCAGGTCGACCGCACGCTCAACAGCGGCTGCGAGGACATCCCGACCGAGCTCGACGGCGTCGTCACGGTGTCGTCGCTGGAGAGCGTGCCGACGGGCTCGCAGACCAGCCGGCTCTCGGGCTTCTCCAACAGGGGCCTCGGCAAGATCGACGTGGCCGCCCCGGGCTCGCGCATCCTGTCGACCGTCGTCGCGAACAACGGCTACGGCCTCAAGAGCGGCACCTCGATGGCGTCGCCACACGTGGCCGGCGTGCTCGCGCTCATGAAGTCGGCGCACCCGTCGTGGACGCCCGCGCAGATGATCGAGAAGCTGCGCCAGCAGGCCGACGACAAGGCGTGCGGCACGACGACGAGCGGCCCGGTGTGCACCGGCCCGGTCGAGGACAACAGCTTCTTCGGTGAGGGTGTCGTCGACGCCCTCGACGCCGTGAGCTGACGCACCACCTGCACGCCCGAGGAGGGCCGGTCCGCCTCGGCGGTCCGGCCCTCCCTGGGTCTCCCACCGTCCACATCACCCGTCGAGTGAGCACCCCGTCACACGGGCCCCAGGCGCCCCACTCCGGTAGGTCGAGTGAGCAGTCGGTCACTCCTGTCACGTGACGGGTGTGACTGCGTGCTCACTCGATCAGGACGTCGGTCGGACTCCTGCGTGGGAGCGACCGACGCCGCGGACGGTGCGGACGAGCAGGACGAGGGCGACGAGCTGGCTCACCGCGACGACCACGACGAGCCAGGGCAGCGACCGGTCGTAGAGCCATCCGGACACGAGCCCGCCGACGACGGCGAACGCCCCCTGCACCCCGGCGAAGACGCCGTAGGCCGTGGCCCGCCGCGGCGCCTCGACGACCTCGGCGACGAGCGCCTTGACCGTCGAGTCCTGCACCCCGTAGGCCAGCCCCCACACGGCCACGCCGACGAGCACGAGCGGGAGCGACCCCGTCAGCGCCAACGGTGGGACGAGCGCGACCAGGACCGGCACCGCGAAGAGCACCGCACCGCCGAACCGGTCGTAGGCGACGCCGACGACGAGCGCAGCGAGCGCCTCGACGCCCATCGCGCCGGCGTAGACGATCGGCACCGTGGCCACGGGCACGAGGCCGCCGACCGTCAGGTGGTAGCCGATGAGGCCGAACGTCACGAGCCCCGCCGTCGTCAGGCCGGCCGCGAGCGCGTACCGGAAGAACGACCGCGGCAGCCCGGCCCCGACGGCGTCGGCGAACCAGCCGCGCACCCCTGCGACGATCCCTCGCCGTGCCGGACCCGACTCGGCGACAGCGGGTTCCGCGGCGCGGACGGCGTCGGTTGCTGGAGCGTCGGTTGCTGGAGCGTCCGTTGCTGGAGCCTCGGTGGTCGACGTGCGGGCGGCTGACGCGTCGGGCGTCGACGCGTCAGCGGCCGGGGGGTCATACGCGGCGGGGTCGGGCACGCGGGAGCGGATGATCGCGAGCAGCACCATCGCGACGACGCCGGGGATCGCGAGCACGAGCATGCCGGGCCAGATCGTCCCCGCCGCCGCGACGACTGCCGCGACGAGGAGCGGCCCGGCGAACGCCCCGACCTGGTCGAGGGCCTTGTGGACGCCGAAGCCGCGACCGCGCCCCACCGCGGTGGCGACGTGGGCGAGCAGGGCCGACTTCGACGGGCTGCGCACCGCCTTGCCGGCCCGCTCGAGGAGGATGAGCACCGAGGCGAGGGCGAGACCGGCACCACCGACGAACGGGGTGACGGCGAGGAGCGGCACGCAGACGGCCGTGAGCCCGTAGCCGACGATGGTCAGGGCCCAGTAGCGACCGGTGCGGTCGGCGAGCGGGCCGAAGACGAGCCGCAGCACGAGCGCCATGGCCTCACCGGCGCCGGTGACGAACCCGACGACGACGGCCCCGGCGCCGAGCGAGGCGAGCAGCGGCCCGTACATCGAGCGCGCACCCTCGTAGACCATGTCGGCGGCGAGGCTGACGAAGCCGAACCACCAGACGACGCGCCAGGCCGACCACCGCAGCGCCGGCCGGGTTCCGGTCACGGGTGGGGTGGTGGCGTCGGGTCGGGCCGGCTCGGTCATGGTGGGCAACGTAGCAACGTCGCCTTAGCCTGATCCGGTGAGCAACCCGGACCGCTCCCCTGACGAGGTCACCTGCGAGCACCGCGACGCGGATGCCGGTTCCGTCCCCGGCACCGGCCCCGTCGTGCTCCCCTACCGCGACGTGCCGCTCGGCGGTCCCCGGGCGATGCCGGTGCGGCGGAGCCTGCCGCAGCGCGAGCGCTCGCTCATCGGGGCGTGGTGCTTCGTCGACCACTACGGCCCCGACGACGTGTCGGCCACCGGCGGCATGGTCGTGCCCGGTCACCCGCACACCGGCCTGCAGACCGTGTCGTGGCTCTTCTCGGGCGAGGTCGAGCACCGCGACACCACCGGCGTCCACGCGTTCGTGCGCCCCGGCGAGCTCAACATCATGACCGCCGGCAACGGCATCGCCCACTCCGAGTACTCGACGCCCGGCACGACGACGCTGCACGGCGCGCAGCTGTGGGTGGCCCTGCCCGACGCGAGCCGGTTCACGGCGCCGGGGTTCGAGCACTACGCGCCGCCGGTCACGAACGTCGACGGCTGCCGCGTCCTCGTCTTCCTCGGGTCGCTGTTCGGACAGACGTCGCCCGTGTCGATGCACTCGCCACTCGTCGGCGCCGAGGTGACCGTGCCCGCCGGACGCTCCCTGGACGTCGCCCTGGACGAGACCTACGAGCACGGGTTCCTCTGTGACACAGGGACGCTCACGGTCGGGACCGCCACGGCCAAGGCCGGCGAGATCGTCTTCCTGCCGGCGGGGACCCGACCGGTCACCCTGACGGCCGGCGACGAGGACACGCGCCTGCTCGTGCTCGGCGGCGCCCCGTTCGGCGAGCAGGTCGTCATGTGGTGGAACTTCATCGGCCGCAGCCATGAGGAGATCGTCGGCTTCAGGGAGCAGTGGCAGCACGAGCGCCAGGCCGCCTCCGATGGCGCGACGCCCGACGCCTCGGCCCGCTACGGCACCTTCCCCGACGCCTGGGAGCACACGCTGCCGGCGCCCGGGCTGCCGAACCTGCGTCTGCGCTCGCGCGGCTGACTTGGAAGGATGGGGCCATGCGCGCGACGACGATCCACGGCCCCGGCGACATCCGACTGTCCGACGTTCCCGACCCGACCATCGAGGCCCCGACCGACGCCGTCGTGCGCGTCACGGCCGGCTGCATCTGCGGTTCCGACCTGTGGCCCTACCGCGGCGAGAACCCGATCCGTGAGGGCGCGACGATCGGCCACGAGGCCGTCGGTGTCGTCGAGGAGGTGGGCTCCGAGGTCAGGGACTTCAAGCCCGGCGACTTCGTCGTCATCCCGTTCTGCCACTGCGACAACACCTGCCCCGACTGCCTGGCCGGCGTCCAGTCCGCGTGCCCGAACGCCGACGGCACGGCGAGCGGTCAGGCCGAGCTGACCCTGGTCACGCAGGCCGACGGCAGCCTCGTCAAGACCGACGCGATGCCCGACGAGCGGTTCGTGCCCTCGCTGCTGGCGCTGTCCGACGTCATGGCCACGGGTTGGCACGCGGCCGTCGCGGCCAAGGTGGCGCCGGGCTCGACGGTCGTCGTCGTCGGTGACGGCGCGGTCGGCCTGTGCGGCGTCATCGCCGCCGAGCAGCTCGGCGCCGAGCGGATCGTCGCGATGTCGCGCCACGAGCCGCGCCAGGCCCTGGCCCGCGAGTTCGGCGCCACCCACGTCGTGGCCGAGCGTGGCGACGAGGCCGTGGCAGCCGTCATGGACCTCACCGGCGGCATCGGCGCCGACGCCGTCCTCGAGTGCGTCGGCACCCACCAGTCCATGGACACCGCCTTCCACGTCGCTCGCGCCGGCTCGACCGTCGGCTTCGTCGGCGTGCCGCACGGGGTCGAGCTGCCGTTGCGCCGGATGTTCGTGCGCAACATCGGACTGGCCGGTGGCATCGCGCCGGTGCGCAGCTACCTGCCCGACCTCATGGAGCGGGTCCTGTCCGGCCGCATCGACCCGGGCAAGGTCTTCGACCTGACGCTCCCGCTCGACGAGGTCGCCGAGGGCTACCGGGCCATGGACGAGCGGCGCGCCGTCAAGGTGCTGCTCCAGCCGTGAGTCCCTGGCCGGCCCGCGGGGAGCGCTACGGGACAAGGTCATTCGCGCGCTGACACCTGAAGTTCACGTATTCGTCGTTTTGCTGGGGTTTGGTGGCGAAATGCCCTCTTACTTTGCGGTCACCCCATTCGGCACATAAAGTCGCAGACATCCCCCCGACAATCGGTCCGATTACTGAGTGAGGACCAGGTTTGGCCCCGAGATTCGCGTCCGTCGATGACTACATCGCCTCCTATCCCGAGGAGACGCGCACTCAGCTCGCGAGGGTACGCACGGCGATCCGCACGGCGGTGCCCGACGCCCGCGAGAAGATCAGCTACGGCATGGCCACCTTCGTCCTCGAGGGCAAGCCGCTGCTCTATTTCGCCGGGTGGAAGAACCACGTCGGCGTGTACCCCGTGCCCACCGGCGACGCCGCCTTCGAGGACGCCATCCGGCCGTTCCGTCGGGCCAAGGACACCGTGCGTTTCCCGATCACGAAACCGGTGCCCCTCGACCTCGTCGCGACCATCGCGCGGCTCTGCGTGAAACGTGCCGCCGAGCGCGAGCGCGAGGAGCAGTCGCAGTCCGGCTGAGTCGGCGGGCAGGACAGTGTCGGCGGGTCAGCCTCGAGAGGTCAGCGTCGGCGTCAGGCGCAGCGTGACGATCCGGAACGGCCGCAGCCGCAGGCGGATCGCACCGATCGGGGCGTCGACGCTGGTGCCGGACTCGATGGCCTCTTCGACGACCACGAGCGACTCGCGGCCCTCGAGCGCGGCCGATCCCGTCTCCTCGAGCAGGTCCGTCTCGACGACGCGCTGGACCGGGAACCCCGGCACGAGCGTCACGTCGCGACGCCCACCGAGGGCCTCGTAGAGCCGGACGACGACGTCGCCGCTGCCGTCCTCGGCGAGCTTGACCGCCTCGACGACGCACCCCGGGTCGTCCACCGCGACAAGGGGCCTCGCCGACACCGGGTCGCTCTCGCGTCCCTCGGGCAGGGCGCCGAGGAGCGGCAGGTGCATCGAATACCCGTGTGCGACGGCCTCGGCGACGTCGGCGCCCGGCACGATCCCGAACCGTACGACGTGCTCGCCGACGACCTCGGAGGCGTCCGTGTCGGGGTCGGGGAACGACGGCGAGCGCAGCAGGGTCAGGCGCACCGTCGTGACCGGCTCGCCCGACGCGTCCACGCCACGGCGCACCGCGTGCCCGTACGTCGACTCGTTGACGACGGCCAGGCCCCAGCCCTCCTCGCCGACGTGCAGCCAGCGGTGGGCGACCATCTCGTGCCGGGCGGCCTCCCACGACGTGTTCTCGTGGGCCGGCCGGCGCAGGTGGCCGAACTGGATGTCGGCGGTGCTGTGCGGGGCGAGGACCGGCACGGGCACGTAGGCGGCGAGGGCCCGCTCGCTCTCCCGCCAGTCGACGCGCACCTCGACGTCGACGCGCGGCGAGTCGGCCGTGACGGTCGTGCGCTGGACGTACGTCGACCGCCCGACGCGTCCGCGGGCCTCGACGACGACTCGGAGCGGTCCAGCCTCGACGACGCGGGCGGCGTGCGCACCCTCCCCGCCGGACGCGGCGGGCACGTGGGGCGTCACGTCGGGGGACGTCCACGTGCGGGCGTGCGGCTTGTCGATGTCCCAGGCGTCCCACATCGCCGGAACGTCGGGGTGCAGGCGCAGCTCGGCAGCGCGCGCGCCGGGCGGGAGCGCGTCGCGGCCGCCGTGGCGCAGGTCGAGCAGGCGCTCGATCGAGCCGTCGGGCGCGACGGTGACCGACACGAGCCCGTTGGCGACGGTGAGCCCGTCGACCTCCACGGGGTGCTCGGGCTCGACGCGCCGGCCCCCGACGGAGAGCGCCGGCACCTCGACGAGCGCCACCTCGACGAGCGCCACCTCGCCGCGGACGCCCCCGATGCCGCCGACGCCGACCTCGTCGACCTCGACGACCTCCCGACGCGGCAGCGGCCCGGCGTTGAGCAGCCCGGGATGCCGCGCGTCGTCGCGCGAGTCCTCAGGCAACTGCTCGGCGGCGCCCCCGCCTGCGAGCAGGTCGAGGGCCTCGGCGACGAGCGCCCGCAGCTCGGCCGTCAGCCGCGCGAAGTCCTCGCGGGCCTCGCGGTGGACCCACGCGATGGCACTCCCCGGCAGGATGTCGTGGAACTGCAGGAGCAGCAGGCGTTCCCACACGAGGCGCAGCCGCTCGGCCGGCCAGTCGCCGAGGCCGCGCACCGCGACGAGCGTCCACGCCAGCTCGGCCTGGCGCAGCAGCGCCTCGCAGCCACGGTTGCCGGCCTTCATGGCGCGCTGGCTCGTCAGGGTGCCGCGGTGCAGCTCGAGGTAGAGCTCGCCGGCCCACGTCGGGGCACGATCGGCGTACTCCTCGCGGACGGCGTCGAAGAACGAGGACGCCGTGCCGACCTCGACGGCCGGCGAGCCCTCGAGCGACCGCAGCCGCCGGGCGCGCTCGAGCATCTCGCGCTCGGGACCACCACCGCCGTCGCCGAACCCGAACGGGATGAGTGCCCGCCGGGACCGGCCCTTCTCGAGGTGCTGGCGACCCGAGCGGTGGACGTCGGCGCCGCCGAGCTTGCTTTCGTAGGTGTCGGACGGCGGGAAGTGCGTGAGGATCCGGGTGCCGTCGATGCCCTCCCACCAGAAGGTGTGGTGCGGGAAGGTGTTCGTGTCGTTCCAGCTCAGCTTCTGGGTGAGGAACCACGTCGCGCCCGCGAGCCGCGCGATCTGCGGGTAGGCCGCCGCGTACCCGAAGGAGTCGGGCAGCCAGACGCCTTCGCAGCGCCGGCCGAGCTCGCGCTCGAAGAACCGCTGGCCGTGGAGCAGCTGGCGCACCAGGGACTCACCGCCCGGCATGACGCCGTCGGCCTCGACCCACTGGCCGCCGACCGGCTCCCACGTGCCGGCCTCGACAGCGGCGAGGATGCGCTGCCAGATCGCCGGGTGGTGCTCCTTGGTCCACGCGTACTGCTGCGCCGACGAGCAGGCGAAGACGAGCTCGGGGTAGTCGGCCGCGAGGGCCGTGACGTTGGCGAAGGTGCGCGCACACTTGCGGACCGTCTCCCGCACCGGCCAGAGCCAGGCCGAGTCGATGTGCGCGTGGCCGACCGCGGTGAGGCGCTGGGCGCTCGTCACGGCCGGAGCCGCGAGCACCTCGGCCAGCTCGGCCCGGGCCGCCCCGGCGGTGCCGTGCACGTCGTGGACGTCGAGGACGGCCAGGGCGTCGTCGAGCGCCGCGGTCACCTCGAGGCGTCGGGCGTCGCGCTCGGGCAGCTCGGCGGCGAGGTCGACGAGGACGTCGAGGTCCATGGCGAGGCCGAAGACCTCCGGCTCGAAGACGGCGACGTCGATGCGGCCGAGGACGTAGCGCGGTTCGTCGCCGGCCGTGGCGAGGTCGCCGAGCCCGGTCGGGCGGAAACCGTGCTCCATGACGGCCGGGTTGCCGGCGGCCTCGAGGTGCAGGTGGATCGGTTCGCCACCGGTGGCGTCGGGCGTGACGCGGTGCCAGCGGTTCATCGGGTGGATGCCCTTGAGCGGCGTGCCGGCGGCGTCGTGGAGCAGGCCCTCGGCCTGGAAGCCGGGCCCCTCGCCACGGAACCCGAGGTCGACGACCACCTCGACGCACTGCCCGGCGAACGCGTCCGGCACCGCCCCGGTGATCTCGAACCACCACGTCGACCACGGCTCACCCCACGGCGTGCCCGGCCCGACCGGCTCGTGCGGCGCGGTGAGCGCCTCGGCGACCGGCACCGGCTCGCCCGGCGCGCGCCACGCCGACACCGCGAGGGGCGTCCGGTCGCGGTGGACCGCCGGCAGGACGTGCTCGGCGAGCACGCGACGGGAGCGGGCGAGCACGTGCGCGCTGTCGTCGAACACGCGTCGACCCTAGCCAGCGTCGAGACGTCATGGGCCGTCCAGGACCCGCTCGACCGGCGCGGCCGCCCGCTCGCCGATGGCCGCTCGTCGGCCGGGCCTGGTAGCCGACCCGGAGGCGCGGCGTGATGGAAACGCGGAGAGGGGAGTGTGACCCCCGTCACATTCAGTCGTCGGTAAAGCCGAGGTAAAGGCCACCCATGCACTCATTCACGGACGAATGCGACGCGCCCCCGTTACCTCGGCGTGACATTGCCCGGTTGAGTCGTCTACAGTTCCGGGAGTCCGGCCCCCCTGGCCGGGCGCGTACGAGGTGGACCGCCTAGTCCTGTCACCGCCCCGGACGTGAGATCAGACCTTGTGACAGGAGCGGAGGAACCACGCGTTTCTCCGGGCGTCCGGCACCACGACTCCGGACGTCCTTGGGGTGAAGTACCCACCCGGGCCGAGCACAACACGCGGCACGGGAGGGAGCCGGGCACCTTTCCGCCCGAACCCGACAGCTAACTTCGTAGGCGCGGAGAGGTACATGAAGACTGAGAACATCCGCGGGCGCCACCGCGCGCCAGGACGCCACCACCCCCTCAACGAACTCAAGCTTCTCGCCCGTGAGTCGGCTCAGCCGGCCATGAAGGGCGCCGCCATCGTCGCGGCCACCGGCGGCATCCTCGCCACCTTCGCGGGTCCTGCCAGCGCCGACGAGGCCAAGGCCGCCAACGGTGCGGTCACCGCTCTCGGCTCCCCCGCCGTGGTCGGCCCGGCCGCCACGCGAGCCGCTGCTCCGTCGACGGCCCTGTCGAAGATCGGCTTCCAGCCGCAGGTGCAGCAGGCCGTCGCGCAGCGCACCGCGAAGGCCAAGCCGGCCGTCATCGAGGACGTCGTCGTCGCGAAGGCCCGCCAGGCCGCCGCCGCCGACCGCAAGGCCGCTGCCGAGCGCGCCTCGCGAGACGCCTCGCGTCAGTCCCTGGTGAGCAGCACCGTCTCGGTCAAGTCGAGCAGCAACGGCTCGGTCCCGAGCGCGTCATCGGGCATGCGCGCCTCCTCGAACTGGGCCACCCCCGGCCAGTGCACGTGGGGCGCCCTCAACAAGTGGTACCAGTCCGAGGGCTACTACCCCGGCGGCTGGACCGGTAACGCCATGGAGTGGGCCTCCGGCGCCGCGCGGGCGGGTTACACCGTCAGCGGCACTCCGCGCACCCGCTCGATCGTCGTCATGCAGCCCGGCGTCAACGGCTCGAGCAGCGTCGGGCACGTCGCCTGGGTCACCGCCGTCAACGGCAACCAGGTCACCATCATCGAGATGAACGCGATGGCCGGCCCGTACAACTACAACACCCGTACCGTCACCAACATGTCGGGGATGAAGTACATCTACGCGCCGTGACCTGAGCGGTGCGCCCGCGAGAGAGGGCGGGGACGACCACCCGGTCGCCCCGCCCTCTCTGCATGTCCGAAGCCCCCCGGGGGGAGGTCCTGCCCGGCCTGCTCAGTGCGGCTCGGGCGGCGGCTGGGAGCCCGGGTGCGGCTCGCCGAGGAACCGCTGCACCCACGCGACGTCGTGCCACGCGCCGTTCTTCCAGCCGACCCTGCGGTAGGTGCCGACGGGCTCGAACCCGAACGACGCGTGGAACCGGTTGCTCGCCTCGTTCGGCTGGGCGATGCCGGCCGCCGCCATCCGGTAGCCACGCTCGGTGAGCCGCTCGAGCAGGGCCGTGTAGAGGGCCCGACCGCCGCCACTCCCGTGCCACTCGGGGTCGAGGTACACCGACACCTCGCAGGACCAGCGGTAGGCCGGGCGGGCCTTGAACGGGCCGGCATAGGCGTAGCCGACGACGTCGCCGCCCTCCTCGAGGACGAGCCAGGCGTGCGTCGCGACGGCGGCCTCGATCCTGGTCGCCACCTCGGCCTCGGTCGGCGGCTCCAGCTCGAAGGTGATCGCCGTGTCGAGGACGTACCGCCGGTAGATGCGCGCGCAGGACGCGGCGTCGGCGCCCGTGGCGTCACGCACGACGCGGCTGGCGCGGCCCGGACCTGGTGGGCGCTGCGGGTTCTCGGTCGGCATGCCGCGATGCTAGGGCGCGTCGCCCGGCCGCCCGCCACCCGGCCGGCCCCCACCCCGCTGACCGCCACCCGGCTCGGCCTCAGTCGACTGCCCACCGCTCGGCTGCTCGCCGGCCTGATGCTCGCCGGCCTGATGCTCGCCGGCCTGATGCTCGCCGGCCCGATGCTCGCCGGCCCGATGCTCGCCGGGCTGCTGCTCGCCGGGCTGCTCCTCCTCGGACAACCAGCGCCGCCGGCGTCGGTTGCTGCCCGGCGCCTCGGCGGCGAAGCGGGACACGACCATGGCCACGAACGTCACGAGGTAGACCTGCCCGATGACGGCCTCGGACATGGCAGCGAGGCGCCCGACCTCGGTGACCGGCACGAAGTCGCCGTAGCCGAGCGTCGCGATCGTCGTGAGGCTGAAGTACATGTAGACGGTCGAGGAGACGTTCTCGCCGAAGTAGTGCACGTCGGGCGTCCACGCGTCGATCGTCTGGAAGAGCAGCGAGTAGGCCACCGCGAGCTGCAGGTAGGCGGCGACGGCGCCGAGGACGGTCTGGAGGGTCACCCGCTGGTGCCACACGAGCCGGCCCGCGCAGAGGACCGGCGTCACGAAGGCGGCGAGGCACCAGAACGCGTCGGGCTGGATCGCGGCGGGAGGCCGCGCGGCCCCTGGCACGGACTCGAAGAGGATGATGACAAGGTTGCCGAGGACGCTGAGTCCGACGAACCAGTCCATGAGCCGGCACATGCGTCGGGACGCTCCGGAGGCGCGGGTGGCGACGACGAGCGCCGCACCGGTGACCGCGTGGGTGATGAACCGGCCGGTGTAGGAGAAGCGCACGTCGACGAGCGACTGCGTGACGATCGCGACGAGGACGAACAGCAGCACGAGGTCGAAGCGGTCGAGGAGCGCGACTCGGCGGCGACCGACGGGCTCGTCCATGGCTGCCTCCTGCGTCCGGTGCGAGGCCTGCGCTCCGAGAATAGGCGCCGGTGCGTGCCTCAGACCCCGGATCGGCGGCGGAGGCGTCGGACCGCGACCTCGGCCACCTCCTCGAGGCGCAGCGCCTCGGCCTCCTCCAGGGCGTGGACGCGGCCGACCGCGAAGGCCGTCGCGGCGTCGCCCGTCGTCGCCAGCTCGGCGACCGCGACCCTCGTGGCGACGGTGTCGTGGTGCTCGCCGAGGACCTCCTGGACGTGCTCGGCGGCCTCGGCGATGCGCAGGACGCGACGCCCGGTGACCGGCGCTGCGGCCTCGGCCGCGTAACGCAGGCGCTTGGCCGCCTTGCGCGCCTCGTGCAGCAGGGCGGCGCGGCCGTCCGTGTCGGGTTCGGCGAGCGCCTCCCGGGCGAGACGGTCGAAGCGGGTGGCCTCTCCGCGGATCCGCCGTCGGGCGACGCCTCGGGCCGGGGCGGTGGCCCGTTCGGTCAGGGGCGGGTCGGCGGCCAGGGCCTCGAGGGCCGCGAGGGCCGAGCGGTAGCGCCGTGAGGTCAGGACCTCCACGACGCGGGGGCGTCGGCTCTCGAGGTCCTGCTCGAGGGCCCGCGTCAGGGCCCGGTGCCCCCGACGGGCGAGCCCGGTGCCGGCGACACCGGCCGCCGCCGGTGCGTGGGCGGCCACGCGTTCCAGGACGACCTCGGCGTCCCGCACCCGGCCCAGCTCGGACGCCGCCCACTGCAGCTCGGCGCGCAGCGGCTCGGTGCGGGAGGCGTCGACGAGCGGGCGGAACGTGGCGAGGGCGCTGCGGGCCCGCCGCATCGCGACCCGGAGGTCGTGGACGTCGGGTGCGCCGCCGCCCGGCCCCTCGGCGGCGCGGACCGCCCGGACCTGCTCGGCCAGCCACCAGCGCAGCAGCTCACCGGCGGGGTCGTCGCGCCCCGGACGCCACCGGTGCCCCGCGTCGGGCGGGTCGGGGACCGCTGGCGGTGGGGGCACAGGTCCTGTCTACCCTCACCGGGCGCCGGCGGACCGGTGAACCGACTGACCTGTGAACCGTGGACAGACGCCTGCAGGGTCGCGGGTGCGGAACGTAGAGTCGAGAGGTGGCACGGGTCACCGATCCGCCGAAGGTGCATCCGGCCGGCCCCCTCGGTGCCGCGCCGTCGGCGTCCACGCCCGGCGTCACGCCGCAGCCCGGACCTCCGCCTGCGTCTCCCTTCCCGTCCGCGTACGCGTCGCCGCTCATGTCGCCGTCGATGGCCCAGCCTCCGGGCGCGCAGCCCGCGGACCCCGACCCGGCACCCGAGCCGACGCGCCGGTTCGCCCGGCTGCGCGGCCTGCCCCGACGCGTCTGGGTCGCGGTGCTCGTCGTGCTGCTCCTCGCCGGCGCGGGACTCGCCTACGCACTGACCCGGCCCCCCGAACCGCCCGCCCTGACCCAGCGCGACGTCGACGCGAGCGTCCAGCGCGGGCTCCAGGCCTACAGTGAGGAGCAGGCCGCCGCACCCGCCGACGCCACCAGGGCCCACCGCGCGATCGAGCCCTCGCTCGTCGTCGTCTCGACGCGGACGACGACGTCGACGGGCACCGAGGAGGGCACCGGCGCCGGTGTCGTCGTCAACGACGCCGGCACGGTGCTGACGGCCAACCACGTCATCGCCGGGGCCGGCACGATCACCGTGCGGTTCGCCGACGGCACGAGCTCGCCCGCCCGGGTCCTGAAGAGCCAGCCGGAGAACGACATCGCCACCCTGGTGCCGACGCAGCTACCGGGCACCGTCGTGCCGGCCGTCCTCGGTGGCGGTGTCCAGGTGGGGGCGCCGGTCTTCGCCGTGGGGCACCCGCTCGGGCTCACCGACTCGCTGTCGGCCGGTGTCGTGTCGGCGCTCGACCGGACGGTCACGGTGCCGGACGGGCGGCACCTGCAGCACCTCATCCAGTTCGACGCCGCCGTCAACCCGGGCAACTCGGGCGGCCCGCTGCTCGACAAGGCGGGTCACGTCGTCGGCATCGTCACGGGCCTCGCGAACCCCACCGACCAGGCGCTGTTCGTCGGCATCGGCTTCGCCGTACCCATCGCGACGGCCGGCAGCGCGGCCGGGAGCCCACCCCACTGAAGTGCCCGACCAGACCCGTACGACCAGACCCATACGACCAGACCCATACGACCAGACCCATACGACCAGACCCATACGACCAGACCCATACGACCAGACCCAGGAGACAGCATGGACGACCAGACCCGCCCGGCCTCCGGGCCTGCTGCCCCGACACAGTCGGGACCCGAGACCACACCCGACGCCACACCCGACACCACACCCGACGCCACACTCGAAACGGCGTCGGACACCCTGGCCGACCACCGGCTCCTCGAGCAGGCCCTCTACGAGGTCAAGCGGACCATCGTCGGGCAGGACGTGCTCCTCGAGCGGATGGTCGTGGCCCTGCTCGCGCGCGGCCACCTGCTCGTCGAGGGCGTGCCGGGCCTGGCCAAGACGATGGCCATCAAGACCCTGGCGGCCACGGTCGGTGGGGAGTTCCAGCGCATCCAGTTCACCCCCGACCTCGTGCCGGCCGACCTCGTCGGCACCCGGATCTGGAACCAGCGCGACGGCGAGTTCCAGGTCTCGCTCGGACCGGTCTTCGCCAATCTCGTCCTCGCCGACGAGGTCAACCGCGCGCCGGCGAAGGTGCAGAGCGCCCTGCTCGAGGTCATGCAGGAGCACCAGGTGACGATCGGCCGCCAGACGTACCCCGCGCCCGACCCGTTCCTCGTCATGGCGACCCAGAACCCGATCGAGTCCGAGGGCACCTACCAGCTTCCCGAGGCGCAGGTGGACCGCTTCATGCTCAAGGTCCTCATCGGATACCCTTCCGCCGCAGAGGAGTTCGTCGTCGTCGAACGGCAGATCGCCGCAGCGGCCCGGACGGTGCAGGTGCTCGACCCGGACGTGCTGCGCCGCTTCCAGCACGAGGTCGACGAGGTGTACGTGGACCCCGCCGTCATCGAGTACGCCGTACGGCTCGCGTCGGCCACGCGCAACCCGGCGTCGGTCGGGCGCGACGACCTGTCGCGGCTCGTCACCTACGGGGCGAGCCCCCGCGCGTCGATCAACCTCGTGCTCGCGGCACGGGCACTGGCCTTCCTGCGCGGGCGCGACTTCGCCCTGCCGTCCGACGTCCACGAACTCGCGCACGACGTGCTGCGCCACCGCGTCGTCCTGTCGTACGAGGCGCTCGCCGAGGACCTGTCGGCCGACCAGGTCCTCGCGCCGATCGTCGCCGCGGTCCCGGTGCCGGCCGTGCCCGTCCGCGAACGGCTCACGGGCACAGGCGCCCCCATCGGCGGCGCGGAGGACTCGTCATGGGCGCAGCCCCAACCCTGACGCCGGAGCGCCTGCTCCGTCGGCTCGAGTGGCGCGTCGTGCGCCGCCTCGACGGCCTGCTCCAGGGCGACTACCGCAGCCTCTTCAAGGGCTCGGGCCTCGACTTCACCGACCTGCGCGAGTACGAGCCGGGTGACGACCTCAGGCACGTCGAGTGGAACGTGACGGCGCGCCTCGACGAGCCGTGGGTGCGCGAGTACGTCGAGGACCGCGAGGTGACGGCGTGGCTGCTCCTCGACGCGTCGCGCTCGATGGGCTTCGGCCCGGCCGACCGCAACAAGGACCTCGTCGTGGCCGAGGTGGCCACGACGCTCGCCCACCTCCTGACGCGCGGGGGCAGCCGCGTCGGCGCCGTCGTCGTCGACGCGGGGGTCGAGGCCGTCGTGCCACCCGGGTCCGGACGCACCCAGGTGCTGCGGATCGCGGGAGCCCTGCTCGCGCGTCGAGCGGCGCACGACGCGGCCGATGCGGCCACGACCGCGACAACCTCCGCAACCTCCGCCTCCGAGTCCACCGAGTCCACCGGCGAACGACGCCGAGGCCGGTGGCGGGCGCGGGGCCGGCGAGCTGCTCCGACGCGTCCCGAGCCACCTGGGGTCACCGACCTCGGCGCCGGCCTGCGGGTGGTGGCCGGGCTCGCGCGTCGGCGCGGGGTGGTCGTCGTCGTCAGCGACTTCGTCAGCACGCCCGGCTGGGACGCCGAGCTCGGGCGGCTCGCCCGTCGCCACGACGTCGTCGCGATGCGGGTCAGCGACCCCCGCGAGCACGACCTGCCGAGCATCGGCACGCTCTACGTCGAGGATCCCGAGACCGGTGAGCAGATCGTCGTCGACACCGACGACGCGGCGTTCCGGGTGCGGGTGCGGCAGCTGGCCGACGAGCGACGGGTCGAGCTGGAGCGGCTGACGCGCCAGGCCGGAGCCGACCTGCACCACGTGTCGACCGACGAGGACCTCGTCCGTGCCCTCGTGCGCATCGCGGCCCTGCGGCGCCGGCGGATCGGGGCGCGCCGACGATGACGCTGACCTGGCCGTGGATGCTGGTGGGGCTCGCGGTCCTGCCGGTGCTCGTCGTCGCCTACCGGCGGCTGCTCGCCGGTCGGGCGGCCCGCGTGCGCGCCATGGCTGCCGAGGGTCTGGTGCTCGTGGAGCGGCGCGACCGGCTCCGGCACCTCGGCCCGGCCCTGCTGCTGGCCGCCCTCGCGCTGCTCGTCGTGGCGCTCACCCGTCCGGTCGCGGCGGTGGCCGAGCCGCACCGGGAGGGCACGGTCGTGCTCGCCTTCGACGTGTCGAACAGCATGGCCGCCGCCGACCTCAAGCCGACGCGGCTCGAGGCGGCGAAGTCGGCGGCGCGCGGGTTCGTCGCGAAGCAGCCGCCGAGCGTCCGCATCGCCGTCGTCGCGTTCGGCAGCAACGGCGTCGTGACCCAGCGCCCGACCGACGACCGGTCGGCGGTGCTCGCGGCGATCGCCCGCCTCAAGCCCCAGAGCGACACATCGCTGGCCGGCGGCATCCTCGGCGGCCTGAGCGCCATCGCCGGCCGGCCGATCCACGCTCCGTCCGACACCGAGAACGGCGCGAGTGACGAGACGCCGATCGGCTACTACGGCGGCACGGCGATCGTCCTGCTCACCGACGGGGAGAACACATCGGGCGCCGACCCGCAGGGCCTCGCCGACCTCGCGTCCGCCGCCGGGGTGCGGATCGACCCGGTGGGGCTGGGGACGCCGGCCGGCACGGTCATCGAGGTGGACGGCTTCAGCATCGCGACGGCGCTCGACGAGTCGGCGCTGCGACGGATCGCCGACACCACGGGCGGTACGTACCGGCGCGCCTCGGACGCGGCCACCCTTGCGGCCGTGTACGACTCGATCCAGCTGCAGTGGACGACACGGTCGGTGCCCCACGAGATCACCTCGCTCGTCGCCGGGGTGGCCGCGCTGCTCCTGCTCGCGGGGGCGAGCGTCACGGTGCTGCGGCAGGGGCGGGTGGTCTAGGTGTCCTTCGGCCAGCCGTTGCTGCTGCTCCTCCTGATCGCCGTGCCGGTGCTGCTCGGGGCGTACGCGTGGCAGCTGCGGCGTCGGCGGCGGCAGGCGGTGCGCTTCCCGGACGTCGCGCTGCTGCGGGCGGCGGGCGCCACGCGTCGGTCGTGGCGTCGGCACGTGCCCGTGGCGCTCGTGCTCGGCGCCCTCGCGGTGCTCGGGGTGGGCAGCGCCCGCCCGACGGTCGAGGCCGACGTGTCGGCGTCGAGCTCGACGATCATCCTGGCCCTCGACGTGTCCGGGTCGATGTGCGCGACCGACGTGACGCCGAACCGGCTCAGCGCGGCCCAGGCGGCGGTGCGCGACTTCGTGCAGCACCAGGACGACGCCACGAAGATCGGGCTCGTCGTCTTCTCCGGGTTCGCGCAGCTCGCGGTGCCGCCGACCGACGACCGTGACGCGCTGCTCGAGGCGATCGACGGTGTGACGACCGGCAGGGGCACGACGATCGGGGCCGCGATCCTCCGCTCCGTCGACGCCATCGCCGAGCTCGACCCGAACGTGCCGCCGAGCGACCCGGTGGACGGGCCGTCGACCGACGGGGCCGGCACGCCGGCCCCCTCGGCCCCGACGCCCGCGCCGTCGTCGCCCGGTGACGGCCCCGACGGGCCGGGCGGCGCGACCCGGGTGGCCCCGGCACCGGAGATCGTCGTGCTGCTCACCGACGGCGCGAACACGCGCGGGGTCAGCCCGGCCCAGGCGGCCGAGCAGGCGGCGGAGCGGGGCGTCCGGGTGTACCCGATCGGGTTCGGCACCCGGAACCCGACGCGCCTCGCCTGCACCCTCGACCAGTACGGCGGACTGCCCGGGCCCGGTTTCGGGCGCGACGTCAGCGGCGGCTTCGGGTCGCGCGGGGTCGACCTCGGCGGGCGCAACTTCCTCATCGTCGACGAGGCGGCGCTTCGTGGGGTCGCCAGGACGACCGGGGGCGAGTACTTCGCGGCGCAGGACACCGAGGGGCTGACGAAGGTGCTCGCCAACCTCCCCAAGCACGTCACGGTCACCCACCGCGTCGTCGACCTCAGCGCAGCCTTCGCGGCGCTCGCGGCGCTGCTGCTCGTCGGTGCCGCGTGGGTCTCGGTGCGGCAGGGTTTCGGAGGGGCGCGGCGTCCACCGCGCGGCTGACGCCCGACGCCCAGCGCCTGACGCCCAGCGCCTGACGCGTATCAGTGGTGGCCGGAGCGGGCCAGCGTCACGAGGTCGCGCACGCCGGCCTCGGGCAGGTAGGCACGGCTCAGCGCCAGGCCGATCCGCGGCAGGGCCGCCTCGTCGGGGAAGACGAGGTGGAGCGGCTCGGTGCGTGGCTGGAACTTCGCCTTGAAGGCGTGCAGCGACCGGAAGCCGTAGTACGGCTCGAGCGAGGCGCCGAGCCGGTCGAGGAACGCATCGAGCGTGCCCCGGTCGAGGGTGTCGTCCTCGGCGGCGGGAACGGTGCGCGCGAGCGGTGCCCCGGAGAGCGACACGACGGCGCACCCCTCCTCCTTGAAGGCGAGGCAGGCCGAGGCGATGAGGAACTCCATCGAGTACCGGAACCCGCCCGGCAGGCGTCGCATGACGTCGAGGGTCCAGCCGGCCGGCTCGCCGCCACCGCTGGGGTGGAACGGCATCCACGACGTGACGCCGTGCACGGTCGTGTCGGCGTCGACCGCCAGGCCGACGCGGACGTGCGGGTCGAGCGCCTCGTCGACCCCGCCGAGGGTGAAGCCCATCTCGGGCAGCCCCTTGTCCTCGACCCAGTCCGAGGAGATCGCCTTGACCTGCATCTGCAGGCCACGCGGCATCTTGGAGAGGGTGCCGAGCCGGAACTGCACGCCGAGCTTGGCGGCCTGGTTGAGGGCGGTCCGCACGTCCTGCCACGCCTTGCCGACGAAGTCGAGCGTCGGCAGGTCGATGCACGCCTCCTCGGCGACCTGCAGGGAGTGCCAGCCCTGGGCCCGGGCGTGGCGCGACGCCTCCTCCGTCACGGTGAAGAGGCAGGGCACGAGACCCTGCGCTCGGGCGGCGTCGGCGAAGCTGCCGAGGAGCGTCGAGCGCTCGGCCTCGGTGGCCGCCACGGGGTCGCAGAGGCCGATGGCGACGCCGGCGTGGACGCGGTAGGCGACGTAGCCGGGCACGTCCCGCGGCACGAACCACCGGTTCTCGGGCCACGTCGTCATCCAGGCGAGACGGTTGACGGTGCCCTGCGCGCGCAGCAGTGCCGTGGCCCGGGAGCGCTGGTCGTCGTCGGCCGGGGCCACGAGGCTGCCCGTCGTGCGCCGGGCCCGTCGCGGCGACGGGTTGCGGAAGGCGTGCCGCCCGACGAGGAGCACGGAGAGGCCCAGGGCGTTGCCGAAGATGTCCCACCCGGCCGCGAGCAGGCCCGGTTCGCCGACGGCGATCATCCACACGTAGTTCGCGACCTGGGTGCCGACCACGACGACGAGCAGCGCCACGGCCCAGCGCCACGCGCGTCGGCGCCCCTTGTAGAGCGACCGGGCGAGCCACAGCCACAGGACGATCTGCACGACCCCGAACCAGAAGTCGGGGTCGCTGATCTCCTGCGCACGGGCCTCGGCCGACATCGTCACGGCGAACGGTCCGTCGGCGTGGGTGAAGGGGTGGAGGAACACCTCGATCGCGGCGACGGCGAAGAACGCGCACGCGAGGAGACGGAAGTCGCGCCGGGTCAGCTGCCGGGCGCTGAACGAGGGCGACCGGCCCACGAGGTAGGGGCCGAGCAGCAGCCCGAACCCGACGCCGATCACGTGCTCGGCGTCGGCGAGGGAGCCCATGTGGATGACGAAGAGCACGACGTAGGCGACGAGCAGGGCCCGCACCCGGCCCCGCCACGGCGGTGTCAGCGTGACCGACGCGGCTGCCGCGGCCCCGAGGAAACCGGCCGACGGGCCGGCATCGCGCACCACGGCGAGGGTCGTGGTCCAGACGTAGCCGTGGTCGCGGGTCACCGCGAGGACCGCGGCCGTGCCGAGGACCGCCACGACGTGGCAGGCGAAGAGCGCGATCGCCGCCCGTCGGGTGCCGAGGCGCCATTCCGCGAACCCGCCGAAGAGCATGAGCCCCAAGAGGATCGGCACGTACTGGTAGGGCTTCGCGGCGAAGAACCCGCCGACGACGACGGTCCACCAGGCGCCGTCCTCGAGGGCCGGCAGGCCGTAGGTGATCGACGCGTGGAGGGGTCGGTCGAGCAGCGGGTCCCACAGGGCCCGCGTCACGACGGCCAGCGTGATGACGATGACGACGAGGGCGCTCGTCAGGGGTAGGCGACGCGTCACCGTCCGAAGACGGGACATGCCTCCATGCTCCCCCCGACCGGGCCGGCACGCCGAGGGATTCCCGAGAAGTCGGCTGTGCGAGGTCTGCGGCGTGTCGCCCCTGCGGCCGGCCCGGGGAGTTGACTGGGCCCATGACCACCCGGCTGCTCCTGCTCGCCGACACCCACCTGCCCAAGCGTGCCAGGCAGCTTCCTGCCGAGGTGTGGCAGGCCGTCGATGACGCCGACCTCGTCGTCCACGCCGGCGACTGGGTCGACGTCGCGACGCTCGACGCGCTCGAGGCACGGGCCCGGCGCCTCGTCGGGGTCGTCGGCAACAACGACCACGGCGTGCTCCGCGAGCGCCTGCCCGAGTACGCCTCGTTCGACGTCGAGGGGGTCAGGTTCGGCGTCGTCCACGAGACCGGCGCGGCCTCGGGTCGGGAGGCGCGGTGCGAGGCGGCCTACCCCGACCTCGACGTCCTCGTCTTCGGGCACAGCCACATTCCGTGGGACACGGCCACGCCCCGAGGCCTGCGGCTGCTCAACCCCGGCTCGCCGACGGACCGGCGCCGTCAGCCGACCTGCACCTACATGACGGCCACCGTCGACGGGGGTGCGCTCGACCCGGTCGTGCTCCACGAGCTCCCACGCCGGTAGGGGCTCGCGCTCGTCCGTCGAGGCGGCGGGCCTCCGGGCGCCTTTCGTCCGGAACCGGTGCGAGCATGCCGACATGAGCCCGAGGACACCGGCAGCGACACCGGCAGCGACACCGGCGACGGCACCGGCGATGGCACCGGCAGCGAGCGAGGTCCACGTCACCTGGCCGCAGGCCCTGGGCTGGCGGCTGGAACGGCACCTGCTCGACCCGGTCGGGCCCGCGTCGGCAGCCGAGGTGGTGCGCCGGCTCGGCGCGGTGCTGTCGATGGACGAGTCGCTCGCCGACCTCGCCGTCGGCGTCCGGAGCACGACGGCACGTCCGGGTGACCTCGCCACGGCCGTCGCCGACGGCACCGTCATCAAGGCCTTCGCGTTCCGCGGGTCGATGCACTACCTCTCCCCCGAGGAGGGCGGCATCTACCTGTCGATCCGCACCGCCGGGCGGCAGTGGGAGCTGCCGAGCTGGGTGGAGTACTACCGGCTCGCGGCGTCGGACTGGCCCGACTTCCGGGCGGCCGTCCGCGACGCCCTGGCCGACGGGCCGCTGACGATCGGTGAGATCGGTGCCGCCGTGACGCGGCGCCAGGCCTACCGCCACCTCGAGCCGGTCTTCGCCGAGGGCGCCGGAACGCTGGTCAAGCCGCTGACCTGGCAGGGCGACATGAGCTTCGGACCGCCGCGCGACGGGCGGCACACCTTCCAGCGCCTCGACACCAACCCCCGGTGGGCCGGCGTCCCCGCCCTGGACGACGCCGGACCGCGCGCCGTCACGGCCTACCTGCGC
Source organism: Intrasporangium sp. Soil_C_50 (assembly GCF_057656595.1). Lineage (NCBI taxonomy): Bacteria > Bacillati > Actinomycetota > Actinomycetes > Micrococcales > Intrasporangiaceae > Intrasporangium > Intrasporangium sp. Soil_C_50. The sequence goes on from NZ_JBDGKB010000003.1 coordinate 125,866, forward strand.
ACGTACGGGCCGGCCACGCTCGAGCACGTCCACCACTGGCTCGGCAGCGGCCTGAGCGCCGGGCGCAAGCGGCTCGACCGGTGGATCGCCGGCCTCGGCGACGCGCTGGCCGCTCTCGACGTCGAGGGCACGACGGCGTACGTCGTGCGCGAGGACGTCGAGTCGCTCTGTGCCGCAACGGCGTCCGACGTCGTGCGCTTCCTCCCGGGGCACGACCAGTGGGTCATGGGCGTCGGCACCAAGGACGAACAGGTCGTGCCGCCGCCTCTGCGGGAGGCCATGACCCGCAAGGCCAACCCACTCGTCGTGGGTGGCGTCGTCCGCGGCACGTGGGCCCGCAAGGGCGACGCGCTGACGGTCACCTGGCGCGACCGCGGCAAGCGCCCGGACGCGTCCATCCGGCACGAGGCCGGTCGGCTCGGCGAGGTCCTCGGCCGGGAGCTCCAGGTCAGCCTCTCGTAGCGGGCACTCCGGCGTCGGGCACCCTGTCGGGCAGCGCGTCGAGCGGCGCGTCGGGCGGCGCGTCGAGCGGCCGCCCTCACCAACCGAGCTCGCCGACATCCTCGCGATACGTGCCGGTCGGGCCGTCAGGACCGACGAGCGCGAGCTCAGCGACGACGCGTGCACTCTCCGCGGCCGGACGACCCGGGTGGCTACCCGGCGACCCGCCGCCGAGCCCCGTCGCGGTGATTCCCGGCTCGACGGCGTTGAACTTCACCTCCGGCACGGACTTCGCGTACTGGACGGTGACCATCGAGACGGCCGCCTCGCTCGCGCCGTAGACGACCGAGGGGTCGGCCCGCGTCAGGGGAGCCTGGCTCCGTCCACGGGTTCTGGCTCCGTCCGCGGGTTACCGTTCGGGCGTGAGCAGCCAGAGCCAGCAGGCAGATCCGTTCTTCGACGTCGACGCCGACCGCGCGGCGGTGCGCGACGTGGTCGACGCGTTCCTCGACGCGTTCCGGTCGGGCCCGGAGTCGCCGCAGCGGCTCGACCGGCTGCGGACGCTGCTGCTGCCCCAGGCCGTCGTCGTCCGCACGTGCGGCCTCGACCTCGGCGTGTACGACGTCGAGTCGTTCGTCGCGCCTCGCGAGGCGCTCCTGTCCGGCGGGTCGCTCGTCGACTTCCACGAGTGGTCGCTCGCCGGGCGCATCGACGTGTTCGGCGACGTCGCGGCGTGGTTCGGGGCCTACGCCAAGGAGGGCATCCACGACGGCGAGCCGACCGCGGGCCGCGGCATGAAGTCGGTGCAGCTCGTCCGGACGCCGGAGGGGTGGCGGATCAGCGCCGTCGCGTGGGACGACGAGCGTCCGGGCCTCGCCCTGCCGCCGGGCCTTGACGGCGGTGACACGCACACACGCGACGAGTAGGTCCCCTCGGCACGCGTCCCTTCCGGCTCACGCCGACGTACCCCCTCCGTTCCCTTGCCGCGCCCCGCGGATGGTGCGCATGCTCGGAGCATGGCCATCGACCTCTACCAGCAGTGGTTCCGCGACCTCGGCGAGCTGCGCTACGCCGCGACCCCGAAGCGGTTGCGCGCGCTCCTCGACGGCCGGACCGTCATGGACACCCGTGACGCCCTCCTCGTGTACGAGCCCCGACGCATCGTGCCCTGGTACGCCGTACCACCCGGCGACCTCCACCTGACGTTGACCGAGCACGACCCCGCGCCGGTGCCCGAGATCCGCGCGCCGGTCCTCGCGCCGCGCCACAACGAGTGGCACACGGTGCCGGGCCGCTCGCTGCACCTCGACGGGCACGGCGAGGTGGCCTTCCGGCCCGACGACCCAGCGCTCGGCGGCCGGGTGCTGCTGCAGTGGCATCCGTTCGAGTGGCTCGAGGAGGACGAGCCGGTCATGGGCCACCCGCACGACCCGTTCAAGCGGATCGACGTGCTGCGCAGCGACCGCCACGTGCGCGTCGAGGTCGGCGAGGTCGTCGTGGCGGAGTCGTCACGACCGATGATGCTCGTCGAGACGGGCCTGCCGGTGCGCTGGTACCTGCCGCGCGAGGACGTCCGCCTCGACCTGCTGACGCCGTCGCAGACGCACACCGTCTGCGCCTACAAGGGCGTCGCGTCCTACCTCAGCGCCGACGGCGCCCCCGACGTCGCCTGGTCCTACCCCGACCCGCTCCACGACGCGCTGCCGGTCAAGGACCTCGTGAGCTTCTGGCGCGCCGCCGTCGTCACCGTCGACGGCCGACGCGTCGACACCGCGATGCCCGGCGAGCCCTGAGCGACGGCCTCTCGCTGCGCGTCAGTACTCGCCCTTGATGACGAAGAACGAGCCGCGGATCGTGCCGGCGAGCTTGGACTTCTGACGCGCGAACTTGAACGACGACAGCTCCTCGGGCGCGTCCATCCCGGCGCAGAGCTTGAACCCGACGGCGCGCTTGCCCCCGTCGGCGACGGTGTACATGACGTTGACCGACAGGCCCGACTCGTAGAAGACGTAGGCCATCCGGATGCCGTCGACCTCGAACGCCGTGGCCTCCAGCGGCGGCGAGGCGATGACGATGCCGCGCTCCTGCTCCAGGACGCGGCTCACGAAGTCGACGGTGTCCTTCGCCTCGGCGGCGGGCTCGGTGGTGAAGGTGTGGTCGTACTTGTTCTTGTAGTAACGGGCCTCGTTGGCCCGCAGGCCGGCGAGCGCCTCCGCGTGCGGCGAGGACTCGAGGCCCACCGTGGAGACCTCGGTGAAGTCGACGACGTAGGACATGACCACCTCCGGATGCGACGCCTGGACGTCACGAGGCTAGACCCGCGCAGTCCCGCCTGGCCCCGCCCGGCGTCGGTGGATCGGTCTAGGGTCGGCGACATGGCGCTGACGGAGCTGTCGATCGACCAGGCACGACGCGTCGCGGTGCACGCGCAGCTGCTCGACGCCCCTCGCCCCACCGACCTGCTCGACGTCGTCGACCGGTTGACGATGCTCCAGATCGACCCCACCGCGGCGGTAGCACCGAGCGCCGACCTCGTGCTGTGGGCGCGGCTCGGCTCGTCCTACCGGCCGGCCGACCTCACGGCGGCGCTCGACGACCGCCGCCTGCACGAGACCGTCGCCTACATCCGGCCGCCGGGCGACGTCGCCGCGGTCGTCTCCGAGTGGGTCGGCCGCGAGTTCCACCCGGCGATGACCGAGTGGCTCGAGGCCAACCAGCAGTTCCGCCAGGACATCCTCGACCGGCTCGACGCCGACGGCCCGCTCCTGTCGCGCGACATCCCCGACACCAGCGCCGTCCCGTGGCCCTCGAGCGGCTGGACCAACAACCGCAACGTCACCAAGATGCTCGAGTCGATGGCCCGCCGCGGACACATCGCCATCGCCGGCCGCAAGGGCCGCCAGCGCTACTTCGACCTGCCCGAGCGGGTCTACGGGGCGCCCCTCGAGCCGCTCGGCCACGACGACGCCACCCGGTTCCGCAACGAGCGCCGTCTCGCCGCCCTCGGCATCGCCCGCGCGAGCGGCCCCGAGACACCCGGCGAGCAGCCGTACGTCGGCGACGCCGGCATCGAGGTCACCGTCGCCGGTACGCCGGGCACGTGGCGCGTGCACGAGCCGCACCTCGACGCCGTGGGCGCGACCTTCACCGGCCGCACCGCGCTGCTGTCGCCCTTCGACCAGCTCGTCCACAACCGCACCCGCGCCGAACAGCTCTGGGGTTTCGAGTACTACCTCGAGATGTACAAGCCGAAGGAGCAGCGACGCTGGGGGTACTTCGCGCTGCCGATCCTCCACGGCGACCGCCTCGTCGGGAAGCTCGACGCCCAAGCCGACCGCAAGGCGGGCGTGCTCGTCGTCAACGCGGTGCACGAGGACACCCCGTTCACCGCGCGGATGGCCGAGGACGTCGATCGCGAGATCGTCGACCTCGCCACGTGGCTCGGCCTCGAGGTCAGCCCCGGCTGACGCCCTGCACCCGGTCGAGTCGCTGCGGGCGACCATGCCCGTTCGACGCGGCCGGCGGCGGCGCGTCGGGGCTGACGAGCGCGTCGGCGGCGTCGCCGTTGCGCTCTGCCCGCCGGTCGGCGGCCCGCTTGGCGCCGTTGGCGCGGTAGCCCCGCACGGCCCGCTTCGACTGCGAGGACAGCACCGACTGGTCGCTCTGGTGCGACAGCGCCGACGCGCTCGACATGTTCGACAGGAACGAGAAGGCGCTCATCGAGGACCCCACCGACAGCAGCGACGCGAACGAGCCGATGCTCCCGACGGACAGGATCGAGCCGACACTGCCGATCGACAGGATCGACCCGGTGGAGCCGATGGACAGGAACGAGTCGCGCGAGGCGATCGACCACTTCCCGCGCAGTGCGGTGGGAACCGTGGGCATGACTCGATCCTAGGCACGCCTACTCGGATTTCGGGAGGTTGCGGCGCGCCGGGTATCAGCGGCATCGGCCGGCCCCCTTCCAGTTCAACCTGCCGCCACCGGTCCACCAGGGACCGCCCGAGGCCCGCCCGAACAGGAGGACGACCGTGTCCGCTCCCGGCACCTTCGCCTTCACCGTCCATCCCCGCGCCCGCATCGGCGAGGACCTGGCCCGTGTCTGGGCACCGCTCGGCCGGGTGCCGGAGCGCGCGTATGCCACCGCCCTGCGCCGGCTGCCGCTGCCGCCCTACGCGATGGCCGGCGTCCGCCTCGGCGGCGAGCCCGTCGGGCACGTCCTCCTCGTCCCGTTCGGGGCGCGGCACCTGCTCGCGGCCCCCGGCGAGGGGCGCGCCCGCGTGCACCGCGCCGTCGACAAGGCCCGAGACCTCGGCTGCGACGTCGTGGGCCTCGGAGCCCTGACGGCGACGGTCACGGCGGGCGGGGTGTCGCTGCGCGGCCGCACCGACATCGGCGTGACGAACGGCAACGCCTTCACCGCCGCGATCGTCGACGACCAGGCGCGGCGCCTGCTGCGCGAGGCCGTCGACGCCTCGGTGGACCCGCACGTGGCGGTCGTCGGAGCCACCGGCAGCGTCGGGGCGGCACTGACGCGTCTGCTCGCCCGCGACCGCGCGGTCGCACGGCTGACGCTCGTGGCGCGCTCGCGTCCGCGGCTCGACGCGCTCGCGGCCGAGATCGGTCGCCGCGTCCCCACGACGGCTGCCACGACGATGGACGCCGTCTCCGACGCCGACCTCGTCGTGCTGCTGACCGCGTCCGCGGACGCACTGCTCGGTCCCGAGCACGTCAAGCCCGGCGCCGTCGTCCTCGACGGCACGCAGCCGCGGAACACCTCCCCGGACCTGCTGGACGCCCGGCCCGACGTGCTCGTCGTCGACGGCGGCGTCGTGTCGATCCCGTCGCTGCGGCTCGTCGGCGGCGACATCGGCCTGCCCGACGGGCGCGCCTACGCCTGCTTCGCCGAGACCGCCCTGCTCGCCCTGTCCGGCCACCGCGGCCACTTCTCCATCGGGGTGCCCGACGTCGAGCTCGTCGACCGCACCCGCGAGCTCGCGGCGGGCCTGTCCCACCTCGGTTTCCGCGCCGCCCGACCGACGTCGTTCGGCCGGCCCATCCACCTCCCCCGCCGTGCTGCCGAACCGGCACGACGCGTCGTGCCCGAGGCGGTGGCGTCGTGAGCGCCCCGGTGCTGCGAGCCCGCCACCGCGTCGTCCTGCTCGGCGGCGGCTACGTGACCCTGCACGCCTACGCGTCGGTCGTCCGACGCCTCGGCCGGGCCGTGCGCCGCGGCGACGTCCAGCTCGTCGTCCTCAGCCCCGACGACGCGCACAGCTTCCACGGCTTCACCGGCGAGGTGCTCGCCGGGCTCCTCCCCTACGACCGGACGCGGACCCCCCTCACCGACGCGATGCCGCTGGCGCACGTCGTCGCCGGGCGGGCCGTCCACGTCGACCCGCAGCGCCGGCTCGTCGCGTACGAGGTGCCGGGCGACAGCGGTCGGCACGTCCTCGACTACGACGAGCTCGTCGTCGGCACCGGTGGCCGCGAGCCGGCCGCGTCGGTCCCCGGGCTGGCCGAGTACGGCTTCACGCTCCGTGCCCCGGGCGACATCGCGGTGCTCGCCGATCGCGTCGCCGGGCACGCCGCGCACCGGGGCCTGCGGCGCGCGCGGGTGGTCGTGGCGGGTGGTGGGATCGCCGGCGTCGAGATGGCCGCGGCGGTGGCCGACCGGTGCGGGGCGCGGGCCTGTGTCGAGATCGTCCACCCCGGGGACGGGCTGCTGCCCGAGCTGCGCGAGTCTCAGCCGCGTCTGGTGCGGCGCTCCGAGTCCGAACTACGGCGCCTCGGCGTCCGGGTGCGGCTCGGTGCCCGGCTCGCGTCGGTGACCCGGACGTCGGCCGTCCTCACCGACGGCACCGTCGTCCCCGCCGACACCGTCATCGGCACCATCGGCCAGCGGCCCGTGCAGGTGCCCGGGCTGGACGAGTGGCGCGACCCGCGCGGACGGCTCGTGACGCGTCCGGACCTCTCCGTCACCGACGGCGTCTGGACCGCGGGCGACGCGGCCTGCGTGCTCCACGTGCGCACCGGCGAGCCGGTGCCGGCCAACGCGCTGTGGGCCATCAAGGGCGGCGACCACGTCGGACGCCAGGTGGCCCGCACCCTGCGACGCCGGCGCACGCGTCCCTTCACGTACCGCGGCCTCGGGCAGGCGGCGTCGTTCGGGCTCGGCCGGTCGGTCAGCGAGCTCTACGGGGTGCCGTTCACCGGCTGGGTGGCCTGGGTGCTCCGGATGACGTTCTTCCTCCGGTTCATGCCGTCGCGCCGCAAGGCCGGCCAGGTGGTCGGCGACCTCGTGGCCCTCGTCCGCCATGGGCGCCCGGTGCACGCCGAGACGGCTGCTGCCGTGGATGTGTCCGGCGTGGCCGGTCCGGTCCCCGCGTGACGGACGCGTCGGGTCAGGTCGACCGGTGCCTCGCGGCGAGCGCCGCGGCGACGCGTCCGATGAGCTCGTACGGCACCGGCTTGTCGTAGAAGAACTGCACGGTGTCCTTGCTCGCCCGGTAGGGCGCGATCTGCGCCTCGAGCTCGGGGTCGAGCACGCCGACCGGGTAGAGGCCGACGTGCTTCTTCCAGCCCGCGAAGTGGAGGCCGTACCGGTCGGCGAACATCAGCGCCGGCATGCCGTACCGGATCTTCTCCTCCGCGTCGGGCAGGGCCGCACGCAGCGTCTCGCAGACCTGCTCGAGCACCTGCCGCGGGCCGTCCGGGAAGCCGGCCACGTACTCGTCGATCGTCCCTGCCTGCACCATCGCTCCCCCTCGCGTCGTCCGCCCCTTCAGCCATCCTCGCCGACCGACGGCGCGGAATGGCCCGTTCGCCGGACACCCGACCGACGCGCGCCTACCGTGAACGCGTCGCCGCCACAGGGGCAGCCGGCACACCAGGGGGACCAGGGACATGCGTCGACGCAGCAACGGACTCGTCGTCCTCGTCGGGCTCGCCCTGTTCGCCGGCGTCACCGGCGTGGCCAACCGGTCATCGGGTGAGCAATGGCTCGCCGACAGCGGTAACGGCGTCACCGTCACCTACACCCCCGGGTCGACGCCACCCGCCGACGCCTCCGCCCCCGACGCGCCGACCGCTGTCGCCCCGACGACCGACTCGTCCACCGCCGCCGCCGATCCACAGGAGGCCGCCGATGCCGAGGCGGCCTCGAAGGCTGCAGCGGACACGGCGAAGGCAAGCACGGCGAAGGCGGCCGCCGCCACGTGGGCGGTCACGAAGGTCGTCGACGGCGACACGATCTGGGTCGAGCGCGACGGACAGCGGTCCAAGGTGCGCTTCATCGGCATCGACACCCCGGAGACGGGCCAGTGCGGGTTCACCGAGGCCCGCAACGCGCTGCGCGGGATCATCGGCGGCCAGCGCGTCACCCTGACGGCCGGCGCCCGCGACGACGTCGACCGCTACGGCCGGCTGCTGCGCTACGTCGACGTGAACGGCGTCGACGCCGGGCTGCGGCTCGTCAAGCAGGGTTTCGCCATCGCCCGGTACGACTCGCGCGACGGCTACGGGCGGCACGCGCGCGAGGCGGCCTACGTGCGTGCGGACGCCGCGAGCCCCAGGGCCGCGTGCACCCCGCCCGGGAGCACCGCCGGCATCGTCGGCGGCTCGGGCGGCTCGGGCGGCTCGGACGCTTCGGGCGGGTCCGGCGCGTCGACCGGGGCCTGGCCACTGCCCGGCGACGAGCACCCGTGCCCCCGGAACCGTCCGGTCAAGGGCAACGAGAACTCGATGATCGCCCACGAGCCCGGCGACCGGTACTACGGCGTCACCGCTCCCGAGCAGTGCTTCGCGACGATGGACGACGCCGTCGCGGCCGGCTTCCGCCCCGCCAAGGTCTGACCCGGCTCCCGCGCGTCGAACGCGGCGAGTCAGTCGTCGAGGTCGAGGATGCAGGCCGTGCCGACGTCGACGAAGCCGACGCGTCGGTAGATCTCGGCCGCGGCGTCGGACCCGGCCGTCAGGAAGACGAGGTCGACGCCCTGCTCGCGGCACGCGACGACGAGCGTCCGGGTGACGGCGCTGCCGTGGCCGCGGCCGCGGTGCTTCGGCGGGACGGCGATGCCCATGAGCTCGGCGACGTCGCCCCGGGGCGCGGCCGACCCGGCGCCGCAGAGGCGCCCGTCCTCGAACGAGGCGACGACGACGAGGTCGCCGCGCTGGATCAGCTCGGGCCGCTTGCCGGTGTCCTTCGGTTCGACGAGGTCGCGCTCGCCGAAACCTGCGGACACGGTCCCCACGGCGAGGGCCAGGTGCGGCTCTGCCGGGCGGAGGGCGCGGGCGCGCGGGTCGGGCTCGACGGCGACCTCGGCGGGCAGCACGAGCAGCGGGTACCGACGCGGCTCGTACCCGGCCGCACGGACCGCGGGCAGCAGCGTCGGCGTCACGTCGTCGACCCACTCGACGGCGCGGGGCACGTCGAGGGCCGTCTGCCGCGCGAGGACCCGCTCGACGTCCGAGGCCGTGAACGCCGCACGACCGCCGAGGCGCGGCCGGGCGTAGTACTGCCACCCGGTGCCCTCCTCGGCGACGAAGAGCGTGAACGGGCCGACCTCCTCGGCGGTGGTCACCGCGCGCGGCACGCGGTCGTAGTACGCCTCGACCCTGGCCAGGCGCGGGTCGGCGCGGCCCGGCAGGCTGCGCACGCGGGAGGTCGTCATGCGGCGAGGATGGCACCGCGCCCTCGGAAGGGCCATCGAATTGACGGTCAGCGGCGTCCGCGGCGGGCGCGCAGGTAGTCGGCCACGACGTACTCCCCGAGCCGCGACACGTCGGGGGTGAAGACGCGTCCGCCGGCCCGGCGCGCGACGGCGTCGACGAACCGCGCGAGGCCAGGGTCCTCGCCGAGCATGAAGACGTTGAGCGTCGCCCCGGACCGACGCAGCTCGTCGACCTGGGCGACGGTGGCGCGGACCGTCTCGGGCAGTGCCGGCCAGTGGAACGAGGGTCGGCCGTCGGTGTCGATGTGTGCGGTGGGCTCGCCGTCGGTGACGACGAGGACGACCGGCTCGGCGTCGGGGTGTCGCCGCAGGTGCCGCGAGGCGAGCATGAGGGCGTGCTGGAGGTTGGTGCCCTGCACCCAGTCGGGCTCGGCCTCGGTCAGCTCGACGGGCGACAGGCGCCGGGCGGCGAGGTCGAAGCCGATGATCTCGAGGGCGTCGTGGCGGAAGCGCGTCTGCACGAGGTGCGACAGGGCGAGGGCGGTCTGCTTCATCGGCCCCCACCGCCCTTCCTGGACCATCGAGAACGACATGTCGACGCAGAGGGCGACGGCCGCCCGGGCCCGACGTTCGGTCTCCGCGACCTCGAAGTCCTCGACGAGCAGGTCGACGCGCGTGGGAAAGTGCCCACTCGACGAAGAGCGGGTGGTCCCCCCGCTCGAGTGCCCGGTTCGCAACGTGTCCCCCGCGGTCGAGTGGGCAGTTGGACTCGGGTGAGCGGCGTTGCGGCGCAGGGCGTTCGAGACGGTGCGCACGGTGTCGATGGGCAGCTCGTCGCCGAACTCCCACTGCCGCGACAGCCCCGTCAGCTCGTCGGCCTGCCCCGCGCTGCGGTCGTCGTGGTCGCCGCGCCCGGTGGCGTCGACGTGCTCGAAGACGCGGCGCAGCGCGGTCTCGCCGAGGCGTCGGACGGCGCGGGGGGTGAGGCGCAGGCCGTCGTCGCCGCGCGAGACGTAGCCCTGGCGCTCGAGCTCGCGCTCGAGCCGGCGCAGCTGGTCCATGTCGCGGGCGGCGTCGGCACCGAGGTACTGCTCGAGGCGCTCGACGTCGACGTCGTCGAGGCTCGCGCCGTAGTAGGACTGCCCGAGCTGCTCACCGAGCTGCTCGAGGTCGGCGAGCTCGGCCACGGCGTCGACGGCCTGGCCCCAGCCGAGCGACTCCGGTCCCTGCCCGGGACGCACCGGCGTCGAGCGGTCGAGGCCCGGACGCAGCGCGCGGAGGTTGTCGGACAGCTGGGCCATCTGCGAGGCGAGGTCGGGGTCGCCGAGCGCGTCGGCCATGAGCTGGGCCAGCTGCTCGCGCTGCTCGGGGCTGAGCGAGGCGAGGAGCCGCTCGGCCGCGGCCTGGCGTCGGGCCAGCGCGTCGATGAGCTCGTCGACGTTCTCCGGGTTCTCGGGGAACATCTCGCCGTGCTTGTCCATGAAGTCGCGGAACCGGTCGTCGGTGTCCTCGCCGCGGGCGTGGGCGGCGAGCAGCTCGTTGAGGTCGGCGAGCATGTCCTTGACGGCCTGCATCGCCTCGGGGTCTCCGCCGGACAGTGCCTGCCGCAGCCCCTCGAACTGCGCGCCGACGACCTCGCGCTGGAGCAGCTGCTGGATCTGCTCGTAGGTGGCGCGCGCCTCCTCGGAGTGCCACTCGTGGTCGGCGAGCGCCCGGACGGCCCCGGCCACGTCGTCGGGGATCGTCGCGAGGTCCATCTCGGCCAGGCGCGCGGCGTCGCCCTCCTCGCCGGCCAGGGCGTCGCGCTCCTGGGCGAGCGCCTGGTCGAGCATGGCCCGCACCTGGTCGAGGGTGCCGCCGAGGTCGCCGCGGCGCCGGGCCGCCTCGCGCAGGCGGCGGACGCGGTCGGCGAGGTCGTCGAGCCCGCGCCGGCCGTCGAGGCCCCGTCGGAGCAGCTCGCGGAGGGACTCGCGCAGACTGCCGCCGGCGAGGACGTCACGGCCGACCTCGTCGAGGGCCGACCGGACGTCGAACGGCGGGGCGAGCGGGTCCGGTCCACCCGTCCACGGCCCGTAGCGGAAGCGTCCGTGGCCGCTCGGGCCGCCGGAGCCGGCGTACGGGTCGCGGGGCTGGTCGGGACTCACCACCCCACGCTACGTCCGCGACCCACCGGTGCGTCCAGAGCTGCCGGGACCGTCGCAGGCCTAGCCCTGGTCGGCGGCGATGGCGTCGAGGCGGCTCGCGATGGCCGCGAGCGACTCGTCGAGGCTCTGCTGCATGCCGTCGAAGTCGTGCGGGGTCGTCAGGCTCAGCTCGATGCGTGTGCCGGATCCGCCGTCGTCAACAAGGCGCAGCGTGCCGTGGTAGGCGCTGTCCCCGGGCGAGCCCCAGCTGATCGAGTGGTCGCCGTCGTCGGCCTTGAACCAGGCGTCGGAGACGACCTTCTCGTCGGAGCCGTCCTGGTCGGCGTCGACGATCGCCGTCGTGCGCACCGTGCCCGCCTCCACCTCGCGCGCCTCCGTCATGCGCGGGAAGTACTCGGGCAGGTGCTCCGGGTCGGAGATGTAGTCGAAGGCGTCGGTCACGTCGTGCGACACGGTCGTGGTTGCGGTGTAGTCACCCATGGACCGGACGTACCCGGAGGACCGCTCACCGAAAACAGCCCCAGGGGACGACGCAACGGCAGTCAGGCCCCGTAGACGGTGCGTCCGGCGACCGTGTCCTTGTCGATGCGACGCGTCAGGTGCAGGCCCTCCAGCACGAACTCCACTGCGGCAGCGACCTGCCCGGGCGAGGCATCGTCGCCGTGACCGAGCCGGTCGAGCACCTTGGACAGGCCCGGCACCGTGCCGACCTGCGCGAGCAGCTCGGCGCCCGGGATGAGGTCGCCGGTCTCGACGACGGCACCGTCGGCGAAGAGGTTGGTGAACCCGGTGAGGTCGAGCCCGGCGAGCCGCGCCCGGTACGTCTCGGCCGTCGCGACGCGCAGCAGGTGGGCGAGCACGTCGCGCTCGCGCCCCTCCTCGCCCATCTCGAACTCGACCTTGCCCAGGAGCGTCGGCACGACGGTCGGCACGTCGCAGATGCGTGCCACGGCCGACGCCTCCCCGGCCCGAGCCGACCGGCGCAGCGCCGAGCCCGCGATGCCCTCGGCCGCCGCGATGGCGAACCGCGCCGACACCCCCGAGCGCTGGTCGACCGACGCCGACTCGCGCAGCCCGCGGGTGAACCGGGCGACGACCTCGAGCAGGTGCTCGGGCACGTCGGCCACGAGCGCCGCCTCCTGCGCCACGAGCGTCACCTCGTCGTCGACCTCGATGGGGTAGTGCGTGCGGATCTCCGCGCCGAAGCGGTCCTTGAGCGGGGTGATGATGCGGCCGCGGTTGGTGTAGTCCTCGGGGTTGGCCGTCGCCACGAGGAGCACGTCGAGCGGCAGCCGCAGCGAGTAGCCGCGGATCTGGATGTCGCGCTCCTCGAGCACGTTGAAGAGGGCGACCTGGATGCGCTCGGCGAGGTCGGGCAGCTCGTTGAGGCCGAAGACGCCGCGGTTGCTGCGCGGGACGAGGCCGTAGTGGACCGTCTCGGGGTCGCCGAGGGTGCGGCCCTGCGCCACCTTGACCGGGTCGACGTCGCCGACGAGGTCACCGACGCTGGTGTCGGGGGTGGCGAGCTTCTCGGTGTAGCGCTCGCTGCGGTGGCGCCACACGACGGGCAGGTCGTCGCCGAGCTCGGCCGCGAGGCGCCGGCAGCGCACGCACGACGGTCGGTCGGGGTCGTCGCCGATCTCGCAGCCCTCGACGGCCGGGCTCCACTCGTCGAGCAGGCCCGCGAGGGTGCGCATCAGACGCGTCTTGCCCTGGCCGCGCTCCCCGAGCAGGACGAGGTCGTGGCCGGCGAGCAGCGCGCTCTCGAGCTCGGGCAGCACGGTGTCCTCGAGGCCGACCATGCCCGGGAACGCGTCCTCGCCCGCTCGGAGGCGGGCGAGGAGGTTGTCGCGGATCTCGGCCTTGACGCTGCGATGGACGTGCCCAGACGCGCGGAGGGCGCCCAGCGTCGCGGGGCGGGAGCCGGTGGGGTTCGAGCCGGTGGTGTCGCTGGAGAAGTCGCTCACCACGTCACGCTACGTCCGGTTCCGTGAGGTGTCGACGGGTCAGGCGTCGGGGACGCGCAGGGTCAGCACCGGGCGTACGACGCCGTCGGGGTCGGGGCGCCCCGGCTGCCCGTCGTGCCGGTGGCGGTGCCCGTCGCAGCCGGCTTCGGCTTCGGGGGCTCGATGCCCACCTTGACGAGTCGCCGCACCAGGGCGTAGTCGGGGCTCCCGTCGAGGACGCCGTCGTCGGGGGTGAGCGAGACGTTGGTCAGGGTCGACCCCTGCATCCGCTCCACGAGATCGACGAAGTCGGGCAGGCTCTGCACGGGGATGTCGGTGTAGATGTTGTTCCTCGCGATGCGCGCCAGGTCGGCGTACCCGGCCAGCATCCGCGCTGGGTCGACCTGTTGGACGATGGCGCGGACGACGCAGCGCTGCCGCGCCTGCCGGTAGGTGTCGCTGTCAGCCGCCCGGCTGCGCGCGTACCAGAGGGCGTGGAACCCGTCGAGGCGCTGGCGGCCCGGCGTGAAGTAGCCCTTGATGCCGACGATCCGCCCACCGACGACCTCCCCGCCGATCGGGAGCGGGCCACCGGTACCGGCGTTCTTGACGTTGACCTCGATGCCGCCCATGGCGTCGACGAGCTGCTCGAAGCCGTGCAGGTCGATGACGACGAGGTTGTCGACCTGCAGCCCGGTGATCTGCTCGACCGTGCCCCGGATCTCGACGCGCCCCGGCAGCTGCCCGGCCGGGTAGGAGCCGGGGTGTGCCGCCGCGTACTCCTGCGCCTCCTGGTACAGGTTCGTCAGCATGCACTGGCCGCTGTCGCCGGGGCCGTTCTGCGCGCACAGGCGGTCGGGATAGCCGAAGCGACCTGATGGATACCTCTGCCGCAGTGGGCTTCCCGGCGCCAAGGGTGCATTGCGCAGGTTCCGTGGCAGCGAGACCAGGGTCGTGCGGCCGCTCCGGGTGTCGATGCTCGCGAGGATCATCGAGTCGGTCCGGGTGCCCACCCGGTCGGACGCGGCGTCCGACCCGATGAGCAGGATGTTGACGCGACCTTTCGAGGCCCACGGGTTCCGGTCCACCTGGGTCGTCGAGGCACCGGCCACCGTCGGCGGGACGAGGGCGGGCGGAGCCGAGAAGACCTCGCCCACCGTCACGCGCGTGATGAGCGCGTACTCGGCGCCCTTGAACGAGCAACCGGCGACGAGGACGACGAGGACCGTCGTGGTCAGGGCGAGCACCCGGGTGCGCGGTCGGTCGAGGTGTCGCGGTCGGGCCTCGAGGGCGGTGAGGACGATCGTCGCGCACCACACGAGGCCGCCCACCGCCAACGCGACGACGGCCACGAGCAGCAGCGACGGGCGGGTCGCGACCGCCAGCGCTGCCCGGGCGGGGCCGAGGTCGACCACCGCCCAGGCGAGCGCGCCACCGGTGGCGAGGGCCAGGGCCAGCATTCCCCACCCGACCCACTTGAGTCGGGTCCGCGTCAGACCGGCTCCGGGCAGCACCGCGCCGAGGAAGGTCAGGCCGAGGGCCCGGGCGAGCCCGGGTCTGCGTGGGCGGGCCGGCACGGTCTCCGGCGCCGGGTCGGACGCGACGTCGGAGGATCGCGTCCCGTCGGGCTCGACGGCCATGTGCTTCCTCCCTGCAGAGGGCGAACCACACCATTGTTGCCGTGAGCGTGCCTGTGGGACAGCAGTTCACGTGCGGTCGCGGCGAGCGGCGGCCGGTCGTCGGCTCGTCCGGTGGGAGCGCGTCAGGACATGTCCGACTCGTCGCGTGGACCCAGCACCGGGAGTACGGCGTCGTCGTCGGGGTCGACGGGATGGTTGGGTGGGGCGATGGACACCGACGCGTGGCGCGACCGCATCCGGGCCTTCGCCGACGACCGCGAGTGGGGCCGGTTCCACGACCCGAAGAACCTCGCCATGGCGCTGTCGGTCGAGGTGGCCGAGCTCGTCGAGGTGTTCCAGTGGATGACGCCGGAGGAGTCGCGCGCCGTCATGGCCGGCGAGCGTGCGGGCGAGGTCGCCGACGAGGTGGCCGACGTCATGACCTACCTGCTGCGGCTCGTCGACGTGCTCGACCTCGACCTCGACGCCGCGCTCACGTCCAAGGCGCGACGCAACGCCGAGCGGTACCCCGTCGCGACCTCGCGCGGCTCGAGTGCCAAGGCCCCGCCGCTCGGCGTCGCGGCGGCGTCGGGCAGCGCGCCGACCGTACCGCCGCCGGTCGAGGTGACCGTGCCGGTGCTCGGCGTCGACGCGTGCCGAGCCGGCTGGGTCGGCGCCGTGCTCGAGCCGGGCGCGCCACGTCCCAGGGTCGTCGTGTCGGAGACGATCGCGGGCCTGGTCGAGCTGGTCCGCGAGTCGCTCGGGCTGGCCGTCGTCGGCATCGACATCCCGATCGGGCTGCCCGACTCCAGCCTGCGACAGGCAGACGCCCTGGCGCGACAGGCGATCCGCGGCAAGGCGTCGTCGGTCTTCACGACGCTGACCCGAGCCGCCTACGCTGCGCCGACCCGAGCGGAGGCCGACACCGTCAACCGGGAGCTCGTCGGCCAGGGCGTGGGCGCCCAGGCGTTCGCCCTCCGCGACAAGATCCTCGACGTCGACGCCTGGCTGCGCACCCGGCCGACCGTCCGCGTCCTCGAGGTGCACCCGGAGGTGTGCTTCGCGACGATGACGGGCGCGCCGATCGTCCCCGGCAAGAAGACCGCCGAAGGGCGCGACCTGCGTCTGGCCGCCCTGGCGGCCGCCGGCATCGCCCGCCCGTCGGTGCTCGACGGCTCGGGCTACGCGGCCGACGACGTCATCGATGCGTGCGCCGTGGGCTGGACGGCGGCACGGTACGCGTCGGGGCTCGCGACCTCGCTCCCGGACCCGCCCGAGGTCTTCTCCGACGGCATCCAGGCCGCCATCTGGCGCTGAGGCCGTGTGACGGGTGGGACCGGGTGCTCACTCGACGCGATGCCGGCAGGGTGGAGGCACAGCGGGGCGGGGTCGGGGGCACGCCAGAATGCCGCCATGACCGGCTTCACCGTCGCGCGGGACGACCTCACCGACCCGGCCGTCGTCGCGCTGCTCGACGGGCACGTCGCCGAGCTGCGGAGCATCTCCCCGCCCGAGAGCTCCCACGCGCTCGACCTCGAGGGCCTGCGCGCTCCTGGCGTGACCGTCTGGGTGGCCCGGGACGCCGACGGCACGGTCCTCGGCTGCGGGGCCCTCGCCCTGCTGGACGCGCACCACGGCGAGGTGAAGTCGATGCGCACGAGCCCGCAGGCGCAGCGTCGGGGCGTCGCCCGTGCGGTGCTCGAGGCAGTGCTGGACGAGGCCCGGCGGCTCGGGCTCTCGCGCCTCAGCCTCGAGACCGGCTCGGCCGACTTCTTCGCCCCGGCGCGTGCCCTCTACGCCGCGCACGGGTTCACCGGGTGCGGGCCGTTCGGGGGCTACCGCCTCGACCCGCACAGCACCTTCATGACCCTCGAGCTCTGACACCGCCGTCCCCGCCCGATGCCTGTCCCGCAAGGCGGCTCGGTCGACCCGCCCGACGCGTCCGGTGGGGTGGTCGCGTCGGGTGGGCCGATCCGAGCGCCGGTGTCAGCCCGTGGTGACGGCGGTGCGCAGGGCCGAGGTCGTGGCGTCCCAGCCGGGCGGGGTCGGGTGGACGAACTCGGCGACGTCCCGGCCGGGCGAGCCGACGGGCACGAGCCACGCCTGCGACTGGTCGGCCACGATGCGCGGGTCGAGGCCGTGGGCGCGGCCGCCCCACGCCTGCTTGACCGTGTCGACGAAGTGGTACCGGGCCGCACCCGGCCCACCCTTCAGCTCCGCGTTCAGCTCGGCGACGCCCTGCGCCTGGAGGGTGTCGCCGACCCGCTGCAGGTCGTTGAGGGCCGACCCTGCGTCGTAGGTCGGGGCGACCTCGGGGATGCCGTAGCTCTCGCGGTTGATGAGGAACGGGTAGCTGAGCAGGTACACCTGGGCACGGCCGCCGGAACGCGCCTCGACCTGGCGCAGGGCGTCCTTGGTCAGCTCGACCATGCTCGGCGCCTTGGCGCGTGCGGCGTCGAGGTCGGTCTTGCACCTCGTCGGCTCGCGGGCCACGAGGCAGTCGGTGACGATCGTCGAGAAGCCGATGTCGTTGCCGCCGATGGTGAGGAACACGTAGTCGGTCTCGGGGGTGACGGCGTCGATCTGCGGCCGGGCGTAGAGCTGGCACTGCACGGTGCCGGTGTAGAGGCTGCCGACGCCGGCACCCGCGACGAACGTGTAGCGGTAGGCGAAGTCGGGCTGGGCGGGGACGCCGCAGAGGCGCGCGATCTGGGCGCGACGCATCCACTCGGCCTGCTGGTCGGGGTAGGTGGCCGGGTCGAACGTGTACGTGGCGCTCTGCGTCGACGGGTCGCCGAGGTCGCGCGGCTCGAGGATGTCGGCCACGACGCCTCCGCTGCACGCCACGTCGGTGTACGTCGCGCCGAGCGTGGCCGCGACCTGCGAGCCGTAGTTGTCCGGCGAGCGGTAGCAGGTGCGTTCCTCGTAGGTGCCCGTGCCGTTGCCGGCCGAGTACGAGTCGCCGAGCTGGACGACGTGCGGGCGCGTGGCGGCTGCGCTCCTCGCCGTGGCGCCGGAGCCGGCGCTCGACGGCGCCGACGAGGCTCCCGGGGCTGCGGTCAGGCCGGTGACGGCTGCGAGGGCGATCGCCGCCGCGGCAACGCGTGCTGGCAACGGCGTACGGGTGGAGCGGTGCACGTGGACTCCTTCGTCCGGTGACGGTCTCGCGTGCTCAACGACGCCGGAGCCGTCCACGTCACGCCCCGGCGTCGCGCTCCGGTCGGGTCACCCCTGCGCGAGCTGGGCCACGTGGTCCCACTTCTCCCACGTCTCGAGGCGCGACGCGTAGTCGGCCTTGGCGATCGAGAGCGGGGCGGCACCGAAGAACACCCGAAGCGGCGGCTCCTCGGCGTCGACGACCTCCAGGATCGCCTTCGCCGATGCGGTCGGGTCGCCGGGTCCGGAGGTGTTGCGCGCGGCGCGGGCCTTGTTCGTCTCCTCGCGGAAGGCGTCGTAGGCGGGCAGCGGCTCCGAGTGCCGGGCCGACGCCCCGGCCCAGTCGGTGGCGAACCCGCCAGGCTCGACGAGTGTCACGTGGATGCCGAACCCGGCGACCTCCTGGGCCGGCGACTGGCTGAGCCCTTCGAGGGCCCACTTCGACGCGTGGTACATCCCGACGAGCGGGAACGCCGAGATCCCACCGATCGAGCTGACCTGGACGATGTGTCCCGAGCCCTGCTCACGCAGGAACGGCAGCGCGGCCTGGGTCACCCACAGCGCGCCGAAGAGGTTGGTCTCCATCTGGTCGCGGGCGTCCTGCTCGCTCAGCTCCTCGACGAAGCCGAAGTGGCCGTAGCCCGCGTTGTTGACGACGACGTCGAGGCGGCCGAAGCGCTCGTGCGCCTGCGCGACGGCGGCGAACGCGGCGTCGCGGTCGGTGACGTCGAGGGCGATGGGCAGGATGCGGTCGCCGTGGGCGGCGACGAGGTCGTCGAGGGTCGAGGTGTCACGGGCGGTGGCGGCGACGCTGTCACCGCGCTCGAGGGCGGCGAGGGCCACTCGCGCCCGAACCCGCGTGACGTGCCGGTGATGAACCATGTCTTCGTCATGCCCTCGACGCTAGGCATTCGAGCGCGCTCGAACGCAACCCCGGCAACCGACGGTCCGGCTGCCTAGGGTGGGCGGCATGAGCAGCCCGACCGACCTGTCCGGCCTGCGCGGCCGACCCGCGACGCTCGCAGCCCTGCTGGCCCGGCACGGCGCCCGGTTCGTCGTCGTCGGCAGCACGGCCCGGTGGCTCACGACCGGCACCGGCTCGCCGGGCGACCTCGACGTCGTCGTCGACGCGTCCGACCTCCCGCTGCTCGCCGAGGTGCTCGGCGCGATCGGGGTGCACGTCGACGCCGGAGCGCTCGCCCGCAGCCCGACTCACGTCGACACCTCGTGGGGCCCGCTCGACGTCTTCGTCGCCGAGCCGCCACCCTCGCGCGACGTCCGCCTCGACACGGGTGAAGCGTCAACGGACCTGCCGGTGGAGAAGCGGCCGGTGGAGAAGCGGCCGGTGGAGGACGCGTGAGCCGGCGCGAGTGACCGACGGGGCTCGACCAGAGCGGCCTGAGCGCCCTCGACGCCCTGCTCGCCCAGCGGTCGGCGGGCGACGGGGACGTCCCCGGCAGCTGACCGGATCGGCCTCAGCCGCGGGCGTGCTCGGCGAGCCAGTCGAGCGCGTCCTCAGCACGCGAGAGCACCGAGATGTGCCCGCCGCCGGCCTCGACCCACAGCTCAGCAGCGGGCACGCGCGCGGCCAGCCAGCGCCCGTGCGACGCCGGGACCATGCCGTCGGCATCGCCGTGAACGACGAGCGTCGGTGCCGTGACGTCGGCGGGGTCGAAGCCCCAGTCGCGCACGTAGGCGAGGTCGTCGTCGACGACGGGGCCCGCCCCGGCGGCCATCGCCGGGCCGACGACGGATCCGAGCCAGCGCCACGGGCCGGCGAACATCGCCTCGTCGACGGGCAGGAACCCGATCTCCTCGGCCGACTGCTCGGGGCCGTCGGCGACGGCGGCCTCGTGCCGCTCCTTCGCCCCCCGGCCGGCGACGGCCGCGCGCAGCGACGCGTCGCCCGCGGGTGCCAGCCCGGCGAACCAGTCGACGCCGTCGGCGGTCACGGGCCCGTACGGCGCGACCGGCGACATCGCGACGACGGACCGGATGCGCTCCGGCATCAGGGCCGCCGCGGCCAGCGCGTGGGGCCCGCCGCCGGAGTGGCCCATGGCCGCGAACCGGTCGATGCCGAGGTGGTCGAGCACGCGGGCGAGGTCGCCCGCCGCCGACCCCACGGACCGGTCCGGGCGTGGCGTCGACCCGCCGTAGCCGGGCCGGTCGTAGCCGACCCACCGGATGCCGTGGCGGCGGCCGGCGTCGAAGAGCGGGGCCGGCGGCGGCCCGATGTTCGGCGTGCCGTGGAACCACACGACGACGAGTGGGTCGTCGACGCCGTCGGGCATGCCGGTGTCGTAGGCGTGCAGGACGGCACCGTCCGGGCCGGCGACGTCGAGCTCGCGCACCACCGGGGCGGCCGCGTCGCTCGACGCCTCGGGGGACGGAGTTGGCGTCGGGGTCGGCTCGGGGACAACGGGATCGGTCACAGCGACTCGGCCTTTCGTCGGAGGTGGTCCTGCTCGGGGATGCTCGTGGCGAGGCGGGAGGCGAGGGCGTACTCGTCGCGGGCCGCGTCGGTGTCACCCGCGGTCTCGAGGAGGTGGGCGCGCACGGCGTGCAGCCGGTGGTGGCGCCCGAGACGCCGGTCGGTGGCGAGGGCGTCGACGACGCGCAGGCCCTCGGCCGGTCCGTGCACCATGGCGAGCGCCACGGCCCGGTTGAGGGCGACGACGGGCCCCGGCGTGAGCGCCTCGAGCACGTCGTAGAGGGCGAGCACCTGCGGCCAGTCGGTGTCGGCGGCCGTCGCCGCCTCGTCGTGGACCGCCGCGATCGCCGCCTGCACCTGGTAGGGCCCGAGAGCGGTGTGGGTCAGCGCGGCCTCGACCAGTGCGACCCCTTCGGCGATCGCGGCCTGGTCCCAGCGGGTGCGGTCCTGCTCGGCGAGGAGGACGAGCCGGCCCTGGGCGTCGATGCGGGCCGGACGCCGCGCCTCCGTGAGGAGCATGAGCGCGAGCAGGCCGGCCACCTCCCCGTCGGCGGGGCGCAGCCGCCGCCCGACGCGGGCCAGCCGGATCGCCTCGGCGGTGAGGTCGACCCGGTGGAGCTGCTCGCCGCTCGTGGCCGTGTGCCCCTCGGTGAAGACGAGGTAGAGCACATGGAGCGCGGCACCCATGCGCGCGGGCAGGTCTGCGGCAGAGGGGATCTCGAAGCGGGCGCCCTCCTCGCGGATGCGGGCCTTGGCCCGACTGATCCGCTGCGCCATCGTCGCCTCGGGCACGAGGAAGGCCCGCGCGATCTCGGCCGTCGTCAGGCCGCCGACGGCCCGCAGGGTCAGGGCGATCTGCGCCGGCGGCGTCAGGGCCGGGTGGCAGCACAACAGCAGCAGCGTCAAGGTGTCGTCGTCGCCCGACGCCGCGGCGATCACGTCGCCCCCGCTGTCGCTCGTGCCGGCCGATGCGTCGGCGGCCTCGGCGACGTGCGCGTCCGCGGGCAGGCGGGCCGCGTCGTCGGTCTCCCGCCGCTCCCGCGCGGTGTCGCTGCGCCAGGCGTCGACGAGCCGGCGGGAGGCGACGCGCACGAGCCACGCCTTCGGGTCGTCCGGGACGCCGTCGCGCGGCCACTGCACCGACGCGGCGAGCAGCGCCTCCTGCGTCGCCTCCTCCGCGCGGTCGAAGTCGCCGTAGCGGCGCACGAGGGCGGCGACGACCTGCGGGGTCGCAGCGCGCCACACGTCGTCGGCCACGATCCCCGCAGTATGGCCCACAGGGGCGCCGGTCGGCTGCACGGGCATCACAGGTCCGGCGCCGACCCGTCCATGAGCGGGCGCACCTCGACGGCCGCGAACCGCGCGTCGGGGAACCGCGCCGCGATCTCCTCGGCCCGTTCGGGGGTCGCGCAGTCGACGACGAAGTAGCCGGCCAGCTGCTCCTTCGACTCGACGAACGGCCCGTCGGTGACGACCCGCTCGCCGTCGCGGACCCGCACCGCCCGGCTCGTCAGCGGGTCGGCGAGCGCCTGGGCGCCGACGAGCTCGCCGCTGTCGCTGATCTCGGCGAGCAGGGCCTCGAAGTCGGCGAGCAGGCCGGCCCGGCCGGCGTCGTCGAGCTCGAGCGCCTCGGCGGTGCGCAGGAAGATCGGGTGCCCCCACGAGCGCGGGTTGCTGTAGATCATGAGCAGGTACTTCACGGGCCCTCCTCGGTGGTCGCCGGGCACGCCCCGGCCTCACCCGGGACGTCGGAACCGGGACGGCCCGCTCGACAGCACCACGCCGCAGTGTCCCCGGCTCGTCGTCGCCCAGGCCGTCGTCCTCTGCCGCGAGCCTCGCACAACGACGCCGCCGCTGCCGTCAGCGGTGCTGGGACGCGTCGCGCGGGTAGCGTCGGGGCGTGGCCGACGCCCCCGCACCCACGCCCGCCCCCAGCCCCGCATCCGACCCACGAGCCGACGCGCGGACCGACGCGCAAACCGACACCCGAACCGACACCCGAACCGACACGGTCGTGGCCGCGGCGCGGGCCGGTGAGGCCGAGCGCTCGGTCGCCCTGCTCTTCGCCCGGCCCCTCGCGGCGCTGCCGGCCACGACCCTCGCGCGGGTCCATGCCCCATCCGGGCACCGCGACCCCTCGTTGGGTGGCCTGCGCGGGCCCTGGCACTACTGGTGGCAGGCGCACCACCTCGACGCCGTCGTCGACGCGGGCCTGCGCCGGTTCCGATCCGGCGACCTCGCCGCTGCGTCCGCGACCGCGACCCGTGCCGACCGTGTCCTCGCGACCGTCCGGCTGCGCAACCGGGTCCGTTGGACCAACGACTTCTACGACGACATGGCCTGGCTCGCGCTCGCCGCCGGGCGCCTCGGCCGCCTGCACCGGCTGCTCGAGCGGCGCCGCGGCCACCGGCGGCTCCGGTCGGCACGGCGGACGCTGACGGCCGAGCTGCGCTCCGCCCTCACGGACGAAGCCGGGGGCGGCCTCTTCTGGAGCACCGAGCGCGACTTCAAGAACGTGCCCGCGAGCGGCCCGGCCGCCCTGCACCTGGCCCGGCTCGGCGACCTCGACGCGGCACGCCGCATCCTCGACTGGGCCTACGCCCGTCTCTGGTCGCCCGACACCGGGCTCTTCGCCGACGGCATCCGCCTGCGCGGCGGGGCCGAGGTGCTCGTGCCCGACGTGTGGAGCTACAACCAGGGCACCGTGCTCGGGGCGCTCGTCACGATCGGCGACCCCGAGAGCCTCGAGCGCGCCGCCGCCCTCGTGGAGGCCGTCGACACGCGCCTCACCACGGCGGCCCCATCGACCCCGGCGCCCGACGCGTCGGGTGGGCGACGCGTCCTGCGGACCCACGGCGCGGGCGACGGGGGCCTGTTCACCGGCATCCTGGCCCGCTACCTCGCCCTCGCCGCCGACACCGACCAGCTCGACGCGGCCGCGCGGGCCATCGCGTCCCGCCTCATCCGCGACACCGCCGACGCCTTCTGGGACGGGCGCGACCCGAGTCGCCACACAGGCCGCCACGTCGGTCGAGGCGCCGTGGCCGGTGCGACGGTGTTCTCCCCCGACCCGACCCGTCCGGCCTCGGTCGCACTCTCGGGTGCCGACCCGCTCGAGCTCGCGCCGCAGCTGCAGGCCTGGACGGTGCTCGAGGCCGCGGCGCGCCTCGCCTGACCCCGGCCGGTGGCGAACGGACCCGCGCAACGGCCCGGCTGCTCGGCCCCGATCGGAGACGTGCCGCTGCCATGCTGGGCTGATGGAGACGCTCTACGAGGCGGCCGGCGGCGAGGAGGGGATGCTGCAGCTCGCGCACGCGTGGCACGAGCGCGTCCTCGCCGACGAGGTCGTGGCGCACGCGTTCAGCCACGGCTTCAAGCAGGACCACACGCCGCGCCTGGCCGCCTACTGGACGGAGGCGCTCGGTGGCCCGCCCGCCTACAGCGACCGGTACGGCGACGAGTCGTACGTCGTGCGGTTGCACAGCGGCAACGGCCCGCACGATGAGATGGACCGGCGGGCGATCGCCTGCTTCGACACCGCCCTCGACGACGTCGGGATCGCCGACGAGCGCCTGCGCACCGCCCTGCACGACTACTTCGCGTGGACCACGACGACGACGATGTCGCGCTACCACCACTCCGCCGACGACGTGCCGGACGGCCTGGCGCTGCCCCGGTGGTCGTGGGACGGCCTCCAGTCCTGACGCGTCAGGCCGGCAACCGCTCGCCGGTGTCGGGGTCGAGGCCCAGCAGCCGGGCCCCGTTGCGCCACAGCACCTTCCGCATCCAGTCGTCCCCCAGGTCGAGCCGGGCGAGCGCCTCGAGCTGGTGCGCGTACGGGTAGGGGATGCTCGGGAAGTCCGAACCGAGCACGACCCGGTCACCGAGGGCCGCGAGCCGGTCGCGGTAGCCGGGCGGCATCGGCGCGAACGACTCGGTGAAGTCGGTGGCGCACATCGTCGTGTCGAGGCGCACGTGCGGGTGGGCCTCGGCGAGGTCGGCGAACGCGTCGTACTCGGGCATGCCGAGGTGGGCCACCACGAGGACGAGGTCGGGGTGGCGCGCGAGCACCGCGGCGACGGCGTCGGGGCCCGTGTGCCGCCCCCGGATCGGCGCCGACCCGGCGTGCACGACGACCGGCACCTGCGCCTCCTCCAGGGCCGCCCAGGCCGGTCCGAGCCGGTCGTCGTCGGGCGAGAAGCCACCGACCTGCACGTGCAGCTTGAAGAGGCGCGCCCCGGACGCGAGGGCCTCGTCGACATAGGCGCCGACCCCGGGTTCGGGGTAGAACGTCGCGCAGTGCACGACCTCGGGCACCCGGCCCGCAAAGGCGGCGCTCCACTCGTTGAGCCACTGCGCCATGCCCGGCCGGTGCGCGTAGCTCAGGGCCGGCACGGCACGCAGGCCGAGCGTCCGCAGCGTCGCGAGCCGCTCCGGCACGCCGGAGCGGTAGGCGATCGGCCAGGGCCGGCCGTAGTGGTCCTCGGCGGCGTCGAAGTAACCCCACACCTTGCGCTGCATCGCGTCCGGCAGGAAGTGGACGTGCACGTCGGCCAGGCCGGGCAGCCCGAGCGCCTCGACGTAACCGGGCACCTCGGCGTCGGCGGTCGGACCGGGCGTCGTGCGCTGGGAGGTCACGGCTCGCAGGCTATGCGACGCCCCCTCCCGGTGACGCCGGGGCGCCGTGGCACGTCTCGGGTCGGTCACGGCGCTGGGAATCCGCTGGATGTCGGGTGAGACTCGGTGGATGAGAGCCCGACGCGCCGCCCCCGCCACGGTCGTGACGTCCGGTCTCGTCGTGGCCGCCCTCGCCTTCTCGGCCTGCAGCGCCCCGTCCCCCTCGGGCGAGGCCGCACCGGGTTCGACGGGCACCGCCAGCGCGTCGGGGCCGCCGGCGTCGACCGGCACCGGTGCCCCTGCCAGCCCTAGCCCGAGCCCGTCCACTCCGGCAGGCCCGGCCCCGACGGCCACCCGCCCGGCTGCGCCACCCGACCCGGCCTCGATCCCCGCGCAGATCGCCGCCCGGTACGAGGGCGGCAACCTGCGTCTGGGCCGCGAGCGGGGCAGCACCGACGCGTACCGCCAGTACTACGCGACGTACGAGAGCAACGGCCTGACGATCAGCGGGCGCATCAACATCCCCCGCGGGACAGGCCCGTTCCCCGCGGTCGTCCTCGCGCACGGCTACGTCGACCCGGCCGAGTACACGAACGGCGAGACGATGCTGCGCGAGCGCGACTTCCTGGCCCGGCGGGGCTACGTGACGCTGCACATCGACTACCGCAACCACGCCGAGTCCGACCGCGACCCCGCCAACGACGCCGACCTGCGCGCGGGCTACACGGCCGATGCGATCAACGCCGCCCTCGCCCTGAAGAAGGCCCGGGTCGTCGACCCCGACCGCATCGCGCTCATCGGTCGGTCGATGGGCGGCGGGGTCGTGTACTCGGCACTCGTCGTGCGGCCGGCCCTCTTCCGGGCGGCAGTCGCCTAGTCACCGGTGAGCTCGGACACCGTGGACAACTTCGACCGGTGGGTGCGTCGCGACACCGACCGGTCCGGGGTAGCACGGCAGGTCATCGCCCGGCTCGGCACGCCCGAGGCGCAGCCGGTGCGGTGGGCGACGACGAGCCCGCGCACGTACTTCTCGCGAATCACCGAGCCGCTGCTCATCCACCACGGCACCGCCGACGAGGACTGCCCCATCGCGTGGTCGGCCGAGACGGTCCGCGCGCTCAGGGCGGCCGGCAAGGACGTGACCTACGACGTCTACCCGGGTCAGCGGCACACGTTCACGTCGCAGTGGCCGCTGTCGATCCGGCGCACCGCGGCGTTCCTCGAGGCCCACCTGCGCTGACGCGCGCCCTCACACGCGCCGGTCCGGACATGAGTACGGGGTGGGTCCGCATCCCCCTGCGGAACCCACCCCGTTCACATTCCCCCACCCCCAGGAGCCGGAACGATGTCCCCCCTGGCGCCGATCCCACCCCGGTCGGCACCCGGTTCGTTCCCTCCCCGTTGACCACTACTTTTACGGACGAACCGCAAGCCGCACCCGGGGAACCGCTCAGAATTTCCGCAAGAGTCCTGCAAGATCGGACAAAGTTCGCGGATCGGCGCGACCGGTCGACGAATTCGTGAGCGGGACAGCGGGATCCGCTGAGACGCATGGTTTCGGCGTGACCCGTGTGACAGATGTGACACGTGTGCTTCCGACCTGCTCGTGCCGGCCCCGACGCGTCACGACCCGGCGAGCGCCCCCATCGGGTCCCACGACGGCAGGACGACCGGCTCGGCGTCGAGGGCCGGACGCAGGTCCTCCGGGAGGGCGTCCCGGGGCACGGCGACCTCGAAGACGTGCTCGCCGAACCAGTTGTCGTTCATCGTCATGAAGCCCTTGTCGCCCTTCTCCGTGCCCCAGCTGTTCTCGACGCGCCAGCGCCGCGGCACGTCGTCGACGAGGTCGACGCCGGTGAAGAGCATCGCGTGGGTCATGAGCGACTCGTGGTGCAGCAGCCGGTCGGCCTTGCCGAGGTCGGGCGTCGTGCCGTAGACCGCGGAGCGGTCGTAGAGGCCGGCGTCCCAGAGGCCGAGGTCGGCGTTGCTCATCTGGCCGGTGTCGCAGCCGAACCACACCGGCTCGCCGCCGACGATGGCTTGCGACGCGAGGCTCTTCATGAGGTCGGTCTCGACGTTGAGGTAGGTGACCGGCGGGGCCCCGACGACGTTGCCGAGGTGCTCGACGGTGTACGTCCGGCCGTACGGGTTGGCCGGACGCGGGTCGTTGACGAGGCAGACGTAGTCGGCGAGCGGCACGGTGACGTACGCGTCGGCGAACTCGAGCGGCGTCATGGTGCCCTCGCGGTGGAAGCCCTGGTCCGAGTCCTTCCACTGCCAGAGGAACGACTCGGGCGGGGTGCCGAGGTGGATGGCGAGGAGGCGGTGGACGGTGCCGAGCACGTCCTCCTTGGCCTCGGTCAGCTCCTCGGCCGTGGCTCCGGCGGCGGCGCGGGCGCGCACGTCGCGCGCGGCCTGGCGCAGCACGGTGGCGAGGTCGCGGTTCAGCTGCCGCGTGTTGCTCGACGACGCCGTCTCGGGCATCGCGCTCTTGGGAACGAGGCCGTGCTTGAGCACCAGGGCGACGAACATGTTCCACTGCCCGCCGTCCTCGCTCGGCGTCGCGAGCAGGTGCGCGACGGTGCGGTCGTCGACGTCGCGGTCGGCGGTGGCGAGGATCGACTCGAGCCAGTGGTTGGCCTTCTCGAGCTTGTCGAAGAAGAGCAGGTGGTTCTGGGAGAACTCGAAGTCCTTGACGCCGAGCTTCTTCGCCGCGCCGGCGCGCAGCAGGTTGGTGCCGGCGAAGAGCCAGCAGCGCCCGCTCTTCTCCTGCGACGTCGCGCCCCAGTCGTCGAGCAGGTGCGACACCGAGTGGTCGATGCTCGTCACGACGCGGCGGTCGAGGGCGACGTCGTCGACCTGCGTCTTCGTCACCGCGTTCTGCAGCAGCCGTGCTGTCGGGTCGGCGTCGAAGGCCTTGGCGAACCGCTCGAGGACGTCGGGGGCGAGGTCACGGGGCATGCGGACTCCTTCGGAAAGCTGGGTGCGGTGCGCTCGACACTACGCCCGGCACACGCGTCCACCGGCGGGAGTGGGGTGAAAGGGATCACCGGTCGCCGCCTCCGCCGTCGCAGCCTCAACCGTCGCATCCTCAGCCGTCGAGCGGACGCTCCCAGAGCCGGGCCGTCGACTCGAGCCGGTCGTACACCCACGGCTTGGTCTCGCCGGTCGGTCGGTAGCCGAGGCGCTCCCAGAACGGGGCGGCCACCTCGGCATTCGTGTCGACGACGGCGAGGCGGAGGGTGCCGACGTCGCCCCACTCGCGGGCCAGACGCACCACCTCGTCGTGGATGGCCCGGCCCAGTCCGGCGCCGCGGCTCGTGCCGTCGACGAGGAGCAGCCCGACGAACGCCGTGCCCGCCACCGGGTAGCCGTGCAGCACGTCGACTGCCGCGACGAGCCGCTCGCCGTCGAAGAGGCCGATGACGTGCTTGTCGGCGGGGTCGAAGTCGGGCGGGACCGCGGTCAGCGTCGAGTACCCGTCGCTCGGCCCGGGCGGGTAGCCCGTGACCCGCTCGGCGTAGGCGGGGTCGGTCTCGAGCAGGGCCTGGAGCAGGTCGTCGTCGCCGGGTCGGTCGAGGCCGCGCACGCTCCTGCTCATCCGGGCAGGCTAGCCGCGTCGGCTGTGCCGCCGACCGTCCCGGTTCCTGCGCCAACGACGTTCACCAGAGTCGGCCGGACCGGATGGGCCTGGCACTACGCTCGGTCCGGGCGATCCCCGTCCGGATCGGAGGGACGACGTGCGCGACGAGACGAGCCCGACCTCCCGGGCACTGCTCGCCCTCGAGCTGATCCAGGGCAGCCCCGGCATCTCCGCCGACCGCCTCGCCGACAAGCTCGACGTGTCCGAGCGGGCGGCCCGGCGCTACGTCGGCATCCTCCGCGAGGCCGGCATCCCCATCGAGTCCGAGCGCGGCCCCTACGGCGGCTACCGCGTCGGGCGTGGGCTGCGCCTGCCGCCGCTCGTCTTCAGCGCCCCCGAGGCGCTCGGCCTCGTCATGGCCGTCCTCGACGGGCACCACGAGGCCGGCGACCCGACCGACCCCGTCGGCAGTGCGCTCGGCAAGATCGTGCGAGCCCTGCCCGAGCCGGTCGCCCGCCAGGCCGAGGCGGTGCGCCGCACGACAGCCCCGGCCCCTGACCGCGCCGCCGTGCGTCCCGACCCCGGCACGACGAGCACCCTCGTCGGCGCGTGTGCGGACCGCCTCTGCGTTCGACTGGCCTACCGGTCCGAGGCCGGGTCGGAGTGGGACATGGACGTCGAACCGTGGGCCGTCGTCGTGCGCCACGGGCGCTGGTACGTGCTGTGCCGACGACGCCCGGGCAGCGAGGTGCGCACCTTCCGCGTCGACCGGGTCCGACGCGTCGAGGTGCTCGACGAGCCCTTCAGCCCGCCCGCCGACCTCGAGCCGGTCGCGATGCTCGAGGAGCACCTCGCGGTCGGCTGGGAGTTCGCGACCGACGTCGTCGTCGAGGCACCGATCGAGAAGGTCAGGGGCGCCATGCCGCGCGGGCTCGGGCGGCTGGAGGCGGTGGACGCCGAACGCACGCGGCTGGCCGGGTCGACGGGCAACCCGTTCTGGTACGCCGAGCAGCTGGCCCGGCTGCCCGCGCCGTTCCGCGTCGTGGACGGGCCGGAGCTGCGGGAGGCCGTGCGCGCGCTCGGTCGCCGGTTCCTCGACGCCGCCGACTGACCGGGGCGTCGATGCGGCCGGTCGGGGCAGGCCGGTCAGTGCAGGTCGGTCGGTCGGTGCAGGCCGGTCGGTGCAGGCCGGTCGGTGCAGGCCGGTCAGTGGAAGGCGTAGCTGCCGGACTCCGGCTGCCAGCCGTCGGGCGGGTCCTCCCCCGTTCGCCCGTCGACCGCCTCGCGCAGCAGGTCGACGTGGCCGGTGTGACGGCCGTACTCCTCGAGCAGGTCGAGCAGGATCCGACGGATGCTGACCGGCTCACCGTCCGGGCCCGTGGCATGGGTCGCCGCGTCGAGCCCGCCCTCCTCGATGGCGGCGTCGAAGCGCTGCCGCGAGCGCGCGACGGCCCCGTCGTAGAGGGCGTAGAGCCGGTCGGGGGTGTCGTCGGCGGCCGAGGTGAACTCCCAGTCGTCGTCGACGTCCCAGCCGTTGTGGTCCCAGACGGGGTCGAGCGGCGCGCCGTGCAGCCGCACGAGCGACTTGAAGTCCTCGTTCGCGGCCATGTGCTTGAGCAGGCCGCCGATCGTCAGGGTGGAGGCGCCGACCCGCTGCTGCAGCCCGGCGGAGTCGAGGTCGTCCGCCTTCCAGCGGAACGTCGTGCGCATCCGGTCGAGGGCGCCGAGGAGGTGCTCGAGGTCGGTGCCGGCGAAGGGCGGCTCCCACGGCCGCTCGACGGGTGCCGTGTACGTCGTCATGCCGTCGACGGTAGAGCCGGTTCCGGACGAACGGCGTCCGCAGCCCGCGCGGCCGGGAACAGGCACCCGTGACCTGAAGACCGGGCAGGTCACGCCCACACGCTCTGCCTTGCTCCGCCACACGAGCCAAGCCCTCCGCGGGCCGGGTCGGCGCCCGATCGGCTCACCACGTGGAGCAACACAGAGCACCCAGACGGGGCGGCATGGAGGTGCGTGCTGCGAACTCGTGGGCCGGACGCCGCGCGCCTTCCCGCGACCCGGTCGGCGAGGCACGTGGGTGCGGATTCGACTGTGTGGCAGGGTGTCCCATCGTGCCTCGCTCTCACCGTCTCTCCCGCGCCCTCGTCGTCTCGGCCCTGACGGCCCTCCTGGCCGGGTGCGGGCTCCCCGCCCTGACGGCGACCTCGCCCGGGGCGCAGCCGCACGCGTCGACGACGATCGACGGCAGCGAGCCTGGTTCGGCCACGAGCACGACGGGCACGCCCGGCACGTCGGGCACGTCGCGCACGAGCACGGCGCTGACGACGCCGGCGCAGGCCCGGGCCGCCCTCGCCCAGCTCGACCGGCTGCCGGTCAAGGGCCGGGCGCCGAAGACCGGCTACGCGCGGGACCGCTTCGGCCCCTCCTGGACCGACGACGTCGACGTCGCCGGCGGCCACAACGGCTGCGACACCCGCAACGACGTGCTCCGCCGCGACCTCACGAACGAGCGCCTCAAGCCGGGCACGCACGGCTGCGTCGTGCTCGCGGGCCGGCTCGCCGACCCCTACACCGGACGCGTCATCGCCTTCGAGCGCGGCACCGCGACGTCGTCGAGGGTCCAGATCGACCACGTCGTCGCGCTCGGCGACGCGTGGGTCAAGGGCGCCCAGCAGCTGACGCCCGCCCAGCGCACCGCCCTGGCCAACGACCCGCTCAACCTCCTCGCCGTCGACGGCCCGACCAACAGTGCCAAGGGCGACTCCGACGCCGCGTCTTGGCTGCCGCCGAACCGTGCCTTCCGCTGCACCTACGTGGCGCGCCAGGTGGCGGTGAAGACCCGCTACCACCTGTGGGTCACCGTGGGCGAGAAGGCGCAGGTGGCGCGACTGCTCGGGTCCTGCCGGTGAGCAACGTGACCGCGGCGACGAGGCACAGCACGGTGCCGCCGATCGCAGGCGCCGACGCCCACGTGGCCGAGCCGATCCCGGCGTCCGACTGGAAGCCGCTGCCCACCTCGAGCACGAGCAGGTAGGCGGCAGCCGACACGTTGGCCGCCGTCGCGAGCACCGCGCCCCACGGCCGGCGGAGCCAGAGCAGGATGCCGGAGACGAGGAACGCGGGCGCGAGGACCCCGAGGTCGAGGGCGTACACGAGGTGGATCGCCGCCGGCGGCATGACGTCGGCCGGCAGCAGCCCGGTCAGGGCGAACCGGACGGAGAAGGTCCCCCAGGCGACGACCAGCCCGGCACCCAGCAGCGTCGTGAAGGCCGCGACGACCCGCGCGACCCGGCCGGTGCGGATGCCGGCCGCCACCGCATCGACCTCGAGGCTCGAGCCGAGCAGCACGACGGCGTACGTCGACAGCGAGAACGCGGCCACGTGGACGAGGAACACGTCACTGAACGCCGCACCGAAGGCGTAGTAGGCGTAGTTGTAGACCCCGTAGAAGAGCAGCCCGAGCCACACGGCGACCGACGCCGCCGAGGCCCGGGTCGCGCTGCGGTACAGGCCAACCGCGAGGGCGGGCACGATGACCGCGAGCGTCACGAGGTCGTTGCCCCGCAGCGCCGCGAGCGCCCACGGCGCCTCGGGGTAGAGCCCCGGCACGAGCAGGCCGAGGAGCGACTGGACGAGCATCAGGCCGAGGACCGCGAGCGACAGCACCCGGGCGGCGGTGAGCCGCGGTCCCTCCCGCAGCAGGGCGAGCGCGGCCCCGGGTGGCGCCCCGGTGCTCCGGGTCCTGTCCTCGACCCGACCGGCGACGCGCTGTGCACCCATGACGACCGACCTCCTCGGCGACGAGGCCCGCGCTCGGAGCGACGCTCTCGGCGCGCTCGGCGCACGCCTCTCCCTCCACGCTAGCCGCGCGCGTCATGGCCGGCGGCGCCCTGTCGGCGGCCTCACACGGCCTCCCCGCGGCGCACCCTCGCGCCGCGCCTGACACCGCCGATCGGCCGGGTCGGCTGTCGGTCCGGCCGCCTACGGTCGCGGGATGGACGATCCACGAGGCGGCGGGCAGGCGCGCCCGCGCGTCGTCGTCACGACCACGGCGAGCCTCGACGGCCGGATCACCACGTCGCGGGCCGAACGGCTCCTCGATCCGGGCGTCTCCGACCGCTGGCGCGCCGCGTGGCCTGCCGCCCGGCTACCTCGCCCGGCTGCGCGCGGTCGGCGTCGGCTACCTCGTCGTCGGCGGCGACCGCGTCGACCTCGCCCTCGCACTCGAGCGGCTCGGCGACACGCTGGGGGCGACGTGCGTCGTGTCCGACGGCGGCGGCGGCCTCAACGGGGCGCTGCTGCGGGCCGGCCTCGTCGACGAGCTGCACGTCGTGACGTTCCCGGCACTCGTCGGCGGCCTCGGCACGCCGTCGTTCCTCGACGGCCCGCCACTGCCGCAGGGCGGGGAGCCCCTCCGCGTCCGGCCGCTCGGCGTCGTCACCGGTGCGGCGGGCAGCACGTGGGCGCGGTACGCCGTCGGTCCCGGCTGACCCGTCTCCCCGCCCACACCCCTTGTGACACAGGACGGCCCGGGGCGGCACAATGCCGAGATGACCGACGCGCGCGCCACGGAGGCGCGACAGCTCCTGCACGACCAGACCGACCGGACGGCGTCGGGGTCGCTCGAGGACCCCGCCCTCGTCGCGGCCGTCGTCGGGGTCGAGCGCCTCGTCGTCGCCACCGGCTCGACCGACGAGCAGACGTTGCGCGACGCCCTCGAGGGCCGGCCCGTTCCCGGTTCGGACGCCGAGGCCGTGGCCACCCTCGTCGCCGAGGCCGAGCGGCACGTCCTCGCCGGCCTGGCGCGCCGTGAGTCGGGGCAGTCGGTCGACGCCGGGGTCATCAACCCCGACGCGGGCACCTATCGGATGACGACCGACGCGATGCTGCTGCGGGCCGCGGTCCGGGCGGCCCAACGCTCGTTCGACGTCATGCCCTACTACCGGATCCGCTACGGCGAGAGGGGATCCCGGTTTGCGAGCAGCGACTCCGCGTGGCTCATCTCCCTCGCACCCCTCGGCGCCGACCGGGCGACGCGTCAGGTGCGGTGGCTCTCCGGCGTCCTCGCCGGGCGTGGCATGCCGTCGTGGCTGATGGAGCTGCACCTCGACGAGCTCGTCACCGAGGTGCGGTCGGTCGCCGGCGACTCGGCCGTCGGCGCGCTTCCTGCAGCCCGCGACGCGGTCTCCGGCGCACGTCGGGCGCATGTCGACGACGAGCTGCTCGACCAGGCCGACGCGTGGGCCGACGAGCTGCTCGGCGCCACCCTGCCCGTACCGCGGACCGGGGCCCTCATGGGCGCCGCCACGGCGGACGCCCTCGCCGGGGTCACGCGCGATGACCACCCCCTCGTGGACTGGCTCACCGACCCGGTCCGCACGGCTCCGGCGGCCGCCACGGCGCTGCACGAGCTGCGTCAGCGCATCCGCGACGCCGCGCGCCCCTGACGCGGCCGACCGGCCGACCCCGCCCGTCCCTGCGTCAGGGCAGGAGGGCCGCGACGCCGTCGAGGACGAGGTCGAGCCCCGGCTCGAACTCTCGCGCGAAGGTGTACCCCGGCGCGAGCACGACGTGCTCGGCGAACCACGCCATGTTCGGGTAGGCCCCGACGAGCTCGGCGAGCGGACCCGCGCTGACGAGGTCGGCGGCCTCCGCGCCAGAGTCGAACGGCAGCGTCGTCTCCTGCAGGACGAAGCCGTACACGAAGGCGTCGACGACCGCATAGGCGTGCGCCACGTGCTCGGGCGTGAACCCCGCCGCGCGCAGGCAGGCGATGTTCGCGTCGTGGTAGGCGAGGGTGGCCGGCCCGGGCGCGCGTCGGGACTCCATCAGCGGCAGCGCCCACGGGTGACGGGAGAGCACCTCGCGCACCGACACCGACCGGCGACGCAGCTCGGCGCGCCAGTCGCCCGACGCGTCGGGCAGCACGACCTCGTCGTAGACCCGGTCGACCATCCCGTCCAGGAGCGCGTCCTTGTTCGCGACGTGGTGGTAGAGCGACATCGCCTCGACGCCGAGCTCGCCGGCGAGGCCGCGCATCGTCAGGCGACCGATGCCCTCGGCATCGGCCACGGCGACCGCGGCGTCGAGGACACCCTCGCGGGTCAGCTTGCGCGGGGGCATCAGGTCTCCTGGGGTTGTTTGCCTTACGGCGTAATGCTAGCGTCGTCATGAACCTTACGTCGTAAGAGAGCGAGTCTCCGTAATGAACCCCTCGGCCCACACCCCTTCCACCACTCCGTCCCCGGCCGGGCCCACGGCCTCGTCCCCGGCCGGCACCCCGACGCCGCTGCCGACCCGGATGCGGGCCGCGACCCGTCGCGCCTACGGCGGCGTCGACGAGGTCCGCGTCGAGCACGTCGACCGGCGTGCCCCCGGGCCGGGCGAGGTGCTCGTCGCGGTCCGTGCCGCCGGGCTCGACCGCGGCGCCCTGCACCTGCTCACCGGCACCCCGTACGCCGCCCGGGCGGCCTTCGGGCTGCGGCGCCCGCGCCAGCCGGTCCTCGGCTTCGAGCTGGCCGGCGAGGTCGACGCGCTCGGGGCGGGTGTCACCGGGCTGACGGTCGGCGACCGCGTCTTCGGCACCGCGCCGGGCTCCTTCGCCGAGTACGCCGTGGCGCGCGCCGACCAGCTGGCCCCGACGCCGGCGTCGGTGGACGATGCGCAGGCCGCGACACTGAGCATCTCCGGTGGCACCGCCCTCGAGGCCGTGCAGCGGTACGCGCACGTCGAGGCAGGACAGCGGGTCCTCGTCCTCGGCGCATCCGGCGGGGTCGGCACCTTCGCGGTCCAGGTGGCGGCGCACCTCGGCGCCGAGGTGACCGCGGTGTGCAGCGCGGCCAAGGCCGACCTCGTCCGCGACCTCGGCGCCCGGCACGTCGCCGACTACCGCACGACGTCCGTCGCCGACCTCGACGGCCCCTTCGACGCGGTCATCGACATCGCGGGCAACCGCCCGGTGCGCGAGCTGCGCCGCGTGCTGACGCCGACCGGGTCGCTCGTCATCGTCGGCGGCGAAGGTGGCGGGCGGTGGCTCGGCGGCCTGCACCGCAACCTCGCCGTCAGCCTCCTCGACCCGTTCTCGCGCCAGCACCTGTCGTGGTTCGTCACGAGGCAGTCGGGCGGGCTGTCCGCCCGGGTCGGCGCGCTGGCTGCCACGGGTGCCGTCCGGCCGGTCCTCGACCGGGTTGTCAGCCTCGAGGGCGTGGCCGACGCACTCTCCGACATGGAGCGCGGCACCCTGCGCGGCAAGGTCGTCGTCCGGCCCTGACGGGCTCAGGCCCGGGGGTCAGGCCTCGGGCGTCAGGCCGGGGTCGGTCCGGCGCGACCGCCAGCGGGCGAGCGCCAGGGCACCGAGTGCCGTCGTCGAGAGGGCGGCGAGCAGCACCGGCAGCCAGCCGGGAGCGTCGAGCCCACCGCCGACGACGGCGTAGAGCACGGCGCCGGGAGCGAGGCCGATCGCGCTGCCGACGACGAACGCGACGCGCGGCACGGCCAGCGCGCCGCTGCCGTAGTTGAGGATCCAGAAGGGCAGCACCGGCAGGAGCCGCAACGACACCATGCCCGCAAGCCGCTCCGCGCGGGCGCCGGCCGACTGCTCACCGGCGGCGCGGGCCACGGCCGCCTCGGCCCGCCCCACGACCCGGTCGACGCGTCCGCCGGGGCGGCGTGACCGCGCTGTGAGCCGGGCGAGCTCGTAGCTGCCCACCGACGCGAGGACCGCGGCGGCCCAGGCCAGCACGAACCCGGCCCACGGACCGAAGGCCGACCCGGCGAGGAGCGTCAGGACGGTCCGGGGCACGCCGAGCATCGTCGCGGCGACGAAGACGGCCAGGAAGAGGACGCCGAAGGCCGCGGGCGAGGCCGGAGCGAGCGACAGCAGCACGGCGTGCACCCACGCCGCCGCCGCGTGCACCGACGCGCTCACCTCCACCCGCTGACCTCCACGCGGACAGCATGGGACCCGAACCCCGGTCACGCCAAAACGGCCGCGACGGAGGACTGGCGTGCGCAGCGTCCGGATCCCTCTGGAAACTCGTCCGAAAGAGGGCTTGACCTTGACGCAGCGTCAGGGTTGGACGCTCATCCCATGACCACGAAGAGCGCCATCGAGATCGTCGGGCTCCGGCAGTCCTACGACGACAACGCCGTGCTGAAGGGCGTCGACCTGCGCGTCCCCTCCGGCACGATCTACGCCCTGCTCGGCTCCAACGGCGCGGGCAAGACCACGATGGTCCGGATCCTGTCGACCCTCCTGCGGCCCGACTCCGGCACCGTCACCGTCCACGGCCACGACGTCGTCACCGAGCCGCACGAGGTGCGCTCGGCGATCAGCCTGACGGGCCAGTTCGCGGCCGTCGACGAGATCCTCACCGGCCGCGAGAACCTCATCCTCGTCGCCCAGCTGCGACGCATCCCCGACCCGGGCGCCGTCGCCGACGCGCTCCTCGCGCGCTTCGACCTCATCGAGGCCGGGTCCCGACGCGTCGGGACCTACTCCGGCGGCATGCGGCGCCGCCTCGACATCGCGATGAGCCTCATCGGCGAGCCGGCCGTGCTGTTCCTCGACGAGCCGACGACCGGCCTGGACCCGCAGTCGCGGATCGAGGTCTGGAAGACCGTCCGCGAGCTCGCCGGCCGCGGCACGACGGTGCTGCTGACGACCCAGTACCTCGACGAGGCCGAGCAGCTCGCCGACCGCATCGCGATCCTGCACGACGGCCGGATCATCGCCGAGGGAACCCTCGCGGAGCTCAAGGCCCTCCTGCCCCCGGCCACCGTCGAGTACGTCGAGAAGCAGCCGACCCTCGAGGAGATCTTCCTCGCGATCGTCGGCCCGGGCCGCACCCCGGACCAGCCCACCGACCGACCCACCCCGGACCAGCCCACCGACCGACCCACCCCCGACAAGCCCACCCCCGACAAGCCCACCCCCGACAGCCACGACCTGCCCGACACCCAGGGAGCCCACCGATGACCATCCACGCCGCAGTCCCCACTCCCTCCCACACCCTGGGCGACACCATCGGCGACACCGTCGTGCTGACCAGGCGGTCACTGCGCCACGTCCTGCGCAGCCCCGACACCATCATCACGACAGCGATCACCCCGATCGCGATGCTGCTGCTCTTCGTCTACGTCTTCGGCGGCGCCATCGACGTCGGCGGCGCGAGCTACGTCGACTACCTGCTACCCGGCATCCTGCTCATCACCGTGGCGTCGGGGATCGCCTACACGGCCTTCCGCCTCTTCACCGACGTCTCGACCGGCATCGTCGAGCGGTTCCAGTCGATGCCGATCGCCCGGTCGGCACTGCTCTGGGGTCACGTGCTCACCTCGGTCGTGGCGAACCTCGTGTCGCTGGCGCTGGTCGTCGCGGTCGCGCTGGCCATGGGGTTCCGGTCGAGCGCCGGCCTCGGCGCCTGGCTGGTCGTCGTCGGCATCCTCGTCCTTTTCACGCTGGCGCTGACGTGGCTCGCCGTCATCCCCGGCCTCACCGCGAAGTCGGTCGACGGCGTCAGCGGGTTCTCCTACCCGCTGATCTTCCTGCCCTTCGTCAGCTCGGCGTTCGTGCCGACGGAGGGGATGCCGGGCCCGGTGCAGTGGTTCGCCGAGCACCAGCCGGTCACCTCGATCGTCGACACGATCCGCAACCTGCTCGCCGAACGGCCCGTCGGGAGCACCGGCTGGGTCGCCCTCGCCTGGTGCGTCGGCCTCCTCGTCGTCGCCTACGTCCTCGCGATGCGCACCTACCGACGCAAGGTCGGCTGACTCACCCGTCATCACCACCACCCACAGCGCGTCCGACGTCGCCACCCACCACCCGATCGGGAGAATGAGCCCATGCTGACGATCAGCCAGCTCGCGGCATACGCCGGAGTCACGGTGCGCACGGTCCGGCACTACCACGCCAAGGGCCTGCTGCCCGAGCCCGAGCGCGACCGCTCCGGCTACCGACGCTACGACGCCGCGGCCGTGGTCGAGCTGGTCCGGATCCGCACGCTCGCCGACGCCGGGGTGCCGCTCTCGCGGGTCAGCGAGCTGCTCGACGCGGGCGAGGTCGAGTTCGCGGCGGCGGTCGAGCAGATCGACCGCCGCCTGCGAGCCGAGATCCGCGAACGGCAGCGGCACCGGGAGCGGATCGCCCAGCTGGCGGCCGGCGAGAGCCTGGCCCTGCCGCCGGTGGCGGTCGCCTACGTCGAGCGGATGCGCGAGCTCGGGTTTCCCGAGCGTCTCATCGAGGTCGAGCGCGACAGCTGGATCCTCATCGCGGCCCAGGTGCCCGACGAGGTGCCGGCGCTCATGGAGATCAAGCACACCCAGCTCGAGCACCCGGTGCTGCGCCGGCTCTACCTCGACATCGGCGACCTCGTCGACGCCGGCCCGAACGACCCGCGCCTGCCGGCACTCGCCGACCGCGTCGCGGCGTTCATCGAGGCCGCATCCGCCGAAGCCGTCGAGTCCGGCCGCGCCGAGGAGGACTACCCGATCAGCCCGGACCTCATCGAGCTGCTCGACACGACGTTCCTCGAGTCGTTCGCGTGCGCCGGCCGCCTGCTCGAGCTGCTCGAGGAGCGCGGCTGGACCGGCTGGACCGACATCCGACGCATCGAGCCCGTCCACTGACGGCGCGGACGAGGCCTGCGGACGCGGCCCGCGGAAACGCCCTGTTGACACGCCCTGCTGACGTGGCCCGCTGACGACGGCGCGCTGACGATGAGGCCCGAAGCGCCGAGCGGCCCTGCGGCTCAAACGAGGTCGAGGACGTCCGGGTAGGTGGTCCACAGCTCGACCGAGGCCCGCTCCGGGTAGTCGACGACGCGCGGCTCGACGTCGAACACCCGGGTCGCGCCCGCGTCGAAGGTCGGCCACCCGGGGTCACCGGTCGTCGCGAAGTCGACCCACGCCCGGCGCATCTGCGCCGAGAGCGCATCGGCCTCGGGCCCCGGCGTGCCGATGAGCATCGCCGGTTGCCCGGCGGTGAGGTTGCCGAACACGAGCGGCACGTCGAGACCGTGGCAGGCTCCGAGGGCGCCGCCCATCCCCGGCGCCGGCCACGTCAGCTCGTAGACGTGCGCGGAGCCGCCGGCCGCGAGCTGCGCCCGCGCGAGCAGCACCGACGGCATCCGGAAGAGCCAGTCGGAGCGGACGACCTCGTGGAGCGCGTCGGGGTCGGCGAAGCGGTCGCGGTACGCCTGCGGGTCGGGGGCGAAGACCTCCGCGGCCTCGGCAGCCATGGCAGGGGTGATCTGGCCGAGCACGCCGGTGAGGAGCGAGAGCAACCGTTGCTCGTCGCGGGTGTGACCGACCAGCAAGGGAACTCGCCCGGTGAGACCCTCCCACGGCGTTGCCCGCAGGACGTCGCCGTCGACGACGGGCGCGACGGGGACCCGCGCGTGGGCGGCCCGGCCCCAGCGGTCGGCATGCTGCTCGGCCCGCTCCAGGACGGCATCCAGGGCAAGTGGGAGCAGGTCGGCGTCGACACCCGGCAGGTCGGCGGACGCGACGCCGAGCTCGGTCGCGCACACGCGGGTGACGTCGGCGGCGAGCGCCGGCGTGAAGAAGGTGCCGGGCACGCTCTGCGCGATCGCGCGCCGGAAGAGTCCCTGCGCCCGCGGCATCGCCAGGAGGGCGGCGACCGAGCCGCCCCCGGCCGACTGCCCGAAGACCGTGACGCGCGTCGGGTCGCCGCCGAAGGCCCCGACCGCGTCGCGCACCCACTCGAGCGCGGCCACCTGGTCGAGCAGCCCCCGGTTGGCCGGCGTGCCCTCGACGAGGCCGAACCCCTCGAGCCCGACCCGGTAGTTGAAGGTCACGACGACGACGCCGTCGCGGGCCAGCACGGAGCCGTCGTACTCCGGAAGGCCGGACGTGCCGAAGACGTAGGCGCCGCCCTGGACCCACACCATGACCGGCAGCCGGCCGGTGAGGTCGGGCGACCAGACGTTGGCCGTCAGCCAGCCCGGGTCGGTGGACGACGCGTCGTCGCCGCGATCCGCGCCGGCAGGAGCACCGGTCGCACCGGCCGGGGCGGCCGTACCGGTCGGTGCGGCGGGGCCGGACTGCGGCGGCGGGGGCCCGAAGGCCGACGCGTCGCGGACGCCGCTCCAGCCGCGCACCGGCCGCGGCGACCCGAACCGCTCGGGCAGGCTCGCGAACGAGATGCCGCGGAACACCGCGAGCCCCGCCTCCTGCCGACCACGCACCACGCCGCCCGGCACCTCGACCTCGACACCCACCTCTACAGCCACCCCATGATGATCGCCGGGTCCGCGAGGCGGCACGAGCGCTTTTCCGCCCGCGCCGACCCGCTTCGTCAGCCGACGGCGACCGGGGTGGCGCCACCGACGGGGGACCCGTCGGTCGCCGTGGCGGCAGGAACGGGGCGCGTGTCGAAGCCGCGGAACGACCGGAACAGCAGCGGGCAGAGCGACGCCGCCAGGTAGGCGAACCCGACGACCCAGAGCGCCGCCTCGAGGCCGAGGCCGCTCGCGATCAGGCCGCCGAGCACGCCGCCGAGCGGCATGAGCGACCAGCACAGGGCCGAGTTGAGCGAGGACACCCGACCGGTCAGGTGCGGCGGGATCCGCTCGTAGACGACTGCGCCGAGGATCGGGTTGAGGAAGCCCGAGGCGAACCCGGACGCGGCGAAGACGAGCAGACAGGCCCAGAGCGGCGCTCCGAGCGCGAGCACGACGAACCGCGGGAGCCCCGACACGAGGAAGGCGACGAGGTAGGTGCGGTAGCGCGGCAGACGGGCACCGAACCGGGCGGCCAGCAGCGCGCTGAGGATCGACGCGCCGGACATGCCCGAGAGGAGCGTGCCGATCCCGGTGGCGCCGGCCCCGCTCTGCTGCCCCCAGGCGGGCAGGAGCACCGCGGTCCACGCGATGTCGAGCAGGTTGGTGGCGGCGACCATGGCGCTGAGCGCGACGAGCACGGGGTCGCGGCGCAGGAACTGCCAGCCTTCGCGGAGCTGCTGCACGTACGTCGCGGGGGGCGAGGCCGCCGTGCCCGCCGGTGAGGCGTCCGCCCTCGTCGACGCCTCGGCGCCCGTCGACGCGTCGGGGCTCCTCGGCGCGTCGGGGCTCGTCGACGCGTCCGAGGACGTGGACGCGACGGGCACCCGCGGCAGAGCACCGGTCGTCGCGAGGAGGACGGCCGCGCAGATCGCGAACGACACGGCGTCGACGAAGAGAGCACCCACCGCCCCGAGGAGGCCGACGAGCACGCCGGCGAGCGCGGCGCCGGCCATCGACGCGGTCCGCTCGATGGCGCCGTGCAGCCCGGTGACCCGCTCGAGCGGCACGGCGGCAACCGACGTGACGCTCGGGACCATGGCGCTCTTGGCGCCGTCGCCCGGACCGCGCAGGGCTCCCGCCAGCCCGACGAGCACGAGCAGGACCGGCAGGTCGAGCCGACCGGCCAGGTGCAGCATCGGGATCGCCGCGACGGTCAGGGCCGAGGCGGCGTCGCACCACACGGCGACCCGGCGTGCGCCGAGGCGGTCGGTGAAGGGCCCGCCGAGGACCTTGAACAGCACGAGCGGCGCCATCTCGACCGCCGCGACGAGGCCGGTCTGGGTGACCGACCCGGTCGTCGTCAGGACGAACCACGGCAGGGCGATCATCGAGATCCGCGTGCCGACGAGCGAGATCGCCTCGGCCGTGAGCAGTCCGTAGAGCGGGGTGCGGCTCATCGCGCGCCCCCTGCGACGAGGCCGTCTCCGGCGTCCGGGTGCAGGTAGGCGTTGACGTTCACCGTGTACGGCAGCGCGTCGGGGGTGTCCGGGTCGGCCTCGGCGAAGTCCGCCAGGAGGACCACCATCGCGTCGCGCAGCTCTCCGGCGCGGGCGGGGGTCAGCCGCAGGACCCAGTCGCTGAAGGTGGCCGCCTCGCGCCACGCCTCGGGTAGCCGGCGCTGCTGCGTCACCGCCCGCTGGAGCAGCTCGGCGTGCGTCGTGGCGACGGCCTGCAGGTAGGCGTCGCGGGCGTCGAGGTCGGCCGGGGCAAGGCCCGCCTCCTCGCGGGGCGTGCGGGTGGAGGCATGCGCCGCACGCCACCAGCGCTCGCGCCCGTTGCCGCGCTCGACGTCCTCCTCGATGAAGCCGTGCCGGGCCAGCTGGCGCAGGTGGTAGGAGGTCGCACCGGTGTTGAGGTCGAGGCGGCGGCCGAGTCCGGACGCGGTGTCCGGCCCGTCGACGCGGAGCATGCCGAGCATCCGGAGGCGGACGGGGTGCGCGAGCGCGCGCAGGGCCTCGGGTCCCGGGGTGACGAACGATTCGCTCATGGGACGAGCATAAACCGCAAACAACTCTTTGCAAAGAGTTGTTTGCAATTGAGGTGTCCGGTTCCTCCACGTCCGTCCCAGCAGTTTCGATCGGTCTCAGGTCTCACCCGGCGCGTCCACGGTCGATGTCCGGGGGCGGTTCGTACCGTCGAGAAGATGGACCGCCGCACGTTCCTGGCCTCCCTCGCCGCAGCCGTCGCCGCCGGGCTCGCCGGCTGCGGCACCGAGCCGTCGCCGGAGGCCGCCCGCTCACCGACAGGCACGAAGACCCTGTTCGCCGCGCCCAAGGGGCTGCGGAAGGTGCCGCTGCCGCACGGGACGCTGTTCGAGCTCCCCGACCAGGGACGTACCGTCGCGCTGACGGTCGACGACGGCACGAGCTCGGCGGTCATCGAGGGCTACGCGAGGCTGGCTCGCGACACCGGCCTGCGGCTCACGTTCTTCTGCAACGGCGTCAACTCCGGGTGGACGACTCACGCCGACCTGCTGCGCCCGCTCCACGACGACAACCAGATCTTCCTGGCGAACCACACGTGGTCGCACCCGAACCTGCTGCACCTGTCGCCGGCTCGGGTCGCCCGCCAGGTCCGCCGCAACGAGGCCTTCCTCAAGAACACCTACGGCACGCTCGGACGGCCTTTCATGCGTCCGCCGTACGGCGCCCACGACAAGGCCCTCGACGCCCAGCTCGCCGACCTCGGCTACCCCGCGGTGACGATGTGGCTCGGGGATCTCGGGGACTCCTCGGTCGTGTCGCCGCAGAAGATCGTCGCCAGCGCCGAGGAGTGGCTGCTGCCCGGCCACATCGTCATCGGGCACGCCAACCACCGGCCGGTCACGAAGGTGTACGGACAGCTCGTCGAGATCATCCGGGCCCGGTCCCTGCAGCCGGTGCACCTCGGCGACATCTTCGAGGTCTGAGCGCCTCTCCGCG
This sequence comes from Intrasporangium sp. Soil_C_50, assembly GCF_057656595.1. Lineage (NCBI taxonomy): Bacteria > Bacillati > Actinomycetota > Actinomycetes > Micrococcales > Intrasporangiaceae > Intrasporangium > Intrasporangium sp. Soil_C_50. Next base: position 169,701 of record NZ_JBDGKB010000003.1, read on the forward strand.
CCAGCGCGCGAAGGTGTGCACTCGACCCTCACGGTCGAGTGGGCACTCTCGCGCGCGCGGGAGTCAGGCAGCACGGCGGGCGGGGCCCGGTGGCGGGTCACCGGCCCCCGACGATCTGCTTCGCGACCTCGATGGCCTGGTCGATCGGGATGGCGTACCCGGCCTCGGTGGCACCCGTGCGCCGGTTCGTCGCCGCGGCCGTGTCCATGCCGACGACCACGCCGGACGCGTCGAGCAGCGGTCCACCGGAGTCGCCGGGCTGGACGTCGGCACTCGTCTCGATGAGGCCGGTGATGCGCTCGGCCCGTGGGGAGCCGACGTCACGGGCCGTGATCGCCTGACCCAGCGCCGTGACGGTGCCCACGGCCGCCGAGGTGCCGGGAGCGTTACCGGCGTTGCCGACACCGGTCACCATCTGCCCCACAGCGACCGTGCTCGAGTCGCCGAGGGGAGCCGTCCGCAGGCCACCGGCGTTCTCGAGCTGGAGCACCGCCACGTCGTCGGTCGGGCTGTCACCGACGACGCTCGCCCGGTACCGGCGGCCCGTGGCGAGGTCGACCACCGAGACGGACGTCGCACGGGCGATGACGTGGTCGTTGGTCAGGATGCGACCCGAGGCCGTCAGGACGATGCCGGTGCCGGCGCCCTCCTCGCGCCCGTGGTCGAGCATCGTGAGGACGTTGACCACGCCGACCGTCTGAGCGGCGGTCGCCCGGGTCGCGGGGCGCACCGGGGCGGCGGAGGTCGCCGACCCTCCTGAGCCGCGACCCGAACTGCCGCCGGAGCCGCCGCCGTTCGATGCGGTGCCACCGATCCCAGCCCCGCCGAACCGTCCGTGGCCGTGGCGCCACCCGCCGTGCCCGGTTCCGGGTCCGTCGGTCGCGGCCCCGGAACCCCCGTACGGGTCGACCGCCGCGGCCGGACCGTTGACGGTCGCCGTCGGCGACGCAGCGTGGACCAGGAGCGTGGCCGCGCCGCAGGCGGACAGGGCCGCCACCGCACCGACGGTGGCGAGCCGGGTGCGTCCGCGAGGGTGGTGAGCAACCATGACGCGTCCTGGGGTGGGTGACACGAAGGTGTGTCACGAGGTCTGTCACCCCCAGCGGACGCCTGTTTCCCGTGACTGCGCTTCCGGTTGGGTGTGGGCCCGCTGTGCGAGCCCCTTCCGTCTCCGGTGCGGGCCCGACCACGATGCCGACGACGTGCCGGCCACGGTGCCGCGGCAGACGCGTCAGAAGTTCGAGGCCATGTTCTGGAACCGGCTGAAGTGGCCCTGGAAGGCGACGACGATGGTGTCGGTCGGGCCGTTTCGGTGCTTGGCCACGATGAGGTCTGCCTCGCCCTCGCGGGGGCTGTCGCGCTCGTAGGCGGCCTCACGGTGCAGCAGGATGACCATGTCGGCGTCCTGCTCGATGGAGCCGGACTCACGCAGGTCGCTCATCGCGGGCTTCTTGTCGGTGCGCTGCTCGGGGCCACGGTTCAGCTGGCTGATGGCGATGACCGGCACCTCGAGCTCCTTGGCGAGCAGCTTGAGCGCACGCGAGAACTCCGAGACCTCCTGCTGGCGCGACTCGACGCGCTTGCCGCTCGACATGAGCTGGAGGTAGTCGATGACGACGAGCTTGAGGTTGTGGCGCTGCTTGAGCCGGCGGCACTTGGCGCGGATCTCCATGAGCGACATGTTCGGCGAGTCGTCGATGAACAGCGGCGCGTCGGAGACGCGGCCCATCGTCGAGGCCAGACGCGTCCAGTCCTCCTCGCGCATCGTGCCCTTGCGCATGTGCTGTAGCTGGATGCCGGCCTCGGCCGAGAGCATGCGCATCGTGATCTCGGTGCGGCTCATCTCGAGGCTGAAGACGACCGAGGCCATCTTGTGCTTGATGGCGGCCGACCGGACGATGTCGAGGCCGATCGTCGATTTGCCCATCGCCGGTCGGGCGGCGATGACGATCATCTGGCCCGGGTGCAGGCCGTTGGTCAGGGCGTCGAAGTCGGTGAAGCCGGTGGGCACGCCGGTCATCTCGCCGGAGCGGCCGGAGGCGACCTCGATCTCGTCGACGGTGGCCTCGATGACGTCGCCGATGGCGTGGTAGTCCTCGCCGCCGCGCTTGTCGGCGACGGCGTAGACCTCGGCCTGTGCGGCGTTGACGATGTCCTCGACGTCGCCGCCGCCCTGGGCGTAGCCGAGCTGGACGATGCGGGTGCCGGCTTCGACGAGGCGGCGCAGCACGGCGCGCTCGGCGACGATCTGGGCGTAGTAGCCGGCGTTGGCCGCGGTGGGCACCGAGGCGATGAGCTGGTGCAGGTAGGCCTGACCGCCGACGCGGGTGAGGTCGCCACGCTTGGTCAGCTCGTCGCTGACGGTGATGGCGTCGGCGGGCTCGCCGCGACCGTAGAGGTCGAGGATGGCGTCGTAGATGAGCTCGTGCGCGGGGCGGTAGAAGTCGGTGCCCTTGAGCTGCTCGACGCAGTCGGCGATGGCGTCCTTCGACAGGAGCATGCCCCCGAGGACCGACTGCTCGGCGCCGACGTCCTGCGGCGGGAGGCGGTCGTCGGGCGGCCCGCCCTCGCGCGCCGACGACGCGAACGCGCTGGTGCTCAGCTCGTCGAGCGACACGAACTCACCTTCCCCTGACTGACGTAACTACATCGGTGCAACTCAGTAGACACCCATCCACCGACAGGCGCTGACAGGACCCGGTCCGACGTCCGATCCGATGAGCCGTGCCACCTCCCCGGGAGCACCGGCCAACCGTAGGGCGGCCCGGCGGCGACCGACAACCTCAGCGGCGTGGCGTCGTGCCGAGCCTGTGGACAACCGGTGGACGGCACAACGCGACACGCCGTCAACAGCTGTGGAGAACGTGTGTGTACAACTGTGGGCACACGGGCGGACCCATGGAGCCACGGAGGCCCTGACCTGCGACGACGTGTGTCCACCGGGTGTGGACGAGAACTCCCACCAGCCTGTGAGTTGTCCACAGCGGGACAAGGGCATCGGTTTTGACATTTGGGGATTGTCCCTTTACCACGGCATAGATCACGGGGTGGGCGATTCGGACAAACCGGCCGCCGACGCGTCGTAGTAGTCGCGGTTGCGCAGCCCCGCCGCGGCGGCCTCGTCCACGACCACGAAAGCCTCCGCGTGCCACTGGATGACCGAGCCCGGGCACGAGGCCGACAACGGCCCCTCGACGGCGGCCGCGACCGCCGCCGCCTTGCCGGCCCCGGACGCGACGAGGACGAGCCGGCGCGCGTCGAGGACGGTGCCGAGGCCCTGGGTGACGCAGTGCGTCGGCACGGCGTCGACGTCGCCGCCGAAGAAGCGGGCGTTGTCGTGACGCGTCCGGTCCGAGAGCCGCTTGACGCGCGTGCGCGAGGCGAGCGAGGACCCGGGCTCGTTGAAGCCGAGGTGGCCGTTGGCGCCGATGCCGAGGATCTGCACGTCCACCCCGCCGACGGCCGCGATCCGTCGCTCGTACTCCAGTGCAGCCGCAGCGAGCTCGCGCTCGGTGGTCCCGGACCCGTCGGGCACCGAGAGATGCTCGGGCGACAGGCGCAGCGGCCGGCACACCTCGCGCAGCAGCACCTCGCGGTAGGACTCGGGGTGGCCTGCGGGCAGGCCGACGTACTCGTCGAGGGCGAAGCCGTGCGCGCGGGTCAGGTCGAGCCGCCCGGCCTCGACGGCGCGCCCCAGCTCGGCGTAGAGGCCGAGCGGCGAGGACCCGGTCGCGAGCCCGAGCACCGGGTCGCGACGCGACGGCCCCGAAGCACCGGATGCACCGGAGACGTGGGAAGCGTCGGTTGCGCCCGGCGAGCTGTCGGTGGGCAGTCCGGCTAGGACGACCTCGGCGGCCCGGCGGGCGACGTCCGCGGGTGCAGGCAGGACGATGACCTCCATCAGCCCACCCTCTCACCGGGCCGGTGGGCCGTGGCCGCACCGTCCACGCCGTCGCGGTGGGGCCCGACGGCCAGGAACGAGGCCCCCACCGCCGCGACCGGCAGCGTCGCGGGCAGCAGCCCGAACCGGTCGGGCAGGTCGAGCGCGGCGACGAGCCGCGAGGCGCGCGAGCGCCGTTCGAGGTCGGCCCGCACCGCCTCGAGCAGCGGTGTGCCGAGACCGGCGAGTCCTCCTCCGGCGCGCACCTGTTCGGCGCCCGACGCCAGCGCCAGCACCTGCACCGCGAGCCCGATGCCGCTCGCGAGCACGTCGACGGCCATCCGGGCTGCGAAGTCGCCGGCCGCGGCGGCGACGAAGGGATCGGGGGCGAGCCGGGTCCGCGTCGGCCAGAGTCGCGCCAGGGCCGAGCCCGACGCGACGGTCTCGAGGCAGCCGACCTGTCCGCACGTGCACGGCGCGTCACCGGCGACGGGCAGGTGCCCGATCTCCCCGGCGGCGCCGGCGATGCCACGCACGACGACGCCCTCGCGGACCACGGCCGAGGCCAGGCCGGTGCCGAGGTTGAGGTAGGCCAGTGCCCCGGGCGCCGACGCGCCCGACGCACCCGACGCACCCGCCGCACCCGACGCACCCACCGCGTCGGCGCGCAGCCGCCAGGCCCCGAGCGCCGCGGCCTTGACGTCGTTCTCGACGGCGACCGGACGCCCGAGCCGGCGTCCGAGCTCGGCCGCGAGGTCGACGGCCTCGACGTCGAGGTTGACGGCGTGCCGGGCGAGTCCCGTTGCGGGGTCGACAAGCCCGGGCATGCACGCGCCGACGCCGACAACCTGCGACAGCCCGCCCGCCTCGAGCGCGACCTCGTGCGCGAGCCGCGCCGCGACCTCGACGACACCGTGCGGGCCACGCCCGGACACCGTCGTACGCAGCGCCAGCACCGACGCGTCCGGGGCGACGAGCGCGACCGCCGTCTTCGTTCCGCCGATGTCGATCCCCAGCCGCGCACCCCGATCGCCGTCGGCGCTCACGAGCCGAGCCCGAGGTAGCGGCCGAGCGCCCGGGCCACGACGACCGACCCGCCGTACGCGACGAGGTCGGCGCCGCCGCGTGGCCACCCGCAGTCGACGACGATCGTCGGGTGTCCTTGCGCCCGAAGCTCGTCCGCGACGTGCCAGGCCGGATGCGTCGGCGCGAGGCCCCGGCCGGCGACGGCCACCTTGGCGCCGGCGGGGACGTCCGACACCGGCACGGTGAGCCCGGCCGCGAGGGGTCCCCACGCGACGCGTCCGACGGCGAGGTTGGGGTCGGAGGCGACCTGCACGATGCACGGCACGCCCTCGGCGGCCAGCCACGCGTCGCTCGCGGGCGTCGTCGTGAACCCCTCGGAAAGCCGGGCATCGGCCCAGGCGCCGGCGGAGCCGGGGCGCTCCGAGGACACCGGCCCGGGCGGGAAGGTCGCCGACAGGAGGGCGACGCGGCCGGCCGCATCCTCGAGCCGGTCCACCGGCAGGCGCCCCTCCCCGACGGCCGCTACGACGGCGTCGACGACCGCGTGCACCTCCGACTCGGTCGTCTCCGACCCGATGCAGAGCAGGTCGCAGCCGGCGGCGAGCGCCCGCACCGCGGCCTCGGGGATGCCCGTGACCGCCGAGGCGCCCGCCATGTCGAGCGCGTCGGAGACGATGACGCCGGTGAACCCGAGCCGCCCCCGCAGCACGTCGACGAGGACGACCGGCGAGAACGTCGCCGGGCGCTCGGCGTCGATGGCCGACACGACGACGTGCGAGGTCATGACCGACGCGACGCCCGCCTCGACCGCGGCACGGAAGGGCTCCAGCTCGCGCACGTCGAGGACGTCGAGCCCGGCATCGACGCGTGGCAGCGCGAGGTGCGAGTCGGTGACGGTGTCGCCGTGGCCCGGGAAGTGCTTGGCGCAGGCGGCGACGCCGACGGACTGGACCCCCTCGACGTAGGCCGCCGAGTGCCGGGCCACGTGGCCCGCGTCGGCGCCGAAGCTGCGCGACCCGATGACCGGGTTCTCGTCAGCGGAGTTGACGTCGACGACCGGCGCGAGGTCGAGGTTGATGCCGTAGGAGGCGAGCTCGGTACCGATGAGCGAGGCCGACCGACGCGTCAGGCCGGTGTCGTCGAGGCGGCCGAGGAGGGCGTTCCCCGGTTGGGTCGACCCGGTCGGGTAGTGCAGCCGGGTCACGTCGCCCCCCTCCTCGTCGACCGAGACGAGCAGGCCGGGGGCGGTCGCGCGCAGGTCGGCGCACAGGGTCGCGAGCTGGTCGGGGTCGACGACGTTCGCGCCGTAGAGGCACACGGCGGCCAGGCCGGACGCGTGCTCACGGGCGACCCAGTCGGGCGGCGTCGTGCCGACGAACCCGGGCATGAGCGTCCCGAGGACGAGGCGCCGCAGCGCCTCCGGGGAGGTGGTCATGTCAGCCCTTCACCGCCCCGCCGACGAGGCCGTTGCTCATCCGCCCCTGCACGATCAGGAAGAAGATGATGACCGGCACGGCGACGACGGTGGAGGCGGCCATGACCTGGCCCCAGTCGGTCTCGCGGGTCGCGCTGGCCTGCACGAAGCCGCGCAGCCAGAGCGGCAGCGTCCGGGCCTGCTCCTCCGTCATGACCACGAGGGCCACGGTGAACTCGTTCCATGCCTGGAGGAACGCGTAGACGCCGGAGGCCACGACGCCGGGGGCCAGCAGCGGGAAGGTGATCCGCAGGAACGCCTGGGTGCGTGAGAGCCCGTCGACCATCGCGGCCTCCTCCAGCTCGACCGGCACGCCGGCGACGAACCCGCGGAGCATCCACACGGTGAACGGCACGACGGCGGCGGTGTAGAGGATCGCGAGGCCGAGGACGTTGTTGAGCAGGCCGACCGAGCTCATCATCTTGTACTGCGCGATGAACAGCCCCTCGGCCGGCAGCATCTGGATGAGCAGCAGGGCGAGCACGAAGGTGCGGCGGCCCCGGAACCGGAACCGGCTGATCGCGAGGGCCCCGAGGAAGGCGATGACGATCGCGGCGGCCACGGTCGTGAGCGTCACGACGAGCGAGATGCCCAGGGCGCGAAGGAAGCCCGGGTCGGTCACGACGGTCCGGAAGTTGTCGAGGGAGCCGCCGAACGGCAGGAAGGTCGGGGTGCTGCGCTGGAGCGTCACGGTGTCGAGGAAGGCCGAGTTGAGCATCCAGTACACCGGGAAGGCCCAGACGAGGGCGAGCGCGACGGCGAGGACCGTGAGGAGCGAGCGACGCGTCGAGCGCCGCGAGGGTGTGCGCGACGAGCGGCCCGACCGGGTGCGCGTCGAGGTCCGTGGGGTGGCGTGGGCGCTCACCGGGACTCCTCCTTCATGAGGGAGCGGACGTAGTACCAGCTGACCCCGACGGTGATGAGCAGCATGAGGATCGACACCGCGCTGGCCGAGCCGAAGTCACCGGCGCCCGTGCCGAGCTGGTAGATGTACGTGCCGAGCAGGTGGGTCTCGTTCGCGACGCCACCGGCGTCCTGGAGCAGCTTGACCTGGGTGAACACCCGGAGGTCCCAGATCAGCTGGAGCAGCAGGACGATCGAGATGACCGGCGCGACGAGCGGCAGGATGATGTGGCGCAGCCGCTGCCACCCGCCCGCGCCGTCGATCTGCGCCGCCTCGAGCACCTCCGGCGACAGCTGCGTGAGCCCCGCGTAGATCGACAGCGCGACGAACGGGACGCTCATCCACACGACGATGACGGCGGCGATGACGAAGAACGACAGTGGCTGCACGAGCCAGTTGTGCCCGGCGGCGTCGATGCCGACCTGCTCGAGCAGCCAGTTGAGCAACCCGTTGCGCCAGTTGACGATCCACGTCCAGACCGTCATCGAGGCGACCACCGGCATCGCCCATGCGAGCAGCAGCGCCACCTGCAGGCAGAGCCGCCCGACGCGTCCGACGGCGCCCATGAGCAGGGCGAGGCCCAGGCCCACGGCGACCGTGACGACCGCGCACACGACGCAGAAGACGAGCGAGCGGGCGACGACGAGCCAGAGGTTCGCGTCGGTGAACAGGGCGACGTAGTTGTCGAGCCCGACCCACTCCGGCGGCTGCCCGAACTGCTGGGCGAGGCCGAACTTCTGGAAGCTCGTGACGACCTGCCAGCCGACGGGGTAGCCGAGGGCCACGAGGAGGACGAGCAGCGTCGGGACGGTGAGCAGGGCGGGGGTGACGCGTCGGGGCCGGCGGGGTCGCCGGGGCGCGGTGACCGATTGGGGTGTCCGGGAGGTGTCGGGCGGAGCAGATGCCGTCGTGGTCATGACTGGCCTTTCGGGCCTGAGGTCGGGAGGGGCCGGCGGCCGGGTGGAGGGGTGTCCCGGCCGCCGGAGCCTGTCAGGCCGGCTGGTGTGCGGCGAGGGCCGTCACGAGAGGTTGAGCAGCGGCGTGATCTTCGCGTCGTACTCCTTGGCCAGGGCCGTGAGGTCGGACGCGTCCTTGATCTTGGAGAAGAACTCCTCCATCACCATCTTCGACTCGACGACCGCCCAACCCGGGGCGGCCGGCGTCAGCTTCGAGTTCGACGCCGACTCGACGAGCGCCTTGGCGAACGCGTCGGTCCCGAGGGAGCTGACGTAGTCGGAGTTGGCCGGGCCGAGGCCGGCGCCGCCGAGCTTCTTCTGGTAGCCCGCCGAGAAGATGATCTTGAGCAGCTCGCGCGAGAGCTCCTGGTTCTGGCTCGCCTTGGAGATCGCGATGTTGGAGCCACCGGCGAAGACGGGTGCCGGCTTGCCGTCGGTGCCCGGGAGGACGAACGCGGTGAACGTCGCGTCGTTCCACTCGCGGACCTTCTTGCCGTCCTTCTCCTTCAGGTCACCGATCGACCAGTGCGCCCAACCGGGGGCCATGATCGTCGCGGCCGCGAGCGACGTCTTGCCGGTGACCTTCTGGTTCTCGTCGAGGATCTCGTCGGCGTCGTTGACGTAGAGCCACGGCGTCTGGTCCTTGGCGTCGGCCGGGGCCTTGGAGGCGTTGCGGTAGAGGTCCTGGAGCTGGGTCAGGCCCTTGACGGTGTTCGGGTCGGACAGCGTCGAGACCCACTGCCCGTTCTCCTTCTTGGCGAGGTCGCCGCCGTTGGCGAAGATCCACGAGATGCCGTTGCGCCAGTCCTGGCCGCCGAGGAAGAAACCGCTGAAGTTCTTGATGTTCCGGGGGTTCTTGGCCGTGATGGTCTTGACGGCGGTGTTGAACTCCTCGAGCGTCTTCGGCGCGGCGACGCCCGCCTCCTTCCAGAGGTCGGCCCGGGCGAACATGTAGCGCGAGCCGAAGTAGTACGGCAGCGCGTACTTCTTGCCGTCGACCGAGCCGACGTCGACGAAGGACTGCAGCAGCTTGCTGCCGCCGAGCTGGTCGTAGAGGTCGCTGACGTCGCTGAAGGCGCCGACGTTGGTGAAGGTCGGGCTCTGCGTGTTGCCGATCTCGGTGACGTCGGGGGTGTTCTTCGGGTCGGGCAGGGCCGTCGTCAGCTTGGTGACGAGGTCGGGCCAGGCCTGCTCCTCGATCTTGAGCGTGGCACCGGTCTTGGCCTTGAAGGTGTCCTGCAGATAGGTCCGCAGCTCCTTCGGGGTGTCGGTGCCGGCCAGCCACAGGGTGATCGACTTCCCGGCGTTGCCGGCGGTGCCGGCGGGGGCACCCGAGGAGCCCGTCGTCGTGCCGTTCGCGCCGCCGCCGCAGGCGGTGAGCACGAGGGCCGCCGTCGCGGCCGTGGCCACGGCGAGACCGAGGGTCTTGTTCATTCCGTTTCCTTTCCGAGGGCCGCGGTGGCGGACCGGTTGTCGCGTCGTCGCGAGGTGGTGCGGTGTGTGGTGCGGTGTGCTGCTGGTGGTGGGGCGGGCGCCTAGGCGACGCCGAGCTGGTCCCACAGGACGAGCACGGCGGCGCCGCGCAGGACGATGTCGTCGGACCGGTCGGCGAGGCGTACGGCCAGGTGTGCCTCGGGCCGGGCGAGCAGGCGGGCGCGGAGCGTCTCCTCGAGGGCGTCGCGCAGGACGCCCCCGAGCAGGTGCTCCGGCCCGGAGAGGACGACCTCCGACAGGTCGAGGGCGGCCACGACGGGGGCGAGCGCGATGCCGAGCCGCTCGCCGGCCTCGCGCAGCGGCGCGTCGCCGCCCGACGCGTCGAGCGCCTTCTCGAGGTTGGGGGCCGACAGCCACGTCTCGAGGCAGCCGACCTTGCCGCAGCGGCAGCGGGCACCGCCGTCGGTGCCGACGGTGACGTGCCCGATCTCGCCGGCGGCGAAGTGGGCGCCGCGGACGCGCTGGCCACCGACGATGAGCCCGCCACCGACACCGCGGCCGATCTTGACGAGGACGAGGTCGTCGCCGCCGTCCCCGAGCGTGTAGTCGGCGTGGACCGCGGCGTCGGCGTCGTTGACGACGAAGACGGGCAGGTCGGTGGCCTCGGCGACGACGTCGCGCAGCGGCACGTCGGTCCAGCCGAGGTTGGGCGCGGTGTCGACGACACCGCCGGGGCCGACGATGCCGGGGGTGCCGACGCCGATGCCGAGCAGCGGCGCGGTGGCCGCGGCGACGAGCTCGTGGACGAGGTCGAGGACGGTGTCGACGACCGTCTGGCCGGTCGCGTCGGCGATCGGCCGCTCGGCGCGCACGAGGATGTTGCCGTCGAGGTCGAGGACCGCGCCGCGGAGGACCTCGTGGGCGGCGAGGTCGAGCCCGATGGCCTGAAGGCCGGTGCGGTTGACGTCGACGAGGGTGGCCGGCTTGCCGGGGCGCACCTCGTCGGAGGGGCCGAGCTCGACGGCGTGACCGGTGTCGATGAGCTCGGCGACGAGGTCGGAGACGGTCACCTTGCTCATCCCGAGGCGGCGCGCGAGGTCGGCGCGGCTCATGGCGCCCACGGAGTAGAGCAGCTGGAGCACGAGCGACAGGTTGTGCCGGCGGCCGTGGGCGGGGAGCACGGCGGTGCGCGGCGAGAGCCGTCGGGCGCGGGAGAGGGCGGTGGTCACAGAGGTTAGTAAAGTTTACTAACTTCCAATCGCGCAAGCGTTCCGGCGCAGAAACTTCCCGGCCGTCTCTTCGACGCCATCCGCCGGCCGCGATGCGTCGGTGGGCCGACATACGCTCGGGGCATGTGCCGCAACATCCGACAGCTCCACAACTTCGAGCCCGCCGCGACGTCGGACGAGGTGCGCGCCGCCGCCCTCCAGTACGTCCGCAAGGTCAGCGGCAGCACCAAGCCGAGCCAGGCCAACCAGCACGCCTTCGACGAGGCCGTCGAAGCGATCGCCCACGCCACCCAGCACCTGCTCGACCACCTGACCACGAGCGCACCACCCAAGGACCGCGAGGTCGAGCGGCAGAAGGCGCGCGAGCGCAACGCCGTCCGCTTCGGAACGCCCGCCTGACCGGCCCGCCACCCGCACCGGCTCCAGCGCCCGTTCGCCGACCCGCGGCCCCCGCCTGCCCTCCCGTGTCGATCTTCGTCGCCGTCCTCGCGGCGCTCCTCGCGCTGCTCACCCTCGCCCTGCACCGCCGTCTCGCCGTCGCCCCCGGCTGGCCCCGCGGCGTCCGCCTCGCCTCCGCCCTCCTCCTCGGCCTCACCTGGCTGCTCACCCTCACCGCGTTCGCCATGCAGTCCGGCGCCCTCGACCCCCGGCGCGGTCGGTGGGTCGCGTGGGCGGGGATGACGTGGCTCGTCGTCGCCTGGTACCTGCTGCTCGGTCTTGCCGTCATCGGGATCGCCTGTCTCGCAGCGCGACTCGTACGGCGCCCCGACCTGCGCCGCCCGCTCCTGCGGGTCGGCACCCCTCTCGTCGTCGTCGCGGCACTCGGCGCGACGGGCTACGGGCTGGCCGAGGCGTCGCAGCCGTCGGTGACCGCGGTGACCGTCACGGACCCCGACCTGTCGCCGGGCCTGGACGGGCTGCGTGTCGCGCTCGTCACCGACCTGCACGCCGGACCGATCCGTGAGGCGTCGTTCACCCGACGCGTCGTCGACCTCGTCAACGCCCAGCGGCCCGACGTCGTCGTCCTCGGCGGCGACCTCGTCGACGGCCGCGTCTCCCAGGTCGGCGACGTGCTGGCCCCACTCGCCGACCTCCGCGCCCCGCTCGGGGTCTACGCGGTGAGCGGCAACCACGAGTTCATCTCCCAGGAGGCCGACGCGTGGCTGAGCCACTGGGAGACCCTCGGCATCCGCGTCCTGCGCAACGAGCACGTCGGCATCGAGCGGGGTGGGGCGAGCCTGACGCTGGTCGGGGTCCACGACCTCACCGGGCGGGGCACCGACGCCAGCGACGCAGCCCGTGCGCTCGAGGGCGTCGACCCGTCGGGGTTCACGGTCTTCGTCGCCCACCAGCCCAAGGCCGCCGAGAACGTGCAGGGCCGCGGCGTCGACCTCCAGCTGGCGGGGCACACGCACGGCGGCCAGGTGTGGCCGTTTCGCTACCTCGTGCCGCTCCAGCAGCCGGTCCTCGACGGGCTCGCGACCGTCGGCGACGTGCCGGTCCTGACGAGCCGCGGCGCCGGGGCGTGGGGACCGCCGGTCCGGGTGCTCGCCCCACCCGAGGTACCCGTCGTCACGCTGCGCCGCGGCTGAGTCCGGCCCCGCTCCGGCGTCGCTCCGGTGTCGCTCCGGTGTCGCTCCGGTGTCGAGACACTGCACCGGACGCGACCCGGCCCTACGCTCGGGCCATGGGCTTCTGGGCGAGGCAGGTGACGCCGCGGCTCGTGGCGGGCGGCGAGAGCGAGGCCGTCATCGCCCTGCGTCGACGAGCCTGCGCCGGCCTCAGGGGTGAGGTCGTCGAGCTCGGGTTCGGCAGCGGCGGCAACGTCGGGCTCTACCCGGCCGAGGTCACCCGCGTCGTCGCGATCGAGCCCTCGGACGTCGGCTGGCACCTGGGCGAGAAGCGCCGCGCGGGCAGCACGGTCCCGATCGAGCGCGGCGGCCTCGACGGCCAGCGCCTCGACCTGCCGGGCGACAGCGCCGACGCCGTCCTGTCGACCTTCACGCTCTGCACCATCCCCGACGTCGCGGCCGCGCTCCGCGAGGTGCGTCGGGTGCTCCGGCCCGGCGGCGCGCTGCACTTCCTCGAGCACGGCATCGCCCCCGACGAGGGGGTCCGGCGGTGGCAGCGCCGCCTCGAGCCGATCCAGAAGCGAGCCTTCGACGGCTGCCACCTGACCCGCCCCATCGACCGCATCATTGCGGAGTCCGGTCTCGAGCTCGTCGACGTCGACCGGGCCTACGCGCCCCTGCCGCGGCTCAGTCGGCCGTGGACGTTCGGCTACCTCGGCCACGCCGTCAAGCGCTAGCTCCGACCCCTTCGCCCCTCCCCCTCCCCCTCCCCATCGAGTGAGCACGCAACCTCACCCGTCACAGCAACGCGGGTGGGCTGGAGTGACACCTGGGACGGAGTGCTCACTCGATGAGCAAGGAGAGGGGCGCCCCGGGCGTCGCGTGAGCACTCTGTCCCGATCGAGTGAGCACGCCCTCTCGATCGAGTGAGCACTCCGTCACACGGGTCGCAGGACGCGTCCGGCGACCCACGCGATGTCGTCGGCAACCTGCGCCGGTGAGCCTCCCGGTCGCACGACGTGGCTGAGCACGACGCGCACGACGACGTCGACCGCGGCCCGGCGCCGACGCGACGGGAGCGTCACCTCGTAGCCCTCGAGACGGCCGAGCACCATGTCGGACGCGGCGTCGACGAGCACGTCCGAACGCGTCGTGAGCAGCGGCATCAGCTCGGTGTCACCGCCGTGCGTGAAGGTCGCGAGCGCCCGCAGCAGCGGGCTGTCGGCGGCGAGGTCGAGCACGGAGCGCACCGCCGCGCGCACCGCCGCGTCAAGGTCGGTGGGGTGCGCGTCGAACGCCTCGCCGACGACGCCGAGGAACCGCTCGAGCTCGCGCAGCACCATCGCCTCGCCGAGCGCAGGCTTGGAGCCGAGCTCGTTGTACACCGTCTGGCGCGACACCCCGACCCGCGCGGCGAGCGCCCCCATCGTCACGGCGGCCCAGCCCACCTCGGCCGTCAGCTTGGCGGCCTCCTCGACGATTCGCTCGCGCAGCGTGGGCGTCGTCGTCATGTGGGTCATCGTAGGCAGACCGCGCCCGGCGACCGCTCCCGTCACGTCGATGCGGCCGCGACGAAGTCGACCTTCTCGCGCACACCGCAGTCGGGGCAGCACCAGTCGTCCGGTACCTCGGCCCACGTGGTGCCGGCCGGGAAGCCTTGTCGCACATCGCCGTCCGCCTCGTCGAAGACGTAGCCGCAGCCGGGGCAGGCGTGCCGGCCACCCGCACGGGCGCCGCTCCCGGCCATCAAAGCATCGGCACCCACGGCATCGACCGCGGAAGACGCGTCAGCACCCCGGCCGCGCGACGCGTCGGGCCCGTCGGGCGCGTCGGGCGCGTCGGGCGGCGGGTACGCGGCGAGGACGCGTACCCGCCGCGAGGGCTGGACGTTGGCGAGGCGCACGTCGCCCCCGTAGTGCGCGAGCACCCTGGGGTCCATGACGCGACGCCACAGCGGCGGTACGAGCGCGAGGACGATCATCCCGGCGTATCCCGTCGGCAGCACCGGCGACTCCGCGTAGTCGCGCAGCGTCTGGTAGCGACGCGTCGGGTTGGCGTGGTGGTCGCTGTGCCGCTGGAGGTGGTAGAGCAGGACGTTGGTCGCGATGTTGTTGCTGTTCCACGAATGGCTGGGGTCGACCCGCTCGTACCGCTGCCGACCGGGCTGGCCGACCACCTGGCGCAACATCCCGTAGTGCTCCATGTAGTTGACGACCTCGAGCAGCGAGAGCCCGACGAGCGCCTGCACGAGGAGGTAGGGCAGGACGCCGACGCCGAGCCACATCACGAGCGCACCCCAGAGCAGCGCCGACAGCAGCCACGCGCTGACGACGTCGTTGGACCACCGCCACGGGTGCAGCCGCCGACGGGCGAGGCGTCGCTTCTCCAGGCGCCACGCGCTGCGCAGCGACCCGACGACGGTGCGCGGCCAGAAGGCGTAGAAGCTCTCCCCGACCCGGCTGCTCGCGGGATCGGCGGGCGTTGCGACGCGCACGTGGTGGCCACGGTTGTGCTCGATGTAGAAGTGCCCGTAGAAGCTCTGCGCGAGGGCGACCTTGGCGAGCCAGCGCTCGTGGCTCTCCTTCTTGTGGCCGAGCTCGTGGGCGGTGTTGATGCCGATGCCGCCGACGCAGCCGATGGAGACGGCGAGGCCCACCTTGTCGAGGGTCGTCAGGCCGGCGTGGGTGATGACCCACAGGGCTGCGACGAGGCCGACGTACTGGATCGGTAGGAACCAGTAGGTGATCCAGCGGTAGTACCGGTCGTTCTCGAGGGCCTCGATGAGCTCGTCGGGCGGGTTGCTGCGGTCGAGGCCGGCGACGAGGTCGACGAGCGGGACGATCCCGAGGATGACGATCGGGCCGATCCAGAACCAGATGCCCCACCCGGTGGCCGCATGCATCCCGAGCCCGACGAAGGCGAGCGACGGGACGACGAGCCCGATGAGCCAGAGGTGTCGTTTCGGGTCGCGCCACTGCTCGGTCGTGCCGGTCGGAACCGTTCCTACTGCCGTCATGGGAGCCTCCGCGTCGTTGGTTTACATGACCGTAGAAGATGTAAAGCCGATTGACAATCGTTGACGATGTGTAAAGCGCGGCGACCGTAGCGCGACCAGCCCGACGCGCCGGCGGGGGCGGCGGCTACCTTGACCCCATGACGACCGACCCGCACCCCGACCTCGCGTCGGAGGTCCGGGCCGCCCTCCTCGCGAGCGCCGACCCCGAGCGCGCCGCCGGCCAGCAGCGCTACATGAAGTCGGCCATGCCCTACTTCGGCCTCACCTCGCCCCAGCTCAAGGCGGCCCTCACGCCGCTGCTGCGCGACCCCGGCCTGGCGATGCACTCGCGCGAACAGTGGGCCGCCACCGTCGAACAGCTCTGGAGCACGGCGACGCACCGCGAGCAGTGGTATGCCGCCATCGCCCTCGCACGCCACCGCGCCTACCGGCAGTGGGTCGACAGTGATGCGATGCCTCTGTGGGAGAGGCTGATCCGCGAGGGGGCCTGGTGGGACGTCGTCGACGACATCGCCGCCCACCTCGTGCGCGACACTCTCCTCGCGGCCCCGCAGGTCGAGGGGCTGCGGATGCGTGACTGGTCGGGCAGCGACTCGCTGTGGGTCAGGCGCGCCTCGATCATCAGCCAGGTCGGGGCCGGTGCGCGCCTCGACCAGGACCTGCTGGCCGACGTCGTCGAGCCGAACCTCGAGGACCGCGACTTCTTCATCCGCAAGGCGATCGGCTGGGCGCTGCGCGACCACGCGCGCCACGACCCCGACTGGGTACGCGGCTTCGTCGCCGACCACCCCACCCTGTCCGGGCTGTCCCGACGCGAGGCGCTCAAGCACCTCGGAGCGGCTGCGCGGGTGCGGTCGCTGCCGGGGGCGCCGTCATGAGGGTCGGGACGAGCACGGCGGCCCCCACGGCGCACCGCCGCGAGATCCTGCGCCTCGCGGTCCCGGCCTTCCTCGCCCTCATCGCCGAACCGCTCTTCCTGCTCGCCGACTCCGCCATCGTCGGCCACCTGGGCACGGCACAGCTCGCCGGGCTCGGGGTCGCCAGTGGCGCGCTCGTCACCGCCGCCGGCATCTTCGTCTTCCTCGCCTACGGTACGACCAGCGTCGTGGCCCGCCACCTCGGCGCCGGCGACGACCGCGCCGCGATCGGGGCCGGCATAGACGGGCTGTGGCTCGCACTCGGCCTCGGCGCCGTCACCGCGATCGTCACCGCCGTGGCCGCCCGTCCGATCTGTGCGGCGTTCGGCGCCTCGCCCGAGGCCCTCGAGCAGGCCACCACCTACCTGCGCGTCTCGGCGCTCGGCCTGCCGGCGATGCTCGTCATCCTCGCCGTCACAGGCGTGCTGCGCGGCCTGCAGGACACCACCACCCCGCTCGTCGCGTCGGCCGTGGGCTTCGGCGCGAACATCGCCCTCAACATCGTCTTCGTCTACGGGCTGCACTGGGGCATAGCCGGATCCGCCTGGGGCACGGTCATCGCCCAGACCGGCATGGCGGCCGGCCTCGTCGCGGTCCTGCTCGTCAAGGCACACGCGCGCCACGCGCGGCTGCGCCCCCACCCCGGACGCGTCCTCGGCGCCGCGCGCACCGGCGTCCCGCTCCTCGTGCGCACGCTCGCGCTGCGTGCGACGCTCCTCGTCACGACATGGGTGGCGGCGTCCCTGGGCGACGTGCCGCTCGCCGCCCACCAGGTGGCGATGACGGTCTGGTCCTTCCTCGCCTTCGCCCTCGACGCGCTCGCCATCGCCGCCCAGGCGATCACCGGGCGCGCTCTCGGCGCCGGCGACCGCGAGGGCGTGCGGGTCACGATGGCCACGATGGTGCGCTGGGGCGTCTGGGGCGGTCTCGTGGTCGGGCTCGTCGTCGCCGCGCTGCACGGCGTGCTGCCCAGCCTCTTCACGAACGACCCCGCCGTGCGCGAGGCCCTCGGGGCGGCGCTCGTCGTGGTCGGGCTGGGGCAGGCGGTGGCCGGCTACGTGTTCGTCCTCGACGGCGTGCTCATCGGAGCCGGTGACGGGCGGTGGCTGGCCTGGGGGATGGTCCTCACCTTCGTCGCGTACCTGCCCGTGATCCTCACGGTCCGCGCATGGGGCTCGAGCGGCTCGCCGGTGCGCGACGTGGTCGTGCTCTGGCTCGCGTTCACCGCCTTCATGGTGATCCGGGGCGCCGGGCTGTGGTGGCGGGCCCGACGCGACGACTGGATGGTCGTCGGCGCCCGCTGACCGCCCGCTGCCGGGTCCACCCGTGAGGCAGCCCGACAGTCCTAGCCAACTGCTACGCCCTTTTCAGGGTTCTTTAAGGTGCGCGAGTCATAGTCGTTCTCGTGAGTTGCTCCTGTGCGACTCGGTGATCTCCTCCCCCTGTCGGATCACCGCGTCAAGGGCACCCGCCCCCGCTGGTCGAGTTCGGCGACGTGACCAGCGGGGGCGGGTTTTTCTTTGCCCGCGCCCGACGTCACGCACGCACGCACGACCCGCACGGCGGGCCCGCACGACCCGCCCGCCCGGAGGCCCAGCGACGCGTCAGCCGGCCCACTCCGCCACGGCGACGTCGGACAGCAGCGCGCTGACCTCGGCCGTCGTCGGCATCGCCGTCGAGGACTCCAGCCGCCCGGCGACGATGGCCCCCGCGACGCTCGCGAAGTGCACGACCCGCTCGAGGTCCCATCCGGCCAGCAGCCCGTGCACGAGCGCCCCGCCGAACGCGTCGCCCGCTCCGAGTCCGTTGACCACCTGCACCGGGAAGGGCGCAACGCGCACCGTCGCCTCCGGCGTCCTGGCGAGCACCCCGCCCGGGCCGAGCTTGACGACCGCCATCTCGAGCCCCGCGTCGAGCAGCGCGGCCGCAGCCCGCTCCGGGTCGCGCTCGCCGGTCGCGACCTCGCACTCGTCGAGGTTCCCGACGGCGACGGTGACGTGCTCGAGGGCCTGCCGCACGAGCCCGGGCGCCTCGTCGGGCCGGGGCCACAGCGTCGGCCGGTGGTCGAGGTCGAGGATCGTCAGCGGCCGCCGGCCCCGCTCTCGCCAGGCCGCGAAGTGCGCCTCACGGCTCGGCTCCTGGCTCAGCCCGGTGACGGTGGCCCAGTACACCTCGGCGTCCCGGATCGCCTGCAGCGGAATCGAATCCGTGGTGATGAGGAGGTCAGGCGCGATGGGGTAGCGGTAGAACCAGATCGGGAAGTGGTCCGGCGGGAACACCTCGCAGAAGGTCACCGGGGTCGGCGGTCCGCCGACGACGGTCTGCACGTACGCGTCGTCGACGCCGAGCTGCAGCAGCTCGCGGTGCACGTAGCGACCGAACGCGTCGTCTGCAGTGGCGCTGACGAGCGCGCAGCGACGTCCGTGCCGGGCCGCCGCGACGGCGACGTTGGCCGCGCTGCCACCGAGGAACTTCTCGAAGCTGCGCACCTCGTCGAGCGTCACCCCGTGCTGGAGCGGGTAGAGGTCGACGCCGACGCGACCGATGGCCACGAGGTCGTGACTCGCGCGGTGGGCGCCCTCGCCCCGGGCCTCGTGCGACGGTCCCATGGGTCAACGCTAGACGGCTCGCGGCGGCAGAGCACCCGGACGCGGGGGCCGAGCGGCGCCCGACGGGCACCGGCCCGCCGTGGTCACGGAATGGTCACGGGTCTTGACCGATGCCGCGGCGTCCCGTCATTCTCTCCCGTGAGAGCGCTCTCACGGCCCGGCTTCACGCAGGGAGAGCGCTCCCACACCCACACTGGGCAGAGACCGAAGGAGCTCTCCGATGACAGCCCGCACCACTCGTACCGGCACCCGCCTGACGCGTCCCCGGAACGTCGCGCTCGCCACCCTCACCGTCGGACTGCTCGCGCTCTCGGCGTGCAGCTCGAGCAGCGCCGACAACGGCCCCTCGACCCAGGCCGGCGGCGCCGGCGGCAAGGTCACCCTCACCCTCGCGACCTTCAACCAGTTCGGCTACGAGGACCTCATCCCCGAGTTCGAGAAGACCCACCCGAACATCACGGTCACCCACAAGAAGGCCGCCACCTCCAACGAGGCCCGCGACACCTTCTTCACCCGCCTCTCCGCCGGCAGCGGCATGGCCGACGTCGAGGCGGTCGAGGTCGACTGGCTGCCCGAGATGCTCCAGTACTCCGACAAGTTCACCGACCTCAAGAGCGCCGACACCGACGGTCGCTGGCTCGACTGGAAGGCCAAGGCCGCCACCGACGCCGACGGCCACCTCATCGGCTACGGCACCGACTCGGGCCCGGAGGCCATCTGCTACCGCAGCGACCTCTTCAAGAAGGCGGGTCTGCCGAGCGACCGCGAGTCCGTCGCCAAGCTCTTCGGCACCACCTGGGACAGCTACTTCGCCGCCGGCAAGCAGTTCGCCGCCAAGTCCAAGGTCCCGTTCTTCGACAGCATCGGCGCCACCTACCAGGGCATGGTCAACCAGGTCCAGGCCGCCTACGAGAACCCGGCCGACGACACCATCACGGCCACGACGAACGCGGACGTCAAGAAGCTCTACGACCAGGTGGTCCAGGCCGGCATCACCGACGGGCTCTCCGCCAAGCTCCAGCAGTGGGGCGACGACTGGACCGCCTCGTTCCAGAAGGACGGGTTCGCCACGATGCTCTGCCCCGGCTGGATGGTCGGTGTCATCGAGGGCAACGCCAAGGGCGTCAAGGGCTGGGACGTCGCCAACACCTTCCCCGGGGGCGGCGGCAACTGGGGCGGTAGCTACCTCGTCGTGCCCAAGCAGAGCGCCCACCCCAAGGAGGCCCAGGAGCTCGCCGACTGGCTGACCGCGCCGGAGCAGCAGGTCAAGGCCTTCAAGAAGGTCGGCGCCTTCCCGAGCCAGCAGGCCGCGCTCACCAACCCCGAGCTCCTCGCGTTCAAGGTCGCCTCGTTCAACAACGCCCCCACCGGGCAGATCTTCGCCGAGCGCGCCAAGGCCGTGACGGTCTCGCCGTACAAGGGCACGCACTACTTCGCCATCAACGACGCCATGCAGCAGGCCCTGACCCGCGTCGAGCAGGGCACCGCGCCGCAGGAGTCGTGGGACAAGTGGGTGGCCGACGTCAAGGCCCTCGGCTGACCGCCCCACGCTGAGCCGTGGGCGGCCCGGTACCACCGCCGGCACCGGGCCGCCCACCCCGACGAGCGGACCACCGCATGAGCATCCAGTCCCCCTCCCAGTCCCCCTCCCAGTCCCCCTCCCAGGCAACCTCACAGGCAACCGACGGGGCGACGCGCGCACCCGCCGCCGAGGCAGCCGGACCCGCCCTCCGATCCCCCATCTCCCCGCGGGCCGGGTGGCGCCGGGGGCTGACGAAGGTCGACGAGAAGGCCTCGCCGTACGCCTACGTCAGCCCGTTCTTCATCCTCTTCGGCGTCGTCGGCCTCTTCCCGCTGCTCTACACGGCGTACGTCTCGCTCCACAAGTGGAGCCTCATCGGTGGGCAGGGCGACTTCGTCGGTCTCAAGAACTACGCCGACGTGCTGGCCCAGCCCTACTTCTGGAACGCGCTGAAGAACACCGTCAGCATCTTCCTGCTCTCCAGCGTGCCCCAGGTCATCGCCGCTCTGCTCATCGCCGCGGCCCTCGACAGCGGCCTGCGGGCCCGCACCTTCTGGCGGATGGGCGTGCTGCTGCCCTACGTCGTGGCACCCGTGGCCGTCGCGCTCATCTTCAGCGACCTGTTCGGTGACAAGTTCGGCCTCGTCAACCACCTGCTCGGCCTCGTCGGCATCGACCCCGTCCAGTGGCACAAGGAGGTGCTGCCGAGCCACCTGGCCATCGCGACGATGGTCAACTTCCGCTGGACCGGCTACAACGCCCTGATCTTCCTGGCCGCGATGCAGGCCATCCCGCGCGACTACTACGAGGCCGCGATGATCGACGGCGCCGGACGTGTCCGCACCTTCTTCTCGATCACCGTGCCGCAGCTGCGCGCGACGATCATCTTCGTCGTCATCACCTCGACGATCGGCGGCCTGCAGATCTTCGACGAGCCGCGGATGTACGACCAGTACGGCCTCGGCGGCGCCGACCGACAGTGGCAGACGCTGACGCTCTACCTCTACCAGCTCGGCTGGACGCAGAAGAACTTCGGCCGGGCCGCCGCCGTGGCCTGGATGCTCTTCCTCGTCGTCGTCCTCTTCGCGCTGCTCAACTTCCTCGTCACCCGACGGATCGCCTCGAAGGGACAGCGATGACCACCGCGACGAACACCGCGACGAACACCGCGACGAACACTCCGGCCCTCCCCCGGCGCACCGGCCGCGGCTCCCGCCTGGTCCGGCGCACCCAGGCCAGCCCCGTGGCCTACGCCTTCCTCCTCGTCGTGCTGCTCGGCTCGGCGTTCCCGCTCTGGTGGTCGTTCGTCATCGGCAGCAAGGACTCCGCGGCGATCGTGCAGGACCCCTACTCCCTCGTGCCGGGCGGCCACTTCCTGCAGAACGCGAGCACCGTCGTCACGACGATCCCGTTCTGGAAGGCCCTCGGCAACAGCATCCTCGTCAGCACGACGGTGGCCGCGCTCGTCGTGCTCTTCTCGGCCCTGGCCGGCTTCGCGTTCGCCAAGCTGCGCTTCCGGGGGCGCAACGGCCTGCTCGTCTTCGTCATCGCGACGATGGCCGTGCCGACCCAGCTCGGGATCGTGCCCCTCTTCATCGTCATGAGCACGCTCGGCTGGATCG
Source organism: Intrasporangium sp. Soil_C_50 (assembly GCF_057656595.1). NCBI lineage: Bacteria > Bacillati > Actinomycetota > Actinomycetes > Micrococcales > Intrasporangiaceae > Intrasporangium > Intrasporangium sp. Soil_C_50. The sequence goes on from NZ_JBDGKB010000003.1 coordinate 191,861, forward strand.
GCAGCCTCTGGGCCGTCATCCTGCCGAGCGCGGTCAGCGCCTTCGGCGTCTTCTGGATGACCCAGTACCTGCAGGAGGCGCTGCCCGACGAGCTCATCGAGGCAGCCCGCGTCGACGGCGCGTCGACGCTGCGGACCTTCTGGTCCGTCGCGCTGCCCGCCGCGCGGCCGGGCGCCGCGATGCTGGGCCTCTTCACCTTCATCGCCACGTGGACGAACTTCTTCTGGCCCTTCATCATCCTCGACCCGGGCAACCCGACCCTGCCGGTCGCGCTCCAGCAGCTGCAGGCCGCCTACTTCGTCGACTACTCGCTCGTGCTGGCCGGCGTCGTGCTCATGGCCCTCCCCCTCATCGTCCTGTTCGTCTTCGCCGGCAAGCAGCTCGTGTCCGGCATCATGCAAGGAGCAGTCAAGGGATGAACGTCCCCACCACCACGACCACGCCGGGCATCGCATCCGAGCCCGCGTCCAGGTCCTACCCAGACCACCCCACCGCCACCGATCTCGTGGTGCCCCAAGGTCGCCCGCTTCCGGCCGGCTTCGTCATCGGCGCCGCCACGGCCGCCTACCAGATCGAGGGCGCCCGCCACGAGGACGGCCGGCTCGACTCGATCTGGGACACCTTCTCGCACACGCCCGGCGCGGTCGTCGACGGCGACACCGGCGACGTCGCGTGCGAGCACTACCGCCGGTTCGGCGAGGACGTCGCCCTGATGCGACGTCTGGGGCTGCAGTCCTACCGCTTCTCGACGTCGTGGTCGCGGATCGTGCCCGACGGGCGCACCGTCAACGCGTCGGGGCTCGACTTCTACGAGCGGCTCGTCGACGAGCTGCTCGGCGCCGGCATCGCGCCGTGGCTGACGCTCTACCACTGGGACCTCCCCCAGGCCCTCGAGGACCGCGGCGGCTGGACGGTGCGCGACACGACCGACCGGTTCGTCGAGTACGCCGGCGTCGTGCACGACCGCCTCGGCGACCGCGTGCGGACGTGGACGACGCTCAACGAGCCGTGGTGCGCGGCCTTCCTCGGCTACACCGCGGGCATGCACGCACCTGGCCGCACGTCGGTCGCCGACGGCCTCGCCGCCGCCCACCACCTGCTCCTCGGGCACGGACGCGTCGTGCAGGAGCTGCGCTCGCGTGACGCGTCGCTCGAGCTCGGACTGACGCTGAACTTCACGGTCGCCGACCCGCTCGACCCCGCCGACGCGCGCGACGTCGACGCCGCCCGACGCGTCGACGCCCAGATGAACCGCATCTTCCTCGATCCCGTCTTCCGTGGCGCCTACCCGGCCGACCTGCTCGAGGACGTCCGCGGGCTGGGACTGACCGACCACGTCGTGGACGGTGACCTGGAGATCATCTCCACCCCGGTCGACGTGCTCGGCGTCAACTACTACAACGGCGAGGCCATCGCGCACTGGCGGCCGGCGGTCGCCCTCGACGACAACGTCAACGGGGGGCGCACCACCCGCTCGCCCTTCCCCGCCGCAGACTCCTCGTTCCGCCACCCACGCGGCCTGCCCGTGACCGCCATGGACTGGGAGATCCAGCCCGAGGGCCTGACGCGCCTGCTGCAACGGCTCCACCACGACTACACGGGCCCGGCCGGCGTGCCGCTGCACGTCACCGAGAACGGCGCTGCCTTCGACGACGTGCCCGACCCCGACGGCTTCGTCGACGACACGGACCGCGTCGCGTACGTGCGCGCCCACCTCGGCGCGGTGCTCGACGCCGCGGAGGCCGGAGTGCCGGTGCGCGGCTACTTCTACTGGTCGCTGCTCGACAACTTCGAGTGGGCGTGGGGCTACGCCAAGCGCTTCGGTATCGTCCGGGTCGACTACGACACCCAGGTGCGGACGCCGAAGGCGAGCGCCCTCGACCTCGCCCGGATCATCGCGACCCGGGTGCTGCCGACCGGCCACCCGTCCACCGATGCCGACGCCGTCGGGACCGACGCACGAGCAGGAGAGCACGAGGCATGACCCAGGGCACGCCGGCCACGCCGCCGATCGTCGACGCGGACGCCGCATCCGGGCGCCCGACGCTCGAGGCGGTCGCGCGCGTCGCCGGCGTGTCCCGGGCGACTGTCTCGCGCGTCATCAACGGCTCGCCGCGGGTCAGCCCGGACGTCCTCGCGGTCGTCGAGCGGGCCATCGCCGAGCTCAACTACGTGCCGAACCGGGCGGCCCGCTCGCTCGTGGCGCGCGCGACGATGTCGATCGCGCTCGTCGTGCCCGAGGACGCGCACCGCTTCTTCGGCGACCCGTACTTCGCCGACGTCGTGCAGGGCATCAGCGACCGCCTCGACGAGAGCGACTACGTCCTCAACCTGCAGCTGACCCACCCCAGCTCACCGTCGGAGAAGACGCGTCGCTACCTGCTCGGCGGCAACGTCGACGGCGCGCTCGTCGTGTCGCACCACTCGGGCGACCACTTCCTGGCCTCCCTCGGCCGCTCGCTGCCGGTCGTCTTCGGTGGTCGCCCGCTCGGCGACATCGCCAACCCCGGGGACTACTACGTCGACGTCGACAACCGGGCCGGCGCACGGCACGGCGTCGAGCACCTCGTCGCGCGCGGACGCCGGGCGATCGCGACGATCACCGGTCCGGCCGACATGCCCGCCTCCGTCGACCGCGAGCTCGGCTGGCGCGACGCCCTCGCAGCGGCCGGCCTGTCGGACCACCGGCTCGCGCGTGGTGACTTCACCGAGGCGGGTGGCATCCGTGCGGCCCTGACCCTCGTCGAGGAGCACCCCGACCTCGATGCGATCTTCGTCGCGAGCGACCTCATGGCCAGCGGCGTGCTGCTGGCCCTCGAGGAGCGCGGGCTCTCGGTGCCTGGCGACGTCGCCGTGCTCGGCTTCGACGACAGCCCCTACGCGACGCGCGGCAGGGTCGGCCTGACCACGGTGGCCCAGCCGGCCCAGGACATGGGCGTCGTCATGGCCGACACACTCCTGCGCCTGCTCGGCGGCGAGCAGGTCGAGCGCGTCCGGGTCCTCGACACCCGTCTCGTCGTGCGCGACTCCACCTGACGCGTTCCGCACCCGACGCGGGGTCCCTGGCCATCGCCGAGAATCCCGGACTCCGCTGACAACCTGCCGCCGCTCCCGATGGTCCTCATGAGCAGAGCCCGACCACCGGGCTCCTCGTACCGACAGGGGCTCCACCATGACCATCACGCGCACCCTCTCCGCCGCCGCTCTCGCAGCCGTCGGCGCCTTGGCCGCGACGACGCTCGCCGTCGCCCCGGCCCAGGCCGGCGGCGCACCCGACTTCAGCACCGTGACCGTCGACCGCCAGGCGCGGCTCGCCTCGGGCGCCGTGACGCTCGCCGGCACGTACTCGTGCATCGTGCCGGACCCGCTCACGCCGACCGGCCCCGGGACCCTGGGCCTCGAGCTCGCCGACAGCACCGGCGTCGTCGCCTCCGGCCAGGTGGGGCTCACGTGCGACGGGGTAACCCGCCGATGGACGCTCACGGCCCCGGCCGGGTCGCTCCGCGCCGGTCGCGCGTGGGTCAACGGGCACGTCGCGGTGACCGACGGCGCCGGCAACACCCCGTGGAACGGGTTCTCGGCGCAGGTCGCCGCGGTCCGACGGGGCTGACCAGCCAGTCCCCGGCACGTATCCGGCACGTATCCGGCACGTATGACGAAGGGGCCGGGACCCGCATGGTGCAGGTCCCGGCCCCTTCGGCCGTGCAGGCGTCGCTCAGGCGGAGACGACGTCGAACTTCAGGGTCGCGAGGACCTCGGGGTGCAGGCGGACGGTGGCCTCGTACGAGCCCGTCGTCTTGATGGCCTGCTTGACCTCGATCTTGCGCTTGTCGAGCTCGGGACCGCCGGCGGACTTGACCGCGTCGGCGATGTCACCGTTGCTGACGGCGCCGAAGAGGCGACCCGACTGGCCGGCGCGGGCCTCGACCTTGACGGCCGTGGCCTCGAGCTGGCCCTTGATGCCCTTGGCGGTGTCGAGGTCCTTGATCGAGCGGACCTCGCGGCCCTTCGTCAGGGCGTCGACCTGCTTCTGCCCGCCCTTGGTCCACGGGGTCGCGAGACCACGCGGGAGCAGGAAGTTGCGGCCGTAGCCGTCCTTGACCTCGACGACGTCACCAGCAGTACCGAGGCCGGAGACCTCGTGCGTGAGGATGAGCTTCATATCAGTTCTCCTGGTTCTCGAGGCCGGGCTCAGCGAGCCGAGCTCGAGTAGGGCAGCAGAGCCATCTCACGGGCGTTCTTGACGGCCGTGGCGATGAGACGCTGCTCCTGGACGGACACACCGGTCACGCGACGCGCGCGGATCTTGCCGCGGTCGGAGATGAACTTGCGCAGCAGCGCGGTGTCCTTGTAGTCGATGTTCTCGACCTTCGCCGCCTTGAGCGGGTTGGCCTTCTTCTTGGGCTTGCGCACAACGGGCTTTGCCATCGTGGTGCTCTCCTTCGTGATGAGAGCCCGGGGTTCTGCGCCCCGGGATGGGTCTGATGATCTAGATGATCCAGAGGTGCCGCGCGAGGCGGCGGTTGCCGGTCGGTGCCGGCGTCACGATCAGCGCCTGATCAGGACGGGTGGATCAGAACGGGGGCTCGTCGTAGCTGGGAGCCTGCCCCCAGCCACCACCCTGGGTGCCGCCGCCCTGGGCGCCACCCTGGCCGCCCTGGGCGCCACCCTGGCCGCTCCAGCCGCCACCCTGGCTGCCGCCACCCTGCTGGGCCGCCTGGCCGCCACCGGTCGCCCAGGGGTCCTCGCCCTGGCCGCCACCCTGGCCGCTCCAGCCGCCGCCCTGCTGGCCGCCGCCGAAACCGCCACCGCCGCCGCCACGCTGGGTCTTGTTGACCTTCGCGGTGGCCGAGCGCAGCGAGGGACCGATCTCGTCGACATCCATCTCGACCACGGTGCGCTTCTCGCCCTCCTTGGTCTCGTAGGACCGGGACTTGAGGCGACCGGAGGCGATGACACGCATGCCGCGCTGGAGCGACTCGGCGACGTTCTCCGCCGCGTCGCGCCAGACCGAGCAGCGCATGAACAGCGTCTCGCCGTCCTTCCACTCGTTGCTCTGGCGGTCGAACATCCGGGGCGTCGAGGCCACCGTGAAGTTCGCGACCGCTGCACCGGACGGCGTGAAACGCAGCTCGGGGTCGGCGGTCAGGTTGCCGATGATGGTGATGACGGTGTCGCCTGCCATGGATCAGTCCTTCGCTGGGTGATCGGAGCGAACGCTCGGGGTGGAGATCGGCGGTCGATCAGGTGCTGATCAGGTGCGTGATCAGGCGCCGGGGCGGAGCAGCTTGGTGCGCATGATCGACTCGCTGAGGTTCAGCTGACGATCGAGCTCCTGGGCCACGGCCGGCTCGGCGGTGAAGTTGACGACGGTGTAGATGCCCTCGGACTTCTTCTTGATGTCGTAGGCGAGGCGACGACGGCCCCAGATGTCGACGTTGTCGACGGTGCCGCCACCGTTCTTCACGACGGTCAGGAAGCGGTCCATCGTCGTGCCGACGGTGCGCTCCTCGGTCTCGGGGTCGAGGATGACCATGAGTTCGTACTGACGCATGCTTCTACCCACCTCCTCTGGTCTCGGCGGTCACGGGTCTCTCCCGTGACAGGAGGGTTGCAAACGTCCCGCCGTGAGCCACGGGTGACAGCCAACCAGATCGGTCCGACAGGGGTCGGGCTTCTCCACAGGCCACCGGGCGCACGGCGAACCCGGCAAGAGTACCGGGCGGGCCCACCCCCGGCGAAATCGGCGCGTCCCCGCGGCCGCCACCGCCGCTGGTCGGCAACCGCCGGGTGCGCAGCCTGGACGACGTCACCCGAAAAGGGGACAGACGCGCAGGTACCGCACTTTCTACGTTGGGGTCAGCGATCGGGGCCGGCCAGCGCCCCTCACCTCGCGGTTGCATCGGCACCGCGACGAACGCGGGGAGCACAACGTGAGTCCAGACACCTCCGACATCGCCGAGGGCCAGCCGGTCGGTAGCGGCTACCTCCTCGGCAGCAGCATCGGTGCCGGAGCCATGGGCCAGGTGTGGCGCGGGACCACCCGAGCCGGAGAGCCGGTGGCGATCAAGGTCCTCCGGCCGGAGCTGACCAGGGATCCCGCCTTCGTGAGCCGCTTCCTCCAGGAGGCCGAGCTGCTGACGCGCGTGCGCCACGACAACGTCGTTGCCGTGCGGGACCTCGTGGCGGAGGGTTCACGGATCGCCATCGTCATGGACCTCGTCGACGGGCCGGACCTGCGTCAGTCCATGACCGCCCGGGGTCCCCTGCCCAGTGCTGCCGCCATCGCCGTGACCGACCGGATCCTCGCCGGCGTGGGCGCGATCCACTCGGCGGGGATCGTGCACCGCGACCTCAAGCCGGAGAACGTCCTGCTGGCTCCCGGACCCGACCTCGAGCCCCGGATCACCGACTTCGGGGTCGCCCGGATCATCGAGCAGGGCCCAGCCGCACACAGCACCGCTGTCATCGGCACGCCGGACTACATCTCGCCGGAGGTGGCCGACGGGCAGGCCCCCACCCCGGCCAGCGACCTGTACGCCGTCGGCATCGTCCTCTACGAGCTGCTCTGCGGCATCACGCCGTTCGCCGGAGGGAGCCCGCTGGCGGTCATGCGTCGGCACGTTGACCAACCACCCGGCCGACCGACCGGGATCAGCGACGCGCTGTGGGGGGTGGTCGCCGGCTTGCTCGCCAAGAACCCGTCGGACCGGCCGGCCACCGCCGAGGAGGTGCGCGAACACCTGGCCGCCGTGGCGCCCGACGAAGCCGGACGGGACGCGCTGACGGCGCTGACGGAGCCACCTGCGGCGGCCGTCCCGGTCCACGCCACCGTGGTGGGCGCCGCCGCGGCGCCGACGATCGTTCCCGACACGCCTGCTCGCCGACGTCGCGTGGCCACGCCCCTGCTCGTCGCCGGACTCGTCGGGGTTCTGGCCCTGGGTGGTGGCGCCACCTACCTGCTCGTGAACCGCGACGATGCAGGCGCCGTCGCCCCCGCTGCGGCCGGCCTGGGTCGGGACCAACCCTCGGTCCCGACCGACGCGGGGCAGCCGTCCGCGCCCGTCGAGCCCTCCGCCTCGACGACGTCGTCGGCGCCGACCTCCGACACTCCCACACCGACCGTGCCTGCCGGTGTGGGCCGCGAGCTGGACCCGGTGACCACCGACATGCAGCAGGCGGGCCTCGCCGTGGAGGTCAAGGAGGTCCTCGACGACACGAAGGCCGACAACCTCGTCGTCAGCCAGAGCCCGGCAGCCGGCGGGCCGCTCCCGGATGACCACAAGGTCCTCCTGACGGTGAGCCGCAAGTCGGTGGGCACCTTCCTCGCGGACCTCCAGCCGGTCGAGGGCTCGATCGAGGCCGCGACGTCCACCATGAACGGCAAGGACTTCGTTCACGCCGTCCACTTCGGTGAGCCCAGCTGCTTCTCGGGCGAGGACTCGATGAGTGCCCAGTACGACCTCGGGCGCCACTACCGGCAGTTCAAGGCCACTGCGGGCGTCGACGACACGAGTGCGAGCAACTCCAAGGTCCGGTTCGAGGTGCTCGGCGACGGCCGGCCGCTGTTCACCTTCGACGCCGTCCTGGGCAAGACCCGGCCCGTCACGGTCGACGTCACCGGGGTCCTGCGCCTGCAGCTGCGTGCCACCGGCCTCTCCGAGTGCACGGACACCCGCTGGTCGGCGGTCTACGGCGACGCCCAGCTCTTCGGCGTCCCGAGCGAGGTGCCCGTGCCCACGCCGAGCAGCGAGTAGCCCGGTGACCATCCTCGAGGCCGAGCGATCATGAGGGCCGAGTTCACCCTGTTCGCCCGCACCGGTGTCCGCCGCGATCTCGTCGTCGCCGGCCACCCCTCGTCGTCGTGGGCAGAGGCACTGGCGGAGTACGTTCGCGCCGGCGAGCCCGTCTACGTCAACGGCGAGCTGCGCTCGCTCGAGGCGCCCCTCGGTGGCGGCGCCATCGTGAGCGGAGACGTCGTCGCCGTCGGGACACCGGTGCCGCGGGGTGGCTGGCCCCTGACGTCGGCCTGTCTGGCCGTCGTCTCAGGAGCGGCCGCGGGCCAGGTCCTGACCCTGACGCCCGGCGCCTGGGTCGTCGGGCGTGCCGGGGACCTCGTCGTCGACGACCCCTCGGTGTCCGGCCGGCACGCCTGCGTCGAGCTGGTGGACGACGGGCTGCGGGTCACCGACCTGGGGTCGAGCAACGGCACGGTCGTGGCCCGGCACCGGCTCACCGGGTCCGCCTCTGCCCTCGTCCGGTTCGGGGAGCGCTTCGCCCTGGGACCAGCGGTCATGCAGCTGCTGGCGCCCGCGGCACCGACGACGCTCGGCGCACCCGTCACCGACGGCGAGCGCCCCTTCAACCGCGTCCACGTGTACCCGTCGGAGGCGACTCCGGCGCGCATCACGCTGCCGGCAGAGCTCGAGGCACCTGACACGAGCTCAGCCGTGCCGCAGTACGTCGGCTCAGGCGCCATGCTCGGAACAGGGGTCGTCTCCTCGCTCGCCTCCGGCAACCCGCTCTTCGCCGTTCTCGGCGCCGTCGGACCACTCGTCCTCATGACGACGACGGCCGTGGTGCACCACCGGACCCGACGCGGCTTCGAGCAGCGCCGTGCGGCGGTCCGCGCCCAGCGCGAAGAGGCGCTCCGCCTGCTGGTCGCAGCAGCGGACACCGAGGGGGACGTGCTCTGGGCCCAGACCCTGGACCCGGTCCGCGCTCGGCTTGCGGCGCTCGGACCGACGTCAGACCTGTGGTCGCGCGACCCCGCGGACGAGGGGGCGCTCCAGGTCCGGGTCGGGACGAAGGCCCGCCCCGCGAGCGCCGTGGCGCAGACCATCGGCACCGAGCGTGTCGACCCGCCGGACGTGCCGGCAGCACCGGTGGTGGTCGACCTCCGGCGACACCGGGTGCTCGGGATCGCCGGGGACCCGGCCGCGACCCGTGGAGCGGCTCGCGCCCTCGTGCACCAGATCGTCGCCACGCGCAGCCCGGCCGACCTCCATGTCGTGCACCTGTGCACCGGCGAGACCCACGCCGAGTGGTCCTGGCTCCGGTGGCTGCCCCACACCCGCGGGCTGCTGGAGCAGACGCACACGGTCACGACGTCACCGACCGCCCTCAGGGCGCGGCTCGACGAGCTGTCGAGCCTCATCGCTGCGCGGTCGGAGGCTCTCGCGCAGCGACAGGAGCTCGTTCTGCCCGAGATCGTCGTCGTCCTCGACGGAGCGGGAGCCCTGCGCAGCCGGTCGGGCGTCGTCAACCTCCTGCAGAACGGCGGAGGCGTCGGCATCACGGTCATCGCCGTCGACACCCATGTGTCGCAGCTGCCTGCCGAGGCGACCGCCCGGCTCGTCGCGGCTGCGGAGGGGACGTCAGGGGCCACGCTGGAGCTCAAGGGCGGCGCGACGACCTCCGGCATCCTCCTCGACCGGATGGCGGCCGACGCGTGCGAGGAGTCCGCCCGTGCCATGGCGTCGCTGCGGCCCCTCGGAGGCGGCGACCAGGTGTCCCTGCCCTCGTCGGTCCGCTTCCTCGACCTCGTCGACCTCCGGGAGGGCCGCGGGTCACAGGTCATGGTGCGCTGGGTCGAAGGCACCGAGGGGGACGCGCCGCTGGGAGTCGACGAACACGGCAACGTCGTGTCGGTCAACCTGGTGTCCGACGGCCCCCACGCCCTCGTCGCAGGCACGTCGGGATCCGGCAAGAGCGAGCTCCTGCGCACCATGGTGGCCGGCCTCGCCGTCAACGCCCCACCCGAGGACCTGTCCTTCATGCTCATCGACTTCAAGGGCGGCGGGGCGTTCGGCAAGCTCCGTTCGCTGCCCCACGTCGTTGCCTACGCGGACGACCTGTCGATCGGGGGCGTCCTCGCCAACCGGCTGCTCGACTCGCTCAAGGCCGAGCTCGACCACCGCAAGACCGTGTTCAAGACCGCAGGTCACGCCGAGGGCCTCGCCGCCTACCGACGGGCCCGGGCAGCGCGGGCGACAGGCCTACCGGCCGTCGCACGGCTCGTCATCGTGGTCGACGAGTTCGCCGAGCTCAAGGAGGCGCAGCCGGACTTCGTCGAGGGCCTCGTCAACGTCGCTCGGGTCGGGCGTTCCCTGGGGGTGCACCTCGTCCTGGCGACGCAGCAGCCGGCCGGGGTGATCACTCCCCAGATCCGCGACAACGCCAACCTGCGCATCTGCCTCCGCGTCCTCGACAGCGGCACGAGCACCGACCTCGTGCGCACTCCGGTCGCCGGCTCCTTCCCGAACCGCGCCAGGGGCCGGGCCGTCGTCGCCATGGGTGACGAGCCTCCCGTCGTCGTGCAGTCCGCCCTCCTCACCGCACCGTCCCGACTCGCTGGCGGCGAGGACGTCCCCCCGCCCCGCGTGACGGTCCTGCCGTGGACCGACTGCGGCACGGCGCACCCCGACAGCCGGCGCGCGGAGGGGGGCGACGAGATGCAGACCGACCTGGTCGAGCTCGTCACCCTGCTCACCGAGGCGGCCGACGAGCGCGGTGGCACCCCGCCGCGACGCCCGTGGCTGCCGCCTCTGCCCGAGCTGGTCCACCTCGACGACCTGCTGACGGAGCGTTCCGAGGTGGCCTTCGGCCTGGAGGACCGGCCGCGCCAGCAGTCCCAGCCACCGCTCTGCTTCCCGGTCGGTGGCGGCAACCTCGGGATCGCCGGGGGCCGCGGCAGTGGTCGTTCCACGGCCCTGCGGACCCTCTCGGTGGCACTGGTGCGGCAGTTCGACGCCGACGAGCTCCACCTGCACGCCATCGACTACACCCCGGCGCCGACTCTGCGCGTCCTCTCGCGGCTGCCGCACTGCGGCGTCGTTGCGACGAGGGCTCGAAGACACGTGGTCCAGCGTCTTCTCGAGCGGCTGGCGGAGGAGCTCACAGCTCGTGCCGGCCTCCTCGGACGCACCGGCCACGGCACGCTCGAAGAGGCCCGGAGCGCCGGGGTCGACGTGCCACCGCGCCTCGTCCTGCTCGTGGACGGCTGGGACGCCCTGACCGCGGGGACCGACGGGGAGGACGCCAGGGACAGCATCGTGCGGCTGTGCGAGGAGGGGCCGGGGCTCGGGCTCCAGGTCGTCGTCGCGGGGGGCCCGTCGATGGCCAGCGGTCGGCTCACCACGCAGCTGGCCGACCTGCTCGTCCTTCGCTTCGAGCAGCTCGACGACCTCGCGTCCTTCGGGGTCCCCAGCCGTCAGCTGCCGCACGACCTGCCGCCCGGACGCGCCTTCAGGTCGGGCACCAGCGATGCGGTGCAGATCGGCGTCCTGGCCGGTCCCACGACGGCCGAGGGGCAGGGGGAGTCGCTCAAGGCGTGCGCCGCGCAGCTGCGGCCGCCCGTCCGGTTCGAGCCGATGCGGATCGAGGAGATGCCCGACGTCATCACGTTGGCCGAAGCGCTCGCTCGCCAGCAGGTCGGGCAGTCGCCGAGCGACGGCGTTCTCGTCGCTGTCGGTGGGGACGACCTCACCCCTCGACGCGTCGACCTCGGGTCCCTGTCGACCCCCTTCGTCGTGGCGGGCCCGTCCCGCTCGGGCCGCACGAACGCCCTGGCCGTCATCGCGCGACAGTCCGTGGCCGGGGGGCGGCCCGTCTACGCGTCCAACGTCGCCGGCACCGACCGTGGCCGGCTCGGCCCGGGCGTCGTGGACGTGGCGAGCGCCGACGCGGTGCCGGACGGGGGCCTGGTGCTCATCGACGACGCGCACCGGCTCTCGCCCCATGACGGTCTCGTCCTCGACCTCTGGAACCGTCCCGACGTCACCGTGTGCCTCGCCGTGGAGCCCTCGGCGCTCGAGTTCCTCGGGTGGCAGGGGCGGCTGCGCACGGGAGCGACCGGCCTCCTGCTCTCACCGGCGCTGAACGGCGGCGAGGTCATCGGGGCCCAGATCGGCCGCGCCCAGGCCTTCAGCGGTGTCCCGGGCCGGGCCTATCTGGGCTCAGGGGGCGCCTACGAACTGGTGCAGGTACCCCTGCACGGCTAGCGGTCACCGCCCGTCCGGACGGTGACCGACCACCGAGTTGGACAACCACCGAGAACGACCACGAAACAAGGAGACAGAGATGAGCAGCCCCGGCTTCACCTACGACCCCCAGACCCTCGAGCGCGCGAGCCGTGACCTGGCGGCCGGCTCCGCGCACGTGCAGAACGAGCTCGGTTCGCTCAGCGCACGGATCGAGCCCCTCCACCAGGCGTTCCAGGGCCAGGCCGGAAACGGCTTCCAGGAGCTCTGGCGGGAGTGGCACCTGTCCGCTCAGCGACTGCGCGAGAGCCTCGAGGCGCTGAGCCAGCTGCTGCACGGTGCTGCCACCAACGCCGCTCAGATGGAGGACGCCAACACGCGTCTCATGCGCCGGTCCTGAGCATGTCCACGCCCATGGGGTTCACGGTCGACCCCGAGCGCGGCCGCGACCTGGCACGTCGGCTGGTCGTGCTCGCCGGCGACCTGGACCTGGCGTGGGGTGAGGCGCGGTCGCTCGACCTGGCCGAGTTCGGGGACGAGCGCCTGGGTCGGGCGACACGCGGCTTCGTCGAGGCGTGGCGATGGCAGGCGGAGCGACTGGGCGACGAGCTGGTCGACCTGTCGGACCGGTTGAACCAGGCCATGGCCAACTACCTGCTCGTCGAAGAGACCCAGCGCAAGGAGCAGGGCACATGACAGAGCAGTGGGAACTGCTCGGCGGCGACCCCGCACCCGGACGTCCCGAGTCCATCGAGCGTGTCGCGAAAGCTCTGGACCGCGTCGCCACGGAGGTGGGCCGTATCACCGCGGACCTGACCGCGAGCTCCGACCGGCTCGGAGCCCACGAGTGGCGGGGCCGGGCCGCCGAGCGCTTCCGCGAGACCCTCCACACGTTGCCGCCCGACCTGCGGTCGGCCGCGCAGAGCCACCAGCAGGCGGCAGACGCCGTCCGGGGCTACCTCGTGGTCCTGCAGGTCGAGCAGCGCCAGGCGCGCGCCGTCCTCGCGGCCGCGCTCGAGGCCGAGGCGCGGGCCGAGGCCCACGCACGGGCGTCTCGACAGGGGCGTGAGGTGGCCGGAGCCCTGTCCTCGCGGCGGAACAGTGCCGCGGAGTCGGTCCGTTCCGGTGTGCACCGTGTGGCCTCGGCGACCGACCCCACCGCTCAGAACGCGGCCCGAAGCGAGCTCACGCAGGCCCGGGGACGACTCGCGGCCGCCGAACGCGACCTCGCGGCGGCGCAGGGCGACGTCCGGCGCCACGAGGGCGCGGAGGAGGAGGCTCGCCAGCTGTTGAGCGAGCAGCGCCGACGCGCCGACGCGATCCGCCACCGGATCGCCGCGGCCGCCGGGCAGGCCGTCGCCAGGCTGGGGACCGCGGAGAAGGCCGGTCACCTGCCCCAGGCGTGGCAGCGTTGGGCCGAGGACGGGCGGACCGCCATCGTCACGTACGGGCCCGTACTCGTGGAGTCGCTCGAGCTGGGCGCCTCACTGTGCCAGGTGGCCTCGCTCGTGGCTCCCGAGGTGTTCGTGCCGCTCGGACTGGTCCTCGGCGGCGTCGCCCTCGGTGTCCGCCTGCTCGACCTGGCCGCCGACCCGGACGCAACACCTGACGACGCCTTGGACGCAGTCGTCACCGGCCTGGGGGTGCTCGCCTCGGCGACGGCGTTCGGAGGCCTCGTGCGAGCGGCGCGAGGTCTGGAGGCCGCTGCCGTCGTCGTGGACGTGGGAGGAACGACCACGCTGCACGGCGCTGGCAGCGGTGGCGAGGCACTCCTGTCACATTCGGTCACGGCCGGCCTGGCGTGGGGCGGCGGCGCGGCGGTGCGAGGCGCCCTGTCGCGGGCCAACCGGAACCCGGCGGTGGCGGCCTCCATCGCCGAGACGTCCGCGGCGCTCTCGTCCTCGATCACCGTGGAGGGCGCCACGACGCTCCGGATCCTCCCCTCGACGGTCGAGGAGGCGGCCCGGGCCAACAGCGGCACGCGGATGCTGCGGTCCCTCCTCGCGGACGGTCGCATCGGGCCGGGACAGTTCCTCCCCGGCAACCTCGCGGCGTCGCCGGTGCCGCACGACGTCCTGGGCGACCACGCCGTGTCGGCGTCGGCGCTCGAGGACGCGGTGCACGACGCCGCCGACGGCACGGTCGAGGTGGTCGGCCATCTCGTGGCAGGTGACGGCGAGGCCGTCCCCGATGCGATCGCCGGAGCCGCAACCCACTGGCTCCGGCGCGAAGCGGCCTCACCGGAGCCCGCTCAGGACGGTGGTGGTGCATGACCGGGATGACGGTGACCTTCCCGCCGACGTGGTCGGCCGTGACCACCTCGGACCCGACCGCGTCGGTCCGCTCCCTGACCGACGCTGTCACGGACGACACGCTGCGGCGCGGCGTCGACGCAGCCCTGACACCGCTGGTGCGGGCCTTTCGGCGGGCCGGGGTCGACGCCGTCGCCGCCTTCGCCCACGCGGTCCCCGCCGACGCCGCGATGGTGGCGGCCGTCTGCGCCGTGTCGGTCGAGTCGCTCACGGTCGCGGGCCCGGAGGAGCTCGAGGCGCTGCTGCGCAGCGGCCCCTACGACGGTTCCGAGGCTCTGGTCGTGACCGTTCCAGCCCGAAACGGACCTGTTCTGCGTTCGACGCTCCTCCGCGCCGCGGTCGAGCTGGCCACACCGGCGGCGGCACCGGTCATGGCCGTCGCCCGTTACGCCGTCCCCCTCGACCGGGGCACAGTCGGGCTCCTGCACTTCGAGACCCTGAGCGTCGCCTACCTGGACGAGCTGCTGCCGATGTTCGACGCCATCGGCAGCACCGTGCTCTTCTCCTCGAGCCAGGCCTGAGCCGGCCCTGAGCCGGCCCTGGGCAGGCCCCGGAGCGGGCCAGGCACCTACCCCGCGACCGGACGGCCCAGCGGCACGAAGCCGTCCTCGACGGCGTGGAAGTACAGCTCTGACCGCGTCGAGGCGGGGTGGCCCAGGGCGGCGTACTTCGTGCGGACCCGGATCAGGTACTCGCGCGCGGTGTCGTAGGAGATGCCGAGACGCCGTGCCACCGACTTGAGGGCCAGCCCAGAGACGTACAGGCGAAGCACCTCCGCTTCCCGGCCCGTCAGCGTCGGCCCGTCCCAGGATGGGGCGGTGACGAGCAGGTCCGCCAGCGGCAGCGCCGTGGGCGCCCCGGTGCCCACCACGGCCTTGACCGCCTCCGCGAGCCTCTCGGCACCGGCGCTCTTCGGCACGATGCCCGCTACTCCCGCCTGGACGCATCGGCGCAGGATGCCGCGTCGGCGTTCGCGCGTGAACACCAGGACCCGGAAGCCGCGTTCGACCAACGCCGCCACCGCGGCCTCCGGCTCTGGGTCGGCGTCGACGAGCTCCAGCAGCACGACGTCGACGCCGTCGGGCTGCAGCTCGCCGATGATGCCGACCGAGGGGCCGGCCGCCACGACGACGAGGTCGATGCCTCCCAGCGCGAGCATGCTCGGCACGCCGTGCAGCACGGCGGGCTGGTCGTCGACGAGGACGAGGCGGACGGTGGTTGCGTCATCCACGCGCCCATGGTGCGGTCGGCAGTTCGCCACTCCGGCGACATTGCACGAGGAGGTGTCCCGCGCAACGAGCAGCCGTACCGGCTCCCCGCGTCAGGCGAAGCGGACGATGAGCCGGTCCTCGGCGCCGGTCATCGGGCCGGCGAGGTCGTCGTGCTCGGGCGCCGGGTCGTCGGCCGTGCCGCGACGCCCCCAGCGGTCGCGGGCCCGCAGCCACGCGACGGCGACGAGCCACAGCACCGCGACGACGCGCAGCATCGAGAAGAAGGCGTACCAGGCCGGCGGGAGGCCGCGGTCGGGCACGGTGGTGGCCGCGATCGTCAGCCACACGGCGACGAAGTTCATCGCCTCGGCGCCGGCCCACAGCAGGTGGTCGCGCCACTGCAGCGCGCACCACGCGATGAGCGGCAGCAACCACAGCGAGCTCTGCACCGTGAACGACTTGCCGGTGACGAGGACGATGCCGACCATGACGAGCGACACCTCGGCCACGGTGGGCCGGCGGGCGGAGGCGAGCGCGAGCACCGCACCGGCGAGCAGGGCCAGCAGCCACCCGACGGCCGCGAGGGCGGTGACGACGCCGTCGGGCATCGCGTGCCCGGCCAGCTGGGGCAGCAGCCACGGCGAGCCGTAGCCGGCCGGCGCGGAGGACCACCCGAGGTAGGCCGACGCGGCCGCGGCCGGGTTGAGGAAGGAGACGAGCGACAGGATGCCGCCGAAGGTGAGGAACGTGTAGAGCGCGAGGCGGCCGAAGGCGCGCATCCGGCCGGAGCGCAGGCACAGCAGCCCGATCGCGATGACGAGGAGCACGGGGTAGCTGCGCGCGGCGATCGCCGCACCGAGCAGCACGCCCGCGAGCGTCGGACGGCGGCGCGACCACGCCCAGAGGCCGGCGCTCGCGAGCGCGACGCCGAGCAGGTCGGCGGAGACGAACCCGACGAGGGCCGCGACGGGCGACAGCGCGACGTGCGCGGCCGACCACGCCGAGAACGCCGAGGACGCCACGCACCACACGACGACGAGCAGCAGCAGCGTCAGCAGCACCGACCACAGCGCGAAGTACCAGGCGGCGCGGGTGCGCAGCGACCCGTCGTCGGGCACGAGGCTCGCGACGGCGGTCAGGGCCAGGCCGGTCAGGGGCGGCTGGCCGGTGGTCGGGGCCTGGGACCCACCCTGGAGGAAGGCGGCCAGCCCCGCCTTGACGTTGCCGTCGCGGTAGGCGTTGGGCAGGTCGGCGTAGCAGGCGCTCCAGAACTGGGTGTCGCCGGTGAAGCCGGTGCGCAGGCACGGCGCCCGCAGCAGGATGCCGAGCCCGGCGGTCACCGCGGTGAGCGCGGAGAGGATGGACGCGGTGAGGACCCAGGGCAGCTCGCGACCCGTGGCGTAGCGGCCGCGAGGTCCGCCGATGACCTCCGACGCCGCCGTGACGACCGGGTCGTCACGGCGGGCGGAGACGCGCATCACCGGGACGTCACCCGCCGGCACCGCCACCGCCGCCACCGCCGCCGCCACCGCCGCCCCCACCCCCGCCGCCGCCGCCGGGACCGGTCTGCGAGGGTGACGGGAAGGGCAGCGTGAACGTGCCGGTGCCGGTCGGAGGAACGGTGGGCGTCGGCTTGCCGGTGCCCTTCGTCTTCGTCGGCGTCGGCGTCTCGGTCGTCGTGGTCGGGGCCTGGGTGGTCGTCGTGGTCGTCGTCGTCGGCGTCGGGGTGGTCGTCGTCGTCGGCGTCGGGACCTTGTCGTCACCCACTCCCGCCCGCGGCGGGAAGTCCTGGACCGGGACGCCGTCCATGACGATCTTCATGAAGTCGTAGAAGACGTCGGCCGGGACCGTGCCGCCGGTGAGGTTGGTGTCCTCGGAGCTGGTCAGCTGCTGCGGGCTGCCGTTGGCGTCGGGCTTGTACATGCCGATCGAGACGGCCAGCTGCGGCACGAAGCCGGAGAACCAGATCGACTTGGCGTAGGACGACGTACCGGTCTTGCCGGCGATCGGGCGGTTCAGCCGCTGCAGCTTCGTCGCCGTGCCGCCGTCCTTGACGGTGTAGGTCATGGCGTCGGTGACGTCGGCCGTGACGTCCTTGTCGAAGGCCCGACGCGTCTCCGGCTTGGCCTGGTAGCTGAAGTCGCTCGTCGTCGAGGTGACCTTCTTGATGAAGTACGGCTTGGACCGGACGCCCTGCCCTGCGATCGTCGAGTACGCGCTCGCCATGTCGATGACGTGCGGCGAGGCGGTCCCGAGGACGTTGGTCAGCGTGGTGTCGAGGCCGAGCGTCCGCTCCGGGATGCCGGCGTCGATGGCCGCCTGGCGCGTCAGCTTCGGGGTGATCGTGTTGTTGAGGTTGACGAAGGCCGTGTTGATCGAGCGGCCGATCATCCGGCGCATGTCGACCATGCCGTAGGAGCGGTCACCGAAGTTCGTGATCGTCGTGCCGGCGATGTCCTGCGGCTGGTCGCCGTCGAACTTCGTCTTCGTCGAGATGCCGTCGCGGACCGCCGCCAGCACGGCGAACGGCTTGAAGTTGGAGGCACCCTGCATGATCGCCTGCGTCGCCGAGTTGAACTGGTTCTTGCGGTAGTCGGCGCCGCCGTACATCGCGAGCACCGCGCCGTCGCCGGGCTTGATCGCCACGAGGCCGCCCTGGACCTTCTTGGGGAGGTTGTCCTGCATCGCCTGGATCGCGGCCCCCTGAGCCTTCTTGTCGATCGTCGTCGTGATGCGCAGACCGCCCTGGTCGATGTCCTGCTCGGTCAGGCCCTTGGCGATGAGCTCGCGCTTGACCTGGGCGGTGATGAAGCCGTTCGGGCCGGCGGAGAACTGGTTCGGCTTGAACGGCAGGATCTTCGGCAGACCGGTGTACTTGGCGCGCTCGGCCTGGCTGAGCCAGCCCTCGGTGACCATGCCGTCGAGGACGTAGCCGACGCGCTGCTGCAGGTTGGCCTTCGCCTTCGCGCCGTTGGCAGGGTCGTAGAGCGAGGGCGCGTTGATGATGGCGGCGAGCACCGCGCCCTCCTGGACGGTGAGCTTGCCGACGTCCTTGCCGAAGTAGGCCTTGGCGCCGGACTGGATGCCGTACGCGCCGCGGCCGTAGTAGATGGTGTTGAGGTAGTCCTCGAGGATCTGGGACTTGCTGCGCTGGCCGTCGATCTTGATGGCGAGGAGGATCTCGCGGGCCTTGCGGCTGATCGTGCGGTCCTGGGTCAGGAAGTAGTTCTTGACGTACTGCTGGGTGATGGTCGAGCCACCGACCTGGGCCTCGCCGGTGACGCTCGTCTTGACGGCGCGGAGGATGCCGCCGACGGAGATGCCGTTGTTGGCGTAGAAGGTGCGGTCCTCGGCGGCGATGTGCGCCTCCTGGACGAACTTCGGCACCTGGGCGAGCTTGACCGACTCGCGGTTGCCGTCCTGGGAGGAGATGCGGTCCATCTCGGTCTTGCCGTCGCTGTAGTAGACGATCGACACCTGTCGGTTGGCGATCTCGTTCGCGGCCGGGATGGTGATCTTGTTGTAGGCGATGAAGGCGCCCACGACCCCGAGCACGAACAGCACGGCGCCGGCGATCGAGCCCCACTTGAGGGTTCCGACCACCCACTTCTTCCAGCCGGTGCGTCCGCCGTCAGCGCCGCTGCTCCGACCACCGCCACCACGCCCGCCGGCCTTGGTGGCCGACAGCTGGGCGGCACGGACCTCGTGCCTGCTCTGACTCACTCATCCACTCCGTTTCAGCGATGTGGCCCGGGCTTCCGCCCCGGGCCGCTCATCAGTATGACGCGACGCGCCGCCGGAAACCCAAACGAGAGGGCGAGCCTCACAGAGGCTGCACAGGCTGTCCACCGGTGCTCCCGAGGTCCTGCGACAGACGTACCCGCCCACCCGCACCCACCCTCGCGCGTGCACCGCACGGCCCCCGACGCGTCCACCCCGTCCGCCCACCCCGTCCGCCCACCCGTCCGCCCACCTGACGGGTTCCTGACGGCGGGGTGAGGCGTCGCTGACCCCCACCTGACGCATCGTGACGCCGCGCCTGACGCCGCGGTGACACAGCCCACACGGATCGCTGACGGCCCGCCGGGTTCCGGGCTGCGCCGCCTGCGCCGGGCGGTGACATGACCCGTAGGCGAGCGCCCGGGGCGGGTGCTCGGAGGGCAGAGGTGAGTCGGATGGACGAACACGGCCAGGTTGCGACCATCGGCACGCAGGGGACGGACGGCACGACGCCGACCTCCCGGCGCGCCCGGACCGTCGGCGCACGCGCCCGGCACGCCGGACGCCGTCGCGTCCGACCGCGTGGACGAGGTGGTCCACGCGGCCTGCGCGGCGGCCCAGCACGACGCGTGGTGTCGGCCGTTGGTGCGATGGCACTCGCGGTCGGCACGCTCGTGTCCGTGCCCCTGCTCGCGGCGGTCCCCGCGCACGCGGCCACGAACGCCGTCCACGTGCAGCTGCACGCGGCCCGGAGCGAGGCGCACGCGACCCCACCCGTCACCGAGGGCAGTCCGGTGCCCGACTTCCGCTACATGATCAACGTCGACAACAGCGGCAAGAGCGACCCCGCTGGTGGCCCTCAGCCGGGCTCCGGCTGCTCCGCCGAGGACGCGGGCTACCCGGCCAGCTGCACGTGGCCCTCGATCCTCGAGGACCCGGGCGCGGCCCCGATCTACCGCCAGGGCACGAGCGCCGACTTCGCGAACGACGCCTCGCTCACCCTGCCGGACGGCAACTACCTCGTGACCGTGCTCGCCGACGGCTACAAGATCGACGGCGCGCACTTCAGCGTGCCGAGCGACAACGGCACGGTCGACATCGGCGTCCAGCCGGACCCGCTGCCCGACGCCACCCTGCGGGCCTACGTCTTCAAGGACGAGGCCTCGACCAACGGCGCCATCGACAACGGCGAGGACGGCCTCGCCGGCTTCCAGGCGCACATCAACGACACGCTCGGCGAGGTCACGACCGACATCTACGGCAACCCGCTGTGCACGACGTACGTCGGCGAGAACCCCGACACTCACATGATCCCGTGGAACAGCACGTCCCGTGACGCCGACGGCCTGCCCATCGTCGACACCGTCGGCGGCAAGTGCTTCAGCGACTCGACCGGCATGGTCGCGGTGCCGCACCTCGGCACCAACCGCTACACGACGACGATCACGCCGCCGGACGGGACCGACTGGATCCAGACGACGACCCTCGAGGGCAACCACGACTGGGACACCTGGCTCATGGAGGGCTCGACCGGCTACGACACCGAGTTCACCGTGGCCGGCGAGCCGGTCCCGACGCCGCAGTTCGGCTTCGTGCACCCGCACAACAGCCTCGGCAGCACCGCGTCCGGCTCGATCACCGGCGTCGTCGTGGCGGCCAAGCAGTACTACCCGCCCGTGGGTGGCAGCTTCAACCTCTACAACGGCATGACGGGCAGCAAGCTCGACAAGCCGATCGCGAACCCGGTGCTCTCCCTCAACGACCTCGACAACGGCGACCAGGCGGTGTGGGTGGGCCGCGGCAACAACGACGGCAGCTTCACCATCCCGCACGTGCCCGACGGCACCTACCAGCTGACGTGGTGGGACGAGCCGCAGGACTACATCCTCATGCTCGTCAACGTCACCGTGTCCGGCGGCAAGGCCGTCGACATGAAGCAGCTGCCGATCAACGGATGGTGGACCGAGGTCACCGGCCACGTCTTCCTCGACGACAACAAGAACGGCAAGCGCGACCCGGGTGAGCAGGGCGTGGCCCAGTTCCCGCTGACGCTGCGCAAGAAGGACAACTCGCTCATGGACCGCGGCTCGAACGCGGTGTCCACCGACAGCACCGGCTACTACCGCTTCGAGAGTGGCTACCCGCTGGCCGAGTGGTTCATCCTCGAGGCCTACTCCGACTCCTTCTACACGACCGGCGTCACCTACCAGGCCGACAACCAGCCGACGCCGACGACGGTCAAGGGCTCGGGCGTCGACGTCAGCCTGCTGCCGATCATCGGCCTGTCCGGCACCGTCGACTGGGGCGTGCAGAAGTACGACGCGGCCGGCACCAAGGGCGGCCCGCGCAACGGCGGCATCGTCGGGTCGATCAGCTACGACACGACCCGCAACGAGCTGGACCCGCAGTACGCGGCGGCCGAGGACTGGCAGCCGGGCGTCCCGAACGTCCCGGTCAAGCTCTACGACACCGTGGACTGCCCGGCCGACGGCTCGCTGCCCTGCGACTCGACCGACACGTACGCGCTGGCCGCCGACGGCTCGTACAAGCAGGGCAAGCTGCTCAACACCTACCTGTCCGAGTCGTGGAGCCGGCCCACCGGCTGCGTCGCCCGAGACGCCGACGGCAAGCCCTTCGCGCACCCGGCCGACGAGGACGTCCTCGTGCCGGACCAGGCGACCACCGGCGAGTGCCTCGCGGCCCTCGTGCAGGGCGTCCAGGTCGGGCCGTACGCCACCGACCAGGGCACGCCGGACGCCAACTTCGGCGCCGCCGTCGACGGCAACTACGGCTTCGGCGACGGATGCTTCACCGGCACGCTCGACGCGTCCGACCCGGCCAACCCGACGTGCACGGACACCTCCGGCAACAACACGTTCACCGCGCTGCCGGGCGGCCACAGCTACCTCGTGCAGATCGACCTGCCGAACGACCAGAGCGGCAACCCGATGTACTCGGTGACCTCCGAGGAGGACATCAACATCGCCCGCGGCGACACCGTCGTGCCGCAGGTGCCGCCGCCGGCGTGCGTCGGCTCCCTGCACACCGTCGACGTCGCCGGCGACGGCACGGACGGCTACCCGGCCAAGACCGGCGACGGCACCAACGGCCTTCCCACCGGTGTCACCGTGCCGGCGTCCTCGCCGGTGTCGAACAACCCGTTCGTCGACATGGGCGGCTCGCCCTACGAGGGAACGGCCAAGCCGCGCTGCGACCAGAAGCTCGTCGACCTCAACAACGGCAAGTCGATCGTGCCGATGTTCAACGTCTTCACCGACGTGCCGCTGCCCTCGCGGATGCGCGGGCTCATCGTCGACGACCTCAACTTCTCCGTCGACAAGCGGACGACCGGCTTCGGTGACAAGGCCGGCGTGCCCTACGCCCCGGTCGGCATCTACGACTTCACCAACCGGCTCGTCTACACGGCGCACTCGGACTTCAACGGCATCTACGACGTCCTGATGCCCTCGACCGACCACATCTCCTGCCCGACGCCGTCCGGTGTCTGCACGGGCATGTACCGGTTCGTCGGCAACGACCCCGGCGTGCCGGGCGCGCTCAACCAGGACTACAACCCGCGGTTCCGCACCATCGCGACCGAGTTCGAGGCGATGCCCGGGGTGACCATCCCGACCGACCTCGCGCCGACCCAGGTGGGCGTCAGCATCGGCACGCCGGGAACGAGCCCGACGACCGTGTCCTGCCCGGTCGACCCGGTGCAGCCGCAGCTGTTCTCGGTGTCCAGGCCGTTCGTGCGCAGCACCGACACCGGCACGGCGCGCAACGTCAGCATCAACGGACTCGGTTTCGGGGCCACCCGGGGCACCACCGGCACGGTCACCCTCGACGGCGTCGCGCTGCCGACGAGCGCCTACCAGTCCTGGAGCGACACGACGATCCAGCTGGCGATCCCGACCGTGGGCACCAACCCGGCCACGAACGTCACGGCCGGCCCGCACACGCTCGTCATCACCGCGTCCAACGGGATGAAGACGGTCAACGGCATCACCTTCCACGTGCTCGGCACGGGGTACAGCCCGAACGTCTACACCGTCGGCCCGGGCGCGCTCGCCTCGAACGCGCGGTACAACCCCGCGAGCACGGCGAGCCAGACCGGCACGGCAGGCGTCAGCCACGCCATCCAGAACGCGCTCGACGACGCACGGACCAGCCCCGGCACCGACCTCGTGGTCGTGTACCCGAACACCGCTGTGCCCGTGACGAACCCGCGCGGCGCCTACTACGAGAACCTCGTGGTGTCGGCCCCGGTCAAGCTCCAGGGCATCGGTGCCGGTGGGTTCCAGGGGTCGACCCCGACGAGCCCGCACATCCAGGGCACCATCATCGACGGCAGCGCGTTCGGTGGCGACACCGACCTCGCGACCGACTGGTTCACCCGCGTCGACGCCATGACGTGGGCCGGCAACCAGGCCGTCAACGACGGCGCGGTCATCTACCTGCTCGCCCAGGCGAACACGTTCCCGGACACCGGCTCGGCCTTCAAGCCGGCCGTCGACGGGTTCGACATCCGCGGCGGCGACCAGCAGGGCTTCCCGGGCAACCTCAACGACCTCACCGGGCAGCTGACCAATTTGCCGCCGAACATCGTGACGCAGGGCGGGGCGATCTTCGCCAACGCCTACGTGCGCCAGCTGCAGGTGACGAACAACGTCGTCGAGAACAACGGCGGCGGCTACGGCACCATCCGCATCGGGACGCCGGACCTGCTGGCGCCCGACACCAACCAGCACAACGAGCACGTCCGGATCGCGAACAACCGCATCGTGCAGAACGCCGGCACCAACCTCGCCGGGGCCATCGGGCTCTTCGCGGGCTCGGACGGCTACGAGGTGGCCGGCAACGACATCTGCGGCAACTTCACCCTCGAGTACGGCGCCGGGCTCAGCGTCTACGGCTACAGCCCGGGCGGTTCGGTGCACCACAACCGGATCACGCTCAACAACTCCAACGACGAGGGTGCCGGCATCATGATCGCCGGCCAGCTGCCCGCCGACCCGACCACGCTGTCGCCCGGCTCCGGCGCGGTCACCATCAACAACAACCAGATCCAGGGCAACCTCGCCAACGACGACGGCGGCGGCATCCGGTTCCTCATGTCGGGCAACTTCCCGATGAACGTATACAACAACGTCATCGCGAACAACGTCTCGACGCACGAGGGCGGCGGCATCGCCATCGACGACGCGCCGAACGTGCGGATCTACGGCAACACGATCATGGGCAACATCACGACGGCCACCGCCGTGACGTCCAACGGGCTGCCGGCCCCGGCCGGTGTCTCGACGGCGACCAACAGCGACCAGCTGCAGGCGACGCTGCCCGCGGGCTCGCCCGTCTTCAGCCAGCCGCTGATGTTCGACAACATCCTGTGGGACAACCGTGCCGGCACCCGTGCGGGCACGACCGTGACGGGCATCGGCCTGGCCGGTGACGCCTCGCCGGTCGACGAGTGGGCGGTCGGCAACGCCGACGGCACGGGCCTGCTCGCGCCGACCAGCTCGGTGATCCAGCAGGACGCGTCGCACCCGTACACCACGAGCGCCACGAACCGGTTCACCGACCCGCAGGTCGTGCGGCCGTACGCCCTGTCGGTGTCGTTCGCGACGTGGCGCCAGAACCCGGCCTTCGTCGACGCGAACGTCGTCGCGGTGGAACAGCCGCCGGACCTCATGGGCGACTACCACCTGGCGTCGTGCGCGACCGGGTCGGCCTCGCCGGCCTGCAACCTCGGCGCGGCCTCGGCCGGTGGTGTCTCGATGCCGACGACCGACATCGACGGCGACGGCCGTCCGTCGAACGGCGGCTACGAGGCAGGATCCGACGAGTCGCCGGGCGGCACCGTCACGCCGCCGCCCTCGACACCGGCGTTCTACTTCTCGACGACCGGCAACACGAACCCGCCGGGAGTCACGGGAACCGCCGACGACGCCGACGTCTACGCGTGGAACACACCGTCGAACACGTTCAGCCGGAGCATCGACGTGACCGCGGCACCGTACAGCGTGCCCGCGGCGGCCAACCTCGACGGCCTGTCGATGGTCGACGCGACGCACTTCTACGCCTCGTTCAGCAACGACACGACCCTCCCGGGCCTCGGGGCGGTCCAGGACGAGGACGTCGTCTACTGGAACGGCAGCGCCTGGTCGGTGTTCTTCAACGGCACCGCCCACGGCATGACCACGGCCCAGCTCGACGTCGACTCGATCACGGTCCGCGGCGGCGTCCTGTACTTCGGCACCGCCGGGGCACAGCGTCCGCCGGGGGTCGGCGGCACGACCGACGCCAACGACCTCTACAGCTGGAACGGCACGGCCTACGCACGGGTCTGGGACGCCTCGGTGCACGGCGTGCTGCCGCTGACCCACGTGGACGCGGCGACGTACGTGGACGCCACGCACGTCTACCTCTCGTTCGACGGCACGAACAACCTCATCCTCACCGGCGGGCTCAGCTCGCTCACCGTCCAGGACGAGGACGTCGTTCTCTGGCAGAGCGGGAGCGCCACCTCCCTCGGCACGTGGTCGGTCTGGTTCGACGGCACCGCCCGCGGGCTCACCGCGGCCGACCACGACATCGACGCGTTCTCGCTGCCGACGGGTGCGACCGCACCCGCGGCCGCCGCGGCTCGCGCCGGCGCCCGCCCCGCTCCCGGGATCGGGGGGCCGGTCCGATGACCGGCCGCCCCGGCCCCGAGCCGCACCTGCAGCTCACCGCTCCTTCACGACAAGGGGACACCATGGACACGCTCCACCCGACCGAGCCGGGCGTGCCCACGCCCGACGCGGTGGCGACCCTCGCCACCGCACCCACCGGACCCACCGGACCCGCCGGAACCGGCGACGTTCCCGGCGGGGCCGCCGAGGCAGGACACGGCGTCAGCCGGCGCCGGTTCCTCGGCCTCGCCGGGGGCGCGGCCCTCGTGGCCGGCGTCGGCGCCTGGAGCGGGCGCGTGCTCGCGCCCGAGCAGGTGGCCTCCGCGGCCGACGCGCCGGCGAACCTCTACCTCGCCGGCACCGACGGCTGGATCCACCTGCCCCCGACGCCGGCGATCCCGCCGTACCACCCGGACCCGCTCGCGCCGGCGGGCCTGACGACCTACGTCTTCGGCTTCCGCAACGTCACCGGCATGACGACGACGCAGCGGCTCGCGCAGAAGAACAAGGCGCAGCACTCGGCGCCGCTCTTCTGGGTCGACCAGTACGACCCCAACGCGCACAACGAGTTCCGCGTCCAGCTGACCAACCTCGGCCTCGCCCTGCGGCCCGACCTCTTCGATGCCCACACCCTGCACTGGCACGGGTTCCGCAACGTCATCCCGTTCTTCGACGGGGAGCCGACGGGGTCCGTGTCGGTGCCGGCCGGGCGCGAGTTCACCTACGTCTACCGCCCGCGGGACCCCGGGACGTACATGTTCCACTGCCACGTCGAGGACGTCGAGCACGTGCACATGGGCATGACGGGCCTCGTCTTCGTCCGGCCCCTGCAGGACGGCCAGAGCAAGACCTACCAGGGCCGCACGTACACGAAGTTCCTCTACAACGACGGCGACGGCTCGACCGGCCACGACCGCGAGTTCGCGATGTTCCTGTCGGAGGTGTGGGCCGAGGCGCACTGGGCCGACGCACACATCCAGCTGCCGGAGTGGAGCGACTACCGGGCCGACTTCGCGCTCCTCAACGGACGCGTCTACCCCGACACGCTCGAGCCGAACGGCCCGTCGGTCAACGCCTTCCACACCGAGTCGGGCGTCACGTTCGACCCGAACGGCGACCTCATCCCTCCGACCGGACGCCCGGACCTCCAGTACCAGCCGAACTCCTCTCTCGTGCGGTGCAACTCGGGCGAGCGGGTGGCACTGAGGTTCGCCAACCTCGGGTTCCGCGAGTCGGCCATGACGACGAGCGGCATCCGGATGCGGGTCGTCGGCCGCGACGCGACGCCGATGCGCGGCCGCGACGGCACCGACACCTCGTACGAGACCGAGACGCTCAACATCGGCCCGGGCGAGAGCTACGACGTCGTGTTCACGGCCCCGCCGAAGACGGGGTCGGGGCCCTACGACACGTACTACCTCTACAACCGCGCGTTCAACCGCTCGAACAACCTCGCACCGGGCGGGTTCGGCGGTCAGGCGACCGAGATCCGGGTGTACGCGAGCGGCGTCGGTCCGCAGAGCTACCCGAACGACTGGGGGAACTGAGCCATGAGCCTCACACCACGTCTCCGGCGTCGCGGGGCCTCCCTGCGACGCGTGCTGGCCGCCGCCACGGTCACCGCGCTCGGCGCGGTCGGTGCGGCGGTCGTCCAGGGCGCACCGGCCACGGCCGACGCCCCGCCGCGCAACGGGATCGTCTGCACCTCGGGCGGATCCGCACCCGGCAACCCGGTCTTCGACCTGACGACGCGCACCGGCTACATCGACCTGCCGGACGGCAACACCGCGTACATGTGGGGCTACTCGAGCGGGTTCGACCCGTTCCAGCACCCCGGTCCGGTGCTGTGCGTCCACGAGGGCGACACGGTCACCGTCATCCTCCACAACACCCTCGAGGACCCGACCTCGATCGTCTTCCCGGGCATGGACGACGTCCGGGCCGACGGGGTCGCCTCGCAGCCGCAGGTCGACGGCACCGGCCTCGTGACGAGCCTGGCGCCGGGCGCCGCCGCGCTGACCGGCACGAGGACGTACACGTTCACCGCCTCCCGCCCGGGCACCTATCTCTACGAGTCGGGCACCAACCCGGAGAAGCAGGTGCGGATGGGCCTGTTCGGAGCACTGATCGTGCGTCCGACGCTCGGCGACGACTACGCCTACGACTCCGCCGACAGCCGGTTCAACCCGACCGAGGAGTTCATGGTCCTGCTCTCGGAGATCGACCCCTACCAGCACCAGGCGGCCGAGGCCCACAAGACCTTCAACCTCAACAACTACAAGGCGCGGTACTGGCTCATCAACGGCCGCGGCTACCCCGACAGCATCGCCGACAACGGCGCGTCGTGGCTGCCCAACCAGCCGTACGGCTCGCTCGCCACGGTCAAGCCCTACGACCCCGTGACGCACCCGCTGAACGGACTGGCCCGCTACCTCAGCGTCGGCAGCGAGGACTACCCGTTCCACCCGCACGGCAACAACGGGCTCGTCGTCGGCCGTGACGGCCACCCGCTGAAGAGCCCCTCCGGTGGGGACCTGTCGATGGAGAAGTTCGCCATCAACATCGGCCCCGGCCAGACGTGGGACGTGCTCTTCAAGTGGTTCGACGCCGAGGGCTACAGCCCGAGCAACCCGGTGACCGTGACGGTCCCGAGCCTCGCCAACCAGGTCGTCGGCACGTTCTACAGCGGCAGCCCGTACCTCGGCTCGACGCAGGCCCTGCCGCCGGGGGTGCAGACCCTCAACCAGTGCGGCGAGTACTACATCATCAGCCACAACCACGCGCTGTACCAGATCACCTCGTGGGGCGTGACGATGACCGGTCCCATCACGTACATGCGGATCGAACCGCCGGCCCCGAACACGTGCGGTTGAGGAAGAGGTGGATCCGATGACGACACGCACCCGCGCACCGCGCGTCCTGATCCGGTCGCTCGCGACCGGAGGCCTGCTCACCGCGGCCTGGCTGCTGCTCGGCCCGGCGGGCTCGGCGCACGCCGCCGACCGCTCCATCGACCTCTGGGCCGTCAGCGGCTCGACGAGCCTTCCCGGGCTCGCCTCCCCGCTGACCGTCTGGGGCTACAGCTCGGACGGCTCGACGGTGACCGCTCCCGGCGGTCCCGTGCTCACCGTCGACGAGCACGACACGGTGACCATCACCCTGCACAACACGCTGCCGGAGAACACCGCCCTGCACATCGGGGGCCAGTCGCTCGTGCCCGACACCACGGGCATCCCGAGCGGCACCCGCACGTACACGTTCACGGCGGACCGCCCGGGCACCTACCTCTACGAGGCGGGCCTCACCCCGAACAGCGAGCACCAGGTGGCCATGGGCCTCTACGGGGCCCTCGTCGTCCGGGCCACGAACCCGGCCCAGGCCTACGACGACGCCGGCACGGCGTTCGACGCGTCGGCCCCGGTCGTGCTCGGCGAGATCGACCCGGCGCTCAACGCCAGCGCGAACCCGGGCGGGTTCGACCTCCGCAACTTCAAGCCGCGCTACTTCACCGTCAACGGCAAGGTGCACCCGCAGAACGCGCCGATCGCCGCGGCGTCGGGGCAGAAGCTGCTCCTGCGCTACGTCAACGCCGGGCTCTCCTACCGCTCGATGGGCGTCCTCGGTGGCTCGCAGCGGCTCGTCGGCGTCGACGGCAGCCAGCTGCGCAACGGGTCCACCGACATCTCGCGCAGCTACGTCGCCGAGACGTTCGGTCCCGGGCAGACCGCCGACGCCATCGTCACCCTGCCGGCCACCGCGACCGACCGTCGGCTGGCCGTCTACGAGGCGAGCCTGACGCTGCACAACTCGAACACGGCCGGCGCGGGCGGCATGCTCGCCGTCGTCGCCGTGGCCGGGACCGGCGTCGCCGCCCCCGACGCGGCGGGGCCGGTCACGACCGGCGTCGCGTGGGCGGGTGGCACGCTGACCGCGACGGTCAGCGACGTCACGACCGGAGGCAGCGGCGTCGCCGCCGCCGAGTACCGGCTCGACTCGGTCGCGGCCACCGCGACCGCGATGAGCGGGTCGTTCGGGACGCCGACCGTCACCGTCACGGCTCCCGTCGCCGTCGCGTCGGGCCAGCACGTCCTGTACGTGCGCGGCCAGGACGCCGGCGGGAGCTGGGGTCCGTGGAGCTCGGTCCTCGTCACGGGCAACGACGTCGTCGGACCGACGACGAGCGGCGTCGTGCTCGCACCCGACCGCACCAACGGCTCGGTCGCCGTGGCCGTCAGCGCCACCGGCAACGACTCCGCCTCGGGCGGGCACGCCATCGGAGCGGCCGAGCTGTCGATCGACGGCGGCACCGCCGTCGCGATGACCGTCGCGACCTCCGGTCCGGTGGCGAGCGTGACCGGCACGATCCCGGCCGCCACGGTCAACCTCCTCGCCGAGGGCAGCCACACGGTCTCGGTCCGCACGCAGGACTCGGTCGGCAACTGGGGTGACCCGGCGACGGCGACCCTCGTCGTCGACAAGACCGGTCCCACCGCGTCGGCGCTCGCGGTCGACCCCGACCCGAACAACGGCCTGCAGCCGGTCAACGGCGCGACGCCGTCGGTGCGCCTGTCGGCGACCCTGACCGATCCCGCGTCGACCGTCGGCGCCGCGCAGAGCACCGTCGTGGCCGGCGAGGCCTTCGTCGAGACGCTCGGGCCGCTCGGCTCCGGCATCCCGGTCGAGGCCTCGGACGGGGCGTGGTCGGGCCCGATGGAGAACGTCTACCTCGACATCCCGCTCGCCACGGTGCGCCAGATGACCGAGGGCTCGCACACGCTGTGGGTCCGCGGGCGCGACGCCGCCGGCAACTGGGGTGCGGCCGGCCAGGTCGTGCTGCACGTCGACAAGACCGCCCCGTCGATCACGACCCTGACGGCGACGCCGAACGCGGCAGCCAACACCATCACGGTGTCCGGCACCGCGACCGACGCCCGGTCCGCGCTGACGAACGTCGAGTGGTTCCGCGGCGCCGACCCCGGCGCCGGCAACGGCACCGCGCTGACGATCACGGCGGCGGGCGCCATCAGCGGCACCATCGACACCTCCGGCTTCCCGGACGCCGCCACGACCCTCTCCTTCCGGGTCCGCGACGCCGCCGGCAACTGGAGCGCCGTCGTGACCCGCACCGTCACCGTCACGCACCAGCTGCGCTACTCGACCGCGGGCAACACGAACCCGCCCGGGGTGGCCGGCACGGCCGACGACGCGGACATCTACCTGTTCAACGGCGCAGCCCACTCGCGGCTGCACGACCTGAGCACCATGGGTGTCCCGACGAGTGCCAACGTCGATGGCTACAGCCGCGTGGACGACACGCACTTCTACGTCTCGTTCGCCGGCACGACGAACGTCACCGGCTTCGGCACGGTCCAGGACGAGGACGTGCTCTACCGCAACGGCACGACGTGGACGCTGTTCTACGACGGCTCGGCCCGCGGCGTCACCGCCAACGTCGACGCGATCAGCGTCGTCGGCGGCACCCTCTACCTCTCCCTCGCGACGAACACGACGCCGCCGGGAGCAGGTGGGGCCGGTGACGACGCCGACGTCTACCGCTGGAACGGCAACAGCACGTACACGCGGGTCCTCGACGCGACGACGGTCGGGATCCCGGCCACCGCCAACGTCGACGGCGTCACGTGGGTCAGCCCGACGGACTACTACCTGTCCTTCAGCGCCGACGCCGTCGTCACCGGCCTCGGCACCGCGGCCGACGAGGACGTGATCCACCGCACGGGCACGACGTGGAGCACGTACTTCGACGGCTCGCTGCACGGCATGACCAACTCCAACCTGGACGTCGACGCGTTCGACATCCGCTGACCCGAGACGGGCGCCGGCCACCCCGGGCCGGCGCCCCGTCGGAAGGAGCGAGGCGATGACCGCCCCCACCCTCACCGCACCGGACCCGCGCGACTCCGCCGATCCCGGTCGGGCCCGCCCACGCCGACGGGCCAGGGCGGTCATCGTCCTCGTTGTCGTCGCCCTGCTCGCCCTCGGCATCGCCATCGGGACGCGGGCGGCCGTCCGGGCGGCGGACGACGTGCGCTCGGGGACCCGGGCCGTCAACGCGCAGGAGTTCGCGGCGGCCACGGGCGTCAACCTCTCCCTGCTCGGCGTCACGGCCCAGGGCGGGATGATCGAGTTCCGCTACCAGGTCGTCGACCCCGACAAGGCGAGCCTGCTGCTGCACCAGGACGACCGGCGCCCGATCCTCGTCGCCGAGGACACCGGCGCGACGCTCGTCATGCTGTCGCGGCCCCACAACCACAAGGCCGACCTCAAGCTCGGCGGCACGTACTTCTTCATGATGGCCAACACCCAGAACGCGGTGCGTGACGGCACGAAGGTGACCGTCATCGTCGGGGACGTCCGCCTCGAGCACGTGGTGGCCCGCGCATGACCGCCGCGGCCCGTCGTGCGCCCGCTGCCCGGCGGGCCGCCCGCCCCACCACGTCGTCACCCGCGCCGTGGGTTTCCCTGTCCTGCAGGCCGACCCGGCGCCTCCTCACCCTGCCGACCGCGAACCTCCCGACGCGGCGCAGCAGGGTGACGGAGGCGCCGGGCATCCTGCGGGCCGCCGTCGCAGCAGCGCTGCTCGTGCTCGTCGCACTGGTCGCCGGCGCCGGCTCGGCGTCGGCGCACAGCGCCCTCGAGCGCTCCGACCCGCCGAACGGCGGCATGGTCGCCACCGGCCGCACCAACCTGACGCTGTGGTTCGGCGAGCCCGTGTCCGCCTCCGGCAGCGCCTTCACCGTCCGGCCGAGCGACGCGTCGGCCCCGCCCGTCCCGGCGACCGCCACGCTCGACGCGTCGGGTGCCGTCGTCCACCTGCGCACCCCGCCGCTCGAGCGGGGCACGTACACGATCGCCTGGTCGGTCGTGGCCCTCGACGGCCACGCGACGCGCGGCACCGTGGTCTTCGGTGCCGGTTTCCGGCCCGACGGCGTGCCGGCCGGGGCGTCCGGGCCCGTGCCCGACCCTGCCCAGGTCCTCGCCCGCCTCGCGGACCTCGGCGGCACCCTCCTCGCACTCGGCGCCCTCGCCGTCGCCGGCCGGGTCCTCACCGGGCTCGGGGCCACCGGTGCACGGCTACGGCGGCGAGTGCTCCGGCTCGGGGCCCTCGGGGCGGCGGTGTCCCTCTCGGCCGCGGCCGCCGTACCGGTGCTCACCGCACGGGCCGGCCTCGACGCGTCGGCCGGTGCGCCCGGACAGAGCGCCTCGTTGACGTCCGCGGTGCGTGAGGTCCTCCTCGGCAGCACGTGGGGCCTCCTCTGGGTGCTGCGGCTGCTCGCCGTCGCAGCCGGGCTCGTCGGCCTCGTCGTCGCGACCCGCCGGTCGGCGTCCGAGGGGTACACGGCCGACACGGCCGCTGACGACACGCCCGCTGACGGCCCGCCGATACCGCGCGGCTGGACGCGTCCGGCCCGGGTGGCCCTCGGCGCGCTCGTCGTCGCCGCGTCGCTCGACGGCTTCGCCGGCCACGCGTCGACGCTGCCGGCCCGTTCGGTGCCGGCCGCGCTCGCCGCGACCCTGCACGTGCTGGCGGCGGGGGTGTGGGCCGGCGGACTGCTCGTCCTCGTCGTCACGGTGGTGCCGCTCATGCGCCTCGACGCCGCGACCCGCCGCTCGGTGTCGCCGCGGGCCTGGCGGGCCTTCAGCCCGATCGCGGCCGCCTCCACCGTCGTCCTCGTCGGGACGGGGCTCTACGAGGCGGGGCGGCACGTCGAGTCGGTCTCCACCGCCGCCCGCAGCGTCTACGGCACGGGGGTGCTCGCCAAGCTGCTCCTCGTCGTCGTGGCACTCGCCCTCGCGGGCTACAACACGGTGCTCGTCAACCCGGCGGTCTCGGCCCGCGTCGGCCGGGTGCTGCACCTCGGTGCCGGCTGGCGTCCGCGGCGGCGCCGGCTCGCCGTGACCGTGACCGTCGAGGCCCTCGTCCTGGCAGGTGCGGTCGCCGTGGCCGCGCTCATGACGTCGGTGCCCACGGCGCGCGAGGTGCAGGCCGCGGCAGCGGTCACCGCGCCCCACAGCGCCACCGTCGACGGACTCTTCGTCACCTTCGAGGCCGTCCCGACCGGGGAGCAGCTGCGCCTCGTCGTGCGCACCGAGGCAGTCGTCCGGCCGCTGCCCGCGCCGCCCTCCGGCGTCGAGGTGGGGCTCGCCCCGGCGGGCACGGTCACCCTCCGCCCGGTCGAACCCGGACGTTGGGAGGGTGCCGCCGCCGTGCCCGCGAGCGCCGACTGGACCGCGGCCGTGGTCGTTCACCGGTCGGGGCGCCCCGACTCCGTCGTCCTCGTCCCGTGGTCCACCGCCGCGGCCGGGGCCGTCACTCCGCTCGAGCTCGTCACGAGCGGCCTGGCCGTCGCGATGCTCCTCGCGCTCGCGACCGTCGTCGCCGTTCGGCGCCGACCCCGCGCCACCGACTCCCCCTCCCCCTGGTCAACCCCCGCGGGAGTCGGTGGCGCCGGTCCCGGTCCGGGCAGCAAGGACGAGCACCTCGAGAAGGCGATGACCCGATGAACCAGCCGATGAACCGCCCGTTGAACCAGCCGTCCAGCCACCCGTCGGCTCACCTGCCGACCCCGGCTCCCCGGCCCCGCGCCGGAGCGCTCGGCGCAACCGCCCTCGGTGCCGCGGCGCTTGTCGCCGCACTGCTGGCCGCTCCGGCGACCGCGAGTCCCCGTGGCGCCCATAGCGACTCGGGCTCGAGCTCGTCCGCGCCCACCGCCGTGTCGGCGGCGTTGGCCCGGGCCCTCGGGACGACGCCGGCATCGGGGCGCATCCGCGTGCTGGTCACGCTCCGCGACCGCGCCGACCTCTCGGGCCTGCCGGCCCAGGCACGCGACCGCCGGCTGGCCGCCGTCGTGCAGCGGCTGCGCGGGCACGCGAGCACGAGCCAGGCCCCCCTGCGTTCGCGGCTGCACGCGCTGGCGGCCGTCGGTGAGGTGAGCGCCGAGACGCCGCTGTGGGTCACCGACGCCGTCGCCGTCACCGCTTCGCCGGCGGCCGTCCGCGAGCTCGCGGCGCGGCCGGACGTCGCGAGCGTGACCCCCGACGCCATCACCGTGACCCCGGTCGCGGCGCCCGCCGAGCCCAACCTCACCGCCGTCGGCGCGCCGACGCTGTGGGCCACCGGCCAGACCGGGCAGGGAGTCGTCGTCGCGACCCTCGACAGCGGCGTCGACACGAGCAACCCCGACCTGGCGTCCCGGTGGCGCGGCGGGTCGAACAGCTGGTTCGACCCCTACGGCCAGCACGCGACGCCCGTCGACCCCAGCGGGCACGGCACCGCGACCACCGGCCTCGTGGTCGGCGGCGACGGCGCCGGCACCTCCTACGGCATGGCGCCCGGGGCGTCGTGGATCGCGGCCCGCGTGTTCGACGACCGGGGCGCCGCGAGCGCCACGGCGATCCACCAGGCCTTCCAGTGGGTCCTCGACCCCGACCACGACCCGTCGACGGCCGACGCACCGCGCGTCGTCAACGCGTCGTGGGTCCTCGGCGCCGGGCCGGGGTGCGACCTCTCCTTCCAGCCGGACGTCCGCGCCCTGCGCGCTGCCGGCATCGTGCCGGTCTTCGCGGCCGGCAACTTCGGCCCGTCCGCCTCGACGAGCGCCAGCCCGGCCAACTACCCCGAGTCGCTGTCGGTCGGTGCGGTGTCGGCCACCGACACGATCTGGTCGGGCTCGAGCTCGGGGCCATCGACGTGCGGCGGGCGCACGCGCGTCTTCCCGGACGTCGTGGCCCCGGGCGTCTCGCTGCTCGTCGCCGACCGCTACGACACGTACACGTACGCGTCGGGCACGTCGGTCGCCGCGCCGCACGTGACCGGGGCGCTGGCGCTGCTGCTCGGCGCGCACCCGGACCTCGCCGCGTCGACGCTCGAGCAGGGCCTCGTCGCGACCGCCCACGACCTCGGCACCGCCGGGGCCGACGACCGGTACGGCGCCGGGCGGGTCGACGTGCCGGCTGCCGACGCGTGGGCCGCCACCGCTCCCGCGCCCACCCCCGACCTCGCGCTGATGGTCGCTCCGGGGTCGGCGTCTACGCGCGCCGGCGGCGGCGTGACGTTCGGCGTGACGGCGACGCCCGCGGACGGCTTCGCCTCCACGACGTCCCTGTCCGTCACGGGCCTGCCGCCGGGGGCGACCGGCACGTTCTCGCCGGTCACGCTCGGGGCGGGCGCCTGGAGCTCGACACTGGCGGTCACCACGGGCACCGGCGTCGTGCCGGGCTCCTACCCGCTGACCGTCACGGCGGCCGGCGGCGGGCTGACGCGCACCGCGACCGTGACGCTCGGCGTCACCGCCGCCCCTGACTTCACGCTGTCGGCCTCGCCGACGTCACGCACCGTCAAGCGAGGCCAGACGGCGAGCTACCCGCTGGCCGTCGGGGCGTCCGGCGGGTTCACCGGCAAGGTCACGCTGTCGCGGTCGCTCCTGCCGGCCGGTGCGACGTCGTCGTGGACCGTCAACCCGGTCGCCGCGCCGGGCACCTCGCGCCTCGACATCAAGCCGTCGTCGACGACGCGTCGGGGCACGTACACGGTGACGGTGACCGGCACGGGAGGTGGGGCGACGCACAGCGTGACCCTGACGCTCGTCGTCGCCTGACCGCCCGCACCGCACGCAGGACCACTCGATCACGGACGAGGCGTCGTCCTCCTCCGCGTGCCGACGCCCTCGTGCGGCACCCTCAGCATTGCTCCGCGTGGTGAGCCAGAGGTCGGATCGGGACGACGCCTCTCGGACGCGGCTCATGGGGAGGAGCAACGCTGAGCGCGTCGGCCGACCGCCTGCTCCGGCCGGTGCCGGCCCGCCCTCCGAACCCGCGACCACCGGACCGGAGGGCGTCGACGAAGCGCTGCAGTTCGCGTGCAACCTCCCGGCGGGTCCAGCCAGTCGTTCCGGGTGTGACGACCACACTGGACCTCGCGGGCGGGACCGACGCCGCACCACCGCGACTCACGAGCCGTACAGGGGGCGCCGTGGACCGGCAGGAGTTCGACGCCTTCGTCGAGGCGCGTTCGAGCGCGCTGCTGCGTACCGCCTACCTGCTGACCCACGACCGCGGCCTCGCCGAGGACCTCGTGCAGACCTCCCTCGCCAAGGCCTGGTTCGCCTGGACCCGCATCGAGACCCGGCCCGAGGCCTACGTGCGCCGGATCATGGTCAACACGTACTCGAGCTGGTGGCGACGCCGCTGGAACGGCGAGGAGGCCACCGCCGACCTCCCCGAGCGCCACGACGCCCGACGCGGCGAGGACGTCCGCGCCGACGACCGGACCGACCTGTGGCGGGCGCTCGAGCGGCTGCCGAAGCGGCAGCGCGCCGTCGTCGTGCTGCGGTTCTACGAGGACCTCTCCGAGGCCGAGACCGCCGAGATCATGCAGTGCTCGGTCGGCACCGTGAAGAGCCAGGCGAGCCGGGCGCTCGCCAAGCTCCGCATCGACCCCAGCCTGCGAACCGACTCCGCCGAGGAGAGTGCCCGATGAACCTCACCGACCTGCGTGACGAGCTGACCGTCCACGCCGACGACCTCGGCCCGGCCCCCGACTTCCGCGCCGGCGTCGCCGCCCGGGTCCGCCGCACGAAGCGCCGACGCGCCGCCACGGGTGCCGCTGCCACCCTCGCCGTCACCGCCCTGGCCGTCGGCGTCCTCACCGACATCGGGCGCCCGAGCCCGACCGTCCCTGCCGGCAGGTCGGGCACCGCCTCGAACACCGCCCCGATGATCGGCCCGGACGGCATGCCGTACCGCGACGTCCCGGACGCCAGCGGTGACGTCGTCAAGAACGGTCTGCGCTACCGGGCCCGGGTCGGCGACGACACGCTCGCGGCCGGCGTCATCGGCGACGCCGGCCAGGGACAGTTCACGATCGCCTGGGATCCGACGACGACGCACACCTCCATCGGCGCGGAGTGCTTCCTGCCGGGCCTGACCCAGGAGCAGGCGGTCCGCTACATGGTCAAGGTGGGCTTCGAGGGCACGACCGGCTTCTTCGGCAGCACGTGCTCCGGCGGCCGACCCGCCCAGCGCGACCTGCCGCCCGGTGGGGCCACGCCGGGCGAGCCCGGCCAGGGATGGCCCGAGCTGGTCGTCGGCAAGACCGCCAGGCTCCGGGTCCAGCTCATCGACGCCCGCACGCAGAAGCCGGCAGCCGTCGACGGCGTGCAGCTGACCGGCGCCGTGTACGAGCAGGGTGCCCGGCAGGACGTCGTCGACGCGTCCGGCCGGGCCGTCGCGTCGCTGCCCGCGGTCCTGGAGCACCAGGGCTACCGGTACCGGTTCTTCGCGATGCAGGCCGGCCCCGGTGCGACGACGCCGCTGCCCCACCTCGCGACGCCGGCCGGCGTGCCGTTCCTCGTGACGGCCGGCTCGACCGGCTCGGACACCTCTCCGAACGCGGGCACCACGTACGTCACGGGTCTGGACCATGAGGCGGGGGCCACGAGCGGCGGGTGGCAGACCATCCCGCAGCCGGCCCGGGGGGCCGGCACCGTCGGCCTCCGGACCGAGGGCCATGCTCCGCTCGGCACGGCCTTCGTCGCCGTCTACGTCCCGGAGCGCTGACGCCAAGCCCCTCACACGTCAATCGAAAGAGCAGTTCGTCCCCTGACGCTCGACCCAACGGTCGCGCACGACGGAATCGAAAGAGCAGTTCGTCCCCTGACGCTCGACCCAGCCGTCGCGCAGGACGCGGACGAACTGCTCTTTCGATTCCCAGACGCGACGGCGATGTATCGCGCCGATATATCTCACGTGTAGTGTGTGGTTCGTGCCGAAGCCATCGCGTC
The DNA here is from genome assembly GCF_057656595.1 of Intrasporangium sp. Soil_C_50. NCBI lineage: Bacteria > Bacillati > Actinomycetota > Actinomycetes > Micrococcales > Intrasporangiaceae > Intrasporangium > Intrasporangium sp. Soil_C_50. Next base: position 230,559 of record NZ_JBDGKB010000003.1, read on the forward strand.
CGACGAGCCGCCGAGCCGCGCTGCTCGAGTTCGCCGTCCTCGGGCTCCTGCACGACGGTCCGCTCCACGGCTACGAGCTGCGCAAGCGGCTGACCACGGCCCTCGGCATCTTCCGCGCGCTGTCCTACGGCTCGCTCTACCCGGCGCTGCGCAGCCTCGTCGAGTCCGGCTGGATCCACGAGACCACCGAGGAGGCTCCGGGCAGCAGCAAGCGGCCGCGCATCACCTACGAGCTGACGGCCGACGGCAAGGAGCACTTCCAGGACCTCGTCGCCGCCCCGGGCCCCGACGCGTGGGACGACGACGACTTCGACGTGCGGTTCGCCTTCTTCTCGCGCACCGAGGCGCAGGTGCGCCTGCGCATCCTCGAGGGCCGGCGCTCCCGGCTCGAGGAGCGCCTGGCGAACGTCCGTGACGCGTCCGCCCGCAACCGCGAGCGGATGGACAGCTACACCCTCGCCCTCCAGCAGCACGGCGAGGAGCGGGCCGAGCGTGAGGTCCGCTGGCTCGAGGAGCTCATCGTCGCCGAGCGGCGCGCAGCCCTCGACCCCGGCCCGTCGGCCTACGACGACCCGCAGTCCGCCCCCTCGAACCCGGCCGGCACCACATCGAGCACCACATCGAGCACCACCCCCGGCACCACATCCGGCAGCACCCCCAGCACCACCGACAACAACAAGGAGTGATCCATGGGATCCGTACGCGTCGCCATCGTCGGCGTCGGCAACTGCGCGAGCTCGCTCGTGCAGGGCGTCGAGTACTACAAGGACGCTGACGCCACCGGCACCGTCCCCGGCCTCATGCACGTGACGTTCGGCGACTACCACGTCAGCGACGTGGAGTTCGTCGCCGCGTTCGACGTCGACGACAAGAAGGTCGGCAAGGACCTTGCCGAGGCCATCAACGCCTCCGAGAACAACACCATCAAGATCGCGGACGTGCCGACCACGGGCGTCACGGTCCAGCGCGGCCACACCCTCGACGGCCTCGGCAAGTACTACAAGCTGACGATCGACGAGTCGGGCGCCGAGCCCGTCGACATCGTCGCGGCGCTCAAGGACGCCGAGGTCGACGTGCTCGTGTCCTACCTGCCGGTGGGCTCGGAGCAGGCCGACAAGTTCTACGCGCAGTGCGCCATCGACGCCGGTGTCGCCTTCGTCAACGCCCTCCCGGTCTTCATCGCCTCCGACCCCGAGTGGGCCGCGAAGTTCGAGGCCGCCGGCGTGCCGATCATCGGCGACGACATCAAGAGCCAGGTCGGCGCGACGATCACGCACCGCGTCATGGCCAAGCTCTTCGAGGACCGCGGCGTCGTGCTCGACCGCACGTACCAGCTCAACGTCGGCGGCAACATGGACTTCAAGAACATGCTCGAGCGCGAACGCCTCGAGTCCAAGAAGGTCTCCAAGACGCAGGCCGTCACGTCCAACCTCACCGGCCCGCTCGCCGGCAAGAAGGACGACCGCAACGTCCACATCGGCCCGTCGGACTACGTCGCGTGGCTCGACGACCGCAAGTGGGCCTACGTCCGCCTCGAGGGTCGCGCCTTCGGCGACGTGCCGCTGAACCTCGAGTACAAGCTCGAGGTGTGGGACTCGCCGAACTCGGCCGGCATCATCATCGACGCCATCCGCGCGGCGAAGATCGCCAAGGACCGTGGCATCGGTGGCGCCCTCCTGTCGGCGTCGTCCTACCTCATGAAGTCCCCGCCGGAGCAGCGCGAGGACACGATCGGCCGCGCCAAGCTCGAGGCCTTCATCCGTGGCGAGGAGCCCCGCTGACCCAGCGGCACCCGCACCGCGTGGACGACGCGTGAACCACGCGTGAAAGACGAGGCCCCCTCCCGCACGGGAGGGGGCCTCGTGCCTTCCGTCGAGGGATCGAGGCCCACCCGGCGCACACGGGTCAAGCCGATGCCCGCCCCCGGCACGAGGATGCTGGTCATCGGCCTGACCGCCGGACCGGCGTTCTCCGCGAGCCAGTGCCTGCCTGCCCAGGTCGGGTGGGCCAAGTCGCACCACGTGTACGCCGCCGCCTACGCGGTAACGGTCCCGCCCCTGCCGGCGCAGATCAAGCGGTACGCCACGGCTGGCCCGTACCGCACCCGGGACTCGCTGGGCAGCCTGTCGAACTTCGGCTGGGCTCAGGCGAGGTACAACATCTCGACGATGCGCAAGGTCGGCCTGGCCTCACCGGTGGTGTGGATCGACGTCGAGTTCTACAAGAAGACGCCGTGGTCCAAGAGTGTCGCGGCGAACCGGGCCGTCCTCGAGGGTGCCGCCCGCGCCTACCGTGCGGCCGGCTACCGGGTCGGGGTGTACTCGACGGGGTACCAGTGGCGGTCGATCTTCGGATCGGCCCGGTACGGGATGCCTGAGTGGCACACGACAGGCCAGTCGTCCATGGTGACTGCCCAGCGAGAGTGTGGTCGGGCCTCGTTCCAGGGCGGCCGAGTGGTGCTGTCCCAGTGGTGGATCCCGAGCAAGGACTTCGACCTCGTCTGCTCGCGCTACAACAGCCGCTCGTCGCTGACCGCGTACTTCCACAAGTACTGACCGGGCGCCCTCGGTCAGGGGTTGAGGACCGAGTGGGTCAGGTGGCCACCGTCGGGGTCGACGAGGACGCACGCGACGCCGCGGTCGATGCGCCACGACGCCTGGGTGCTCGGGTAGAGGTACATGAGCTGGACCCGGTCGACGTCCGCGGCGCGCACCCCGGAGGGGACAGCGGTGGTGCACGTGGACTCGGCCCGCAGGGCGGCATCCTGCTGACCGGGCCACGGCCCCGCGGGCAGCGTGACGGTCGCGGCGAGCTGGGCCTCGTGCGGGTCTGAGCACGCGACACTCGTCACCTTCGTCAAGGACGTTCCGCCGGCGGCAGGCACGCCGTCGAAGCAGTCACCCGCCCGCAAGTCCGAGATGTCCACCGCCTGGCCGGGGACCAGTGCACCCGTGGACCCCTCGCGGTCCGGGGAGCTCGTCACGGCGAAGACGAAGAACGCGAGAATGCCGGCGATCCACAGCGACCCGAGCACGATGCCCGCGATCGCCATGCCGCGGCCGGCCTGCACCACGCGCCTGAGCTGGCTGAGCGCGACGATGCCGAGGACGATCGCGGCGATGGAGGCGAACGGCACGAGCCCGAGGACGCCGCAGCACAGGGCGGCGATGGCGAGGCCGTTGCTGCCGGGCCGGTACTCGCGGTCGTCGGGGCCGGGCGGAGCGGGAGGCGCGGCCTGGTAGCCGGGGTAGGCCGGGTACCCGGTGGGCGACGCGAAGGAGGCCGGCGACCCAGTGGGCACCGGCGACCCAGTGGGCACCGGCGACCCAGTGGGCACCGGTGACCCAGTGGGCACCGGTGACGCCATGGACGCGGGTGCGCCTGGGCCCGGCGCGGGCGGCGGCGGCAGCTGGAAGCGCGAGGAGGCCGTGTCCTCCTCGTTCGGCGACGAAGGGCTCACGAGCCGGGAGCCTTCCACACACAACGGCGCCGTCGGGCCCGTTCAGCGACTTTCCCGCGCGTCGACGGGCCGGGTGTTGACGCGGTAACCCGGTCTGCGCAGCCACGAGCCCACCGACCAAGGGCGGCAGCACGCCCACGGGCACGCCCACGGGCACGCCCCGGCGGTGAGCCGGGCGGCGACTACTTCAGGACGCTGCCGGTGACCGTGCCCGACTTGGCGTCGGCGGTGCACTGGATGGCCCGGCTGTTCGCCCAGGTCCAGGCGTCGGCCGGGTAGAGGAAGGACGGGTCCACCTCGTCCATGCGGCTCTCGCGCACAAGGGGGTCGGCCTTGTCCGAGCAGCCCTTGTCGGCCGCGTCGACGACCTTGTCCTCGCCGGGGTAGCGCCCGCGCGGCAGCTCGAAGACCGTGATGACCTGGCTCGAGTGCGGCGTCGAGCAGGGCACGACGGACACCTCGCCGACGTCGGTGCCGGACCCGACCGAACCGCCGTTGAAGCAGTCGCCCGCCTTGAGATCGCCCACCTCGACCCGTCGCTCGCCAGGTCTCGAGGTCGACGACGAGGACGAGGCACCCGATCCGGCGCCGCTGGACGTCGACGAGACCGGGTCGTCGGCCAGGACGCCGATGGTGATGAGCGCGGCCCAGCCGAGCAGCCACAGGGAGCCGAGCACGATACCGGCGATCGCGAGCCCCCGACCGCCCTGCACCACGCGCCGCAGCTGGTTCAGGGCGGCGATGCCGAGCACGATGCCGACGACGGCCGCGATGGGCAGGAGGCCGGCGATGCCGCAGCAGAGGGCGGCGATGGCCAGGCCGTTGGTGCCGGGCCGGTACTCGCGCTGGTCGTGGCCGGGCGGCACGGGCGGCACCGGCTCCGCGGGCGCGCCGGGGAAGGACGCGTACACGTCGGGGAAGGACGCATCGAGGGCGGTCGTGCCGGGGTACGGCTGCCCGCCCGTGGCGTCGGGCAGGGCGGGCACGGCGGGTGCGGCCCCCGGAGCCACGAACGGAGAGGCGATGGGTGCAGGCGGGACCTGAGGGCTGCCCGCGGTGGACGGCGGCAGCTGGTACGGCGGCGAGGAGATCGTGTCCTCGCCGTTCGGGGAAGGGCTCACGGGGCGTGAGCATCCCACACCCAGCGACCCGATGCCGACGAGCGGTACCCGGCGTCTGCCGCTGTCGGGATGCGGCCCCGTGGGGCAGGATCGAACGATGCGCGTCATGACGTGGAACCTCCGCACCGAGACCGCCCTCGAGCCCCCGCACTGGCCCGACCGCCTCGCCGGTGTCGTGTCGGTCATCGAGGAGCAGGCGCCGAACGTGCTCGGCACCCAGGAGGCGTCCGCGCGGATGCTCGACGACCTCGCGGCGCACCTGCCGAGCCGGTACGCGTGGCTCGGAGAGGGTCGGCTCGGGGCGCGCAACGACGAGTTCACGGCGGTCATCTACGACACGGCGCGGTTCGACCTGCTCTCGTGGCACACGTGGTGGCTCTCGGACCGCACCGAGGTGCCGGGGTCGACGGCGTGGGGCGCGGCGTTCCCGCGCACAGCGACGACCGTCCGGCTGCGCGATGCGGGCGACGGCACCGCCTACATGTTCGTCAACGCCCACCTCGACCACGTGAGCGCAGAGGCCCGCCTCGAGGGGGCCCGCCTGCTCGGCGGCAGCCTCGGGCACGACCCGAGCGTCGTGCTCGGCGACTTCAACGCGGAGGCGCGCTCGTCGGAGCCGTACACGGCCCTGGCCCAGGCCGGGCTCGTCGACGCCGTCGCGCCGCACGTCACCGACGTGACGCCCGGGACGTTCACCGGCCTCGGGCCCGCGCAGCCCGGCGGCCCGCACATCGACTGGGTGCTGACGACGCGCGACCTCGTCTCGACGGACGCGCGCGTCGTCGACGTGACCCGCCTCGACCCGGTGCCGTCGGACCACCTGCCCGTCGTCGTCGACCTCGAGCTCGGCTGACGGCGACGGCGCGTGGCCGTGTCGGCGGGAGCGGGACGTCGTCGGACCACGTGTGCACGAGCCACGTGAGCGTCGGGTCAGCGGGCCGTCTTGATCACACGCAGCGCGTTGGTGAGGGCCGCGCCGCCCAGGCCGGCGAGCAGCAGCGCCGGGACGAGCAGCGGCGAGCGCCAGGGCGCGAACTCCTCGTAGCCCTCTACGGCGACGACGACGCCACCGAGGAGGGCCACCGCGACGGCGAGCTCGGTCACTGCCAGGCCGAGTGACAGCCGAGTCGCCCGGACGGGGGCGGTCCGCGACCGCCTGAGGCAGGTCACGGCGACGGCGGAGAAGGCGGTGACCGGAGCGGCGAGGAGGATGCCGACGTTCGTGTAGAGAGCCTCGAGCTCGGCATCCGGCTGTGTGCCGGCGACGATGAGAACGGTGACGGTGGCGACACCCGCCGCGGCGACGGTCGAGTGCCCGAACGCCAGAACCGGAAGGGCCGGCAGGGCGCTGGCACGGTGTGCATGCGATGCCATGACTCATCACAGCACGGGTGGTCGGGCCTGCACGTGAGCACCCGTACCTGCCCACTGCGACACGTGACGCGTCACAACATTTGGACACCCATAACGCAACGCATGGTTTCGTGGAAAGAATGGCTCGCAATCCGGGGCGTGGAGTGCGCCCGACCGCGAGAGGACGAGCCAATGGCATCACCGCGACTGGGCGACGTCGCCCCCGACTTCACCGCCGACACGACCGAGGGCCAGATCAGCTTCCACGACTGGAAGGACGGCAGCTGGGCCGTGCTCTTCAGCCACCCGGCCGACTTCACGCCGGTGTGCACGACCGAGCTCGGCCGCGTCGCCGCGCTCGAGGACGAGTGGTCACGGCGCAACGTCAAGGTGCTGGCCGTGTCGGTCGACCCGACCGACAGGCACGACGAGTGGAAGGGCGACATCGAGGAGGTCGGCGGCGCGTCCGTCGCCTACCCGATCATCGGCGACGAGGACCGCACCGTCTCCGAGCTCTACGGCATGATCCACCCCGGCGAGGGCGACACCTCGAGCGTCCGCTCCGTCTTCATCGTCGACCCGGCGAACAAGGTGCGCCTCAGCCTCACCTATCCCAAGAGCGTCGGCCGCAACTTCGACGAGATCGTCCGCGCCGTCGACGCCCTCCAGCTGACCGACAGCGGCCCCTTCTCGACGCCGGCCGACTGGCGCGAGGGCCAGCGCGTCATCGTCGCCCCGACGCTGTCTACCGCGGACGCGCGGGAGCGCTTCGGCGCCGACGCCGTCGAAGAGGTCCGTCCCTACCTGCGGTACACGACCGCGACGGTCTGACCCGCAACGGGTGAGAGCCCGAGACTGTCTGCACCACAAGGGTGGTCACCCCCGACGGGCTGACCACCCTTGTGCGTCAGGCCGACCGACGCGTCAGGCCCGCTGTGCGAGGACTGCGGCCTGGTCGTCGCGCTCGACGCCCGTGGCCCTCCGGACGAGCCGCGCCACCTCCACGGCACCGGCGGCCTCGAGTCCCGCGGCGAGGTCGCCGGCGGTGTGCAGGTGACGCTCGAGGGTGATGTCGTGGCCGAACCGGCGGTAGCTGGGGGCGACGTCGCGCACCCCGCGGCCCGACTGGCTGGCGACGAGCAGGTGACCGCCCGGACGGCACACCCGGACCGCCTCGGCGAGCAGTCGCCGCAGCCCGGACGGCGGCGTGTGGATGACCGAGTACCAGAGCAGGACGCCGTCGACCGACGCGTCGGGCAGGGGCAGCGCGTCGAGCGAGGCGACCTCGAAGCTCAGGTCCGGGTGGTCCCGGCGCGCCATCGCCACCATGCCGGGCGAGAGGTCGAGCCCTTGCGGGCACAGGCCCCGGTCGGCGAGGTAGCGGCTCATCCGCCCGGCGCCGCACCCGGCATCGAGCACCTCGCCACCGTCGCCGGCCGCACCCACCGCCGCGACGAAGGCGTCGACCATGGCGAGGTCGAGTGGCGTCTCGGCCCACGTGTCGGGGAAGTAGGCGGCGTAGTCGCTCGCGACGGTGTCGTAGGCGTCGCGCACCGAGGCGTACCCGCCGGGGATGTCGTGGTCGGCGGTCCCTCGCGCTGCATCCATCCGCGCAGCCTCCCAGACGCCACTGTCGGCCACGCCGGGCCGACCTGGTGGTCGCCTCCCGTCGCTCGGCTCAGGCGCGCAGGAGGCGGGTCAGCTCAGCGAGGAAGGCGTCGACGTCGGCCTCGGTCGTGTCCCACGAGCACATCCAGCGCACCTCGCCCGTGGCCGGGTCCCAGTCGTAGAACCGGAACCGCTCGCGCAGGGCGTTGGCGACGTCGCGAGGCAGCACGGCGAACACGGCGTTGGCCTCGACGGGCCGCTGGATGGTGACGCCGTCGAGCGGCTCGACGCCGGCGGCGAGGCGGGTGGCCATCGCGTTGGCGTGCGAGGCCGAGCGCTGCCACAGGTCGCCGTCGTAGAGGGCGAGCAGCTGCGCCGACACGAATCGCATCTTGGAGGCGAGCTGCATCGACAGCTTGCGCACGTGGACGAGGCCGAGGGCCGGGTCGGCCGCGAGCTCGGGGTCCACGACGACGACCGCCTCGGCGGCGAGCGCGCCGTTCTTCGTGCCACCGAGGCTGAGCACGTCGACGCCGGCGTCGCCGGTGAAGGCGGACAGGTCGGTGCCGAGCGTGGCCGCGGCGTTGGCGATGCGGGCGCCGTCGAGGTGGACGCGCATGCCGAGCGAGTGGGCGTGCTCGGTGATCGCCCGGACCTCCGCGGGCGTGTAGCACGTGCCGAGCTCGGTGGTCTGGGTGATCGACACGACGAGCGGCTGCGCGCGGTGCTCGTCGCCGAAGCCCCACGCCTGCCGGTCGACGAGCTCGGGGGTCAGCTTGCCGTCGGGCGTCGGCACGGTGAGCAGCTTGATGCCGCCCATCCGCTCGGGGGCGCCGTTCTCGTCGGTGTTGATGTGCGCGGTCTCGGCGCACACGACGGCGCCCCAGCGCGGCAGGAGCGCCTGCAGCGCCACGACGTTGGCACCGGTGCCGTTGAACACCGGCCACGTCGTGGCGGCGGTGCCGACGTGGCCTGCGATGACCTCCTGGAGGCGCGCCGTGTACGCGTCCTCGCCGTAGGCGATCTCGTGGCCGCCGTTGGCGGCGGCCAGCGCGGCGAGCACCTCCGGGTGCAGGCCTGCGTAGTTGTCCGAGGCGAAGCCGCGCTTCGCGGTGTCGTGCAGGGTGGTCACGCGGTCCTCTTCGTCACTCGGTCAGGTGTTCTGCCGCGAGGCGGCGGAAGGCGTTCTGGCTCAGGCGCGCTCGGCGCCAGGCCACAGCTCGGCGCGCGCCCCGTTGAGGGCGGCGGCCTCGCCGTCGAGGAGGCTCACGAGCCATGCGGCCACCTCGGCGGGTCGGGTCGCGGTGCGACCCTCGCCGATCCACTTCACCACACCGGTGCTCGCCGCCGAGCCGGGGGTCACGTCCGCGGAGGCGAACGAGTCGGCCAGGGAGGCGAGCCAGGTCTCGGCCGCCGCCTTCGCGGCGGCGTACGCGGCGTTGCCCGCGGTCGGCGTCGACGCGGCGGCCGCGCCGACGATGGCGACGCGTCCGCGCCCGGACGCGACGAGGGCGTCGTGCAGCGCGAGCGTCGTGTGCCGCAGCGTGTCGACGAGGTTGCCCGAGAGCCAAGCCCAGTCCTCATCGGTGGACTCGGTGAAGAGCTTTCCCCCGCGCCAGCCGCCCACGAGGTGGAAGAGCGCGTCGACGCCACCGAAGGTGTCGACGAGCTCGGCGGCGAGCGCCCGCACGGCGTCGCCGTCGAGCAGGTCGCACACCCGGGTCATCAGCAGGTCCGAGCCGACCTCGGCGGCGAGGGCGGCGAGCGAGGCGTCGTCGCGACCCACCGCGACGACGCGCTCGCCCCGCTCGACCAGCGCCCCGCAGGTCGCGCGGCCGGTCCCCCCGGTGGCCCCGGTGACGACGACGACGCGCTGTCCGTCGGCCGTCACGCGCTCGCCCCGGTGATGCCGGACGTCGACTCGACGACGCCCTTCATCTTCTTGGCGAGCGCCTCGTAGAACATCGACAGGGGGAACTCGTCCGGCAGCACCTGGTCGGTCAGACCCTTCGGCGGGCCGTCGAGCGGCAGCGCCGTGAGGTCGCCGTCGCGGTGGCGGGCCCACGCCGACAGCGGGTGCGGCGTCAGCACCCCGGCGACGAGGTCGTAGGCGGCGAGCCAGTGCGCGATCTTCGGCCGGTCGATGGAGCGCCAGTAGAGGTCCTCGACGGCGCGGCCGAGCTCGAGCACCGGCTCGGCGACCTTCTCCCACTCGATCGTGAGGCGGTTGTCGGTCCAGTGCAGCACGCCCTTCTGGTGCAGCCACGCGAAGAGCAGCTGGCCGCCGAGGCCGTCGTAGTTGCGGGTGCGGTCGCCGGTGATGGCGAAGCGGAAGATGCGGTCGAAGAGCACGGCGTACTGCACGAGGCGCGCGTACGGGTGGCCCTGGGCCTCGAGCGCGACGGCCTCACGGAACGCCGTGAGGTCGCAGCGCAGCTCCTCGAGCGAGTAGAGGAAGTACGGCATCCGCTGCTTGATCATGAACGGGTCGAACGGCAGGTCGCCGTGCATGTGGGTGCGGTCGTGGATGAGGTCCCACATGACGAACGTGTGCTCGGCCAGCTGCTGGTCGGCGAGCAGGCGTGCGGCGTCCGGCGGCAGCGACAGGCGGGTCACCGACGCGGCCTCGGAGATGACGCGGCGGAAGCGGGCGGCCTCGCGGTCGGCGAAGATGCCCCCCCACGTGAACGCCGGCACCTCGCGCATCGCGACGGTCTCGGGGAAGAGGACGGCCGAGTTCGTGTCGTAGCCCTCGGTGAAGTCGAGGAAGCGGATCGGCAGGAAGAGCGCGTTGGAGTAGTCGCCGCCCTCGAGGTCGGCGACGAAGTCGGGCCAGATCACCTCGAGCAGGACGGCCTCGACCTGGCGGTGCGGGTTGCCGTTCTGGGTGTACATCGGGAAGACGATGAGGTGGGGCAGGCCGTCCTGCCGGTGCTGCGCCGGCGCGAACGCGACGAGCGAGTCGTAGAAGTCGGGCACCTCGAAGCCGCCGTCGGTCCAGCGGCCGAAGTCCTTGACGAGCGCCTCGAGGTAGTCGGCGTCGTGCGGCAGGTGCGGCGCGAGGGCCTGGATGCCGGTGACGACGCGGCCGACGTGCGCGGCGGCAGCCGCGTGGTCGGCGGTGTCGGGCACCGAGCCGTCGGAGGCCTGCAGCGCCCGCAGGCCGGTGACGGACGCCTTGAGGGAGATCCACGCGTCGGTCTCGACGAGCGGGTGCTTCGCGACGGCGACGCGACGCTCGGGGCGGGGCCCGACGTGCGAGACGGCGTTGTGGACGAGGTCGGCCAAGGCCCGCTCCCCCGCCTCCACGGACGGGGCCGAGGGCGCGGACGCGTCGACGGCGAGGACGACGACGCGACCGGTGGCGTCGGCGTCGGTGCGCACGGCGGCGACCGGAACGCCGCCGGCGAGCAGCAGCGGCCGGGCCGGGGCCTCGACGTCGAGGGCGCCGGTGGCGCCCAGGGCCGTGAGGTCGACGCGGGCGAGGAGGTCCTCCCCCAGCTCGGTGTCGCGCTCGACGCGGATCGCGGAGGTCAGGCGGCCCGCGGGAGCGACGGACGCGTCGGTCCCGATGCCGGCGACAGGGGCAGCGGGGGCGCCGAGGACGACGACGCCGCGACCGGCGGCGAGCGCGTCGGTCGCCACGGCATCGGCGGCGCGGGCGGCGTCGACGACGAGGACGTCGGCGGCCTCGGAGGCCGCCACGACGCAGCCGCGGTGGGCCAGGCCAGACGTGAGGGAGTCGGTGAGGGCGGGCCGGTCGGCGACGACGGCCACGGAGGGGAACAGGCTCACGGAGGGGCCTCCTGTCCGGAGAAACTTCGGCGTTGATGCTTTCTTGTCGAAGAATCTACGGGCACGGGCAGCGCAAACGCCAATTCGTGCCGCCTCGACATGAGACGGCCCACAGTCCTGCAGGGGCCTTCGGACCCCGGGCACGCCGAAGGGTGGCCGTCCCTCCCCTGAGAGGACGACCACCCTCCGGTGGTTCGTGGTGCCGGCGGACGTCACGACGCCCGCCGGCGCCGGCTCACTTGGCCGACGTGCTCTTCTGCGACTCGGCGTTGGTCTTGCACTTCTTGCCCATCGCGTCGAGCTTGTCGCCGGCGGCCGAGACGACCTGGCGCTGGCCGTGCCAGTCGCTCTGGAAGCGGTCGGCGTCCGAGCCACCCCAGTTGCTCTTGATCTGCGAGACGGCGCTGTTGACGGCCTCGACGATGCCGTCGAGCTCGCCCTTGTAGCCGACGAGCTTGTCACCGGACGCGGACACCGCGTCCGCGTTCATGCCCTTCTTGTAAACAGCCATGTCAGTTCCCCTTCAGAAGTCTGCGTTGCGTGGATGAGTGGTGGGCGATCAGTACTGCGACGAGGTCTGGCGCTGCTGCTGGACCTCGTGGTCGATCGTCGTCTTCATCTCGGTGAGCAGCTTCTGAGCCTTCTGGAGCTCGGGACGGTGCGTGCCCGTCCACTCCTGCTCGAACTGCTTGGAGTCGTCGCCCTGCCAGTTCTGCTTGAGGGACTCGACCTCCTGGTCGACCTTCGTGATGAGCTTCTGGATGGCCTCAGCCTGCTGCTGCAGGACGTTGCCCTGGGCGTTGACCTCATCGTCGTTCATTCCGAGCCAAGCCATGACCTTCTCCTTTGCCGTGTTCCCCCGAGTACGTCGGGAAGTCTCGTGCTCTCAGGCCACCCCTGTCGGCCGGCCCTGTACCTCTCGTGACGTTCGCGGTGCTTCGGGGGTTTCCACCCGTGTCGCACCGTTCGTCGACATGCATGAACCTATGGCAGCACCTCCCCCACGTCGATGGGGAGGACTCCCCATGACCGCGGAGGGTCTTGGGTGGTGAGCGGGCGCGCCGCATCGGACAGGCCAGTTCGCCTGTCCGACAGTGCTATTCGCACCCGACGCGGCGTCACGGCAGCGCGACCTGGAGCAGCTCGAACTTGCCCTTCTCGACGATGAACCCGCGCCCCTCGGGCAGCTCTGCCCGGTTGAGGGCGGGGAGGTTCGCCTTGAAGACGGACAGCCCCTCGTTGCCGTCGGGGTGCAGCGCGAGCCCGGAGCGCGAGGTCTTGAGCAGCGCCTGCAGGCCGAAGTTGCTGCTGAAGAACGCGGCCTCGCCCTCGGCGACGACGAGCTGGTCGTTGTCGACGCAGGCCTTGACGAGCGTCGTCAGCGCGTTCTCGGCGCCCGAGGGCGCGAGGTCGTCGACGCGCTCGATGAACACCGCCACCGGACGCGTGATGCGCCCCTCCTCGATGTCCGACGCGAGGCGCGCGGCGAGCTTGGAGGTGGCCTCGCCGCCGACGGCCGTCTCGGCCCAGATGCCGAGGTCGAGCAGCTCGGAGCTGCGACGCGGCGTCATCAGGTAGAGCGCCGACTGCGAGCTGAACCGGTAGAGGCCCGCAGCCGTCGCGGCCACCGCCGTGGTGCGGCCCGACCCCGACGGACCGGTGATGACGAACGTGCCCTTGGGGTCGAAGCCGTGCGGCTCGAGCGATGACGACGCGACGCCGACGACGGGACGCCCGCCGTGCTCCGACGGCAGGTCGCCGATCGGGATGAGCTCGGCCAGCGACTCGATCGCCGGCGCCTGGGAGACCCCGGCCTTGCGCGTCGCGTCGGCGAACGCCTCGACCGCAGCGGCCTGGACCGTGACGTCGGAGGAGCCGCCGAGCACCGCCACCTGCACCTCGGCGCCGTTCATGAGGCCGCGACCCGCGGGCGAGGCCATCGTCAGGACGTCCCCGGGCACGCCGAACACCGAGTAGTCGTCGGTGTTGCTCATGCGCAGGATGATCCGGCCCTGCACGGCCGCCGCGAGGTTCGTCGGCAGGCCGGTGCGCTGGTCGGAGGCGATGACGAAGTGGACCCCGACCGGGCGGCCGTCCGCAGCGAGGCCGGCGAGCATGTCAAGCCACTGGAAGCGCCCGCCCACCTCGTAGGCCTGCCGGAAGGCCGTCATGCCGTCGATGAGCACCATGATGCGCGGCTCGTCGGTGCGGCCCGAGAGGCGTCGGTAGTCGGTGATCGTCGCGGCGCTGACGGCCGAGTACCGCGAGGCCCGCTCGTCGATCGTGGCGCGCAGCATCCGGATGAGGCGCGTGACGCGCTCGTGGTCGCCGCCCGGGACGATCGAGCCGACGTGCGGCAGCGCCTCGAGCATCGCGAGGCCACGGTTGCCGAAGTCGAGCCCGTACACGTGGCACGGCCCGCCACGAACGGTGTAGCCGGCCGCGATGGCGATGGTGCGCAGGAACACCGACTTGCCCGAGCCCGACGTGCCGTAGACGGCGATGTTGCCCTCGCGGTCGGGCCGGAACGCGACCTCCGGCTGGGCCTGGTTGTCGGGGTCGTCGGCGACGCCGAAGACGAGCTCGTCGTCGCGGCGCTGGGTCGGCAGCGTCGCGAGGTCGTAGACCGGGCGCATGTCGGGCAGCCACGGCTTGCGCGGGCGCGGCAGCTCGGCCCGCCGGGCGGCCCGCCCGAGCGTCGCCACGAGGCGCTGGATGTCGGTGGGCCCGAGGTCGGCGCTGTCGTCGCCGTCCTCGCGGCGCGGCGGCTCCCACTCGGTGCCCGAGCCGAACGTCAGCGTCTCGACCTTCATGTCCGGCGGCGGCGGCACGTCGGAGGTCCAGCCGCCGGCGTAGCCCGTCTGGAACGGCACGAGGCGCCCCGGGCCGGTCTTGCTCACGGCGCGACCGGGCAGCGCCGGGTCGAAGAACGCCGCCTCCTTGCTGCCGAGCACGTCGTCGGAGTCGTTCTCGTCGGCCATCCGCAGCGCCATGCGGAGGTTGGTGTTGGCGCGGAGGTTGTCCTTGATGACGCCGGCCGGTCGCTGCGTGGCGAGGATGAGGTGCAGGCCGAGGGAGCGGCCGCGCTGGGCGACGTTGACGACGCCGTCGACGAACTCCGGCACCTCCTGGACGAGCGCCGCGAACTCGTCGACGACGATGATGAGCGAGGGCGGTGCCTCGACCTCGCCGCGGCGTTCGAGCTCGACGAGGTCCTTGGCCTTGAACCGGGCCAGCAGGTGCTCGCGGTAGTGCAGCTCGGCCGCGAGCGAGGCGAGGGCGCGACGCACGAGGTGCGGCGAGAGGTCGGTTACCAGGCCCACGGTGTGCGGCAGCTTGACGCAGTCGCGGAACGCCGAGCCGCCCTTGTAGTCGACGAGCAGGAAGGTGACCCGCTGCGGCGAGTGCGCCGCGGCCATGCCGAGGATCCACGCCTGCAGCAGCTCGGACTTGCCGGCGCCGGTCGTTCCGCCGACGAGGGCGTGCGGGCCGTCGGAGCGGATGTCGACGGAGAACGTGCCCTGGCTCGACTGGCCGACGACGGCGCGCAGGTTGCCGGGCTTGCGGGGCAGCACCTCCGGCGCGTAGGGGCCGGTGAGGATCGAGCGGGACTCGCCCCACTTCTCGATGACCGACTCCTCGGCGCTGGCCAGCTCGGTGCCGGCGAGGGTCAGCAGCGACACCGCGCGCGGCAGGTCGCTCGCGTCGTCGACCGGGACACCGGCGTCGACGACCGGCGACAGGGCGCGGGCGCAGGCCATCGCCTCGTCGTAGCCGATGCGGTCGACGGCGACCGGCTCCACCTCGTCGCCCTCGTGGACGAAGCCGGCGAGGGACCGCTCGTCGCCCTCGACGACGAGGAAGGTGTGGCAGGCCGCAGGCAGCAGCTGCTGGGTCTCGGCGACCCACACGACGATGATGCCGTGCGCGTGCCCGCGCTCGGCGATGGCGACGAGCCGGCTGCGGTCGATCGGGGCGTCGCTCTCGACGAGCACGAGCACCGACGGACGGCCGGCACTCGCCTCGTCCTGCTCCTTGGGACTGGCCTTGGCACTGCCCTTGGCCGTGATGAGGTCCTCGAACGCGTCGGCGAGCGCCGAGCACGCGGGGGCGCTGCCGGCGAGGTGGCCGACCTCGATGGGGCTGTGCGGCGAGCTGGTGTGCGGCAGCCACTTGAGGAAGTCCCAGTCGCGGGCCGAGCTGCCCGAGGCGAAGGAGCAGACCGCGAGCTCGGCGGGCGAGTGCAGCGCGACGGCCTGCACGACGAGCGAGCGGGCGGCGCCGAGGGCGTTCTGCCGCGAACCCGCCACGCCCACGGCACCGGACACGAGGGGCGTCGCGACGACCGGCACGTCGTGCACGACCTCGAGGCCGGACAGCTGCTCGGACACCTGGAGCCACGCCTCGGCCTTGGACCGGCCGACCGCGGGCATGGTGATGGGCGAGCGTGACGGACGGGTGCCGAGGCCGAGCCGCAGCTCGCCGAACCCGTTGCCGTCACGGCGACGCGTCCAGAGCAGCGCGCTGCGGTCGCGGACGGCGACGAGGCAGTCGGTGCCGCTCGGCTGCTCGCCGCGGCGCACGTGGCCCTCGCGCTCGAGGGAGGCGCGGATGCGGTCGGAGAGCAGGGCGAGGTCCTCCGCGAAGTCCTTCATCGCCTGCTCGAAGTCCTTGCGCTGCTGGCGCCGGGCCTCGTAGTACGTGCCGGCCATCATCATCGGCATCATCAGCATGAAGACCATGGAGAACGGGCTCTTGGTGATCCAGAACATCACGACGCCCATGAGCAGCGGCACGATCATCGCCACGAGCGGCATCGGGTTGGTCTTGCCGCGCTCGGGCAGGTCGGGGACCTGGAACTCCTGACCCGGGAAGAGCGGGGCGACGCGCGGGGACCGCGAGAACTGCACGGTGCCGGCGTCGCCGGACAGGACGCCGCTGCCCGGACGCGTGACGGCGCCGTCGCCGGTCAGGTGCACCTCGAGCTCGGTGTCGCCGAGGCGGATGACGTCGCCGCTCTTGAGGTGGGCGCGGGTCACCTGCTGCCCGCCGGCCGTGATGCCGTTGGCCGAGCCGAGGTCGACGACCTCGACCACCTCCTGCACGACGAGCTTGGCGTGCTGGCGCGAGACCGACTCGTCGGCCAGCTGCACCTCGCAGCCCCGGCCGCGACCCACGTACGCCGTCCCGCGCGACAGCGGGAACTCGCGGCCCGCGTCGGGCCCGGAGCGGATGACCGCGACCGCGGCGGGACGACCGCGGTCGACGAAGCCCTCACCGGCCCGCGTCACCGTGACCCGCATGCCCGACTGCAGACCGCTCTCGGCGACCGTGGCGCGCGGGTCGAGCCCGCGCATCTCCTGGTCGACGAGCGCCAGCGTCATCGCGGCGTCGACCCCGAGCACGCTGCTGCGGTTCGGGTCGGCGGCCGCGAGGTAGCCGGCGAGGTCGCCGACGGTCGTGGCCGAGTCGGTCGTCGCGACGAGGTCGGTCTCCCGGTCACCGGACCGGAGGACGAACTTCAGCTTCACGCGTCACCCTTCGTGGTCTCGTTCTTCGTGTTCTTCGGGGCCTTCGACGCCCCGCGGGTGGTGCGCTCACCGCGCCCCGGGGGCCCCGGGCGGCCGGAGTCGGCCGCACGTCCCGAGCGACCCGACGGCCCGCGCCGGCCCGACCTCGTGGTCGGCGCGGCCGTGCCGATGCCCGCCTTCGAGGAGGAGGCCCGGCCTCGACGCGGCGTCGACCCCGAACGCGACGTGCGGCGCGCCGCCGGGGCCAGGCCCGAGCCGGTGGGCAGGTGGTCGCGGAACGTGCGCAGCGAGACGTCGGCGCGCAGCCGCTGCCAGAACGACCGGCCCGAGCGCAGCCGTCGCCGGGCCGCGGCGACGCCGGACCAGAAGTCCGCGACGGCCTCGTGGCTCGGCTCGTCGACGTCGAAGACGTGCCCGTTCGCGGCGGCCGCGAGCGGCACGAGCGTGAGGCCAGGTCGATGGGGCACCTCGCCCCCCTCGACCGGGATGGGCTCCGTGTCGGTGTACGGGGCCACGTGCCCACTCGCCGGGACCGGAGCGCCCATGAGCGCGCCGTCGACGACGACGCTCGGCTTCCGCGGCGGCGGACCGTCGACGTGCAGCTCGAGCGCGCGTGCCTGCTCGAGGCGGGTGCCCTTCGCCGGCAGGGGCATTCGCAGGTCGCGCGCGGTGTCGATGATCTCGCGCCACCCGCCGGTGACCCGAGCGGCCGTCGTCCCTGTGGTGCGGCGGCGGCGCCGGCGCAGCCACTTGGCGCCACGGATGGCCCCGTAGATGCACAGCAGGACAGCGAGCGGCAGGAGCACGTAGAACACGAGCCAGCGCAGCCAGTCCGGCCAGTTGTCGGGGTTGAGCGGGTTGTCGTCCTTCGGCGGGTTGCGCAGCTGGGTGGCGTTCTGCGCCTGGTCCGGGCCCTGCAGGACGCTCGGCGGGTTGTTCGCCGCGGGCGGCGGCACCTGGGCGCCGGTCTTCTTCTCCTCGGACTTGCGGATCAGCTGCTGCGGCTTCTTGTTGCGGTCCGGGACGAACTGCGACGCGAGGATCGGCAGCCACGAGTCGTCGGCGAGCTTCACCTCGACCCACGCCCGCACGTCCTTGCCCTTGACGACGCCGCCGGCCTCGGGGACCGCGCCCAGGACGACGCGCGTCGGGACGCCGAGCCGGTTGGCGACGAGGGCGTAGGCGGCCGCGTACTGCTCGTCGTTGCCGGCCAGCTGCGTGGACTTCATGAACTGGCTCATCCGCAGCAGGCTGTGGCCGGGCAGGAAGACGTTCTGGTAGTCGCCGGGCGTGCCACCGTCGGTGTACGCGCCGTCCTGGAGGGCCTTGGCGACGGCCGCGACCTTCTCCCACTGACCGTCGACGCGATCGGTCCACGGCGTCACCTTGTCGTCGAGGAAGCCGAGCGCCGACGCGTCGACCGTCGTGCCGTCGGCGACGTCGGCCGTCTTCGGCAGCTCCTTCGAGGGTGGCTGAACGTAGGCGGTCACCGTGTACTGGTCGCCCGCGGCGAGCTTCTCGGGCAGGACGCCGGTGTTGGTGTCGACGTTGAAGCGCAGGTCGTCGGAGAGCGTGTCCTTGCGGGCCCCGACGAAGTCGAGACCGGTGACCGTGCCGAACGTCGGCAGCCAGACGTCGCTGTAGCCGTCGGCCGGGACGGCCACGGTGGCCGTGACCTCCTGGCCCGGCCCCTCGGCGGCGATGTGGGTGCCGACCTTGCGGAAGCTGGTGCCCTCGGGGTCGGGCCCGTCGCCGAGGTTTGCGTAGTTGCCTGCGCCCCAGACGAACCCGTCGTAGGAGTCGAGAGCCGCGAACCGCAGCGGGACCCCCGCCGGCAGGCCCTTCACGGTCAGCAGCGTCTTGTCGAACTGCTGGGCCGCGTTCGGCTCGGTGTACTGCCGGAACCCGGCGAGCGGCGAGGCGAACTGGCTGACGTCGAACGGCGGCGTGAGCGCGGAACGGAAGACCGTACGGGTGTGGTCGGCCCCGGGCAGCATCGGACCGACGAAGAACCCGCCGACCGTGGCGACGGCGAGCAGCCCGGCCGTGGTGACGGCGCGCGTCGTGCGACCGGCGCCGTTCTGCAGCGCCGGCCGGTTGCGGTTGCTGCGCAGGGCGGTCCAGCCGATGGCCACGAGCGCGAAGACCGCGCCCTGGACGAGCACGGCGGCCGGCGTCGGGGTGCCGAGGACGATCGAGGCGACGAGGAGCACGACCGGCGAGACGAGCGTGAGGACGGCGCTCGGCCAGCGTCGGGCGACACCGTAGGTCAGGGTGGCACCAGCGAGCCCGAAGAGGAACGGCAGCGCCATGTACGGGCCCTCGGAGTCGACCGGCGGCAGCGCCGTGAGGAGCTCCTTCCAGCCGGGGACGGCCATGTGCACGAGCGTCGAGAAGGTGGCCCCGGACGGGAGGAACCCGGCGACGAGGTCCTCGCGCACGGCGATCGGGCCGGCGAGGAGCAGGTAGGCGCCCGCGGCCACGAGCAGCGTCACGACGCCCAGGGCCCGGAACGCCGCACCGGCGTAGGCGACCAGCAGTCCGATGAGCAGGCCCGCGAGCCCGACCCAGAGCCAGCCGAGGCCGAAGAAGGTGGTGCGGAAGCCGACGAGCGCGATGCCGACGAGCGCGACGGTGAAGCCGGCGTCGACGAGCATCGGGGTGGTCGGGCGCAGCTTCGCCAGCTGGGTACCGACGCGCTCGCGGGCGCTCGGCGGCTGCACGAGGGCGCTCGGCGGCGGGGCGGAGATACCGGTCTGGCTCATCGGGCGACTCCGGTGAACAGGAGGGAGCGGAGGTCCTCGAGCGCGCTCAGCGTCAGGATCGTCAGGCCACCGCCGCGGCGGATGCCGTGGTCGGCCAGCGGGTCGACGACGACGATGACCCGGGTGACCTCGGGCGGGAACTGCCCGGCCGCGCGCTGCAGCTCGATGAACGGGCGGTGCGGTCCGGTGACGATGAAGACCGTCGACGTGTCGGGCGCGAGGTCGGTGGCATCGAGGCTCACCGCGAAGAGGTCGATGGGGCCGGGATCGACCCGTGCCATGGCGTCGAGCCCGACCTGCGGCACCGACCGGCTCACCTTCTGCCGGCCGCAGACCATGGTGCAGTCCTGCTCGTCGAGCATGACGCGGACCATGATCGAGGCGCCGACCGAGATCGCCGTCTCGACGTCGGCCTCGAGCGCGGTCGGGGCGTTGGCCGCCATGACGTCGCGCTCGACGTCGCGGTCGGTGCGCCCGGTCCTGCCGTGACCGGACCGGTACTGCTCCGGGTCCGGGTCGACGACGATCGTCACGTGCGAGCGCCGGGTGTCGAGGAACTGGCGCACGAGCAGGCGCCCGGCCTTGGCCGAGCTGCGCCAGTGGATGTAGCGGCGGTCGTCGCCCGGCTGGTACTCGCGCAGCGCGTGGAAGGCGAGGTCGCTCATCGAGACGTCCTCGGTGGTGCTGCCCTCGAGGTCGCGCAGCAGGCCCGCGCCGAGCGACTCGAGCGCGACGGTGCGGGGGTGGACGAACAGCTCGGTGCGCTCGGTCCAGGTCAGGGTGCGCCGCATGAGGCCGAGCGGGTCGCCCTGCACGGTCGTGGCCGGCCCGACCTGGATGACGCCGCGGCGCGACGTGGGCACGACGAAGAGCTCCTCGTGGGCGCTGCCCGGTGTCAGGGCCGGCAGCACGAACCGCGCCGCGGACAGACCGACGGGCAGCTCGACGAGGATCGGCAGCATCGGGGCCCGCGCCTCGTTCGTCACCACGATGCGACCGGTGGCCGGCTCGCCGACGACGACGCGTCGGGGGTCGACCTCCGCGACGACGCGAACCTTGGTGCGCCCGAGGGCGAGGACGAAGCACACGAGGAAGAGCACGAGGGCGGCCGCGGCCACCATGAGCAGCTCGGTCCAGCCCCAGCGGGCGCCGACGAACCACGTGACGAGGCCTAGCGCGAGGATCGTCCACCCGAGCGGCGAGACCCAGTGCAGGACACCGGCGACCGGCCGCCACACGCCCTCCGTGCGCCGGGCGACGCGTCCGGTGGCGTGCCCGATCGTCTGCGTGATCGGCTCCGTGACGTGCCGGATGCCGCGGCTCGTCGAGCCGCGCGCGGCACGGGCCGCCGCCCGACCCTTCACGCCCGCCGACGCGCCCGCCGACGCGCCCGCCGACGCGCCCCCCGATCCGCTCGCCGGTGCGTTCGCGGACGCGCCGGTGGGCGCCTGCCGCTCCTTGACCTGTTCGGCCATCCCTACCCCTCGTCGTGGCTCTCGTCGGGCGTTCGCCCTCGCGTGCCGTGGTGTCCGGTCGTGCGGCCGTCGCTCAGGCGGAGGCGCGCTCCGCGGGCGGGGCGATGTCCCCGAGGATCTGGTCGATGCACTGCTCGACCGTCGTGCCGGCGAACTGGGCCTCGGCGTTGAGCAGGAGGCGGTGGCTCAGCACCGGCTCGGCGAGGATCTTGATGTCGTCCGGGACGACGTAGGTGCGGCCCTGGCTGGCCGCCCACGTCTTGGCGCAGCGCACGTAGGCGAGGCACCCACGCACCGACAGCCCGAGCTTGAGGTTCGGGTGGCGGCGCGACTCCTCGGCGATGCGGCTGACGTAGCCGAGGATCGCCGGGTCGACGTGGATCTCGTCGGCCAGGCGCGACATGTCGACGATGACGTTGCTCGCGATGAGCGGCTGCAGCGTCTTGGCGCGGTCGCGCGTCTTGGCGTCGGCGAGGACGGCGATCGTCGCCTCGTGGTCGGGGTAGCCGACGCTCGCCTTCATGAGGAAGCGGTCGAGCTGCGCCTCGGGCAGCCGGTAGGTGCCGGCCTGCTCGATGGGGTTCTGCGTCGCGATGACCATGAACGGCTCGCCGACCGAGTGCGGCGTGCCGTCGATGGTGACGCGGCCCTCCTCCATGACCTCGAGCAGCGCCGACTGCGTCTTGGGCGAGGCGCGGTTGATCTCGTCGGCGAGCACGATCGTGGCGAAGATCGGGCCCGGGTGGAACTCGAAGGACTGCTTCGTCGGCTCGTAGATCGTCACGCCGGTGACATCGCTCGGGAGCAGGTCGGGCGTGAACTGGACGCGGCTGTGCGTGCCCTGCACGGTCGCCGACAGGGCGCGCGCGAGCTGGGTCTTGCCGGTGCCGGGGAAGTCCTCGAGGAGCATGTGCCCCTCGGACAGCAGGCAGGTCAGCGCGAGGCGCGTGACGTGCTGCTTGCCGAGCACGGCCTTCTCGATGTTGCCGACGAGCTGGTCGAAGGTGTGGGCGAACCAGGTCACCTGGTCCTGCGTGACGCTCATGGGTTTCCTTCTCGTGAAAGTGGTCTCGTGCGAAGTGCTGGGTTGCGAGCGGGGCCGCCGCGCAGTGCGCGGCTCAGCCCCAGGGGTTCTTGGTCGCCGAGTCCCGGCCGTTGGACCCGGTACAGGTCACGGTCACCGACTGGAACGGGTAGCCGAGGAACTTGCCGGAGTTGTTGCGTCCGTTCGTGGGCCGGTGCGTGCTGTTCGCGCCGTCGTCGGGCGTGGACCAGCCGCTGATCGAGCAGCTGATGGCACCTTGGAAGTTCTGCAGCTCGTATCCGATGTGGTTGCAGTTCGTGCCGCACTGCTTGCCCTGGTAGGGGTCGTAGCAGTTGCTCGGGCTGCAGGCCGTGCCCTTGTAGACGCTGACGACCTTGGGCGCCGGGGGCGGCGGCTTGGCGTTCGTCGTGCCGGTGACGTAGCCGGTCCACGGGCCGGGACCGGAGTCCTGGGCGATGGCCCGCACGCGGATCTTGCGGGAGGTCGAGTAGCCGAGACCGCCGAACGTCGTCGAGTGCGTGCCCGCCCCGACGGTCTGGTTCCGGTCACCCTGGATCTCGTAGCCGGTGATCGGGCGGCCCTCGCTCTGCGTGGTGCCCCACGTGAACGTGATGCTGTTGTCGTCGTGCGACTCGCGCAGGTTCGGCACGCCGTTCGTCGGGCCGTACGGGTGGTAGCCGACGCTGTTGCTCCACGGCGAGCACTGCCCGGCGACGTTGCAGGCCTGGATCTGCATCGACTGCTGGGTGGTGCCGAGGTTGCCGGCCTTGCCGCCCGAGCAGCCGCCCGAGCAGGACCACGAGCCACTGCGGCCCGCCGACGTCTGCCAGTTGACCTTGTCATAGCCGCGCGAGCGCGAGTCGCCGAGGGTGAACGACGCGTCGGCCGAGTAGTCCTTGCGCGGGGTGGCGACCGACCGCAGGGTCGGGGTCTCGGGGATGCCGTCGGCCGTGTACCCGGAGTAGTTCGCCTTGTCGGAGGTCGCCGGCCCGCCGTTCGTCGCGGTGACGGTGTACTCGACCCGCTGTCCCTGGTAGGGGATCGTGTCGCTCGCCGTGCGGGACTCGCCGCCCGAGCGGGTCGCGATGTGGTTCCACGCGCCGCCCCCGGTGCGCCGGTACACGTCGTACTGCGTGATCGGCGGGCCGTTGGGGTCGGTGGCCGGCCAGCTGATGCTCACCTGGGCGTTCGAGTCACCCGGCGTCGGGGTGCGCGGGCTCAGCGTCGGGGCCGGCACGTTGGCCGGCTTGCCGAAGGACTGCGCCTTGACGGTGGGGCCGAAGGGACCCCAGCCGGCGCCGTTCTTGGCCTGCACGCGGATGTTGTACGCATCGTCGTTGACGAGACCGGAGAGGGTCTTGGTCAGCGCCGGCGCCTTGACGGGCACCGTACTTCCGGAGCCGGCGTTCGTGCCGATGTCGACGTACTGGACGCGGTAGTCGGTGACCTCGCTGCCCTCGTTCGGCGGCATCGTCCAGTTGACGGTGAGCTTCTGGTCGCCCGGCACGACGTTGCTGATGACCGTGGCCTTCGGCTTGGTGTCGGGGCGGACCGTGTTGCTCTTCGGGCTCTCGTCCGACCAGCCGACCGGGTTCTGCGAGCGGACGGTGAAGGAGTAGTCCTTGCCGTTGGTCAGGCCGGTGATGGTGCACGGTGAGCTGGCGCAGATCTGTCGCACCTCGCCACCGTTGGCGATGACCTCGTACTGCTGGATCGGCAGGCCGCCGTCGTAGGCCGGCGGGCGCCAGTCGACGCGGGCCGTGCTGCCGAGGATGCGGTCGGCGACGGCCACCGGGGCGTCGGTCGGGTCGGGCTTGCTGCGGACGGTGACGGTCACCTGGCCGAGCGCGGCCGGGCGGCCCGGGGCGTCGATGACGCGCACCTGGACCTTCGTGTCGTTGCGCGCCTTGTCGGACGCCGACACCGTCAGCTGGCAGCCGCTCGCCGACGCCGTGACGCCGACACCGGAGACGACCTGGCTCTCCTGCACCGAGCACTGCGGCGCGGTGAGGGGGCTGTCGAGGTACTGGGCCAGGTTCACCGTGCGGCTCGTGCCGGCGATGAGGCCCTCGACGAGCACCGGGCGCATCGTCGCGATCGGGGGTGCGCTCGTGACGCGGACCCGGATCTTGAAGGTCTCGGCGCCGCCCTTGGCCTTGACGGCGACGGCACCGGTCGTGCCGGCCGTCGCAGCCGCCTGGGCCTTGAGCACGACCTGGCGCCCGCCCTGCCCGGACTGGGCGAGGTCGACGCGGTCGGCGGCCGGGTCCCACGTGGCCTCGTAGGCCGCCGCGCTGCCGTCCATCCCGTCGGGCAGCCACGCGTGGCACAGGCGCGGGATGTCGAAGCTGCGCGCCGGACCGTCGGCCGCGAGGACCACCTCGTGGTCGGGGCAGCGCAGCACCGGCACGTCCGGGCCGATCTGGACCGGGATCGTCACGAACGTCGTCTGAGCGGCCTTGTCGTTCGGGCCGGTCGAGTTGGTCACCTCGAGCATGAGCGCGGCCGGACCCACGTAGCCGTTCGTCGAGGTCAGCGCGAGCTCGGTGCCCGACGTGACGGCGGACTGGAGGTCGTCGGCCGGCGACGTCGACACCGTGTCCTGCGTGGTGACCGACACCTTTCCGCCGCGCGGGTCGAGGACGTAGTCGCCGAGCGGCACCTTGACGGTCGAGTCGGCGCCCATCTTCACCGTCTTGCCCGACACGACGTACGGCAGGCCGTTGTCGCCCGCCGGGACGTAGATGAGAGCCATCGCCTGCGCGCCGTCGGCGTCCTCGATGACGTAGGGAACGACGCGCGCCTGCGGGCGCAGCTGGATGCCCAGCTTGCGGCCCTGACGGGTGACGCCGTCGCCGTAGAACTTCACGATCTTCAGCTGCGACTGCTCGCCGTCGATGTCGCGGTCGTTGGCGAGCGCGTCGACGACGATCGAGGTCTCGCCGGGCTTGGCCGACCCCGTGTCGTCGACGGCGGTGGGCGGGTTGTTGAAGTCCTTCTGGCCGCGGACCGTCAACGTCGACTTCGACGGGTCGAAGAGGCCGTCGGTGATGCCGTAGGTCAGTACCTTGGCCGGGCCGACCTCCGGCGCGCCGACCTTGAACGTGTCGTCCTTCTGGCGCTGGAAGTCCTTGAGCGTCGCGGCGTCGTTGAGCGTCGACAGGTCCGTGAAGGAGACCGAGTCGCCCGCGGCGATGAGGTCGTTGGACAGCACGTCCGCCCGGACGGTGCGGCCCGGGGCGGCGACGACGTCGTCCTCGACGGCCACCGGCGGCTGCGGGTCGCCCGGTTGCACGACGCCGACGCGGACGAAACCGTCGCTCGTCCCGCCGAAGCGGTCGCGCAGCTGGTAGCGGATCACCTCGGTGCCCGCGCTGCGCGGGTAGGCCTCGTAGCGGATCGTCGCGGCGCCGTAGCCGACGACGCGTCCGAGCTCGAGGTCGACCGGGCCGCCGTCGTCGCCGACGATGCCGCTGACGAACGTCAGGTCACCGTCGGGGTCGACGCCACTCGTCGGCACGGTGATCGACAGGGTGTCCCCGGCCGTGACGCTCGAGCTGAAGCTGCGGGCCTGCGGTGGCTGGTTCGGGTTCTTCACGGCGTCCGGCGGTGGGTTGATCGTCACCGTGATGCGGCCGGTCTGGCCGCGCGACCGCATCCCCTCGGGGTAGGTCGTGTACTCGAGGATGGCGGTCTTCGGCCCCGCCATCGGGGCGACCTCGGGCACGTACCGCACGACGGTGCCCGACGCGAACGCCTGGCCGCCGCCGGAGAGCACCCGCACCTCGGGGGCGAGCTTGAGCGGGATGCCCTCGCTCATCGAGTCGTTGTCGAGGGCCGGGATGGTCACGGCGTCGCCGACGCGGACCGTGGCGACGTCGTCGACGACGGTCGGCAGGACCTTGTCCTTGGGCTCGGGCTTCTGGACGACGGAGAGCTCGCCGACGGCGGTCTTCGTGCCGTCGGAGATCGTGTACCGGACCGTGCCCTGGCGGGTCTCGTTGCCGGTGACCGGGGCTGTCGCGACGACCCGGACCCACCGGCCCTGGACGATCGACGGGCGCAGCCACGCCTGCGAGGTCTCGACGCGCTGCACGACGAGGACGTCGCTGCGCGGGCTGTAGTCGTTGGACAGGACGTCGGCGATGACCGGCGTCTGGCCGCGGACGACGGCGGCGTCGGGCGTCGCGACCGGCGGGGCGTCGCTGTCCTTGTCGGGGAGGATGTCGACGCGGATGCGGCCGGTGGCCACGCCGGCACCGACCTGCGCCGTGTACGTCACGACGGAGGTGCCCGGCGTCTGGCCCGTGACGGTGACGACGCCGGTGTCGAGGTTGGTGTCGAGCTTGAGCTGGCCCGGGCCGCGGACCGCCTGCGCGAGACGCATCCGCGCCTCGGGATCGGTGGGGTCGGCGCCGGCGATGTCGTTGCCCAGCGGCTGCAGCTGCACCGGCTTGCCGACGACGGCGCGCACGACGTCGGGCTGGGTGCGCGGCCGGACCGGCTTCTCGTCGTCCTCGCTCAGCACGTCGAGGGAGACCGAGGACTCGGCGGTGCCGCCGCGGCCGTCGTCGACGACGTACTTGACGACCTGGTCGCCCTTCTCGCCCTGCGCCTTGATCGTCAGCGCGCCCGAGCCGTCGACGCCGGTGGTCTCGACGTCGACGGGCGACACCTGGATCGGGTCGTTCTCGGCGTCGCGCCAGTCGGCCACGACACCGACGCGGACCGACCCGTTGGCCACGACCGGGTAGGACGCCTGGGCGAGGCGGGCCTGACCGGCACGCAGCTTCGGCGCGGTGTTGACGTCGTCGGTGACGATCTTGACGGTGACCTTCGCCGTCGCGCGGCCGTTCTTGGCCGTCGTGCCGTTGTTGACGGTGTAGGAGAACGTGAAGCCCTCGACGCCCGGCTCGTCGGGGACCGTCACCTGCACGGTCTGACCGTCGGCCGACGGCGTCGCGCTGATGCCCGCCGCGTCGGGCTGGGTGACGTCGCCCGGGGAGATGGCGAGGATCGAGCCCTGGCTGTCGGAGTCGTTGTCGAGGACGTGGAGCGTCGACGTGCGCCCCGGGCGCACCTGCATGACGTCGGGCTGCGCCTTCGGCGGCGTCCGCGTCTGCTGGTCGTCGATGAGGTTCTCGTCCTTCTTCTTGTTCTTGTTGTCCGTCTGCGGCGGCGGGATGACCGAGTTCCAGTTGTCGATCTTGACGCGGTCGCGGTCGACGTCCCAGACGTCACCGGAGTCGAGGTCGTTGAGGACGACGAGGCCACGGTTGACGCGCAGCTTCACGCCGTCGGCGCGCACGCCCTTCTTCATCGCCCCGAGGTCGACGGTGCCGGCGTCGGCCGGCGAGCCACAGTTGCGGCCGTAGTAGACGTTCGACGGGCCGGCCCACGCAGCGTGCACGCACGCGGCGAGCCGCACCGGCTGGGACAGCATGAGGTCCTGCCCCGACGCGCCGGCCTGGCCCTGCGCGAGCGCGACGCCGCCAGCCTGGCCGCCGTCGCCGGTGAGGTCGACCTGCGTCAGGCGCGAGCCGTCCTGCACGAGAACGGTGGCCGCGTCGGGGCCGGGCTGCTGCAACGCGGCGTAGGCGGGGTTGCCGGGCTCGGCGTTGCCGACGGAGAGCTGCTCGGGCTCGCTCAGGGCGTCGGAGTAGAGCTTGTCCGTGCCGGAGTCCCACACGACCCAGTGCGAGCCGACCGCGGTGACCTGCGCCGACTTCGAGGAGAACTTGAGGTCGGTGGTGACCGGCTTGTCGAACTCCGTCCGGCCCTTGGGCCGCACGACCGTGACGGTGCCCTTCTCGGCCGACACGGCGTAGACCGTGCCGTCGACTCCGACGGCGACGGCGGCGTTGCCGCCGACCTTGGCGAGCGGCTTGGCCTGCGTCTGCAGGCCGTCGAGTCCGCTGAACCCGGCCCGGTCGTCGACGCGCTGGGCGCGCAGCTCGCCGGTGGCCGGGTCGATCATGGCGACGCTGCCGCCGCGCAGGTCGAGCGGCGGCGCGGTGAACACCCGGTTGCCCGTCGCCGTGCTGGGCTTGGGCAGCAGGACCGCCTGCTCGGAGGCGAGCGTGCCCTCCGACGGGTTGATCGGGACGACCTGGTTGCTCGCCCTGGTGTAGCCGAGGACGGCCGCGCCGTCCTGGAACATGTCGAGGCCGGAGCTGGCGCCCACGTCGGCGTAGACGCCGGCGTCGAGCTGGCCGGCTGCCTTGTTGATGCGTCCGAAGCGCGACTGCTCGGAGTTGGTGACCCAGATCCCGCCGTCGTTGAGGTCGGCCTTGCGGGCCATCTCGCCCTCGCTCTTCGTGGCGAGCCAGACGAGCAGGCTCGCGACGAGCGCGACGACGACGGTCGAGACGATGCCGATCCGTCGCTTGGTGGCGGCGGTGCTCATGCGTTCCCCTGTTCGACCGCCACGGCGGCCTTCGGTGCGTGCGGTGCCGGCGATGCGGACGCCTGGACGTCGGCGGTCGTGAGGTCGTCGAGCAGGACGAGGTCCTCCTCGACGACGATCTTCGTCGAGAGCGCGTGCTCGACGAGCCGGGCCTTGCGGTTGGTCGCGAGCTTGCCGACGCCGCCGTGCAGGCCGCGCGTCCCCGCGTCGGCGAGCTTCTGGCAGACGTTGTCGAGCTTGCGGTTGAAACGGGTGAGGGTCCAGCCGAGGCGCTCGGCAGCAGCGGCAGAGGAGGGTATCTGGCTCGTACCCGCTTCACGGCGCCGGAGGAACGGCTCGCACAGCGCGACGACGAGCAGCTTCTGGTCGGGCGTGAACGACACGCGTCCGACCGTGGCGGCGCCGACCTCGTCGGCGTCCTCGGCGGCCGGCGGCTCTGCCGTCACCGTCTTGAAGACGGGGCTCGCGACGTGGATCTCGAAGTCGTAGGTCGTGGAGCCGGCGGTGAACCACACGACGAGCTTCTTCATCGCGAGCGGGATACGGGCGCCGGGGTTCAGGAAGGCCTGGAAGAGGCCCTGCTCGTCGGCGACGGTCGCGGTCAGCGTCGACCCGGTGTTGCTCAGCCACCAGAAGCCCGCCTCGTGCGAGACGAAGAGGAAGGTGCGGTGCAGGTACGGGTTGTCGTCGACCTCGACATCGCCGGTACGACCGATGGTCAACCCGGCCTCCGGTGACACGGAGTACTCCTCGCCGCAGAACACGACGGTCACCTTGCTGTGGATCACGATCAGGTCCCCTAACCCGGTCGACTGCGCACGGCGATGCCCTGCGCTCGCGGCTAACGACGTGCAACTCTGCCGCGTTACGGACGTGTGTGGTGGTTTGGTGCTGTCTGGGTCGAGATTTCCTCTTCGCGGGTCGCGTGTCGATCCGCCGTCGTACTCAGTGGTGGTGGTCGGGTGCACGCCCGCCGCGTGCGCGGGCCGTCACTGGGCCGTCACCGGGCCGTCACCGGGCTGTCTCGCACTCCGGGCCGCCGGGCGGTGAGCCGTTGCCGGCCCGGACGACGACGACGCCGGCACACACCTTGGTGCCCTTCGGGACGGTGAACGTGTAGGTCGGCTTCGTCGAGGTGACGATCTTCGACTGGTTCCCGACGGCCTCGTCGCGGGAGGCCGCGTACTGGATGCGGAAGGTGTCCTTCTTGTCCGGCTCCGGGTAGGTCCACCGGAAGGTGACCGTGCCGGCGCCCGACTGTGCGGTGACGACCGGCCGGTCGAAGACCGGGTTGCCCACGGCGCTGTCGTCGCCCGGCATCGACACCGTCTGCTTCGGCGTCGGGCCCACGTCGGCCGGCGGGGTGGACCCCCCGCGCAGGACGAGGAAGACGACGAGGCCGACGAGGACGACCACGCCGCCCGCCAGGCCCCACACGACGCCCGGACGCGTCAGCGGCGATGCCGGGCCCGCGGCGGCCGGCGCCTGGGGGTCGGCGGTCCCGGCGGCCCGCCGGACCGTGGCCTCGTCGGACCCGTCGCCGCCGTGGGTGAGCGGTGACGTGGCCGGTGACGCGACGACGTCGGTGGCGGACGCGGGTCTCGCCGGCGCGTGAGCACCGTAGGAGTAGCCCGGCTGACCGCCGGGAACCGCTGCGGGAGAAGGATGCCCGTGGCCGTGGTCACGCCGGCGCGTCTCGTCCTCCACCGGTGCGGACGAGGGTGCGGAGTACGCCGTGGGCGCACTCGGGGCGGCAGGCGCGGCCGGCTGGGCGATGACGGTCTGCGGGGCCTTGACGCGGGTGCGGTCCTCCTCCTCGCCGCCGCGACCGGAGGGCGAGCCGTGGGTCTGGCTCACCAGCGTCGTGTGGCCCTGCTCGTCGAGGACGACGATCGGGGTGCGGGCGAGCCGTTGCTGCTGCTCGACGGCCTGGAGCGCGCGGGCCAGCTCGAGGGCGGAGGCCGGCCGGTGCGAAGGGTCCTTGGCCATCGACTGGGCGAGCAGCCGCTCGAGGCCGCCCGGCACGTCGGTGCGCCCGGTCGCAGGCACCGGTGTGTTGCGGATGCGCGGCATGAGGGCGTACGCCGAGTTGTCGCCGCCCGGCACCTCGAAGGGCGAGCGCCCGACGAGCAGCTGCCACAGCGTCGCGGCCAGGGAGTACACGTCCGAGCGCACGTCGCCGTTGCTCTGGCCGTAGAGCACCTCGGGCGGCGCCCACGGCACGGAGACGCCGACGTCATCGGTGGCTTCGGGCTCGACGTCACCCTCGCGGGCACCACGTCCGGCGATGCCGAAGTCGGTGAGCCCAGGGGCGCCGTAGGCGCTGACGAGGACGTTGGCCGGCTTGATGTCGCGGTGGGTGATGGAGGCACGGTGCGCGGTCTCGACGGCACTGGCGATCTGGATGCCGGTGCGCAGGACCTCCTCGACGGAGAACCGCTCGGCCCGGGCCCGCATCGCGAGGTTGGGCGGCGGGTAGTACTTCATGACGAGGTAGGGGCGGCCGTCGTCGGAGGTTCCGGAACGGAAGACCTGCACGATGTAGGGGTGGTCGCCGAGGGCCGCCATCGTGTCGGCCTCCTCGACGAACTGGCGGCGCAGCGCGTCGGTGAGGCCCTCGGGCTTGAGCACCTTGACCGCGACCGGCATGCGCGGGCTCTGCTGCTCGTAGAGGAACACGTCGGCGTAACCACCGGAGCCGAGGGGCTGGACGAAGACGAGACCCGGGATCTTCGGGGGCGCTCCCTTGCGCGATGCCATCAGAGCGCGGCCTCGAAGGTGAAGGAGACCTCGTCGGCCATCGACACGACCGATCCCGGCTCGAGCACCTGCTGGTCGTTGGCGCGCAGGCGCACCGGTGCCTCGCCGGGCAGCGCCATCGTCGTGCCGTTCGTCGTGCCGAGGTCGCGGACGAGGACGTGCCAGCCCTCGAGGAGCACCTCGACGTGGTTGCGGGACACGTCGCGCTCGGGGCTCGGCACCTTGACGACGTGCGGCCGGTCGGTGGCGGCGACACCGTCGCCGAGCTTGGGCGAGCGGCCGAGCAGGACGCTGCGGTCGAGGGTCACGACGTCTCCGGTGGACAGGCGCAGGACGCCGAGCGGCGGCCGCGGCATGGTGAACGGCTCCTGCGGCGGGATGGACGTACCGCAGACGCGGCACGCGTCACCGTGCGGCGGGGTCGGGTGGCCGGAGGCGCAGAGCACCGCGAGCACGCTGGGGCCGGTCGGGTTGGCCAGCTGGGCGGCTTGGCGCGCCTCGAGGAGGGCGCTGCGGTCGACGGTCTGCTCCGCCTCGTCGACCTCGTCGAGGTCCTCGGTGGCGGCGGCCAGGCGCGGGGTGTGGTGCTGCTCGAGCCTCGGGGTGTCGTGCGGGGCCGCGTGGCCCGGGTCGCTGGTCGGGATCGGCTGGGTCGGCGGGACGGCCGGCGCCGGGTGGTCCGTCGCAACCGGCGCCACGGACGCGGGAGGTGGGACAGGCGCGGGCGCGGAGGACGGCGTCGGCGCGGCCGGCGGAGCCGCGGCCGGTGCGGTGGGCACCGCTGGTGCGGCGGGTGGCGGGCCGGTGGAGATGAGCGGGGTGGCCTGTGGCGCACGGACGCCGGGCGGCGGGGTGTGCACCGGCGGCAGGAGGCTCGGTGCAGGCGGGGGCGTGTGACGGCCCGCGAACGTCGGGGTGTCGACCGGCGCGGCCGACGGTGTCGACGGGGTCGTGCCGCCGGGTGCCGTCGGTGCGGGCGAGGACGTCGCCCACGGCACCGCCGAGATGAGGCCGCCGGAGCTGCCGGGGACCGGCTGGGCGGGCGCGACCGGGGCGTCCGGGACCGGGTTGGTCACCGGCGCGGGCGCCGCGTCGGCCAGGTGCGGGGCTGCGGCCGCCGCGTCGGGGCTCCCGGGGTTGGGGGAGTTCTCGGGCTGGTCGTCTGGGTGGCCGTCGTGGTGGTCGTCGTGGTGGTCGTCGCCCCGGTCGACCTTCGTCAGCTCGGCGAGGACTCGCCGGTGCTCGTCGACGGCGGTCGTGTGGCCGAAGAGGTAGTCGTAGCTCGGCGCCGCAGGCGACACGTCGTCGTCGGCATCCGGCGCGCCGACGGTACTCGGCGGCGACGGCTGCGGAACGACGGGCTGGGGCGTCGCGTTCGCGGCAGCGGGCTTCGGCTCTTCGGGAGCCTCGGGCCGCGAGGCCCATGTGGACTCGAAGTCGCGGCCGGCGTCGGCAGTGGGGAGGTCGCCTGCGACAGGGGCAGCCGTCGTTGACTGTGGCTCCGGAACCTGGGGAGCGGCGGGTGCCTGCGAGACCGGGACCTCGAAGACCGGCTCGGGTGGCGTCGGAGCCGCGGACGCCGTAGGTGCACGATCCGACGACGCTTGGGGGGCAACGGGATCCGAGTTCGACGCGGCGTCGGCCGGCGCTACAGGAGGCGGCGTCACCATCGGTGCGGGGGCGGGGGCATCCGCACTCGGCGCACTCTGACCACGGACCGGCACCGCGGGTCGTGCCGAGGCCCAGGAGCGGAGGGACGGCATCGCGGACAGCGGGCCCGCCTGTGCTGCAAGGCCGTTCGTCCCGGCGTCCGGCTCGGATCCGACGGAGGAGGTCGAGTCGCTCTGCGCCACAGGCAAGTCCGGAGCGTCGGGCGGTTCGCTCTGGGCTCCGCCTAGAGGAGCGGGCGGTGTGGGCGGCGTCGCGCCGGGCTGCGCGACGTCGGGCGTGGCCTCGACGAGCGTGGGCTCATCGGTGCCGGCGGCCGGGTCGTCGCGGTGGGCCCAGCTGCGGCCCCAGGACGAGGTCGCCCGCCCCGGCTCGTTCGCCGCAGCGGGTGACCCGAACGTCGGCACGGCAGGAGAAGGCGCGCGGTCGGCACCCGCGCCGCGAGCGTCCGCCTCGCCGGGCTCGGCAGGCTCGTCGAGCAACTCGGGTCCGCGGGTCTCGGCGTCGGGAGCCGGGGTGGGCGGTACGGCAGAGGGGGTCGACGGCGAGGCCGTGCCCGAGGCGGCGTCGGCGCCGGAACCCTCCGTGGGTGACGCGTCCGGCCGGG
The DNA here is from genome assembly GCF_057656595.1 of Intrasporangium sp. Soil_C_50. Taxonomy (NCBI): domain Bacteria; kingdom Bacillati; phylum Actinomycetota; class Actinomycetes; order Micrococcales; family Intrasporangiaceae; genus Intrasporangium; species Intrasporangium sp. Soil_C_50. The sequence continues at coordinate 264,153 of NZ_JBDGKB010000003.1, forward strand.
GCGTGCCGCCAGGCGCGGCCGGAGCCGCGGCCTCCAGGGGACCGGCCGAGGTCAGCGTCTGCGGCGGCGCGGGCTGCTCGCGCTCGGACTCCTCGAGCACCCGCAGCACGATGCGCTCGGGCGCGTCCGCGAGGTCGACGTCGGCCCAGACGCGGGCGCTCGTCGCGCGCACGTCGTGCTCCGAGCCGTCGGCAAGCGTGACGACGGCCGCCACCGGCCCGAACGCGACGATGCGGGTCGTGTCGCCGGTGTGCACGCCGACGAAGTGGCGGGCGCGGCGCATGCCACCCGCGGTGAGCACCTCGAGGACGTCATCGAGGTCGCCGCCGTCGGCGGCGTCGCTCGCGTGGAGCGTCTGCTCGTCCTCCTCGTGCAGGCCGATGAGCAGGTGCATGCCAGGGCCCCCGATGTGCGTCCAGCCTTCGGGGGCCCAGTCCACGACGACGGTCGGGCCACTCACGTCTACGACCTGCTCTCCCCTGATGAGCCGTTCACGGTCTCGCGCGGGGTGGTGTCCTCGTCGACGTCGTCGTCGGACTCCTGCCCCAGCAACCCGACGACGATAGCAGTGACGTTGTCGCGGCCACCGGCCTCGACGGCCGCCGCGACGAGCGCGGCGGCGGCGGCATCGGCGTCGGGGTGCGCGAGCAGGATGGCCTCGATGCGCTCCTGCGACAGCTCGTTGCTCAGACCGTCGGAGCAGATGACGAAGACCTCGCCCGGGTAGGGCGGGAACACCCACGTGTCGACGACGCCCATCGGGTCGCGGCCGAGGGACCGGGTGACGATGTTGCGGGCCGGGTGGCGGTGCGCCTCCTCCGGCGTGATGAGGCCGCGCTCGACGAGCTCCCACACCTCGGAGTGGTCGACGGTCACCTGGTTGAGCGAGCCGTCGAGGAGTCGGTAGACGCGCGAGTCGCCGATGTTGAAGACGGCCCAGTGCCGCTGGCCGCCGACCGACACGACCGCGAGCCCGGCGACGGTGGTGCCCATCCCGGTCTGCTCGGGATGCCGCGCCGCCGACTCGAGGATGCGCCGGTTGGCCTCGGCGACCTGCGCGACGATGTCGCGGACCTGCAGCACCGGGCGGCTGGACAGCTCGACGACCGCCTCGGCGGCGATGCGGCTCGCGACCTCGCCGGCGGCGTGGCCGCCCATGCCGTCGGCGACGACGAAGACCGTGCCCTCGGCGCCCGCGCTGTCCTCGTTGTGCTTGCGGACGCGTCCGACGTCGGTGCGGACGCCGACGGAGATGGTCGGCAGCACGGCGGTCACTCCCCGGCCTTGCGGACGCCGGTCGCGACCGGCGCCTCTCCGGCACCCGACCAGGGCGTGACGCGGACGGAGGTGATGACCTCGCGGATCAGCTCGTAGTCGGTCTCGGCGGACGCGCCGCCGACCGCACCGGTCAGCTGGACGAGGAAGGCGGGGCGCCCGGCGTCGGTACCGGACGGGACGACGTGGAAGAGGTTGGCCTGCAGGACGGTGTCGACGTCGGCGTCGGGCCACGTCGCGTCGCACCCGACGAACGCCGCGCCGGCGAGCTCGGCGGCGTACGGCTCGGAGACGTCACCGCCGCGCGAGCGTGCCATCGCGGCGACCTGCTCGAGCGACTCCTCGACCCGGAACGCCGGGCCGCACTGCTCGATGCTGACGACGACGTTCGGCGCGAAGGCACCGTCGCGCGGCAGCCGCGCGGCCATCGTCGTGCCGGGTGCGTGCACCGGCTCCCACTCCTCGGGAACCTCGAGGGCCACGGCCGGCAGGCCCGGGAAGTCGGCGCTCGGGTAGGCGAGGATGGTCATGCACGGTTCCTTTCGGTCGTTCCCGCAGGGGACGGGGACGGCGCGGTCAGTCAATCAAACACCGCGAAGGGTGTCAGATCGGTCGTCGGCGACCCGCGAACCGTGGGCGAGCCGTTGCAGCGCCGGAGCTCGGAACCGACGGACGGGTCGGACCGGACCGGAGCCGAGCCACCGGGACCGGCTCCGGACCGCCCCAGCCTAGGCCTGGCCGGGCGACGCCGCGATGGGGAGAACTCCCCGCCACGGGCAGATCGCCGGGTGCCCGTGGTCGGGCCTCCGGTCACCTCCGGTCAGGCGCTCCGGTCAGGCGGCGGCTCTCGCGTCGGGTCAGGCGTCGGCGCGGGCCGCCCACCACGCGAGGAGCTTCTCGCGGGCGGCGTCCTTGCCGATCGGACCGTCGTCGAGGCGCACCGACAACAGGTAGTCGTAGGCCTCGCCGAGCACCGGGCCCGGCCGGATCCCCAGCGCCTCGGCGATCTCGTTGCCGTTGAGCTCGGGCCGTACCCGGCCCAGCTCCTCTTCGGCGGCGAGCCGGTCGATGCGCACCTCGAGGTCGTCGTAGGCGCGGGAGAGCCGCTGGGCCTTTCGGACGTTGCGGGTCGTGCAGTCGGAGCGGGTCAGCCGGTGCAGCCGCTGCAGCAGCGCCCCCGCGTCTGTGGCGTAGCGACGCACCGCGGAGTCGGTCCACTGCCCGTCGCCGTAGCCGTGGAAGCGCAGGTGCAGCTCGACGAGGCGGGACACCTGCTTGGTCGTGTCCTTGTCGAAGCGCATCGCCTTCATCCGCTTGCTCGTCAGCTTGGCGCCGACGACCTCGTGGTGGTGGAAGGAGACGCCGCCGCCCTTCTCGAACCGACGCGTCGGCGGCTTGCCGATGTCGTGGAAGAGCGCCGCGAGGCGCAGCACGAGGTCGGGGCCCGGCACCGACTCGGGCGGGCCGTCGGCCGGGCCCTCGAGGGCGATCGCCTGCTCTAGGACGGTCAGCGTGTGCTCGTAGACGTCCTTGTGGCGGTGGTGCTCGTCGACCTCGAGGCGCAGCGCCGGCAGCTCGGGCACGAACACCGACGCCAGGCCGGTGTCGACGAGCAGGGTGAGCCCGAGACGCGGGTCGGGCGACAGGACGAGCTTGGAGAACTCGTCACGGACGCGCTCGGCCGAGATCATCGTCAGCGTCTCGGCCCGCTCCTCCATCGCCGCCCGCACCTCCGGCGCCACGTCGAAGCCGAGCTGGGCGGCGAACCTCGCGGCGCGCATCATCCGGAGCGGGTCGTCGGCGAAGGACTCCTCCGGGGCGGCCGGCGTCATGAGGCGGCGGCCCACGAGGTCGGGCAGGCCGCCGTGCACGTCGACGAACTCGAGGCTCGGCAGCCGGATCGCCATGGCGTTCACGGTGAAGTCGCGGCGCACGAGGTCGCCGTCGAGGGCGTCGCCGAACATCACCTCCGGCTTGCGGCTCGTGCGGTCGTAGGTGTCGGCGCGGTACGTCGTGATCTCGATGGTGTGGCTGCCCTTGCGGACGCCGATGGTGCCGAAGTCGCGGCCGATGTCCCAGTGCGCGTCGGCCCAGCCGCGGACGACGCCGAGGATGGCGTCGGGGCGCGCGTCGGTCGTCAGGTCGAGGTCGGGCGAGACGCGCCCGAGGAAGGCGTCGCGGACCGGGCCACCGACGAGGGCCAGCTCGTGTCCCGCGGCCACGAACCGCTCGCCGAGCTCGGTGAGCATCGGCAGGACCGGCGCGAGGCGCGCGACGGCCGCCTCGAGCAGGGCCGGCCCGGCGTCGGCGGCCGGCCGGGCGGGGGTGGGGTCAGGTCGTTCGAGCACCGGACCAGCCTAGGTGAGCGCGGCACTGGGACTCGTCGGGCTCGTCGGCCGCGTCGGTCCCGACGACGAGGACCCCCGGCCCCGTGCCCGTTATGGTGACGATGTGAGCGCGCAGCCGATCCCGAGCCAGGTTCCTGGCCGTCGACTGCCCGCGGTCGAGGAGCGTTCTGCCGGAGGCATCGTCGTCGACGTCCGCGACGGCCAGGCGATCATCGCCATCATCGCCCGCCGCAACCGGGCCGGGCGCGTCGAGTGGTGCCTGCCCAAGGGCCACGTCGAGCCCGGCGAGACCCTCGTCGAGACCGCGATGCGCGAGGTCGCCGAGGAGACCGGCATCATCGGCCGCGTGCTCGTCGAGCTCGGCACCATCGACTACTGGTTCGCCACATCGACCAAACGGGTGCACAAGTTCGTGCACCACTACCTGCTCGAGGCCCTCGGGGGTGAGCTGTCCATCGAGAACGACCCCGACCACGAGGCCATCGACGTCGCGTGGATGCGCCTCGACGAGGTCCACCGCCGGCTGACCTTCCCCAACGAGCGCCGCATCGCACAGGCGGCGTGGAACCGGCTGGCAGGCACCGCGTGACCCGGTGGGGGTCGCGACGTCCGGGCACCAACGGACGCCGCGCGACCCGGCTCGTGCGCAGAATGGCGGTGCCCCTCGGCGTCGCGGCCATCCTCGGCGCCACCGTCGCACCCCTCGGCACGGCCGCTGCGCAGCAGGCCGCGTCTGCCCCGGCGACGTCGGACACCGCCGACCCGGCCGTCGGTGAGCGCGGGACCTCCGACACGACGCCCCGCGTCACGCCCGCGCGCGACCGTGCCGTCATCGTCCTCGACTCGCTGAGCCCCAGCGTCGTGCGAGCCGGCACCGACGTCAGGATCACCGGCACGGTCACGGCGCCACTGACCGGGCCACTGACCGGGCCGACGGTGCGCGTCGTTCGCGGTGGCGTGACCGTCAACCAGCGCACCGCCCTCGACGACTGGGCCTCCGGCCGCACGCCCGCCGACGGCCCCACGGTCGCGACGCGCACGCTGCCCGACGTCGCGTCGGGAAGCACCCGGAGCTTCAGCATCACGCTCCCCTCGGTGAAGCTGTACGACAAGGCGGCCTTCGCCGCGCTCCCGATCGCCGTCGAGGTGGTGCAGGACGGTGCCTCGGCGCCCGCCGGCGCCACCCGCACGTTCCTCGCGTGGAACAACCGCAAGGAGTACGTGCCGCTGCGCCTCGCGACGGTGGTGCCGCTGACGCTCAACCCCGACACCGCCCTGTTCTCACGTGACGACGACGTGCGCCTCGCGGCGTGGCAACGCACGATCGGCCCCGGCTCCCGCGTCGACCGCATCGTGTCGGGCACCGCGGGGCACCCGGTGACCCTCGCCGTCGACCCGTCCGTCTTCGGCCCCGACGCCTCACCGGCCGGCGCGCCCTCCGGCTCCCCGACGGGGACGGCCACGAGCACGAGCACCGGCACCCCGAGCGGGACGACCCCGACCCCACCGGCCACGGGCTCGACCGGTACGAGCGGCACGCCGACGCCCACCGACCAGCCCACCGACAGCGGTGGCCAGCCGGCGGCCGTCTCGGCCGCGGCCCGCGACATCTCCCGTCTCGGCGACACCCTCGCGGCGGGCCTCGCCGGTCGCAGCCTCTGGGCGCTGCCCTACACGGACGCCGACATCGCGGCCGCGGTCGGCACCGACCCGGCCAACGCCCTCATCCGTGACCTCGTCAGCCGCAGCGCCGCCGTCGCAGCCCGGGTCCACCAGCCGGTCCGGGGCGATGTCGTCTGGCCCATCGACGGGCTCCTGCCCCCCGGTCGCGAGACCGGCATCCGCACCCTGCTGGCCGGGACGACGGTGAAGAAGGCCGCCGGCATCGTGGTCAACCGCAACGCGGTCACCGCCGCCTCGCCGTACACGCCGAGCGCCGCACGCATCGCCACCGGCGGCACGCGCCTGCTCACCTACGACCCGCGGCTGTCGGTCCTGCTGCCGCAACGCACCGACGCGAGCGCAGTCCTACCGACGCAGCGTTTCCTGGCCGAGTCCCTCGTCCTGCTCGGTGAGCGTCCCGGCATGGCCCGGTCGGTCCTCGTCACGGCGCCACGCACCTACGACCCGGACCCGGACGACCTCTCCGCGTTCCTCGGTGCCGTCGCCGACGCGCCGTGGCTCGACGGCGTCGACGCCGCGTCCCTGCTCACCGACACCGCGAGCGACAAGGCCACCGCCCAGCAGAAGCCCGCCGGCCCCGTCGCCCCGGCCGCCCCGCGCCCGGTGCTCGACGCCCGACGCCTCGACTACATGGCCGAGCAGCGCGACACGCTGCTGTCGGTGGCGGCCGTGCTCGCCGACGGGGCCGAGTTCGAGCGGGTCTACCGCGAGGTGCTCGACGAGCTCGCGAGCGCGCGGTGGCGCTACAACCCCAAGGGCTGGGTCGTGCTGTCGGCGTCGGTGACGGCCGACGTCCGGGCGGCCACCCAGGCCCTCAAGGTCGTGCAGCCGCGCGGCACCGTCAACCTCCTCGCCGAGAACGGCACGCTGCGGGTCACCGTCGAGAACGGCCTCGACTACGAGGTCACCGACCTGCGGCTCCGGCTCGCCCCGACCAACCCGCGCGTCCAGGTCGTCAGCGACCCCGGTCCGATCACCATCGGTCCCTCGTCGCGGACCAACGTGCAGGTCGAGGTGGCGGCCGTCGCCGCCGGCAAGGCCGAGATCCGGGCCTGGCTCACGACGGCGGACGGCACCGTCATCGGCACGCCGGCCCAGATCGCCGTGTCGGCCAACCCCATCGACGGCGCGATCTACTGGGTCGGTGGCATCCTCGTGGGCCTGGTCCTGCTCGCCGGCATCGTCCGGGCCGTGCTCAAGGGCACCTCGCGCGTCGACGAGATCCCCGACATCGAGGCCGTCACCGCGGCGCACGAGGCTGTCGAGGACGGGGATCGCGACTGACTCCGCCTAGGATGTGGGCAGGTTGCGCGCTGTCGCGACCGACGAGCAGGCACCAGAACGCGACGACACCAGACAATCCGGACGACGACGAGGGAGGGTGACGCACGTGCAGGGAGTTGGACCCGGGACGGTCCTCGGCGGTCGCTACGCGGTAACGCTGCGCACCTCCGAGGGCGAGCACCACGAACGGTGGCGCGCCAGTGACCACACGCTCGAGCGCGAGGTCGTGGTCGTCGTCTTCCCCGGCGGTTCGCCCGTCGCCGCGCCGGCGCTCGACGCCGCACGCCGCGCCGCGGGCATCGAGGACCCTCGCCTCGTGCGCGTCCTCGACGTCGGCACCGACCAGGGCGTCGGCTTCATCGTCGAGGAGCCGCTCACCGGCGCGCTCCCGCTGTCGCACCTGCTCCAGATGGGCGGCCTGTCGGCCGACGAGGTGCGGCGCCTCACCGGCGAGGCCGCCACGGCGCTCGACAAGGCCGGCCACCGTGGCCTGCACCACCTCGCGCTGACGCCGAGCGCGGTCCTGCGGATGCCCGACGGCGAGGTCAAGGTCCGTGGCCTGGCCACCGAGGCCGCCCTCACCGGGGCCGACCGACTGTCCGACGACCGTGCGTCGCGCGCCGACGCCGTGGGCCTCGTCAAGATCGCCTACGCCGGCCTCACCGGGCGCTGGCCCCTCGTCGCCGTCGACGGCGGGCTCATCCCGGCCGGCGGTTCCGTCGGCCTCGAGACCGCCCCGACGATCGTCGGCGGCGTGGCGGCGCCGTCCGAGATCGCCGTCGGCGTCCCGAACGATCTCGACCTCATCTGCCGCATGACGCTCGGCGGCGGCCACCGGGGCCCCGTGTCGCCGGGCGACCTCGCCCTGCAGATCGCGCCCTGGCCCTCGCAGCCGCCGGCCTCCGACGGCGCCTCGGGCATCCGGCTCACACCGACGCCGGAGGACTTCGAGCCGACGCGCGTGCTCCCCGCGGTCTCCGACCTCGGCGCCGGCGCCATGGCCGTCGGTGCGGCAGCCGGAGCCGGCTACGGCATAGCTGCCGCGTCGGGCTCGGGCTCGGGCGAGGACACCGCCGCGTTCAGCCCGTTCGGCTCCGACCCGACCGCCGAGCGGACTGCCGAGCGAGCCGCCGACGTCCAGTCGTACGCGGGCGACCCCACCACCACGCACGACGCACTCGGCACCGGTGAGCGCACCGAGGAGATGCCGCAGGCCGTCGCCGGTGCCACGTCCGCACCCTCGAACGCCCACACCCAGTTCCTGGAGCGCCCGGCCAACGGGGCTTCGAGCGGCTCACCCGCCACGGTCCGCGAGGACTCGGCGAGCGCCCGCGCCCAGGCCGGGATCGCCGCCGCCGGTGCGGCCGCCGTGGGAGTCGCCGGGACGATCGGCGACAAGGTCGGCTCGTTCGCCCGGGCCGCCGCCGACAAGGCCGCCGCCAAGGCCGCCGAGCGGCGGGGCGGCCACGACGACTTCGACGGCGAGGACATCCACCTGTCCGACGCCCTCGAGGAGGCGCCCACCGGCCGTCTCGAGCCGCCGGTGCCGGTCTTCGGCCGCGACACCCCCGAGCGGCCCAGCGGCGCCCAGTCGCGCATCGCCCTCGCCGTCGTCGGGATCCTCGTGCTCATCGGGCTCTTCGTCGGGATCAAGAACGTCGCCATGATCGGCCAGCACGACGGTCCGAGCGGCGCCGGGGGCACCGTCACGGTCACCCAGACCCGCAAGCTGTCGCAGAGCCAGGGAGGCTCCACGACGCAGGCGCCGCCTAGCACGAGCAACCAGGCGCCACCGGCGACGGCTGTCTCGATCACGAGCGGCAAGGGCTACGACGAACAGGACGGCAACGAGGCCGACCAGAACGCCGGCAAGGCCTTCGACGGCGACCCGAGCACCGGCTGGCGCTCCCGCTGGTACGGCAGCGCCGACTACAACGGCGGCAAGGACGGCCTCGGCCTCATCCTGACCCTCAACCAGCCGACGCAGGTCAAGGAGGTCACGCTCGTCCTCCCGGCCCAGCAGGACGTCACGGTCTACGCGACCAGCGGCGACTCACGCACCGGCGCCCAGGAGGTCGGCTCCAAGTCCGGCGCGCAGGGCACTGTGACGATCAAGGCGTCCGGCGACCTCCAGCCGGCCACGAAGATCATCGTCTTCATCACCAAGGCGGCCCCCGACGAGGCGCCCAAGCACTTCCGCGCCCAGATCAACGAAGTGACGGTGCGCTGAGGTGGACGGGGGCCCTGGCGCCCCGTTCGCCGAGCTGAGCGACCGGGATCTGCTCCGGCTGCACGTCGAGGGTGACGACCACGCCTTCGGTGAGCTCTTTCGCCGCCACAAGGACCGGATGTGGGCCGTCGCGCTGCGCACGGTGCGCGACCCCGAGCTCGCGGCCGACTGCGTCCAGGACGGCTTCATCGCCGCGTTCCGACGCGCCGACTCCTTCCGGGGCGAGGCCGCCGTCACGACGTGGCTGCACCGCATCGTCGTCAACGCCTGCCTCGACCGGCTCCGGCGCCGCAAGCCCACGAGCGAGCTGCCCGAGTACGAGCTCGCCGACCGGCACGACGACCACGCCTCCACCGAGGTCCGCCTCGACATCCGGGAGGCCCTCGAGCGGCTCCCCGAGGGCCAGCGGGCGGCCCTGGTCCTCGTCGACATGCACGCCGTGCCCGTGGCGGAGGCCGCCGAGATCCTCGGCGTCGCCGAGGGCACCATCAAGTCGCGCTGCGCCCGCGGGCGCACCGCCCTGGCCCAGCACCTCGGGCTGACGCCGGGCCGGCGGCCCACCGCCGACGCCTGAGCCCGCCGTCCGGTCACCGCCCGGCTCGCTGCCACGGCGGTCGGCCGGATCCCCCCTTCAGGCCACGATGGTTGAATCCGGGTGGAACCGGGGGGCGGTGTCAGGGCGTCGAAACCCCGGCGTACGGCTATCCACGCCCGGTCCCTGCCGGGTACGGAACCGTGCACCAGCACGCTCTGCACGGCCCCCGGCACCACCCTGCACGCACCTGACGAAGGACCCACCCCGTGGACGAGTCCAGGCATTCCCCTGAGCCGCACCTCGACCCCGACGAACCGACCGAGCCCGCGCCCGACCACGTGCACGACGCCCATGACGAGGACACCGAGCTCGACGCGTACGGCCCGTACGGAGCGGACGCCGAGCTCGACGACCGCGTCCGTGTCCTGCTCGCGGCGCCCGACCCCGATCCCGGCCCGATGCCGGACGCCGTCGCCGAACGCATCGCGGTCGCCCTCGCGCAGGAGGCCCGGCTCCGCGTCGACCGGGGTCCGCTCGCCGACGCGTCGGCGCCGGCTGGCCCGCACGACGAGCACGCCACCGTCCTCGAGCTGCGCCGGCCGCAGCGTCGCCGCGGTCCGTACTACCTGGCCGCTGCGGTCGCCGCAGCCGCCCTCGTGGTCGCGGCGGGTGCGTCGGCGCTGCACCTGACGAAGCGCCCGAACAGCACCGCCGTCATCGGCGGCGGGTTCAGCTCCTCGACCCCTGCCGCCACGTCGGCGTCGCCGGGGCCCGCCGCTTCGGGCGTCCACATCCAGCTCGGCAGCACCGCCTACGCGGCTGCCACCCTCGGTGCCCAGGCCCGCGACCTGCTCGACCACCCGGGCGCCCCGCTGCGCCCGGGTGCCGCCGAGGCACCCGCCATCGGCCCGATCGGCACCGAGGTGGGTCTCGCGTCGTGCCTCGAGGGCCTGGGCGTCGCCCCCTCGGCCCCTAGCGCCGTGTCGGCCGACCTCGCGACGTTCGAGGGGCGTCCGGCCGCGGTCGTCGTCGTGACGCGCGACGGCGTGAGCAGCGTGTGGGCGGTCGAGCGCTCGTGCTCGGCGCAGGCACCGGGTGTGCTGCACCCTGCGACCCCCGTGCCCTGACGCGTCGGCGTGCTGGGAGGCGCGGGAACAAGGACCGCCTAGGATCGGTTGAGGCCCATGAGGCCCGCGGCGCCGACTCGGTGCGCGGACCCGTGGGCACACGACGGGGCGTCCGGCGCCTCACCTGTGCCAGCGAGAGTGTCATCGAGCGTCATCGAGGAGCAGTTCCAGTGTCCGACATGTCCGACGTGCGCAACGTCATCATCATCGGCTCCGGCCCGGCCGGGTACACGGCCGCCGTCTACGCCGCACGGGCGAACCTGGCCCCCCTCGTCTTCGAGGGCGCCGTCACCGCCGGCGGCGCGCTCATGAACACGACCGACGTCGAGAACTTCCCGGGCTTCCAGGACGGCATCATGGGCCCGGACCTCATGGAGAACATGCGCGCCCAGGCCGAGCGCTTCGGCGCCGAGCTCGTCACCGACGACGTCACGGCCGTCGACCTCACTGGCGACGTCAAGACCGTCACCGACGGCGAGGGCAACGTGCACCGCGCCAAGGCCGTCATCCTCTCGATGGGGTCGGCCTACCGCGAGCTCGGCCTGCCCCGCGAGAAGGAGCTGTCGGGCCACGGCGTCTCGTGGTGTGCCACCTGTGACGGCTTCTTCTTCCGCGACCAGGACATCGCGGTCGTCGGCGGCGGTGACTCCGCCATCGAAGAGGCCACCTTCCTGACGAAGTTCGCCCGGACCGTCACGATCGTCCACCGCCGCGAGGAGCTGCGCGCCAGCAAGATCATGGCCGACCGCGCCTTCGCCAACGACAAGATCCGCTTCGCGTGGAACTCCGAGGTCGCGCAGATCCACGGCGAGGGCAAGCTGTCCGGCGTCACGCTCCGCGACACCGTCACCGGCGACACCCGCGAGCTCGCGGTCACCGGTCTGTTCGTCGCCATCGGCCACGACCCGCGCAACGAGCTCGTCAAGGGCATCGTCGACACCGACGACGCCGGCTACGTGCTCGTCCAGGGCCGTTCCACCCGCACCAACCTGCCCGGCGTCTTCGCCTCGGGCGACCTCGTCGACCACACCTACCGCCAGGCCATCACCGCGGCCGGCTCCGGCTGTGCGGCCGCCCTGGACGCCGAGCACTACCTCGCCGCGCTCGAGGACACCTCCTCGAGCGCCGATGCCGCCGCGGAGGCCGCCGCCATCGACGACACCGACTCCGGCGCGATCCCCGACCCGCGCGCCACCGTCGGCGCCGACGCCTGACCTGCACGACGCCTGACCGGCCCCGCGCCAGCCCGACCCAGCGCTCCACCCACCTCGCCACCCGCACCCGAGAAGGAATCTCCATGGCACTGAAGAACACGACCGACGCCACCTTCGCCGACGACGTCCTCATGAGCGAGAAGCCCGTGCTCGTCGACTTCTGGGCGACGTGGTGCGGCCCGTGCCGCAAGGTGGCCCCGATCCTCGAGGAGATCAACGAGCAGTACGGCGACAAGATCGAGATCGTCAAGCTCGACACCGACGCCAACGTCGACACGGCCGCCCGCTACGGCGTCGTGTCCATCCCGACGCTCAACGTGTACGTCAAGGGCGAGGTCGTCAAGACGATCGTCGGTGCCCACCCGAAGCCGAAGCTGCTGCGTGAGCTCGAGGAGTTCATCGCCTGATCGGGTACGTTGTCGGGGGTGGTCGGCCGTGTGGCCCCACCCCCTTCGCGTACTACGCTGCCCTTGGGTCGAGACACGTGCCCTCCAGGCCACCTCACCCCGCCCGCTCGCGTCACCTCAGCGTCCCGTGCTCGGGCCTCCTCCACCGGAAGGAGCCGTCATGACCCCTCTCCCGATCGTCGTGCTCCGACGCGGTGACTCCGGTCCCGCCGTAGCGGCCGTGTGCGAGCGGCTCGTCGTCACCGGCGACCTGCCCGGGGGCGCCGGCCACGTCGACCGGTTCGGCGACCCGATCTACGACGAGAGCGTCGAGAAGGCGGTCAAGTCCTTCCAGCAGCGGCGCGGGCTGCTCGTCGACGGCGTCGTCGGGCTCTCGACCTTCGCAGCGCTCGACGGTGCCCGCTGGGCCCTGGGCGACCGCGTCCTTCGCTACCTGCCCGAGCACTTCCTCGAGGGCGATGACGTCGTGGCGCTGCAGGCCCGGCTCGCCGAGCTCGGCTTCACAGCCGGCAAGGTCGACGGCCTCCACGGCCCCGACACCGACGCCGCCGTGCGAGCCTTCCAGGCCGCGGTCGGGCTCGTGCCCGACGGTGTCGTCGGCCCGGAGACGATGCGCGCCTTTGCCGGCCTGCGCCGCTCGGTCGTCGGCGGTTCCGCGAACGCCCTGCGCGAGCGCGAGCACATCCGCCGCAGCGGGTTCTCCCTGGGCGGGCGCACCATCGTGCTGGACCCGGGCCACGGCGGCCGCGACGCCGGTGCCACCGGACACGGCGGACTCGTCGAGGCCCAGGTGGCCCTCGACCTCGCCCGGCGCATCGAGGGTCGCCTCTCGGCGCACGGCGTCAGCGTCGTGTTCACCCGCACGGCGGCCACCGACGCAGGCACCGACGAGGAGCGCGCCGCCTTCGCCAACTCCTGCGACGCCGATCTCGTCCTGTCGCTGCACGCCGACCACAGCGCCACCGGCTCGGCGCACGGCGTCGCCACGTTCTTCTACGGCCACGCGGACGGCGCCGGCTGGTCGACCACCGGCGAGCACTTCGCCGACCTGCTGCTGCGCGAGATCGTGGCCCGCACCGGTCTCACCGACTGCCGCACCCACGCCCGCACCTGGTCGCTGCTGCGCCGCACGCGGATGCCCGCCGTGCGCCTCGACTTCGGCTACCTCAACAACGAGGCCGACGCGACGGCGCTGTCCGACGCGCGCACCCTCGACGCCATCGCCGAGGCCGTCGTCGTCGCGCTCCAGCGGATGTACTTCGGCGAGGCCGACACGACCCGCACCGGCGTCCTGCGCCTCGACGACCTGCGCCGCCACCTCGAGGCGATGCGACGCCAGCAGGTCGGGTCCGACGCCTCACCGCCGCGCACCGGCACCTGACGCGTCAGGCGTGGCTCGAGCCGTTCGGGTGCGTCTCCGGCACCGGGCGCACCCCGGGCACCTTGGCCAGCGCTCGGCGCACCGCCTCGGCCGCCTCGTCGCGGATCGTCACGAGGGTGCGCAGGTCGATGCGCAGCCGGGGGTAGGTCGGGTGGTCCCGCTCGACCCGGAAGCCGGCCTCCTCGAGCAGGTACGCCTCGAGCACGCAGGTGTGCCGGTGCACAGCCAGGGGTCGCGCCGCGACGACGTCGAGGGAGCGCACCCGGTGGTTCAGTGCTTCCTTCGCCGCCGCCTGCACGAGCGTCTTGCGCAGCGCCTTGCCGCCGCGGGCGACGCCGTCGACCGCGCTGCGGGGATTCGCCGTCATCGCGGTGACGAGCATGAGCGTCGCCGGGTCCGAGGGTGAGGTGGGGAAGGCGGCGAGGCGGGGCACGTGTCGGGCCGGGGCCACGATGACGTGCCCGACCGCGTGGCCGTCGACGTAGGCGACGCGTCCTGGGGGCCCCCAGTCCGCCGTGACCTGCTCGACCCAGCCCGTCAGGAGGTCCAGAGGGTCGGTCGGCCGGCCGTGCCCGTTGTGGGGGACGGTCTGCCAGAACGTGCACGGCGCGCACGGACCGACGAGGTCCCCGACGCGCTCGGGCGTGAGCGGGAGCAGCTCACGCGTCCTCGTTCCGGGCATGGCCCCATTCTGACCCGACCGCGACGCGTCGTGCCCGCCGGACGCGCTGGCGTTGCGTCGGCCACGTCGCCGGGCCACGCGTCGGCGCACCTAGGGTGAAGGGCATGAGCGAACCCGGCACATACGTCGAGAAGAGCTTCAAGCGCGACACGAACTACATCACGACGCGCATCACCCGTGACGCGCGTGACGGCTGGCCGGTCGAGGCCGGCCGGTACCGGCTCGTGGTGTCGCGGGCGTGCCCATGGGCCAACCGCGCGACCATCGTGCGCCGGCTCCTGGGCCTCGAGGACGCGCTGTCGATGGGGATCTGCGGGCCGACCCACGACAGCCGCAGCTGGACCTTCGACCTCGACCCCGGTGGCCGCGACCCCGTGCTGGGGATCCCGCGCATCCAGGACGCCTACCTTCGTCGTGATCCCGAGTACCCGCGCGGCATCACGGTGCCCGCCATCGTCGACGTGCCCACGGGTCAGGTCGTGACGAACGACTTCAAGCAGATCACCGTCGACCTCGAGACGCAGTGGCGTGACCTGCACCGCGAGGGCGCCCCGGACCTCTACCCCGACGCGCTGGCCGACGAGATCGAGGCGGTGAGCGAGCCGATCTACCGCTTCGTCAACAACGGCGTGTACCGCTGCGGCTTCGCCGGCACGCAGGAGGCGTACGAGAAGGCCTACACGCGGTTGTGGCGGCACCTCGACCTGCTCGAGGAGCGCCTGTCCACGCGCCGCTACCTCGTCGGGGACCACGTGACCGAGGCCGACGTGCGCCTCTTCACCACGCTCGTGCGATTCGACCCGGTGTACCACGGGCACTTCAAGTGCAACCGCAACAAGCTCGCCGAGATGCCGGTCCTCTGGGCGTACGCCCGCGACCTGTTCCAGACGCCCGGGTTCGGCGACACCGTCGACTTCGCGCACATCAAGCGGCACTACTACCTCGTGCACCGTGACGTGAACCCCACGGGGATCGTGCCACTCGGGCCCGCCCTGGAGGGCTGGGCCGCGCCGCACGGGCGCGAGGCGCTCGGTGGCACGCCGTTCGGCGACGGCACGCCACCCGGCCCGGTGCGTGAGCCCGTGCGACCCGACCACAATCCGGCGCTGTCCCTGCTGTGACGCTCAGGTAGGTGGGCCCCTTTGCCTGCCAGAGGAACCCACCTACCGCAGTTCGGGATCCGTTCAGCCCGTGAAGAACTCGGCGAGGGCCGGCGCGAGTGTCGACGCCGGGACCTGGTGGAACTCTCCCGGCAGCTCCACGGCCGTGGCGTTCGGCAGGGCGTCGGCGACGACCTGGGCGGCGTCGTGGAGCCACGGCATCTGCGTGCCGCTGCTGCACACTGACAGGAACGGGATCCCAACGCGGGCAAAGGTTTCCGCGGGGATGTCCTGATCGTCGCCACCGAGGCAGAACCCGTCGTACTTCACCGTGTAGGTCATCGACAGCATCGGCTCCCACATCGGGGTTCCCTTGAGCCCGTCGACCATCTCGTCCGGCATTCCCACCGCCTCGCGGTTGAAGAAGCGCAGGATCCCCTCGCGGTCGCCGGCCTCCTCGTACGCCTCGAGGCGTTCGATGTAGTCGGCGGGCGGTGGCGGCCAGGAAGCGGTGCGGTAGGGCACCTCCATGGCCGCAGCCTTGGCCAGCGGTGCCCCTCCGGCGGCGGCCTCGATGACGAGAGCGCCTCCGGACGAGATGCCGAACGCGTAGGCAGCAGAGCCGGATTCGCCTGCCGCCTCGATGACAGCCGTGACGTCCTCGACCTCACGCGCCACGGCGTAGGGCAAGGTGTCACCGCTGTCTCCCCTGCCGCGTCGGTCGTAGGTGACGCCGGTGAAGCCGAGGTCGCCGAGCGCCTGGGCGAGGTCCCGGAACGCGCCCCGGTCGCAGAACGCGCCGCCGACGACCGCGACGACGGGGCCGCTGCCGTACGCCTCGAAGGCGATCGTCGTGCCGTCGGCGGACTGAGCGGTGCGGACCGTGGTGGGAGTGGTCGGGGTTGTGCTCATCGTTGGTCTCCTGTCGAAACTCTTTGTCGCATGGTCGTTTTCGTGTGCTGGATGTCGAGCATGTCTGCGCTAGCGGTGCGCGATGCCGTCGAGGTGCAGCCGTGTCGAGGCGTCGCGGTGGGTGCCTGTCGTGCCGACGTGCCTGTCGCTGATCTCCGCGCCGTTCTTGACGACGTGGAACAGGGCCATGGCGTGACCCCGACCCAGTCCGTGGTCGGCGGCGAGCCAGCTGACGACGACCGCGGCCTTGGTGTCGGGGCCGTAGCCCTTCGCGGCCGCCTGCTCGAGCAGCTCCTGCGGGGCGAGGCCGGTCTTCGTCTCGATCGCGTCGAGGTAGGCCTGGAAGGACATGTCGTGCTCCTTGTCAGCGGGGTGGCGGGTGCTGGTGGTTCCGGGTGGTCCCGGTGGCCGTCACCCCCATGTCGATCTGGATCGGCCGGCCTCGACATTTCGATTGTCAAAAGGTCAGTGTTTCGTCGAGAAGACGGTGCGCCGGTCCTCCTCGGGGACCGTGGCCATGTAGTCGACCACGGCGTCGCTGAGGCTGGGCCAGGTCGGGTGCTGCGCCACCGGGGCCACCGTGGCGACGACGTGGTCGCCGTGCACCTCGACGAGGTTCCACGACTGCGGGCCGTCGACCCCCATGAGCAGCTCGCGCGGGGCGCCGACGTCGTCGACGTATGACACGCCGCCCGCGACGAACACCGGGACGGTGCCGAGCGTGCCGAAGCTCGTGACGTGCAGGTGACCGCTGAGGATGGCACGCACGTCCGAGCCCGCCAGCGCGCGGCGCAGCCGGCCGGGGTCGTCGAAGTCGAGCAGCTGCATGACCGGGGACCGGTAGGTGATGGGCGGGTGGTGCATGACGAGCACGGTCCCGTGCTCGGCCGGCGTCGAGAGGACATCGGCGAGCCACGCGTACTGGCTGTCCGAGAAGCCGCCGTGGTGGAAGCCGGGCAGGGCCGAGTCGACCGCGACGATCCGCAAGCCGCCCACGTCCGTCACGGTGTCCTGGGGCTCGTCCGTGTCGCGTCCGAACCACCCGAGTGCGAGGGGGCGCCGCTCGTCGTGGTTGCCTCCCGTCACGACGACGGTGGCGCCCAGCCGCTCGGCCACGGGCTCGACGAGCTCGCGGAGACGCGCGTACGCCTCCGGCTGCGCGCTGTCGGTGAGGTCGCCGGACAGCACGATGGCGTCGAACCGCTCGCCCGAGGCCTCGACCTTCTCCAGCGCCTGGCGCAGCTGGGTGACCGTGTCGATGTGCCCCTGGAGCAGTCCGTCACCCGCGATGAGGTGCGTGTCGGACAGGTGGGCGAGGACGTGCGTCGGCGCCGGTCGGCTCCCCGTGAAGACCATGACGTCAATCTACGACCGTGCGCCTCGTTGTGATGGGGGTCGGTGCGTTGGATGCTGGGTGTCGTGGCACCCACCGCCCCAGGGCTCTTCCGCGTCGACTTCACGGGCGAGGTCGTCTACTGGCGCGGGCCCTCGCCATACCACTTCGTCGTCGTTCCCGAGCCCGAGCTCGACGAGGTGTCCTCGTGGTCGTTCGCGAGCTATGGCTGGGGTTGCCTGCCCGTGCACGGTCGGCTCGGCCGCACCGAGTTCCGGACGTCGTTGTTCCCCAAGGACGGCGGCTTCGTCGTCCCGATCAAGGCGCACGTGCGCACGGCCGAGGGCGTCGACCTCGGCGATGTCGTGCGGTTGCGCCTCGACCTCGTCACCGACGGCGTCGCCGACTGAGGAGACCGAGAGTGCCCCTTCCCCGAGCCGTCACCACGGTGAACCGCGATGTGCTCAACAAGGCGATGCGACACCTGGCCGGACACGGCTGGTTCGTCGAGCTCGAGCACGTCGGCCGCCGCTCGGGACGCGTCTTCCGCGTGCCGATCATGGCTTTCGACGGCGGTGACCACGTCACGGTGGCGCTCACCTACGGCCGTGGCGTCGACTGGCTGGCCAACCTCCGTGCCGCCCACGGCGGCCGGATGCACCTGCGCCACGAGCTGCTGACGCTCGGCACCCCCACCTTCCTCGACGAGTCGGAGGGGCTGCGACGCATGCCGCAGCCACCGCGCGCGATGCTGCCGGTGCTCGGCTGTCACGACTTCGTCGAGATCCCCGTCCGGGCACGAGCTCCCTTCAGCACGTGGTGAACCCAGGGAACGTCGCAGGCGTGAGCACGAGTCCGTGGCTGTCTCAGCGGCGCACCTGGCAGGAAGGGCACCAGTAGAGCGTGCGTCCGGCGACGGCACGGTCCTGCACCGTGGCCGCACAGCGCGGACAGGCCAGGCCGGTGCGCTTGTACACGAGAAACCGACGCTCGAAGTGGTCGCCGAGACGCTCGCCCGTCAGGGACTCGGTGACGACCCGGGCGCGCCGCTGCGGCGGAGCCGTCGCGCAGCCTCGACCTGGTCGGGCATGGTCAGGATCTGCGAGAACGTCGCGCCGAGCGGCATGAGCAGGACCAGGTCGTCCCACAGGGCCGTCCACGCCTCGGGCGAGAGGTCTCGACCGGCGGTGAGCGGATCGACGGCCTGGCGATGCAGCACCTCGCTGCGGTACACGTTCCCGACGCCGGCGACCACGGACTGGTCCATGAGCAGCTCGCCGATTCCTTTGCGGCTCTTGCTGATTCGTAGCCGGGCGCGTTCCGGTCGTTGACGTCTGCGCAGCGGGTCGGGCCCCAGGGTGCCCACGATCTCACGCTCTCGATCGGCGTCGACGAGCGTGCAGGTCATCGGGCCGCGCAGGTCGGCGTAGTGGGACTCGGTCTCGAGTCGCAGACGCACGGTCGGCAACGGCACCGGGACGACGCCGCCCGGAGCCTGGCGCACCGGGAAGCTGCCGATGAGCCCCAGGTGCACGTGGAGCGTCGACGGTCCGATGTCGACGAAGAGGTGCTTGCCGTGCGCCCGCGCGCCCTGCAGCTCGTGGCCGTCGAGACGTGCCGCGTCGGCCGCGAACCGTCCCTGCGGGCTCGACGCCCCCACGACGCGGCCGGAGAACGCCCGCTCGAGTCGAGCCGCCAAGGCATGGATCGTGTGGCCCTCGGGCACTGCTCTCCTCCGCGCATCGGTCGGGTGATCGGTCCATCGGCGGCCCGTCACGTCAGGGTCTCCTCCTGCCCGCGGCTACCGTATCGTTGCCGAAGGGGGAACAGCAGTCGCCGGCGGCTTCCGAGAAGGAGAGCACATGGCGACTGGCTCCGTGCATGTCAGGCGGGTGCAGGACGACACCGACGAACATCCCGCGGCCGAGATCCGCGAGGTCACGGACGGTCGGGTGCCCGTGTGGGTGTCGGTGCTCGCCGTCGTCCTCGGCGTGCTGGGTAGCGGCTACGCGGCTCAGGTGGTCACGCCGTTCATCCGGCGCGACGACTGGCCCTACATGCTGCCGGCGCACGCCCCGGGCGGGTCCGATGTCTGGCACAAGAACCTCACGGAGGGCCGCTGGCTCAACTATGCGTGGTGGCTCGTCGTGGGTCAGCACGAGACGCCTCTCGTGGCCTCGCTGCTCTACGCGCTGGCCTATGGCTTCTTCGTCGTCGGGTTCGTGCGGCTCTTCGCGGTTCGCGGCCGGCTCGCGACCGGGCTGATGGCCCTGGCGGTGTTCGCCTCGCCGCTGTGGGAGCGGCTGGTCTACTGGCCGGCCACGCTGACCCCGTCGGTCGTCGTGGCGGCCCTCGCCGTGTGGTCCCTCCCCCGCGCCTCGACGACGCGCGCCCGCCTGGGGATCTGGATGGGCCTCGCCACGGTGCTGTGCGTGCTGACGTATCCGCCGATGGCGCCGGTGCTGCTCGTGGCGGCGCTGGTCCACCTGAGGGTTCCCTCGTGGCGCACGACCATCGGAGTCTGCGTGGTCTTCGTCGTGGGCTACGGGCTCGGCATCCTGGCCATCTACCTCTTGAACTGGATCGCGTTCCGCCACTTCGGGATCCGGATCGCCGCCTGGCGCCACCCCAACACGGCTCACAACCTGCACGATCTCGTGGTCAACACCCGCCGGTACGTCGGGGACATGCGTTCGCTCGCCAAGGCCCTGGGCTGGGCCGCCCTCTGTGCGATCGGGGTGCTCGGCGTCGTGGCACTCCTCGACCGGCGGACGCGGGCACCGTGGTTGCGCGTCCTCACCGGCTTCACCGTCATCGTCGCCCTGGACGGCGCGCAGACCGTCGTCACCGGTGTCGCGACCAACCCGCGCGGCCTGCTCTGGGGCTGGCTGCTGGCCGTCGTCCCGGCCGGACTGCTCCTCGCGAGCGACGGGTGGGCCCGGTGGGTGGGCGTCGCCGCGCTCGTGGCCCTGTCGGTGACGGGTCTCTTCCAGTGGCGTACCGACGTCGCGGCCCACCAGCAGACCCGCCGCGAGTATGCCGCGATCATCGACGCCGCCGTGACCGCTCAGCAGCGCACCGGCATCCGCGACGTCGTGCTCTACCAGGACCCTTCAGTGCGCCGCACCATCAGGGGTGACGCGGTCGCCGGTGCGATCCAGATGATGTTCTACGAGTACGGCGGCATCGTCACGCACTGGTGCTCCCCGGCACAGTGCAGCGAGCTGAAGGCCCGGACGCCGGCCGGTCCGGTGGTGCGCGTCAGTGGCGCGATCGGTGTCAGGGTGCCGGGGCCACCGGCCTGGCTCTGAGTCGCGCGCCTGCCGAACGCCGCTCTGCCGTTGGGGAGCTCGTTCTCGCGGTCAGCGGTTCTGACCGTCGACGCCCATGAGGCCGAGGATGCGCCGCAGGTCCTCGACCGAGGCGAACTCGACCGTGATCTTGCCCTTGCGCTGCCCGAGGGCGATGGCCACCCGCGTCTCGAGGTGGTCGGCGAGCCCCGACGTGTACTCCTCGAGCTGAGGATGGCGCGATCCCGCCCGCGGGCGGCGCGGCTTGGGGGCCTGGCCCCCTTCACCGAGGGCGACGAGCTCTTCGACCGTGCGGACGGACAGCCCCTCGGCGACGATGCGCTGAGCCATCCGCTCCATGGAGGCACCATCCGGCAGGCCGAGCAGTGCCCGGGCGTGGCCGGCGCTCAGGACGCCCGCTGCGACGCGCCGCTGGACGAGCGGGGGCAGCTTGAGCAGGCGCAGCGTGTTCGAGATCTGCGGACGTGACCGCCCGATGCGCGTCGCGAGCTCCTCGTGCGAGCACCCGAAGTCGTCGAGCAGCTGCTGGTAGGCGGCCGCCTCCTCGAGCGGGTTGAGCTGGCTGCGGTGCAGGTTCTCCAGGAGCGCGTCGCGCAGGAGGTCGTCGTCGCTCGTGTCCTTGATGATCGCCGGGATCGTGGCCTGCTCGGCCTGCTGCGACGCCCGCCAGCGCCGCTCTCCCATGATGAGCTCGTAGCGCTTGCCCTCGGCCTCGCCCAGCTGGTCGTCCGGGATGCGACGCACGACGATGGGCTGCAGGACGCCGATCTCGCGGATCGAGTGGACGAGCTCGCCCATGTGGTCCTCGTCGAAGACCGTGCGCGGCTGGCGCGGGTTGGGCCGGATCGAGTCGATGTCCAGCTCGGCGAACTCCGCGCCGGGGACGACCGCGAGCTGGGAACCGTCCGCAGGCGGGGCCGGCTGCGATGCGGCGGGGGCAGCGTCGGCTCCGCCGACCGGCGCGACGGGGGCCTCGGGTGACTCCTCGGTGGCGAGGGCAATGCCACCGCCGTCCTCCTCGCGCTTCTGCTCCGGGAAGAAGACGTCGACCGGTCGACCCGCTCCCCCACTCGGTGCGCTCGGGATGAGCGCTCCGAGACCCCGACCCAGTGCGCGACGCTTCTCCGCCATTCAACATCCTCTGCCCATGTCCGGCGCGACCCTCGCGTCCGGCGCTCAGTCTAGGTGCTCGTCACCGGTGAGACGCGCAGGCAACCCCCGTTGCGGCAGTGGGCGTTTCACGTGAAACGCCACGCACGCCTGCCCCTGATCACGGCAGGCGTGCTTCGGCCTCGTTTCACGTGAAACGGCGATGAGCTACGTGAGGGTGCGGCTGCTCCGGTGCGGGGGCTCGTTTCACGTGAAACCGGTACCGGGCGCCGACCACCGAGACCCGGCACAACAGGTGCGACGTGCTGGATGCATCGGGCGGCGCTCCCGGCGACCTACCGCCAGTTGCTGCGGAGCGTTGCGTACTCGTCCTGTTTCACGCCTTCGTTGACCCAGTGATCAGGACGAGCCCCCTCGCTCGTCACAGCCTCGAGCGGATCCCGCGTCCCTTCGAAGCTGGCGATGACGACGCCCTCCCCGGGTCCTCGCCGGCGTCGGGGGGTCGGAACTCGTTGACGTCGACGAGGGCATCGGCGCCCTCGTCGACGACGGCGAACCGGTGGAGCTCGAGGCTGCCGGGCCCCCGTCGGGCGGAGAGCCATTCGACGATGCCGCCGTCGAGGTCGCGGCTGAGCATCTGCTCGATGCCGGCGCCACGACCCCGTGGGGCCTCAGCCTGTCGTTCGGTGAGATGGTGCACCGTCAGACCATGCCCCCTGGCGGCGGGCTGCTCGAGCATCGACGGTGGCGCGTGTCCGCTCGAGGGCTCGTTCGGGTCGCGCCGGTCGGCTCCCCGAGGTCACGGGAGCGCGGCTCGGAGACACGGCGGCGGAGGCGCAGCATCTGAGGCGCGGCGTCGTTTCACGTGAAACCGATTCGCCGTCGCAGGTGCTCCGACCCGCCGCGTCGTTTCACGTGAAACCGATTCGCCGTCGCAAGCGCTCCGCCACCCGCCGCGGCCGCCCAGCCCGTTTCACGTGAAACGGCGCCGCCCCTCCGGGGCGGCGCCGTCATCGGACGTGAACAAGGATCCGTCAGGCAACCCCGACGGCACCCCGATCGGCCATCTCGCCGGCGGCCTCGAGGTACGCCAGGGCGCCACTGCTCGTCGAGTCGTACGTCATGACCGTCTCCCCGAAGCTCGGGGCCTCGGAGATCCGCACGGAACGCGGCACCGTCGTCCTGAGGACCTGCTCCGGGAAGTGCTCGCGCACCTCCTCGGCCACCTGTGCCGACAGCCGGGTGCGACCGTCGTACATCGTCAGCAGGATCGTCGAGACGTGCAGCGGCGGGTTGAGGTGAGCTCGGACCAGCTCGATGTTCTTCAGCAGCTGCGACAGGCCCTCAAGGGCGTAGTACTCGCACTGGATGGGGATGAAGACCTCGCTCGCGGCCACCATCGCGTTGACCGTCAGCAGCCCGAGGCTCGGCGGGCAGTCGATGAGGATGTAGTCGTAGCTGTGGCCCGCCTCCCCTGCTGCGGCGATCGCCTTCTGCAGCCGCGTCTCACGGGCCACCAACGAGACGAGCTCGATCTCGGCGCCGGCGAGGTCGATGGTCGCGGGCGCGCAGTAGAGGCTGTCGACGGTGGTGCACGGCTGGACGACGTCGAGCAGCGGCGTCCCGTCGACGAGGACGTCGTAGATGGACGGCACCTCGGCGTGGTGATCGATGCCGAGGGCGGTGCTCGCGTTGCCCTGCGGGTCGAGGTCGATGACGAGGACCGTCAGTCCTGACTGTGCCAGGGCGGCGGCGACGTTGACCGTGGTCGTCGTCTTGCCGACGCCCCCCTTCTGGTTCGCGACGGTGAGGACCCGGGGGGCGGCCGGCTTGGGGAAGGGCCGCCCGGTGAGCTGGATACGACGACGGGCGTTCTCGGCGAGCTCGCGAGCCAGCGGGGTGTCGTCGTCGGCCTTCGGCAGGGCGGCGACGATCGCCTCGCGGTCGGCATGTCCATCGGCGTACGCGCGGCGGCGGGCCTCGTCGTCCACAACGTTGTCCCCAGCCGCTGACACCCCCGGTTCCTGCGTGGAGAGCGTGATCTCGGGCGCGTCGTCCACCGTGTTGTCCACAGGTCGTTCTTCCTCATCATCCGTGTTGTCGTCGGGCCCTGAGGCCGCCTCGCGGTCGTCGTCGACCGCCTCGTCTGTCTCGTCCGCCTGGTCGCCCTGGTGATCCGGATCCTCGTCGACCGGAGCGGGTTCGGAGGCGAGCACCCCCGGGGCGGAGCCACCGCTCTGCGCCTCGCTCGCGTCCCGAGCCACGCTCTCGGATGCGCCCTCGCCGGCGTCGGCTAGTGCCTCCACCGCACCCGGCTCTGCGCGGTCCACGTCGCTGCGCCCGGGCTCATCGGCAACCGTGGGCCGGCGCTCCCCCGGGTCAGCGGTGCCGCCCTCCACCCGGCCGTCCGTCACCACGCTCGTGTCGGCGACGAGGGTTGCATCGACGACCGCGGCCTCAGGGGCCTCGCCGCCCGGCGTGACCGAGGCTGCGGCCGGCTCTGCCGGGCCCGGCGCCTGCGCGGTTTCACGTGAAACACCGCCGAGCATGCGGGCGAGCCAGCCCAGACGACGGTGCTCCGGCGACGGTTCGGGTTCGCTGGGCCACCCCAGGTTCGTCGACATCGTCACGGGGAGTGCACCTCCGGGGATCGCGGGCGAGGGTGGCGGTGGCGCGGAACGGGCGGCCCGTCGCATCCACCGCCGAAAAGGTCTCGACACGATCATGTCTGATGCGGCCGACGTCTGTCGGACGCCGGGCCGGTGCGCCGCGAACCACGCGGTCGATCCGCACGTCGTCGCGCCGATCCTGCGCTGCTGGGCGCACGGGAGCGGAACCGGCGGCGGTCCACCGCCTCACCGATCGTCAGACGCAGGACGATCGTCGGGTCGGCGAGGACGTCGGTGCCGTACTCCTCGACCGACGCGTCCACGACACCGAGACGAGTGAGGGCAGTGCGGTTCTCCTCCAGCTCGTCCCGAGCGCGGGACCCCTTGAGCGCGAGGAGGTTCCCGTTCGGCGTGAGCAGGGGAAGCGTCCACTCGGCGAGCTGGACGATGCCGGACACCGCGCGGGCCGTGACCCACGGCGCGTGCACGGTGTCCCACAGCGCCTCGGCCCGCGCGGTGTGCACGGTGACGTTCCCGAGGCCGAGCTGCGCGATCGCGCCCGACAGCCATCCCGTCCGGCGCGCCAGGGGTTCGACGAGGTGGACGTGCAGGTCCGGTCGCGCGATGGCGATGGCGAGGCCCGGCAACCCCGCGCCGGACCCGACGTCGATGACCTGCTGGCCGTCCTGCGCCACCGGGATCGCGGTGTGCACGACGGCACAGTTGAGCACGTGTCGGTCCCAGAGACGAGGGGCTTCACGCGGACCGATGAGCCCGTGGCTGATGCCCGTGTCGGCGAGCACCGCGACGAACTCTTCCGCGAGCGGGAGCCGCTCCCCGAACACCGAAGCGGCGAGATCCGGGGTGGCCGGGACGACCGGGGGTCCGCTCGACCCGCTCTCCTCGTCAGCCACGCCGTGCTCCTAGTCCTGCGTCGTCAGCGGCGGCCGCCGGACTCGGGCCGCCCCGTTTCACGTGAAACGCGTGGGCGATCAGGCCGGCAGGATGACGACGTGGCGGTTCGGCTCGACACCCTCGGACTCGGACACGAGACCGGCGGCGGCGACCTCGTCGTGGACGACCTTGCGCTCGAACGCCGACATCGGCTCGAGCGACGACTTCTCACCCGTCGTCTTGACCTGGTCGATCGCCGTCTGGGCGAGGTCGACCAGGGTGGAGCGACGCTCGGCCCGGTGGCCGGCGATGTCGAGCATGAGGCGGCTGCGCTCACCCGTCTCGACCTGGACCGCGAGGCGAGTCAGCTCCTGGAGGGCCTCGAGCACCTTGCCGCCGGGGCCGACGAGACGGCGCGGCACGCGTCCGTCCTCGGAGTCGACGATCGCGACCGCTGCGCGGTCGCCGTCGACGTCCACGTCGATGTCCCCGTCGAGGTCGGCGATGTCGAGGAGCGTCTCGAGGAAGTCCGCGGCGACCTCGCCCTCCCGCTCGAGCTGGCGCACGCGCGACGGCTTGTCCGACTTCTCCGCCGAGTCGTCGGCGTCGTCGGCGTCGTCGTCCGATGCCGCGTCGGCGTCGCCCGCCTCGGTTGCGGACTCGGCCTGCTCGGTGACAGGGGCCGTGCCCTCGGCCGCCACGTCGTTCGTGGCGGCGTCGCTCGTGCCGGTCGCGTCGGTGGTGTCGGTGGTTGCGGCCGTCGTGGTCTCAGCGCTGTCGACGGTGGTCTCGACGGCCACGTCGCCGGTCGCCTGGGTGTCGCTCATGGGATGCTCCTTCGTTCACCGGCCCAGGCCTGTGGACAACTCGCGTCGTTGCAGGTCAGGGGCTCAGCAGGTATGGACAAGAGTGTGGACGGACGCCTCAGCGGCGGTTCTTCGGAGCGGTCGTCTTCGAGCGCTTCTTGCTCTTCGGCTGCTGGCGCTGGCCGGCCTTCGGGGCATCCTCGGCAGCGTCGGCGCCGTCGAGCCCGGGCACCGTCAGCTCCTCGAACGTCTTTCCCTTGCGCTCGAGCCGCTTGCGGCGGTTGGCCTCGGCCTCGGACCCCGGCGCGGGCATGTTCCGGATGACGTAGAACTGCTGCCCCATCGTCCAGAGGTTCGTCGTGAGCCAGTAGATGAGGACACCGATCGGGAAGTTGATGCCGGAGATCGCGAAGAAGATCGGCATCAGGTACAGCAGCACCTTCTGCTGCTTCGCGAACGGGTTGTCGAGCGCCGCGGACGGCATGTTCTTGCGCATCAGCTGGTACTGCGTCGTGAAGGTCGTCGCCGACATGAGCACGATGAGCACCGCGGTGAGGATCTTGACGCTGAGCTGGTCGCTCGAGACGAAGGAGTCGGACAGCTTGGCGCCGAAGATCGTCGAGCTCTCGATGGCGCGGGCGACCTCGTTGGTGATCGGGCCGATGCCGGGCTGCTTGCCCTCGGCCTGGGCCTTGAGGTTGTTGAGCAGCTGGAAGAGCGCGAAGAAGAAGGGGCTCTGGATGAGGATCGGCAGGCAGCTGCTGAACGGGTTGGTGCCCGTGCGGCGGTAGAGATCCATGATCTCGGCCTGCTGAGCCTTCTGGCTCTCCGGGTCGCGCTTGCCCTTGTACTTCTTCTGGATCTTCTGCATCTCCGGCTGGATGAGCTGCATCCGGCGGGAGGAGTGGATCTGGCGCACGAACAGCGGGATGAGCAGGAGCCGGACGACGACGGTCAGACCGACGATCGAGAAGGCCCAGGCCCAGCCGGCGAGGTCACCGTTGAGACCGATCGCGTCGAACAGCCAGTGCCAGGCGTACATGACCCATGCCTCACCCAGCTTGATCGGGTAGAGCAGGGTGTTGAAGAACTCGCTCAACGTGTGTCCTCTGTCGTCCGGTGAGCCGGCCATGCCTTCGGTCCGGTCACCACTGGTCGGCAACGATATGCCGCGTGGTCAGGTGGTGGGTGCTCCGTGGTGGTGCCGATGCCGCGTCGCGGTGCCGAGCGCCGGGTCGGGCCCGGGCGTGACGTCAGCTGCGACGTCGGGCCCGGCGTCCGCGTCGGCCTCGGCGTCCCTCGGGCGGAAGTCCTCGGGACGGACGTCGTTGCGGCTGGCCCACGTGAGCGGAACGTCGTCGACGCCACCCGGGTTCCACGGGTGGCACCGGCCGATGCGCCGCGCCGCCAGCCAGCCGCCACGCAGGGGGCCGAAGCGCATCAACGCGGTGACCGCGTAGGACGAGCAGCTCGGGTAGAAGCGGCAGCTCGGCGGGGTGAGCGGGGAGATGAAGCGCTGGTAGATGCGGACCGCGAGCACGAGTGGGGCCGCGAGCACCTGGTTGACCGTGACACTCACCGGCAGGTCACCTTCTCGAGCTGGCGACCCAGAGCGGCATCGAGATCGACCCAGGACGCCTGTGCCGCAGCGGGATTCGCACGGACGACGAGGTCCCAGCCGGCCGGGACACGGTCGAGGTGACCGGCCATGCTGGCCCGCAGCCGACGCTTGGTGCGGTTGCGCACGACGGCGTTGCCGACGGCCTTGGAGACAACAAAACCGACGCGCGGCGGAAGGTCCGCACGCGCATCGGTCCGGTTGGCATGCACGACGAAGAGTCGCCCGCCCGCTCTGCTGGCGCCAGGCCCGCGGACTGCCGACGCGAAGTCTGCGCTCTCACGCAGACGGTGACGTGCCGGCAGCACGCCGAGGCCTTCGGCGGCTCAGGCCGAGAGCTCGGCGCGGCCCTTGCGACGGCGGGCGGCGAGAATGGCGCGACCCGCGCGGGTGCGCATGCGCAGGCGGAAGCCGTGCGTCTTGGCGCGGCGACGGTTGTTCGGCTGGAAGGTGCGCTTGCTCACGAGGTTCTCCGTTGGTCGCGGGGCCGGGCGACTCTCGTCGACCCGCGTCCCGTGGTGATGGGGCAGGGCGTGGTCTCGGCGACCGCAATCGGCAAGCCCATGGTGCCTCGGCGTCGACCCGGCGGACCGGGCGCGGCGCGGAGCGCCATGGGCATGCGAAAGAGGTCGCAGACACGCTCGGTCAACGATACGGGAGCGCCGGAAGGAGGGTCAAACCGAGGGAGTCGCGCAGCATGCGTCCTGCCGAACCGACCGATCTTCGGGCGTTCCAGGACGGATTCAAGCCGACACGCCGGGAGTTGGCCGAATCCGTGCACCTGACGATTGTCAGAGCAGCCCTCGAGTTGTAGGTTTCGGTGCTTACGGTCCTGGTCCACCCATGCACAGGCTGTGGACAAACATGTGGACAACAAGGCATCGTTCACCCGGACAGCGGACGGCGGAGGGCCGTCCAGCCCGGAAGTGCGGCACGCCAGCCGCCCCGGGGTGTGTACCGGAACGTGCCCGACCGACGGGCCCGAGGACTTGACTCAGGGGTAGGTGGGACCAGGTGGCCGAGGCAGGCGTCGACTACGCACAGATCTGGCAGGAGACGCTCCGCACGCTCGACTCGGTCGGACTGACCAACCGCGAGCGCGCGTTCGTGCGGCTCTGCCGGCTCATCGGCGTCCTCGACCAGGTGGCGCTCGTGCGCGTGCCGAACAACTTCACCAAGGACTTCCTCGAGACGCGCATGCGCGAGCAGGTGCACGCGGCGCTCGGCGCTCAGCTGGGTCACCCGGTGCAGCTCGCCGTCTCCGTCGACGAGACCCTCGAGACCGACCTCGGCCTCATCAGCGACGAGCCCACCGGCCAGCCCGCGCTCTCGGACGGCGCCCGTTCGTCGAACCCCTTCGCCTCGACGCCGGGCAGCCAGGGGCACCCGGGACCACAGGGGCACCAGGGCCAGATGGGTCAGCTGCCGCACCACGGCATCAACCACGGCACCGGTACCTCCGGCGCCCCGATGCCCGGCGGGATGTCCGGCGCGCCGGTCGCGCACGCCGGCTCGAACGGGCACACCGCCCCGGTCCAGCCGCCGCTCGGCAGCCCGTACTCGCAGGTGCACCCGGCGGCGGCGAACCCCAACCCGCTGCGTGACCTCGCCGAGAGCGCCCCCGCGCTCGACGGCGCCGACCTCGACGAGCCGCGCCCGCAGACCTATCGGGCCCCGGACCACGGCGGCATCGACCCGCTCCGCGCGGGCGGCGAGAGCGGCCCGCTGCGCCAGCAGCGGCCCGAGCCCCCGGTCGTCGGCGACACGCGTCTGAACCCGAAGTACACGTTCGACACCTTCGTCATCGGCGCGAGCAACCGCTTCGCCCACGCGGCCGCCGTCGCCGTGGCCGAGGCGCCGGCCAAGGCGTACAACCCGCTCTTCGTCTACGGGGAGTCCGGTCTCGGCAAGACCCACCTGCTGCACGCCATCGGGCACTACGCCCGCACGATGTTCCCCGGAGTCCGGGTGCGGTACGTGAACTCAGAGGAGTTCACCAACGACTTCATCAACAGCATCCGCGACGACAAGGCGAGCGCGTTCCAGGCCCGCTACCGCAGCGTCGACGTCCTGCTCATCGACGACATCCAGTTCCTCCAGGGCAAGCTGCAGACCCAGGAGGAGTTCTTCCACACGTTCAACACGCTGCACAACGCGAACAAGCAGATCGTCATCACCAGCGACCTGCCCCCGCGAGAGCTGTCGGGCTTCGAGGACCGGATGCGCACCCGCTTCGAGTCGGGACTGCTGACCGACGTCCAGCCGCCCGACCTCGAGACCCGCATCGCGATCCTGCGCAAGAAGGCGATCCAGGACCGGATGAAGGTGCCGGACGACGTCCTCGAGTACATCGCGACGAACTTCAGCACCAACATCCGCGAGCTCGAGGGCGCGCTGATCCGCGTCACGGCCTTCAGCAACCTCAACCGCCAGCCGGTCGACCTCCCGCTCGCCGAGATCGTCCTCAAGGACGTCCTGCCGAACGAGACGCCGAACCAGGTGACGGCGGCGACGATCATGGCGGTCACCGCTGCGTACTACGCCGTGACGCTCGAAGACCTCTGCGGCTCGAGCCGCTCGCGCCAGCTCGTCACGGCCCGTCAGATCGCGATGTACCTGTGCCGCGAGATGACCGACCTGTCCCTGCCGAAGATCGGCCAGCACTTCGGCGGCCGCGACCACACGACGGTCATGCACGCCGACCGCAAGATCCGTGAGCTCATGGGCGAGCGGCGCGCCATCTACAACCAGGTCACCGAGCTGACGAACCGGATCCGCCAGCAGTCCCACTGACCGAGGTCGTTGACCGACGCGTCCCGCTGACCGGCGCGTCAGCGGCGACGGGCCGCGATGGTGGCCTCGAGCGCGTCGTCCCACGGCGTCGGCGCGAGCCCGAAGGTGCGCTCGGTCAGCGTCGTGTCGAGCACGAACGACCGCTCGAACTGGTGACGCGTCTCGCGCAGCTCACGCATGAACGGCACGACGAGCCCAGCCGCGGTCCCGAGCGGCCGCGGCATCACCCGCACCCTGCGCGCCTTGACGCCGGCCAGTCGCGCCACGTCTCGGGCTGCCTCGTCGAACGTCCGTGGCGCCGAGGTCGGCACGTGCCAGGCCCGACCCCATGTGTCGCCGCCAGGGTCACTCGTCGCGACGCGGGCGGCAAGGGCACCGACGTCGGGCACGTACGTCCACGAGTGCGGCACGTCCGAACGTCCCGCGGGGACCAGGGGTGTCCGGCCGGCGAGGAGCGCGTCGACGACGACGTCGTTGAGGTAGCTCGTGCGCGGGGTCGTACCGGGGCCGAAGTAGTCGCTCGACCGCAGCTCGGTGACCCGGATCCGGCCCGCCCGGTGGCGCGCGAGGGCCTCGGTCCACATGTCGGCGCGCAGGGCGCCCTTGTGACCGGCGGGGCGCATCGGGTCGTCCTCCTTCATCGGGCCCTCCACCCGGCCGTAGCCGTAGAGGTTGCCGATGATGACGAGGCCAGCGCCGGTGGCCTCGGCGGCAGCCAGGGTCGCCGCGGCGACGGGCGGCCAGTCGGTGTCCCACGTCGTGTAGCTGGGCGGGTTGACGGCGTTGACGATGCTCGCGGCGCCGCGGGCGAGTTCGGTGAGCCGGGATGCGTCTGCGGCGTCGGCCGCGACGACCTCGACGGCGTCGGGGTGCGCGTTCTCCCAAGGCCTCTCGGTGACCCGGCCCGAGCGCGACGCGAGGGTGACGGTGTGGCCGGCGGCAACGAGGGCTGCGGTCGTCGTGCGACCGACGCCGCCGGCCCCGAGGACGAGGTGGTGGGACATGGGGACTCCTGAAGGGCGATCGTGGGTCGAGGGTCGTGACCGTGCCGCGAATGTGAGCGGTGCTCACGTTTCAAGGATGCGCGCTGTGCCACCGAAAAAGCAAGAGCACTGCTCACATTTTCTCCCCCGCTGTGTCAGGCTCGGTCTATGAGCACCACGGAGCCGACCGCCGAGCCGACCGCCGCGCAGCCGCTGGGCCGACGCGCCCGCAACCGGATCGCCGTCGAGGCCGACATCCTCCGCGTCGCACGCCAGCATCTGGCCACCTCGGGGGCCGCAGCGCTCAGCCTGCGGGCCGTCGCCCGTGACCTGGGGATGGTCAGCTCGGGCATCTACCGGTACGTCGAGAGCCGCGACGAGCTGCTGACCCGGCTCATCGTCGACGGCTACACCTCTCTCGCCGCGGCGGTCACCACCGCCCACGACGACGTCGACCCCGACGACCTCGGGGGCCGGTGGGAGGCGGTCGCGCACGCCCTTCGCGCCTGGGCGCTCGAGAACCCGCACGACTTCGCCCTCCTGTACGGCTCACCCGTACCGGACTACACCGCACCCGCGGACCGCACGACCGAACCCGGCACCGCCGTCCTCGCCCTCGTGACACGCATCGTCGACGCGGCCGCCCGCACCGGGCGCGACCCCGTGCCGACGCCGGCGCTCGGTCACCTCGCCGGGCCGGCGGTCGGGGCCTTCCTCGACGACGCCTTCTTCGCGGGCACGGCGATCGACGCGTCGGTGTTGGCGCAGGGACTCAGCGCGTGGACGTTGGTCCTCGGTGCCGTGACGAGCGAGGTGTTCGACCAGCTCGGCCCGGTGCCGGACGCCGAGGCCCTCTTCGCCTGGCACGTCGCCGTGTCGCGACGCCTCGTCGTCACGGACTGACCCGCTGGGGCAGGGTGGCGGGCGCGGTCCGACGAGCCGAACGAAACGGGCAGTCGTGACTAGTCATCACAGACCGGACTGCGCTGCGACGGCGCAGGAGCCCCGCAGCAACACGGACGTCCACAGCTGTCCACATCGGCGTCCACAGCTGTGTGCACAGCGAGACCCGCTCGTGACCGGGTCGTCCGCAACCCACAGGCTCTACCCCCAGCTGTGGTTATCCACTCCTGTGGACAACTCTGTGGAAGTGGCGTGATCCGTCATCCACAGGTGACTAGCCACCAATGCACACAAAACGGACATGGCCTCCGGCTGTTTCCACAAGGCACTGTGGACAGGTGTGGACGAGACCGGAAATCTTGCGGAAAAACTGCACCGAGGTTGTGAGCGCCGTGTGAACGACGAGAACGCGTCCACAGCGCCCCCTGGCCGGCCACGTCGACCACCCACACCCCCTGCACACGCGAAACGACGCGTTGACCTGCGTCGACGCGGGTTGTCCACAGGATCCACAGCACCTATGACGATGACGAGTACCCCGATGACGAGAGATGCCCCGACAACGAGGGTCTCGAGCGACCCGACGGCTGCGCCGGGGAGGGCCGGTGGAAGACTCCCCCCGACACGGCCCGCCGGCAGGTGCCGGGCCCCCGACCGTTTGTGGCGTGTTTGTGGTGCCACCTCGGGCGCAGGGACTAGTGTCTGAGCCCCCATGTCCAACCTGTCGAAGTGAGAGCACCGTGAAGTTTCGGGTTGAGCGAGACGTCCTGGCCGAGGCCGTGACCTGGGTGGCGCGCGGTCTGCCGGCGCGCCCTCCTGTGCCCGTGCTCGCGGGCGTGCTCCTCGAGGCCAGCGAGGAGGGCTCGCTGACGCTGTCGGCCTTCGACTACGAGGTCTCCGCGAAGATCACCGTGCCGGCCGACGTCGCCGAGTCCGGTCAGGTGCTGGTGCTCGGCCGCCTCCTTGCCGACATCTCGCGCAACCTGCCGAACAAGCCGATCGACGTCAGCACCGATGGCACGAAGGTCAACGTCGCGTGCGGCTCGTCGCGCTTCAGCCTGCGTGAGATGCCGGTGGCCGACTACCCGACGCTCCCGGCGGCCCCCGAGACCAGCGGCACCATCGCCGGCGACACCTTCACCCAGGCGGTCGCGCAGGTCTCCATCGCCGCCGACCGCGGCGACACGCTCCCGATCCTCACCGGCGTCCGCGTCGAGATCGAGGGCGACAAGGTCACGCTGCTCGCCACCGACCGCTACCGCCTCGCGATGCGTGAGCTGACGTGGACCCCGAGCGAGTCAGACGCCAGCCACGTGGCGCTGGTGCCCGCCCGGCAGCTGTCCGACACCGCGAAGGCGCTCGGCGCGTCCGGCTCGGTGTCGCTCGCGTTCGGCGCGGGCGGCGACGGCCTCATCGGCTTCGAGGCCGGCCAGCGACGCGCCACGACCCGTCTGCTCGACGGCGAGTACCCGAAGGTCACCTCGATCTTCCCGACGAGCGTCGACACCGAGGCCGTCGTCGAGACCGCCGCGCTCGAGGAGGCGGTCAAGCGCGTGGCCCTCGTCGCCGAGCGCAACACCCCGGTGCTGCTGAAGTTCACCGACGGGCAGGTGGCCATCGAGGCCGGCACGGGCGACGACGCCCAGGCCTCCGAGGCGGTCGAGGCCACCCTCACCGGCCCCGAGATCCAGATCGCGTTCAACCCGCAGTTCCTCCTCGACGGACTCCACGCCGTCGGCACCGCTTTCAGTCGGCTGTCGTTCACCCAGCCGAGCCGCCCCGCGGTGCTGTCCGGCCAGGAGGAGGTCGACGGCGAGCCCGACGGCACGTACCGGTACGTCCTCATGCCGGTCCGCTTCGCCAGCTGACTCACCCGCTGTCCTGCGCCGTCGCCCACCCACGGGAAGACGGTCCGGGGTGACGGGCCCGGCGCCGTCCGACCACGGGCGAGCCCGGCGGTGCACCCGATGCTCCGGCAGGCGTAGCCTCGAACCGCTCGTGCTCCACCGGCACTCCCTGCCGCACCTCGCTCCCTGCACTCCCCCAGAAAGGCTCCCGACATGCAGCTCGGTCTGATCGGTCTTGGCAAGATGGGCGGCAACATGCGGGAGCGGGTGCGTCGCGCGGGCCACGAGGTCGTCGGGTTCGACTTCAACCCGGCCGTGCGCGACGTCCCGACGATGGCGGCCCTCGTCAGGAAGCTCGAGGCGCCCCGCGTCGTGTGGGTCATGGTCCCGGCCGGCGACCCGACGCGTGAAACCGTCGCCAAGCTCGCCGAGCTGCTCGAGCCGGGTGACCTCGTCATCGACGGCGGCAACTCGCGCTTCACCGACGACTTCGAGAACGCCAAGCTGCTCGCCGGCAAGAAGATCGGCTACGTCGACTGCGGCGTCAGCGGCGGCATCTGGGGTCTGGAGAACGGCTACGGCCTGATGTGCGGTGGCGACAAGAAGTGGGTCAACAAGGCGATGCCCATCTTCGACGCGCTGCGCCCCGAGGGCCCCCGCGAGGAGGGCTTCGTCCACGCCGGCAAGGTCGGCGCCGGGCACTACACGAAGATGGTCCACAACGGCATCGAGTACGGCCTCATGGCCGCCTACGCCGAGGGCTACGAGCTGCTGGAGAAGAAGGACATCGTCACCGACGTCCCCGGCGCCTTCAAGGCGTGGAGCCGTGGCACGGTCGTACGGTCCTGGCTGCTCGACCTCATGGTCAAGGCGCTCGAGGAGAACCCGCACCTCGACGACGTCTCGGACTACACCAACGACTCCGGCGAGGGTCGGTGGACCGTCGAGGAGGCCATCGCGCTGTCGGTGCCGATGCCGGTCATCTCGGCCTCGCTCTTCGCCCGCTTCGCCTCCCGCCAGGAGAGCTCGCCGACGATGCAGGCCGTCGCGGCGCTGCGCGGCCAGTTCGGGGGCCACCAGGTCATGACGATCGCCGAGGGCGAGGCCCTGCGCACCGGGTCCACGCCCGCGGCCCCGGCCAAGAAGGCGGCCGCGAAGAAGGGTGCGACGAAGCGCGCCGCCACCAAGGCCGCGAGCAAGCGTGCCGCCGCGACGGCGTCCAAGGCGAACGTCGCGACGGCGAGGACGTCGGCGAAGTCCGGGCGCAAGGCGGCCTCGAAGGCCACCGACACGGCTGACACGGTGCGCGGCCAGAAGCGCGCCGCCAAGAAGGCCTGAGCGCAAGGCCCGGTTCGTTGCATGTCCGGCACCTGACCCTCAAGGACTTCCGCAGCTACCCGAGCGCCGAGCTCGCGCTGTCGCCGGGGGTCACGACGCTCGTCGGTCTCAACGGTCAGGGCAAGACGAACCTCGTCGAGGCGGTCGGTTACCTCGCGA
Source organism: Intrasporangium sp. Soil_C_50 (assembly GCF_057656595.1). NCBI lineage: Bacteria > Bacillati > Actinomycetota > Actinomycetes > Micrococcales > Intrasporangiaceae > Intrasporangium > Intrasporangium sp. Soil_C_50. The sequence goes on from NZ_JBDGKB010000003.1 coordinate 300,035, forward strand.
CGCTCGGGTCGCACCGGGTCGCCACGGACCAGCCGCTCGTGCGGTTCGGGGCGAGCCAGGCGATCATCCGCGGGGCCGTCGTGCGCGACGACCGCGAGACACTCGTCGAGCTGGAGATCACGCCGGGCCGGGCCAACCGCGCGCGTCTCGGCCGGGCGCCGGTCAAGCCGCGCGACGTCCTCGGCACGGTGCGCACCGTGCTCTTCGCACCGGAGGACCTCGCTCTCGTCAAGGGTGACCCGTCGGAGCGGCGTCGGTTCCTCGACGACCTCCTCGTGCAGCGCCAGCCGCGATGGGCCGGGGTGCGTTCGGACTACGACAAGATCCTGCGGCAGCGCAACGCCCTGCTGAAGTCGGCGGCGCCGGTGCTGCGCAAGGGCGCCCGCTACCGGCCGCGGCCCGGCGACCCGAGCAGCGACGAGGCTCGGGAGGCGGCCTTGCACACGCTCGACGTGTGGAACGACCACCTCGCGAGCGTCGGTTCCCAGCTCGTCTACGCCCGCCTGCGGCTGCTGCGCGACCTCGTCCCCGACCTCGCCGAGTGCTACGACGCGGTGAGCGCGGCGGCCTCGAACGCCAGGGCCGTGTACCGCAGCTCGCTGCACGAGGACCTTGCCGCGCGCCTGGCGGCGGGCGAGGTGCCGGAGGTCGACGAGCTGCGCCTGGGGATGCTCGAGACCCTGGCGCAGGTGCGCGGCAACGAGGTCGAGCGGGGCGTGACACTCGTCGGGCCGCACCGCGACGACCTCGTCCTGTCGCTCGGCGAGCTGCCGGCCAAGGGGTACGCGAGCCACGGCGAGTCGTGGTCGTTCGCGCTCGGGTTGCGCCTCGCGGCCTACCGGCTGCTGCGGCGCGACCTGGGCGATGACCCGGTGCTCGTGCTCGACGACGTCTTCGCCGAGCTCGACTCCGGCCGGCGGGAGCGCCTGGCCGCGCTCGTCGACGACTGCGAGCAGGTGCTCATCACCGCGGCGGTCGGGGCCGACGTGCCCGACCGGCTCCGCGAGCGGGGGGCGACCTTCGCCGTCGAGCTCGGCGCCGTCGCCTCGCCGGGTGGGGCTGTGTCCGATGCCGACGCGTCGGGCGAGGTGCTGGTCGACGCCGAGGTCCCCGACGCCGAGGTCCCCGACGCGGACGCCGCCGATCCACCCCCCGATGCCGGCGCGTCAACGGGAGCAGGGGCTCCGGCCACCACGGACGGGGAGCCGGCGACCGATGGCTGACGACAGCAGGCCGGACGTCGGGGCCTCGGACCACGACCGGGCGGCACCGGGTGCCGACGACGCGAACCCTCCGGCGGGAGGGACCGAGGGAGACGCCGGCTCGGCCGGCACGCTCGAGGACGCCACCCCGTCGGACACCGACACCCGGATCGCCGACGCCGCCGCCTCGGCGCTGGCGCGAGCCCGGGCCGCCGCGGCGGAGAAGGGGCTCCGGCCGGGGATGAAGCCGCGCAAGCGGCGACGGCCCATGGGCGAACCGACGCTGTCGGGGTCGAGCCGCGACGGGCGCGACCCGACGCTGCTCGGCGACCAGCTCGACCGACTGCTGCTCGACCGGGGCTGGCGCGTCGACGTCGCCGTCGGGTCGGTCATGGGGCGCTGGCCCGAGATCGTCGGGCCAGACATCGCCGCGCACGTCGAGCCGGCCACCTTCGTCGACGGCGTGCTGACCGTGCGGGCCGACTCGACGGCCTGGGCCACGCAGATGCGCCTGCTCGCGTCGTCGCTGCTCGCCCGGATCGAGGAGGAGGTCGGCGTCGGCGCCGTGAGCGAGCTGCGGGTCGTCGGCCCGAGCGCGCCGTCGTGGAACCGCGGCGCCCGGCGCTCCCCCGACTCCCGTGGCCCGCGCGACACCTACGGCTGACCGTCGGACCCGCCCGCCGCCCCGCTCACCGGGCGACTGTCAGCGACCCGTCGCACACTAGCTCTATGACCGCGACGCCGACCCACCGCTGCATGATCGTCCCGCCCTACATGCTCGAGGAGCTGGCGCGCAGCGGCGAGCCCGCGGTCGCGGCCCAGGCGCGCCAGGCGCTGCGCCACGACGCGTCGGTCCGCGAGCTGCGCAGCGCACCGACGGGCGGGGCGAAGAAGCGTCGGCACCACCGGCCCGGCTCGACACCGGCCGGTACGCCCGACACCTCGACGCCGTCGACGCCCGCGCCCGAGCGCACCATCGCCGACGCGAAGGGTGCCCAGACGACCCCCGGCACCACGGTGCGGCGCGAGGGCGAGGCTGCTTCGTCCGACCCGGCGGTGAACGAGGCCTACGACGGGCTCGGCGCCACCTGGGAGCTGTGGTGGCAGGCCTACCAGCGCAACTCGCTCGACGGCCAGGGCCTGCCGCTGCTCGCGACCGTCCACTACGGCCGCAACTACGATAACGCGTTCTGGGACGGCACCCAGATGGTGTTCGGCGACGGCGACGGCGTCATCTTCGAGCGGTTCACCAAGAGCGTCGACGTCATCGGGCACGAGCTCGCGCACGGCGTCACCGAGCTCACGGCGGGCCTGAACTACCAGGGCCAGTCGGGCGCGCTCAACGAGTCGATCTCCGACGTGTTCGGGGTTCTCGTCAAGCAGCACCAGCTCGGGCAGAGCGCCGACCAGGCCGACTGGCTCGTCGGCGCCGACCTGCTCAACAGCTCGGTCAAGGGGCGGGCGCTGCGCGACATGCGCAACCCGGGCACCGCGTACGACGACCCGCGCCTCGGCAAGGACCCGCAGCCCGCCGACATGGCCCACTACGTCGACACCCAGGACGACAACGGCGGCGTCCACATCAACTCCGGCATCCCGAACCGGGCCTTCACCCTCGCCGCCCTCGCCATCGGCGGCAACGCGTGGGAGGACGCCGGGCACATCTGGTACGCGGTCGTGTCGGGCGACGCGATCAAGCCGACCTGCGACTTCGAGACGTTCGCGACCCTCACCGTCGACGCGGCCGCGACCACCCACGGTGACGGTTCGACGCAGCACACCGCGGTGCGCGACGCGTGGCAGCAGGTCGGCGTGCTCGCCGCCGGCGGCCAGGCTCCGGCGTCCGGTGGCTCCGGGTCGGCGGGAGGACAGGCGGGAGGACAGGCGGGAGGCGACACCGGCACCACCACGCCCCCGAGTGCCGACGCGCAGGTGGTGCTGCGGCGCACCGGTGGGTTCGCCGGGCAGGTCCGCGAGCGGCGGGTGACGATCGGCCAGCTGTCCGAGCGCGACCAGAAGGACTGGCAGCACCTGCTCGCGGCTCCGACTCTCCAGAAGATCGCGGACTCGACCGAGGGCACCCACCCCGACGCGTTCATCTACTCCGTCGTGTGCGACGAGGCCGGCTGCGACGTGACGATCCAGGAGCCGCACCTGCCCGAGGCGATCCACTCCCTCTTCGAGCGCACCCTGTCCGACCCCGAGAGCTGACCGGCGTGGCGGGCCGGGGCCACGTCGGCCCCGGCCCTGTCGGCAGGGCTCAGTTGGTGGAGAGGTGGTACGGGTCGTCGCCCTCGGGGATGTCGACCTGGTCCCTCGGTCGTGCTCGGCCCACCACCTCGCAGGACCCATCGAGGGTGCACCGCTGCAGGCTGCGGGTTCCGCCGGTCGACCCGACCTGCACGGTGATCGTGTCGTCCGCGCCCATCCGGTAGCTGACCGGGGAGCCGACCCCGGTGGCCACGTCGCCGCGGCCCTCGAGCACGAGCGCGGCGTCGCTGGTGCGCACGACGACGAGCCCGCCGTACCTGAAGGACCGGTCGGGGTTGAGCTGGGAGCTGTCGAGGCCATCCATCTCGCCGGTCGCGAGGAGGTAGCGACCGTCCGCAGAGAAGGATCGGAACAGCAGGGGGCCGCACAGCCGCCACCGGGTGCGGTCGTTGGCGAGGTCGACGAGGGCGTGGCAAATCCGCGCCGTCGGCTTGGTCGGGTCCGGGGCCACGAGCGCCGTGCCGGTCGCCGCGTCGACGAGCGCGAGCCGGTGAGCCACGGGCCTGATGTCACCGTCGAGGACGTCCCAGGCCACGGCGTCACCGCGGGACCCGCGATTGGCATAGACGACGGAGCCGATGACGCCGACGGCCTCGAAACCGGGCGAGGACGCGCCGGAGCCGGATTCGGCGCAGTCGCAGGCCGCCGCCGGCAGCGTCCGGACCCACGTGCCACTGCCGTCGTAGACGCGCAACGTGCCGAGCCTCTCGACCACGATGAGCTGGCCGTCGGCGGCGACGGTGGCCTTGCCGCTGCCGAGGTGCATGGTCGGCAGGCCGAGCGGCTGCAGCACCTCGTAGACGCCGGTCTTCGCCTGCTGCACGAGCCAGCGTCCTCCGGGCAGGTTCGCGAGGTTCTCGCGGGAGACGGAGCTGCCGAGCGGGTGCTCCTTCGTCCCGTCGTGGATGACGCCGTCGACGAGGTACGGGATCTCGGTCGTGGCGGTCGGGCCGCCGGTCGCGGGCCGCAGGTTCGCGGGCACGGGAGAGCCGTCCGCCGTGAGCGTCGGCGTCGAGGTCGGCCTCGGCGCCGTGGAGGCCGGGGGCGTGACCGGCAGGGACGGCGTCGGCAGGTCGGTGGGCCTCGTCGTCGAGGGGCCGACCGGGACGGTCCGGTCCGGCGTCGGGGCCAGCGCCGCCCACCCGACCGGGACGCCGACGGCCAGCACGAGGGCGGCGGCGACACCCACCGCTGCCGTGCGACGGCGGCGCAGCCGGGCGTCTCTGCGGATCGCGCGCTCGGCGAGGTCGGCGACGACCTGCACGCCCTCGCTCCGGCGGTCGAGCACGTCCTTCAGCTCCGGGTCGAAGTGGCTCATGCCGTGACCTCGCTCATCCTCGCGCGCAGCGCACTGATGGCGCGGCTGGTGTGGCTCTTGACCGTCCCGACCGAGCAGCCGAGGACGTCGGCGGTCTGGGCCTCGGTGAGGTCCTCGTAGTAGCGCAGCACGACGGCGGCCCGCTGCCGGGTGGGCAGCGCCTGCACGTGGCGCCACAGGTCGAGCGCCTCCGAGGCGTCGAGCCCGGCCGGCGCCGGCGGCGCGATGACCTCGAGCACGTGGCTGCCCGGCGACTCGGGCCGGCGCAGCAGCCGGCGCCAGCGCGAGTTGTTCTCGTTGACCATGAGCCGGCGTACGTACGCGTCGGGCAGATCGGCGGCCCGGACACGCTCCCAGTGGCGGTACACCTTGGCGAGGGCGTTCTGCAGGAGGTCCTCGGCGGCGTCGCGGTCGCCGGTCAGCAGGTACGCGAGCCGGCCCAGGGCCTGCTCGCGCGACCTGACCCAGGCCGTGAAGTCGTCGCGCCGGTCGGCGTCGTCCATCGGATGCTGTCCCCTGTCGTCCGACCCGACGGCGCTGCGGAGGTGCCTGCCGGGTCACGGCGCCGGCGGCTGCCGGCACCTGTCATGACGCCCGCGACGCCGTCGGCGTTGTCACCGGAGTCTGGCCGATTCGGCGTGATTCCGCGGGTCGGGGGCAGACGCGGACCGGTCGGGGGTGCCGAGTCGTGAGAAGGCACCTGAGGCGCGCTGGGGGGCCGGGTCGTGATCCTCCCCCCGGATCGGCGGGGTTTCGGGCCGGAAAAGTGCCCTCCCGGGCGTTTGCGGGGCACAGTCGGAGGGCTCGGACCGGTAGAATGAGAGTGACTCGGCTCGACCGTGCCGTCTGACACGGGCGGGCCGTCCCGATGTCACCGACCGGTGGCACGACGCGGGTCGCCGGCGTGACGTGGCGCACCCGCGTCGACGTGTGAAGAGGAGAGACGTGTCCGAGGCCGACCAGACGCCCCAGAATCCCATCGACCCCGCGGCCTCGGCAATCACCCCGGCCGAGTCGGCCGGCTCGGCCGGCTCGGCCGACGCAGTGGTGGCGGCGCCGGCCGACCTCAGGCCCAACGGCGTCGACTACGACGCGAGCGCGATCACGGTACTCGAGGGGCTCGAGGCGGTCCGCAAGCGTCCGGGCATGTACATCGGCTCCACCGGTGAGCGCGGCCTGCACCACCTCGTCTACGAGATCGTCGACAACTCGGTCGACGAGGCCCTCGCCGGCTACGCCACGCAGATCGACGTCACGCTCCTCGCCGACGGCGGCGTCCGCGTCAAGGACAACGGCCGCGGCATCCCCACCGACATCCACCCGGTCGAGAAGATCAGCGCCGTCGAGCTCGTCCTGACCCAGCTGCACGCCGGCGGCAAGTTCGGCGGCGGCGGCTACAAGGTGTCCGGCGGCCTGCACGGCGTCGGGTCCTCGGTCGTCAACGCGCTGTCGACGACGCTCAAGGCCGCCGTGCGCCAGAAGGGCCACGTGCACCGGATGAGCTTCTCCATGGGCGTGCCCGACGGGCCGCTTCGCCAGGAGGAGGCCACCGACGAGACCGGCACGACGATCACGTTCTGGGCCAACGCCGACATCTTCGACACGACGGTCTACGACTACGAGACGCTCCGGGCGCGCTTCCAGCAGACGGCGTTCCTCAACAAGGGGCTGACGATCAGCCTCACCGACGAGCGCGTCGACGCGTCCGGCGAGGGCGAGGTCGACCTCGACCAGCTCGAGTCCGACCTCACCGAGGTCGAGGCGAGCGACGAGGACGACACCGCGGCCGACGCGTCGGGCGGCGCCGGCGAGAAGAAGAAGGTCACGGCCAAGAAGGTCACCTACCGCTACGACGGTGGCCTCGTCGACTACGTCAACCACATCAACAGCAGCAAGCGCAGCGAGCCGGTGCACCCCGATGTCATCTCGCTCGAGACCGAGGACTCCGAGCGGATGCTCTCCCTCGAGCTGGCGATGCAGTGGACCACGGCCTACTCCGAGTCGGTCCACACCTACGCCAACAACATCAACACCCACGAGGGCGGCACCCACGAGGAGGGCTTCCGTGCGGCGCTGACCAAGCTCGTCAACGACTTCGCGCGCCGGCAGAACCTCCTCAAGGAGAAGGAGGAGAACCTCACCGGCGACGACATCCGCGAGGGCCTGACCGCCGTCATCTCGGTCAAGCTCGGCGAGCCCCAGTTCGAGGGCCAGACCAAGACCAAGCTCGGCAACTCCGAGGTCAAGGGCTTCGTCCAGCGGGCCATGACCGACGAGTTCGGCCACTGGCTCGAGGCGCACCCGAGCGAGGGCAAGGACATCGTCCGCAAGTCGGTCCAGGCCGCGGCGGCCCGCATGGCCGCGCGCAAGGCCCGCGAGGCGACGCGCCGCAAGGGCCTGCTCGAGTCGGGCGGCCTGCCGGGCAAGCTCAAGGACTGCCAGAGCAAGGACCCGAGCATTTCCGAGGTGTTCATCGTCGAGGGCGACAGCGCCGGCGGCTCGGCCACGCAGGCTCGCAACCCGCACACCCAGGCGATCCTGCCGATCCGCGGCAAGATCCTCAACGTCGAGAAGGCGCGCATCGACAAGATCCTCGCCAACAACGAGGTCCAGGCACTCATCTCGGCGTTCGGCACCGGCATCGGCGAGGACTTCGACATCGCCAAGGCGCGCTACCACAAGATCGTCCTCATGGCCGACGCCGACGTCGACGGCATGCACATCCGCACCCTGCTGCTGACGCTGCTGTTCCGGTTCATGCGCCCGCTCATCGAGGCCGGTTACGTCTACCTCGCGCAGCCGCCCCTGTTCCGCCTGCGCTGGAGCGGCGGCGTCGACCACCAGTTCGCCTACTCCGACAAGGAGCGCGACGGCCTGAAGAAGCTCGGCGAGGAGAAGGGCTGGCGCCTGCCGAAGGACAACCCGATCCAGCGCTACAAGGGCCTCGGCGAGATGAACTACCAGGAGCTCGGCGAGACGACGATGGACCAGAGCACCCGCACCCTGCTCCAGGTCACGCTCGACGACGCGGCCAAGGCCGACGAGGTCTTCGCCGTCCTCATGGGCGAGGACGTCGAGTCGCGCCGCACGTTCATCCAGAAGAACGCGCACGACGTGAAGTTCCTCGACATCTGACCTGCAGGCCGACGGTCGGCGGACCTCACCCACGACGTTCCACGTGAAACGTCAGGCTGTCCGCCCCTCGGCCTCCCACACGCATCCCAATCCCACTGACAGACAAAAGGATCTGACGTGAGCGACGACCTGCCCCCCACCGAGCCGCCGAACGAGCCGCCCGCCGACGGGGACGACGTCACCCAGACACCCGAGGAGAACGCCGACGCCCGCGCGGTCGTCTCCCGCGAGCCGGGTCAGCACGACCGTGTCGAGCCGGTGGACCTCAACACCGAGATGCAGCGCAGCTACATCGAGTACGCGATGTCGGTCATCGTGTCGCGCGCGCTGCCGGACGTGCGCGACGGCCTCAAGCCGGTGCACCGCCGCATCGTCTACGCCATGTACGACGGCGGCTACCGCCCCGACCGCGGCTTCAACAAGTGCGCCCGCGTCGTCGGCGACGTCATGGGTCACTACCACCCGCACGGCGACTCGGCGATCTACGACGCCCTCGTCCGTCTCGTGCAGGACTGGTCGCTGCGCTACCCGCTCGTGCAGGGCCAGGGCAACTTCGGCTCGCGCGGCAACGACGGCGCGGCCGCCCCGCGGTACACGGAGTGCCGGATGGCCCCGATCGCCATGGAGATGGTGCGGGACATCGAGCAGGACACCGTCGACTTCGTCCCGAACTACGACGGCAAGACGATGCAGCCGTCGGTCCTGCCGAGCCGCTTCCCCAACCTGCTCGTCAACGGCTCGGCCGGCATCGCGGTCGGCATGGCCACGCAGATCCCGTCGCACAACCTGCGCGAGGTCGCGGCCGGCGCGCAGTACTACCTCGAGCACCCGGAGATCACCCGCGAGGACCTGCTCGAGGCGCTGCTCGGGATCATCAAGGGCCCGGACTTCCCGACCGGTGCGCTCATCATGGGACACCGCGGCATCGAGGACGCCTACCGCACGGGCCGCGGCTCGATCATCATGCGCGCGGTCGTCAACGTCGAGGAGATCCAGAACCGCCAGTGCCTCGTCGTCACCGAGCTGCCCTACCAGGTCAACCCGGACATGCTCGCCCTGAAGATCGCCGACCTCGTCAAGGACGGCAAGATCGCGGGCATCTCCGACATCCGCGACGAGACGTCGGGACGCACCGGTCTGCGCATCGTCATCGTGCTCAAGCGTGACGCCGTCGCGAAGGTCGTGCTCAACAACCTCTACAAGCACACCCAGCTGCAGACGACGTTCGGCGCCAACATGCTGGCCCTTGTCGACGACGTACCGCGCACGCTGCCGCTCGACGGGTTCATCCGGCACTGGGTCGACCACCAGATCGAGGTCATCGTCCGGCGCACGCAGTTCCGGCTCAACAAGGCCGAGGCCGACATCCACATCCTGCGTGGGCTGCTCAAGGCCCTCGACATGCTCGACGAGGTCATCGCGCTCATCCGCGGGTCGCGCACCGTCGACATCGCCCGCGAGGGGCTCATCGAGCTGCTCTCGATCGACGAGATCCAGGCCAACGCGATCCTCAACATGCAGTTGCGCCGCCTCGCCGCCCTGGAGCGCGAGAAGCTGCAGTCCGACCACGACGAGCTGCAGGCCCTCATCGACGAGTACAACGCGATCCTCGCCTCGCCCGAGCGGCAGCGGCAGATCGTGTCCGAGGAGCTCGCAGCGATCGTCGACAAGTACGGCGACGACCGGCGCACCGAGATCATCCCGTTCGACGGCGACATGTCGATGGAGGACCTCATCCCCGAGGAGGACGTCGTCGTCACGATCACGCGCGGCGGCTACGCCAAGCGGACGCGCGTCGACCAGTACCGCGCGCAGAAGCCGGGCGGCAAGGGCGTCCGGGGCGCGTCGCTGCGCGGCGAGGACATGGTCGAGCACTTCTTCGCGACCACCTCGCACCACTGGCTGCTCTTCTTCACCAACCTCGGACGCGTGTACCGGGCCAAGGCCTACGAGCTGCCCGAGGGCAGCCGCGACAGCAAGGGCCAGCACGTCGCCAACATCCTCGCCTTCCAGCCGGGTGAGCAGATCGCGCAGGTCATGGCGCTGCGCTCTTACGAGGCGGCCCCCTACCTCGTCCTCGCGACGAAGGCGGGCCTCGTCAAGAAGACGCGGTTGTCCGACTACGACTCGCCGCGCTCGGGTGGTCTCATCGCCATCAACCTGCGCGACGAGGACGAGCTCGTCGGTGCCTCGCTCGTCAGCGCCGAGGACGACCTGCTCCTCGTGTCCCGCAAGGGCATGTCGGTGCGCTTCCACGCCACCGACGGCCAGCTGCGCCCCATGGGCCGCTCCACCTCCGGCGTCACGGGCATGAAGTTCCGCGGCGACGACGAGCTGCTCGCGATGGCGGTCATCGAGGCCGGCACCGAGCCCGACGTCTTCGTCGTCTTCGAGAACGGCATGGCCAAGCGCACCGCAGCCTCGGAGTGGAACCCGAAGGGCCGGGCCACGCTCGGCGTCGCCGTCGCCAAGATCACCGACCGCAACGGCGACCTCGCCGGGGCGCTGACGACGACCGGTGACGACGAGCTGCTCGTCGTGTTCGAGCGCGGCAACCTCGTGCGCGCCACGACGGCCGGCATCGCACGCAAGGGCCGCAACACCCAGGGCGTCATCCTCGTCAAGCCGGGCAAGAACGACCGCGTCGTCGCGATCGCCCGCAACCCGGAGAAGGAGGAGGCCGCGGTGGTGGGCGAAGCGGACGCGTCGGGCGAAGACGACGGATCGGGCACCGGCGGCGTGCCAGGAGCGACCGCTCCCAGTGCGCCCGCTACGGTTCCAGGCCCCGATGGCGTACCGTCGGACGAAACCTCGGGTGACGAGGATGGTTCGTCCGATGGTGACAACGGAGGTGACGCATGAGCGCGACGAGCTCTGACCGCCCGCTCGGGGCGACGGGGTACGGCGCGGGTCCGTCCATGAGCAACGGCAGCCCGACCTCGGGCGGCTCGACGCCCTCTGCGGCCGGCTCCTCGGGGTCCTCGTCGGCCTCGCAGCCCTCGGTCTCGTCGGCGTCGCCGGCCGCATCCGCGGGCACGAACGACGCGACGATGAGTTCGGGCGCCGACTACTACGGCAGCGGTGCGCCGTACTCTTCCGGATCGACGACCGCCTTCAGCAGCACGAGTGGCTCCTCCGGTTCCAGCGGCGCCTCGGGCGCGGCTCGCTCCGCCGGCGCGAACGACACGTCACTGTCGCGGGGCGCGGTCACGACGCGCACCAGCCCGCAGCCGCGCGTGGGTGGAGCCGGCGCGTCCGGTGCCTCGGGTACCTCGGGCACGGGTCCGGCCACGGCCGCCACCGCCGCGGTGCGCCCCACGGGTGCCGCCCGCAAGGCAAAGGGTCCCCGACGCGTCCGCCTGGCGGTGGCCCGCGTCGACCCGTGGTCGGTCATGAAGATGAGCTTCCTGCTCTCGGTGGCGCTCGGCATCGCCGGCGTCGTCCTCACGGCCGTGCTGTGGATGATCCTGTCGACGATGAACGTCTTCACCGACATCGAAGGCGTGCTCCAGTCGCTGCAGACCACGACGTCCGACCCGTTCTCGATCAAGGACTACGTCGGCTTCGGCCGCGTCGTGTCGCTGTCGATCGTCATCGGCGTCATCGACGTCATCCTCATGACGGCGATCGCGACCGTCATGGCCTTCCTCTACAACATCTGCTCCGCCCTCGTCGGCGGCGTGCAGCTGACGCTGACCGACGACTGACGCGTCGGATCGAGCTCGTAGCCAGCCCGTCCTGACGGCCCCCGCCCGCTTGGGTGGGGGCCGTTTTGGAGACAGCTGGGGGCATCCGGTAACGTTTCCCATCGCGCCCGGACATCAGCCCAGACGTCGGATCCCGACGGGTTCTACCAGGCGCGCGAAGGTGACGATGGGCCTATAGCTCAGACGGTTAGAGCGCTTCCCTGATAAGGAAGAGGTCGGAGGTTCAAGTCCTCCTAGGCCCACCATCACCGTCACCACGGAGAGGATCCACCGAATGCTCAAGCGTCTCGCCCTCATCGCTGGTGTCGTCGCCGGCATCGTGTTCGTGCGACGCAAGGCCAAGCAGCAGCAGGCCGAGCAGGACCTGTGGACGCAGGCCACCGACGACGTCTCGGCTCCGGCAGCGTCACCGGTCACGCCCGACGCCCCGGTCAGCCGCGACGAGGTGACCACGTCGTCCTGATCCTCCCTGCTTCACCCGCCGGACGCGTCCGGCGCGCCAGGGGCCATGGCGCAATTGGTAGCGCACCTGCTTTGCAAGCAGGGGGTTAGGGGTTCGAGTCCCCTTGGCTCCACCATCTTGAGGCCTGTCCCGCCGCCGGGGCAGGCCTCGTCTGCGTCCCCGGGCCCCGCGGCGACGTCTATCCGCCGCAGGTGTAGTGGCGGCTACACGACGACGCTAGCCGTCGCGAAGTCTGCCGCCGGCATCGGCGTGCGTAGCCGCCAGGTGATCGCGATCGGGCGCTCCCCTCGGTGTTCCACGTAGTCGGCCTCGCCCAGGAACAGGTATGGCGCGCCGGTGCCGAGGGCGGTGACCTTCCGTGGACGCGTGAAGAGCAGCACATGACTGCCACGTGCCTTGTGGTGCAGGTACCGCTGCCCGGTGGCGGACGCCACCCTCGTCCCCGATTGGGATTCCCAGTGGAACAGTTCAGGGCTGATGGCGTAGTCCTGATACATGGTGGTCGGGGAGTAGTCGGCCTCGGACTTGTTGAGGGTGACCAGGAAGGCGTCAGACCTCGCCTCGGGAGCGAAGAGCACCCCTTCGCGGAAGCTGTTTGGCTTACGGCCGTCGATGGCCACGTAGTCAAGGGCAGCAACCAACTCTTCACGCGTGTAACGGGCGTGCACCCGAAGTGGCCGTGGCGCCAGCTTCCCGCTCAGCCCCGAAGTGATCCGCTCCGCGGAGCGCAGACCCAGCGCGATGACAGCCTCGAGGTCCTGAACAACCGCGCGCTCGCTGCGCAGGGCCGTCAGGCCCGCCTGGTACGAATCGAAGTCCCCTCCGTCGGGCCACAACGAGAAGAACAGCATGCGTCCGTACGCCTGCAGCGCCGCGTCGGCGTCGTCGTAGCGGGGTGCCTCTGGGCCGAGCCAGACGAGATAGGCAGCGGCGCGTTCGGGGTCATCGACGTGGCAGAGAGTGCGCACCCGCTTGAGCAAATGTTTCTCGTAGGCACCACCGCGAGGGACGTCCATGCCGGCCTCACGCCGCAGCCGAGTCCATGAGCGGTCCGCCCGTACGACGTCGGACAGTTCGACTCCGGACTCCGCGAGGAAGGTGCCTAGGTCCTCCGTCGGATGCGCACGGAGTTCAGCCGCGATCGCAGTCCAGCGGGTCGTGACCTGACTACGAATGTTCTCGAGCACGAGATCTTGGCTCTGCTGGTCGAGCACGATCTGCGTGCCTGAAGGCAGGAAGGGAAAGCCGTGCTCGATGTCGCGCTGAAGAGCGGCGCGCGTACTGCCGGTCATCGCGCGGAATCGCCGATCGAATCGGAACTCCTTGCGGTGGTGGCCGACGAAGTCGAAGGCTGTCAGGACCGCCTTGTCCCTGGCACGTCGCAGCCCTCGCCCCAGCTGTTGAAGGAAGACGGTGGAGCTTTCGGTCGGGCGGAGGAACAGGACGGTGTTGATGGCCGGCACGTCGACGCCCTCGTTGAAGACGTCCACAGCGAACAGGACCTGAACACTGCCGTCCCTCAGTCCCTGCACGGCCGCGTCCCGCTCGGGCGTCGCAGTGTCACCCAGGACTGCGGCGGAGGCAATGCCGGCCGCGTTGAAGACTCGGGCCATGTACCGGGCGTGGTCCCGGGAGACGCAGAAGGCCAGCGCCTTCATCGTGCTCAGATCGGCGATCTTGTCCCGGACCGCCTTGAGCACGATGCGCGCGCGGGCGTCATTGCCGGTGAAGAGGTTCGACAGGTTGGCGGCGTCGTAGGCCCCGGCCTTCCAGTCCACGCCGGTGAGATCCACGCCATCCGCGATCGCGAAGTAGTGGAACGGGGTCAGCAGGTCAGCCTTGAGGGCGTCCCACAGGCGCAGTTCGGCGGCCGTTCGGCCCTCGAAGAACGTGCGGACGTCGAGGCCATCGCCGCGCTCGGGGGTAGCAGTCAGGCCGAGCAGCTCCCGTGGCTGTAGATGCTCGAGGAGGCGTCGGTAGGTCTGCGCTTGGGCGTGGTGGAACTCGTCGATGACCACGATCTCGTACGCGTGCGGCGGCACATTGCCGACTCCGTAGGACGACAGCGACTGGATGGAGGCGAAGACGTGGTCCCACCGTTCGGGGCGGAGCCCGTCGACGTACAGCTCTCCGAATCCGGCGTCATTCAGTACTTCGCGATACGTGCGAAGCGACTGTTGGAGGATTTCGCGCCGGTGTGCGACGAACAGGAGGCGGGGCGGCGCGGCGGAGCATGACGCGAGCCGGCGGTAGTCAAGTGCGGCCACGACGGTCTTGCCCGTGCCGGTGGCCGCGACGACCAGGTTTCGATGACGGTCGTGGACGACGCGTTCGACGTCCAGCTGATCGAGCATCTCCTGCTGGTAGGCGTACGGTCGAACCTCCAAGCCGGACAGCGTCAGCGTCACGCGATCGTGCACGCGTCTGCCGGCCGCCTCGGCAAGGGCGTCGTCCAGCCGATCGCGGTTGACATCCGGGTCGTAGGCCTCGAACGACGGGTCGTTCCAGTAGCTGTCGAACGTGGCGCGGAACTTCGCGAGCGGAGCGGGGGTGGAGATGGCCGAGAGCCGGACATTCCATTCCACGCCGTCGAGCATCGCGGCGCGCGACAGATTGCTCGAGCCCACGTAGGCCGTGTCGAAGCCGGTGTTGCGCCGGAAGAGCCACGCCTTGGCGTGCAGCCTCGTGCGCTGGGCGTCGTACTGGATCTTGACCTCGGCGCCGAAGTCCCGGACCAGCCGGTCCACGGCTGCCCGCTCCGTCGCCCCCATGTAGGTGGTGGTGATGACGCGCAGGGGCACTCCCCTGGCTCGCAGAGCCACCAGCTGCGTCTCGAACAGTCGCAGGCCGTACCACTTGACGAAGGCCATGATCACATCGACGTGGTCCGCGCTCGCCAACTCCGCCCTTACCTCGTGACCGAGCCCTGGCTCGCCCGAAGCGTTGGTCAGAAGCGCTGCGTCCGACAACGGTGTCGAGGGGCGCTCGGTGCTTCGCGTCCGGTGGTCAGGCCCCGGGGGCGTGGAGACCGCCAGCAGCTGGTGCGCAGCGGACAAGGAGTACTCCACGGCACCCACCGTCTCGACGAGCCGGTTGACGAGGTCCAGGCGACGCTCGGGCCGCCTCTCTTCGCGCAGAGCTCGGAGGGCCACCTCACCGATGTGCCGTGCTAAGACCTCAGGCTGGTCGGCGTCGTCGATGGACCCCCGTCGCACGTCGAGGGCCGTAGCGCTCTCGAGCCGCGCTTCGAGGGCCTTGGTGATGAGGCTCTCGTAGAGCCCCTCAAGCAGACTGCCGTCCCCTGTGGTCACCGACGCAGCTTGCCAGGAGTGAGCCCACCAGTCCGGGAAATGCCGAGTCATGGCTGGTCACCCGGCCCGTGCCTGTTCATTCAGCCTCGCCTGCCCGGTGCAGGCGCCTGTTGCGGCCGACCACACACCGGGCGCGGTCAGGTCACCGCGAGGGCCAGGGCTTGAGGCGGAGCTGAATGCCGCCGCGCAAGTGGGCGAGGTCGACGCTGCCGTCGCCCTCGCTCGGGACGAGCAGGGCCACCTGCTCGGTCCACGTCAGCTCGGTCGCCTCGCCGTCGTCCTCCCCGGTGGCCGGCTCGAGCTCGACCGTCACGAGCGAGGCCCACCGAACGGTGCCGCGACCGCTATGCGTTACCGCTTGCTCCTGCCCCGCGCAGGGTCCTGACCGGCGTCAGTCCCTCGCGGGCAGTGGGACGCGGAGGGTGCGCGTGCCCCGGAGGTCCAGGACGACCTCGTCGCGGATCACGGTCGCTCGCAGCACGACCGCTCCGCATCCGCGACAGCGGGCCGTCGACCCCATGCCGGTCTCGTAGAGGACGAGCTCGGCGACGCACTGCGCTCGCCCGCACCCGACGCACAGCACCGTCGCGCTCGTGACGTCGACGCCGAACACCTCCCCGAGCTGTCCCGCCAGCACGTTGCCGTCGAGGGCCGGTGTGGCCCGGCCGTCGTCGTGAACCGTCATGTCACCCTCCACTCGGGCCGAAGCGTTCGGTCCTGATCGTGTGCTCGTCGTGACCGAGGTCGACGAGCGAGTCGGCGACCGCGTCGACGAATCCCGTGGGACCGCAGACGTAGACCCGTTGACCCGCTCGGACCGGCGCCCAGGCCGCCAGCTCGTCGGGCGTGATGCGGTGCGCTCCCCGCGGATCGCCCTCGACGGCGGACCGCGTGTACGCGAGGGTCACCGTGAGCCCGTCGTCGAGGCGGGCGCGGCGTTCGAGCTCCGCGGCGTACAGCACGTCGGCCGGCGTGCGCACGGAGTACACGAGGTGCATCGGCGCCACGCTGCCCGACTCGTGCCGGGCCCGCACCATGGCCATGAGGGGGACGACCCCCGACCCGCCACCGACGAGCAGCACCGGGTCGGCGGGCGCACCGGCGTCCGGACGCCACACGAACCAGCCTCCCACCGGTCCGCGCACCTCGATGGGGTCGCCGACGGCGTAGTCGCGGGCGAGGAACGAGGAGACCTCCCCGTCCGCCACCACCTGCACCGTCAGCTCCACCTGGGCGCCGTGGTCGGGAGCGGCGAGGGAGTAGGAGCGCTGCGCCGAGTACCCGTCGGGTGCCGTGAGGCGGACGTCGACGTGCTGACCCGGCAGGTGCCCGGGCCACTCGGGCACCCCGAGGACGAGGGTCACCGCGTCGGGCGTCTCGTCCCTGCGGGACACGAGGTAGGCCACCTGCCACGTCACGCGCGCCATCCTGGTCCTCTCGGCGCCGTCAGTCGCCGGCATAGCGCTGCTCGCGCCACGGGTCGCCGTACTCGTGGTAGCCCAGCTGTTCCCAGAAGCCGGGCTCGTCCTCGAGGAGCAGGTCGATGCCGCTGACCCACTTGGCCGACTTCCAGAAGTACAGGTGGGGGACGAGGAGCCGGGCCGGGCCACCGTGCCACGGCTCGAGGGCCTCGCCGTCGAACTCGTGGACGACCCAGGCCTGCCCGTCGAGCAGGTCCTCGAGCGGGAGGTTCGTGGTGTACCCGTCGTAGCAGCGCACGAGTGCGAAGTCCGCTGCCGTCTCGACGTCCTCGAGGAACGTGTCGAGCGAGACGCCGCGCCACGACGTGCCGAGCTTGGACCACTTCGTCACGCAGTGGATGTCGACGGTCGGCGTCTCCTGCGGGAGCGCCTGCATGTCCGGCCACGACCAGGCGTGCTGCTGCCCGCCCTCGGTCGTCACGGTGAACGACCAGTCGTCGACCTCGACGGGTGGGGTCGGTCCCGCCTGCAGCACCGGGAAGTCGTGCGTCAGGTACTGCCCCGGTGGCAGCTCGACGGCCTCATCGCGTCCTCGTCCGCGGAAGCCCGGCGTCACGATGCCCATGCGTTCTCCTCGTCGATCGTCGGTGCTCGGGCGTGGTCGGTTGGGTGGTCAATCCGGGTGACTGCTCTGCGCGGTCGGTCGGGGCGCTTCGGCGTCGGGGGCCGGACGAGGCCACCGGCCGACGAGCGGTGCGGCGACGATGACGACGATCGCTGCGATGACACCGAGTGCGAGATACCGCGGGTCAGTGCCGTGGTTGCTCGCGAAGAGCCCCGAGGAGAGCGGTCGGTCCAGCAGGACGACGCCGGAGGCGATCAGCCAGGCCCGACCGGCGACCAGCGGCCCGAGCACCAGCCCGACGGCGACGAGGGCGGCCGCGACGAGCGCCCACGCCCAGAACCAGGCCACCCAGAACCTCGCGAGGCTCGAGTCCTGCTGGATGTAGATCGCGTAGTCGAGCAGGACGAGGACCCCCACGGCGGTGGCGACGATGACGAGGAGAACGGCCGGGTCGGTCCAGCGCATCTCGGCGCGGACGAGGTTCGACCGCAGCGGCCGCCAGGCGAGCGAGACGACGGCGACGACGGCCATGCAGGCGGCCGCGATGAAGCTGGTCCACCACCCGGGCCCGGGCGCCGACGTCGTGCCGTCCCGGAGAAGGCCGATCTCACCGAGCGCGAGAAGGACGCCGAGGGCGGCGGTCGGAGGGGTGAGCCCCAGGCCGACCGCCGGTGAGGCCCTGCGGGCGAGGAAGGCGATCCCCGAGGCGAGGGCCAGGATGAGGAAGCACACCACCTGCACGACCAGGTCGTCCTGCGGGTTGGCGGTGGAGTCGTCGGCCCCCCACGGCAGCAGCAGGCCGCCGACGAGCCCGAGCAGCCCCGCCGTGATCGCGAGCCAGCCGAGGACCCCCCGTACCCGTGCCACAGGATCCCCGCTCGTCGATCCGTCGGTCGTTGCTGCAGGACCCGCTGTAGTGGGCTCGGCTGCGGCGGGAGTCGCGGGAACGTCTACGGCGGGCGGACCGGCGTGGTCGGCGGCCGGGGACGCGTCAGTGGTCACCTGCTCGTGGGCGACCTCCGGCGGCGCCGGGACGAGCCGCCTGGCGCCCGGTGAGACGTGTGCCTCGGCGGGGGCGGCATCGGGCAGCGGCGCGCCGGCGACACGTGCCGTCACGGGCACGGTGACGGCTCCCGTGGGGGCGGTCAGGACGAGCGTCCCGCTGAAGGGCCGCCCGGTGGGCGAGAACGTCACGACGACCGCGCCGTCGTCGACCTCGGCGGACAGCGGTGGGTCGGCCTCGACCGACACCTCGCGCGCGAGCGGGAGACCACCGAGCTCCAGGGTGCGCTCGACGTCGACCGAGGCGTCGGCGTCCACCTCTCCGAGGTCGAGGGAGGCCGGCGTCACCGACGGGCGGGCGGCGTCGATCGCCGCCTGGGCATCGTCGGCGACGGCGCGCACGTCACCCGCAGCCACGGCCCGCAGCGCCTCGAGCGCACCGAGGGCGACGGCAAGATCGTGATGGCCTAGTCGGTCGCGCAGCTCGAGCACGGCGCCGCGGCGGTAGGTCGGGTCGGGGTTGCGCAGGGCCGTGGCCAGCGCGTCGGGCAGCGGTGCGGCCTTGAGGCGTCGTCGGCGGGTGCGGGCGACGTAGATCTCCCCCGACATCTCGATGTCGCGACCGGGCGTCTGCTTCGGGTTGGCCTCCCGGACGCGGTCGAACACGTAGTCGTAGAGCTCGTCGAGCGACACGAGCCCGTCCTCGTCGCGGTCGGCGTCGCCGGTGCGCAGGCCGTGGACGACGGCCGAGGTGAACACCGACGGCGGCGCCTCGTGCTCGGCCGTCAGCGTCGTGCCCTCGAAGGCGTACTCGATGGCGCTCGACGCGCTGATGACCGCCCGCCCGCGCCCGCCGCCGAGGCGTCCCTTCGGGAACGCGTCCATGACGTTGACCGGGCCGGCGGCGCGCACCGTGACGCCCTCGCCGAACGCCCCGCCGTAGCAGCAGTCGAGGAACAGCACGATGCTGTGGGCACGGGAGCCGCGCATGCACCGCTGGACGAAGTCGGCCGGAACCGACGACGACGCGAGCCGGTCCGGACGCGTGTTGCGGGCCGCGATGAACAGCTCGCCGGAGTCGCTCTTGAGCCCGTGCCCGGAGAAGTGCAGCAGGACGAGGTCCTCGGGGCCGCTGTCGGCGAAGAGGTCCTCGATGTGGGCCTGCACCTCGTGCGAGGCAGCGTTCTGCACCACGTCGACCTCGAAGCCGCCGACCTCGGGGTCGCCGAGCACCTCGCTCAGGGCCACGGCGTCGGCGGCCGCGGACCGCAGCTGGCCGAGTGCCGCGTGGTCGTAGGTGTCGGTCGCCACGACGAGTGCGCGGCGTCGCCCGGTCACGCCGGGGCCTCCGTACCGTCCACGTGCCGCAGGAACACCTGGAGGAGCCGGTCCTGCTCCTCGGCCGACGCGTCGGTCAGCTCGAACACGTCGCCGCCGACCTCGATCCGCACCGACCGGGCATCGCCGCTGCCGCGCCGCAGCCAGCCCCGCAGTGACGCGAGGAGGGCCGTGAGGCCGCCGGAGCCGAACACCGCCACGGCCAGGGCGCTCACGGTGGCCGGGTCGACGGCGCGCGAACCGGGCTCGACCGCGGCCGGCGTGGACCCGGTGCTCGGCAACGGCTCCACCTCGTCGAGGTCGCCCAGCTCGGTGCGCAGCTGCCGGTGGAGGGAGTCGAGGCGCAGGTCATCCGCCCCCGACTCCGACAAGGCCAGAACGACCGTCGCGCGCATCTCGCCACCTCGCACATGCCGTTTCCAGAACAGTACGCGCGGGCGGCCCGTCCGATACAGGGTCTTTGCAGGTTCGTCCGGCCCGGCACACGTACGAAGGCCGGCCGCACACCGCGTACGGTGTGCGGCCGGCCTCGAGCCGGAACGCCCGTCAGGGCAGGTGGATCGTCAGCGTCCGGTGCTCACCTTCGGCGAGGACGACCCGGGTGGCGTCCGCTGCGGACGACGCGCCGTCGAACCAGACCTCCTGACCGGTCTCGGAGTTCTCCAGGTGGACGACGAACTCGCCCGCCGGGAGGGCCGGACGGCCGTAGCTGGCGCCGTCGTGGATGTCGAAGTCACCCATGTGCACGCCGGTCGGGCTCTCGATGAACCCGGTCCAGTAGCCGTCGACGGGCGAGCCGTCGCGCGCCACGAGCGCGGGCTCGATGGTGCTCGCCGGAACGAGCTGCGCCGAGAACGACGCGGACTTCGCGGGCTTGATGGTGATCGGCGTCGCGCCCTCGAAGGTCGTCGAGTGGCCCGACCACTGCGGCGCGAGGGCGTCGCCGTAGCCCGCGTAGACGACCGGCCGGTAGCTGCCGGCGGCCAGCGGGCCCACGGTGTACCGGCCGTCGGCGTCGGTCGTGGCGCAGTCGAAGCACTCGCCGCTGCGGTCCATGAGCTGCCCGCGTGGGTTGACCGTGGCGCCCTCGACCGGGTTGCCGAAGGGGTCGGTGATCCGGCCCGAGATCGTCACCGGCGGGTCGATCTTGACGTTGCGGATCGTCTTCGTCGTGCCCGTCTTGACGGTGACGAGGTCGGCCTGCGCCTGCGTGTCGGCCTTGAACGCCCAGACGTCGCCCGACGGGTAGGGGCCGTACCCCATGCCCAGGTGCACGGCGTACGACCCGGCCGGGAGCCCGGCGATCGTCCAGCGGCCCGAGGCGTCGCTGCAGGTCGCCACCTGTCCGTCGACCCGCGCGCCGGCGTGACCGACGTACGCGTCGGGGCAGGCGCCCTGCAGGGGCGTGCCGAGCTTCGCGTCGACGGCGAGGCCGGTGATCGTCGCACCGGGGGCGAGGGCGGCGTCGACGACCGTCGGCAGGCCCCGGGTCACCGTGAACGCGTCGGCGGTGTCCAGGCTGGCGCGGTCGTCGTAGTACTCCTGGACGAAGCGGCCCTCGGGGTCGGAGATGCGCGCGGTGAAGCTGCCCCCACCTTCGTAGAGGTCCGCCGTGTAGTGGCCGCTCGCGTCGGTGCAGCTCTGCGCGACGGTCTCGGCCCAGTCGACGACCGGCATCCGGATGATGTCGACGCAGGCGCCGGCGACGGGTTTGCCGGTCGCCGAGCTCGTGACCGTTCCGGTGACGCTGGCCCCGGGGAGCAGTTGGTCGGAGGCGTCGACGGTCTCACCCTCGGCGACGGAGAAGACGGTGGCTTCCTCGCGCGTCGACGCGCCGACCGCCCACTGGCTGGCGCCACCGGACAGGAGCTGGACGCGGTAGTCGCCGGGAGCGACGGTCGAACGCCACGTCCCGTCGGGGTCGATCGACGCGTACGCGGCCGGCGAGCCGTCGACCGGCTCGATGAACACGTAGCCGTTGTCGACGGGCCGACCGTCCGTGCCCCGCAGCGTCCCGGTCAGGGTGCTGCCGGTGGGCAGCGTGACGTCGACGGTCGCGGGGGTCGTGTACACGTCGGCGGAGTCGAAGTCGCTGGCGTCGCGTGCCCACCGACCGAGGTGGACGCCGTCGTAGGAGGTGACCTCGACCTTGTAGGTGGCACCGGCCGGCAGGCCGTAGACGCTCCACCGTCCCCTGTCCGACTCCTCCCAGCCGGAGCAGGCCGACGCCGCGTAGTCGTAGGTGTCGGCGGTGTAGACGTTGACGCACCCGTCGACCGGGTCACCGGTGCGCGCGTCGGTGATCGTGCCGTGCAGTGACATCGGCTCCTCGACCGTGAGCACGTCGTCGACGACGGTCTCCTTCCCCACCGTGGCGGAGAAGGTCGCGGCGCCGGCCCGGTCGGCGGAGCCGGTGGCCCACTGGTGGAACGGGGGCTGCGAGAACTCGACCTGGTAGCTGCCCGGGGCCACGAGGGCCTGCCATGCACCGTCTGACACGTAGGCGGATCCCGTTGCGGCGGAGCCGTTCTCGGGCCACAGCGCCACCGAGACGCCGTCGGCCGGTGAGCCGTCGGCCTTCGTCAGGTGCCCGGTGACGACCGCGCCCTGTGCGACCTGCACCGGGACGGTCGCAGGCGCGACGATCTCGGCGGCGGTGTCGAAGGAGTCGGCGTCGGTGGCCCACTCGGACAGGTGCACCCCGTCCGAGGGCTGGATCTCCAGCTTGTAGGTGGTGCCGCTCTCGACGGCGGACATCGACCAGGCGCCGGTCTCGTCGGTGCACGCCTGGTCGACGTAGCCGTAGTCGAGTCCGTACGCGATGACGCAGGCCGAGACGGGCGCGCCCGACGCGTCGACGACGGTTCCGGACAGCGTGGCCGGCTCGGCCTGGGCGGGCGCGACGACGACCGACGACGCGAGCAGCGCCCCGGCCAGTGCGACGCCCACGCGCTTCAGTGCTGAACGCATGTGAGTGCTCTCTGTGAGTCCCCTGTGCCGCGGCTGCTACCGAGGCGAGCAGAACGTAGCAGCGCGGAGCGACAGCAAGCAGGGTTGGCAAGGGCCGAATCCGCCGTTGGCGCTGCAGGTTCATGCAGCGCCGCCACCACACGGCGCAGCGCGCGAAGGCCGGCCGCACACCGCGTACGGTGTGCGGCCGGCCTCGACCGGTGCGGACCGGGCTGGTGGCCCGGGCGGTGCGGCCTAGTTGGCCGTGGCCGTCCAGCGTTGGGTCGCCGCGCCGGTGTCGGTCACCTGCACGACCTTGCCGGACGCGTCGACCGCGAGTGAGAGCCCGCTGTGCTTGGCCTTGAGCGTCAGCTGCGTGCCGGACCGGGTGACGGTCCACTGCTGGTTCGTCGTGCCCGTGCACGTGTACTGCCCGACGACCGCTCCCGAGGTCTGCGAGCTGTAGAAGACGTCCATGCACTGCCCGCTCTGGGCGTTCTTCACCTCGTAGGCGCCCGAGTCCTGCAGCGTGACGACCCACTTCTGCGACGCCGACGAGCTGACCGGCGCCGTCCCCAGCTGCGAGGAGTCGGACCCCGGGGCCTCGAGGGCGAGCCCCGAGCCGACGTTGCCGATCGAGTACTGCCCGTCCGCGACCGGCGGCGGCACGACGTCCTCGGTGCCGACGGTCAGCGCGAAGACGTGCACCGCCGAGTTGGCCGGCAGGGTCACCGCGGCCACCTCCTTGGTCGGGTCGATCCGCACCGTCTTGGTGTAGAGGCGGTACGCGGTCGTCGGGTAGGCCGCGCCGGTCGGCGTGTTCTTGCCCATCGTCGTGACCGCCGTCTTCGCGCCGTACGTGTCGGTGGCGAGGCAGCACCAGTTGGGGAAGCCGACCGTCACCGCCGTGGACGAGCCGTCGGCGTAGTGCACCGTCGCCGCGCCACCGGCAGACCCGCTCGTGCCCGTGCCGAGGAAGGCGAGGGCGTTGCCCTTGCCCGACACCTGGATCGTCTCACCGGCGGCGGCGACGTTGTCCTTCGTGCCCGGTTGCGACGAGGGCCAGGTGAAGTCGAACCCGTTGGCCGAGACCTTCGCACCGGGCGAGACACCTTGTGCGGCCAGGCGTTCGGCGATGAAGCTGGACCCCCCACCGTCGATGTTGCCCTTCGCTGGATCAGCCAGCGCCGTGACGCCGACGTTGCTGAAGGCGCTCGCCAGCGAGGGGAACGCCAGCCGCGTCGTCGTCGCGTCGGTCAGGGTGTGCGACACGTCGCGCACCGTGTAGGCAGCGGACGCCGTGATCGGGTACGACCCCGGCTTGGCTCCCGCGGGCGGGGTCACGGCGAAGCGGGCCGTGAACGACGCGCCGACCTTGAGGTCGGTGGCCGTCGTCGGACCCGACGCCGTGGCCGTCCAGCCGGCCGGGACGCCGACCGACGTCGCGGTCACCTGGACCGGCTTGCCGGTCGAGTTCGTGAACGTCGCCGCCACCTCGCGGGCCTCGCCCGGCACCGAGATGACGGGCGCCTTGACGTCCAGGGTCGCGTCGAGCTCGCCCGGCTGGGCACCACCGACCGCGCCGGCGCCGGTGAGGCGCACCGTGTGCGTCGACGCCGTCGGCACCGACCGGGTCTTGACGCGGACGACGCCCGTGGCGGCGTCGTAGAACCACCCGTCGGTCGCTGCGTCGAGCGCAGCCTGCGAGCTCGCCTGCGACACAACGGTTCCGTCGACGGCGACCTCGGAGGGCGCCGTGTTCGTGTGGACGCTGAGCCCGTAGCCACGAGTGGCCGCCTTGCCGGCGTAGGCGCCGTCGACCGACCCGAGGGTCACGGTGACCGGGCCCTTGCCCGACACAGGGGCGGCGACGTCGAACCGCTGGGTCGCGCTGCGCCCCGCGGCCCACTCCTGCGAGCGGCCGTCGTCCTCGTAGTTGGTGAAGGTCGAGGTGCCCGAGGGGTAGACGTCGAGGTCGAGACGGCCGGAGGCCTTGCCCGCCGTCCAGTCGAGGGTGCCCTTCGGGAACTGGGGCACCACGGCACCGGCCCGGACGAACAGCGGCAGCCGGTCGAGCGGCGCCTTGTAGCCGTTCAGCGTCTGCTTGCCGGAGTAGAGCCGCCCGGTCCAGTAGTCCACCCACGTCCCCGCGGGGAGGTAGATCCCGTCGCGGACCGTCGTGTCGGAGTAGACCGGCGCCACGAGGAAGTCGTCGCCCGCGAGGAACTCGTACTTCGCCTGGTCGCCCCATGTCGCCGGGTCGTCCGGGTAGTTGACGTAGAGCGGACGCGTCGGGCCGAGGCCGTTCTTCGACCCGTTCACGGTGTGCGTGTAGAGGTAGGGCAGCAGCCGCTCGTGCAGCTGGAGGTAGCTGCGGTTGATGGACGTGTACGGCTCGCCGTAGCGGTAGGGCTGCTTGTCCTTCGCCGCCCACCCGCTCATCGCGTACGTCATCGGCAGGAACATCTTCCACTGGAGGTCACGCGTGTAGGTGTCCGCGCTGCCGCCGAAGATGCCGTCGATGTCGCCCGTCGTCACCGGCTGGCCCGACAGCGTCGAGCCGGCGTACGTCGGGATCTGCCACTTGATGTAGTCCCACGACCCCGACTGGTCACCACTCCACATCGCGCCGCAGCGCTGCGTGCCGGCCCAGCCCTCGATCGTCAGGACGGTCGCGCGGTCGGTGCTGTTGGACTCGATGCCGTCGCGGGCCTTCTCGCAGGCGTCGAGCGCGAAGCGGTAGCCGGGGCCGACCCACGCGACGTCGGTCTTGCGGACGCGGACGCCGGCGGCCACCTCGGAGGGCTGGCTCGTGAGGTCGGCCTGGGTCCACAGGCCGAGCTCGGAGCCGTGGCCCTGGAGCATCTCGTGGGTCTCGGGCAGCTGCTCGTAGCCGCAGCCGTAGCCGTCGTTGACGAGCATCCAGCCGAGCGGCATGTCCGCCGCGGTGTAGCCGTCGGCGACGGTCGTCGAGTCGCGTAGCGTGCGGCGCTCGCCGCGGTTGGCGTTGTGGAGGTAGCAGTCGGCGTCACCGACCTCGAGCGCGTACATCGGCAGCATGAGTGGGCGCCCGGTGAGGCGCGTGTACCCGTCGAGGACCTGACGCGTGTCGCCGACGAAGTAGTACGCGTCGAAGCGCTGCTCCTGGTGGGTCGTGCGCACCGGGGCGTGGAAGTCGTAGGTCCCGGGGGCGAAGGTGTTGCGCAGGGCGCCGTAGCCGGCGCTCGAGAGGTAGAAGGGGGCGGCGTTGGGGTTGCCTCCGTCGTCCCAGTTGTAGTCGCGGCTGATGGTGATCGAGGTGTCGCGGTGGCTGAAGCGGCCGTTCTGCATACCGCCGCCGAAGAACTGCTCCTGCGCGCCCTGGGCGAGCGTCTGCGTCGTGCCGGCGCTGCTCCAGGAGAGCGGCGCCGTCTCGCGCCAGAGGTCGCGGCCCGACGCGTCCTGCAGGCGCATCGTCAACGGGTGCTTGTTGACGGTGAGCCGGGCCTTGGCGGTGCTGAGGACGTAGGCGTCCGGCGTCTCGGTGACGCTCGAGCTGCCCGCGACGCGGTGCCGCCCGACGACGATGTCGGCATCGGGCACCGACGCGTCGGCCGGGTCGTCGTTGGCCGGGTCGGTGAACGTGCCGTCCGGCGCCAGCTGCACCCGGACGAGGGAGGCGTCGTCGACCTCGACGCGCACCTTCGCGGTGCCGGAGGCGAAGGTGTAGGTGTCGCCGCTGCGGCCGAAGCCGGTGACGTCACCGAGGTGTCCGTCGGCCGCGGCCGCGGGGCCGGCGTGGGCGACGAGTCCCGAGAGGGCGACCGCACCGATTCCGGCGGCGGCCACCCATCGTCGGACTGTGTGTCTGAAACTGCGCATTAAGGCATCCTTTCGATCACAATCAGTCACGCTCTTGGTGAGGACCGTAGGGGCTCGTGTCGTGAGCGTCAACAGATCGGGGCGAAAGGGACGCATCGGCCAGGACATCCGGAGCGGGCACCGCGGCGGGCGCGGCGGGCGCGGCGGGTGGTCGCCAGGCCCCCGCGCAAGCCCACCTGCAATCCACCGTGCGTTCCTCTGGCGCGCCGGGCCGACTGGTGCCATGCTCGGTGGAGCAGTAGTTCTCCGGGTCGTCGGCCAGCGGGTCGACGAGGCGGAGGCTCGGGCGAATGGCGTGGAAAGGGCGAACTCGAGCTCGAGGGCGTAATAGAAACTTCACCCAACCCCTCGCGCAGTCCCCCGGTCCGGGGTTAGACTGGGAGGAGCGAAGGGTTGGGCCCGCACGAACCGCGCCCAGCCCTTCTGCATGTGCTGGCTCGCACTGTCCCCCTGTCGGTGCGAGCCAGCTCAAGCAGAGAAGGACCCGGATGCCGATGGCATCCGGGTCCTTCTCTTTGCGGCGTTCCCCTTCGGGGCGCGGTGCTCAGCCCTTGCCGGTCTCCTCCTTGGAGCTCCTCGGGCGCGACGAGCCACGCGGCGAGGTCTTCGTCGAGGCGCCGTTGACCGCGCCGCCCTCGAGCGCGTCGTCACTGATGGCGTCGGCACCGGGGGCCTGCTCGGCGTCGGTCACCTGGCCCTCGGCGGCGCTGGTGCCGCTCAGCGGGTCGGCCGCGCCGGTGGTGGGGGCGTCTGTGGTGACGTCCGTGGCGACGGCATCGTCGGAGCGGTCCTTGGCATCGGCGATGGCGGCCTGCCCCTTGGCGGCGAGGTCACCGGCCTTGTCCTTGGCAGCGTCGGCGAGCTCGGAGCCCTTCTCCTTGGCCTTCGTGGCAGCCTCGGAGACGGCCTCCTTGGCGTGTTCGACCTGGGTGCTCGCCTTGTCCTTGAACGAGGTGCCCGGCGTGCCGGCGCTCGTGTCGAGGGGCGTGGCCCACGGGTCGTCGGCCTGCTTCTGCTTGCGGTAGGCGGCGACCGCGGCGACGCCGGCGGCCGTGAGGCCGATGACGATGAGCCACTTGCCCTTGCCGCCCCGCTTCTTCGCGACCGCGTCGCCCTTGAGCACGGAGTACGCATCGTGGGCCCGGTGCCCGCCGACGGTCGCCGCCTCACGAGCCTGCGCCGCGGCCGACTCGAGGTGCGGAGCCGCGGACTCACGGGCCTGCTCGGCGCCCGCGGCGAGGGCCGCCGCCGCCGTGGCGATTGCCGCCCCGACCTTCGGCAGCACCGTGTCGACGAGCGTGTCCTGGGCGTGCTCGATCTTCGGCCGGGCCCGCTCGGTGGCCTCGTGGAAAGCCTCGCCGGCGACGTCGCGGGCCGCGGCCGCGGCCTCGACGAGCCGCTCCCGGGTGGCTTCTGCGGCGTCCTGGACCGCGGGTGCCGCGGCCTCACGGGCGGCTTCGAACTGCTTGCGGGCCGCCGCTGAGGCCTCGGCCGCCTGCTGGCGAGCCACCTGCGACGCGTGCTCGGCCTGCTTGCGGGCCGCCTTCGACGCCTGGGCGGCCGCGTCGGCGGCACCGTCCCTGACGGTCTCGAACTGGTCGCCGGCCGTCGACCCGAGGTCGACGGCGGCGGCGCGCGCCTGGTCGACCGCGGCCTCGGCGCGGGACTGCTTGGTGCGGAACATGCGTCCTCCTAAGTCCTGTCGTCCTTACCCATCCTGCCAACATCGGGCACGAGCCGCACCCGCCCCGCAGAACCGGGGACAGGAGGGTCGGGACGGGTCGGTGGGTGTGTCCCGATTCAGCCCGCCGTACGGGCCGGACGCGTCGGGTCGGCGTCGTTGGACGGCTCGACGGCCGGCTCGGTCGGCTGCTCGGTCGACTGCTCGACGGGTGCCGCGGTGTCGAGGCCGAGGACGGTGTCCTCGAGCGTCGAGTCGGCGACGGCCTCGTGGGTGGGTGGCGGCACGTCGGTCACGGTCGGCCCATCGTGTCGGGCGCCGGCGCCTCCGGGTCAGCGGGGAACGGGCCGGCGTCGGTGGCCCCGGCGGCCGCGGCCGCACCGGTCGCTCCCGCGGCCGAGCCGCCCTCGGCGACCTTGTCGATGCCCTTCTCGACGCCGGCGCGCACCTTGGCCACCTTCTCGGTGTACTTGCCGTGGGTCTTCTCGTCGATCGTGCTGCTCGCGGCGTCGACGTAGCCGTCGATCTTCTCGCGGTTCTCGGTCGTGAACTCACCGGCCTTCTGCTGGGCCTGCTTCGCCGCCAGCGTCGCAGCCTCCTGCAGCTGCCGGGCCTTGGTCTCGAGGTCGAGCTCCTCGGCCTTCTGCTTCAGCTTGTCCAGGAACGACATCGCTGCACCGCCCTTCGTCTCGTGTCTTCTTGGCCAACGGTGGGTCCGGCACCGGCGTTCCCCGTCCGTGCGGGCCACGTACCCCGAGGGCACATCGGTCGCACGGTCGCCACACAGCGGACGGGCTCACGCGTCGTGCGAGGATTGGGCCCATGAAGGCAACCCTGCACACGAACCACGGCGACATCGTCGTCGACCTCTTCGAGCACCAGGCCCCGAAGACGGTGGAGAACTTCGTCGGCCTCGCCAAGGGCGAGAAGGAGTACAAGGACGAGGCGGGCCGCACCAACCCGACCCCGTTCTACGACGGCCTGATCTTCCACCGCATCATCCCCAACTTCATGATCCAGGGCGGCTGCCCGCTCGGTCAGGGCTTCGGTGGCCCGGGCTTCACGTTCGACGACGAGATCAGCCCCGACAAGGACTTCACCAAGCCGTACGTGCTCGCCATGGCCAACGCCGGCAAGCGCATGGGCAAGGGCACCAACGGCTCGCAGTTCTTCATCACCACGGCGCCCACCACGTGGCTCCAGGGCAAGCACACCATCTTCGGTGAGGTCGCCGACCAGTCCTCGCGCGACGTCGTCGACAAGATCGGTGCCGTCGCCACCGGCCCGAACGACAAGCCGGTCGAGGACGTCGTCATCAACTCGGTGACGATCGAGGCCTGAGCGCCCCGCTCCACCAGCTCAACCCGTACGCACGGACGAGACCGGCAGGGGGAATCCCGTTGTCCGACAACCCGACCGCTCCACCCCCCGCTGAGCCGGGGGTGCCGCAGCCTGCTGCCGGTCCGTCCGTGTGCCCGCGTCACCCCGATCGGGAGGCGTACGTGCGCTGCCAGCGCTGCGGACGCCCCGCGTGCCCCGAGTGCCAGCGGCCCGCGGCCGTCGGCATCCAGTGCGTCGACTGCGTGCGCGAGGCGTCGCGCGCCATGCCTGGCGCGCGCACCGTCTTCGGTGGCCGTGCCACCGCCGGCACCCCCGTCGTCACCTACACGATCATCGCGATCTGCGCCGTCGTCTACCTGCTCCAGCGGGCCTACCCGCCCCTGACCGACCAGTTCGCCTTTCGCCCCGCCCTCGGCTGGACCGAGCCGTACCGCTTCGTCACGGCGGCCTTCCTCCACTCGCCGGAGACGATCTTCCACATCCTGCTCAACATGTTCGCGCTGTGGAGCCTCGGGCAGTACCTCGAGCCGCTGCTCGGTCGGGCCCGCTTCGCCGCGCTCTACCTCATCAGCGGCATCGGTGGGCAGGTCGGCGTCGTCCTGCTGGCCGGGTCCCCCACGATGTCCGGGCTGGTCGCCGGCCAGGATGTCGGGTGGCTGACCCCCGTCGTCGGTGCCTCCGGAGCGATCTTCGGCCTCTTCGGCGCCCTCCTCGTGCTCAACCGGCACCTCGGCCGCTCGTCGGCCTTCATGTACGCGACGATCGCCATCAACGCCGCCTTCGGCTTCATCTACCCCGGCATCGCCTGGCAGGCCCACCTCGGCGGTCTCGTGACCGGGCTCGCCTGCGCCGCCGTCATCATCGCGTTCCGACGCCAGGGCATTCGCCACCTCGTCTGGCTGGCCCTCGGCGCGGTCCTCGCCGTCGTCGTGGCCGCAGCGGTGGTCAAGTACCTATCGCTCCCGGAGGCCGTCCGGATGATCGACTCGAGCGCCTTCGGCCGCTGACGCCGCACGGCGCACGGTTGTCCACTGGCGCTCGACTGGTTTGTCCACAGCTCCGGGCGCTCGTCGACGAGCCAGTCCGCGATCAGGGCCGGATTGCTCCCGGGCGCCGGTCCTGCACACAGGATCCACATCCTGTGGACAACCGGTTCCACATGCCGACTGAGCACGGATTCCACAAGTATCCCCACCTCGAGTTGTCCACCGGTGTGGATAAACCTGTGGATGTAGTTACACGCATGTCATTCATCCCCAGCTGGGGACAACCGTGTGGAAAAGATGTCAACACCGTGTGGGCGCGTGTGGACGAACGGTCCCCCGACGACGGACGGAGGCCGTCGTCGATCCCCGGGACGACGAACGGCCCGCCCCCGGGATCAGGGACGGGCCGTGAGCGGTCCGAGCGCGGCCGGCGGCCGCGGCACGACGAGGTCAGCGCCAGCGCATCGTCATGATGAAGCCGGCCATGAGCAGGACGAAGCCCACGCCGAGGTTCCAGACGCCGATCGAGCCGATCGGGTACTTGTACTCCGTCACGTAGTAGACGACGATCCACAGCAGCCCGACGACGAGCAGCGTGATGAAGACCGGGGCCCACCACGTCGGGTTGGGCTCGGCCGCCTTGCTCTTCTGCGGCGGGGTGTAGGCGGTGGCCTTGTGGTCGCGGCCTCTGGACTCGGGCACTTGCTCTCTCCTTGCGTCGTGTGCGGCCCAGCGTAGTGCGTGACGCCGTGAACGCGCCCTCCTCGAGCCACGCTCGCTCGCACGCTCGGGGTGAGCGAGTCAGGAGTCCGGCGTGAGTCAGGGCAGAATGGCGGTGGGCGCGGAACGGCCGCGCCCGTGGAGGACGCAGGCATGACGGACGAGCCGAGGGCCGACGAGGCACAGGTGCACGAGCCCGCCCCCGACGGTGGGCCGGATGCCGCTGCCCCCGAGCCGCGCCGGCGGCCGCGCCTCACGTGGCGAGCGCTCGTGCCCGTCATCACCGCCGTGGCCGGCATCATGTTCTCGATGAGCTTCGTGGCCGCGCAGGGCCAGGACCTCCGCGCCGACCGCGACCTGCCGCAGCTCATCATGGACGGCGACGCGCGCGTCGCCGACAAGGCCGCACAGCTCGACACCCTCCAGAAGGAGGTCGACGCCCTGTCGAAGGCCAACGCGCCCTACGACAAGCGGCTCTCGACCCTCGCCGCCAAGGGCGACGCGCTCGCCGACACCGCCGCCGACACCAAGGTCTCCGGCCCGGCCGTCGAGGTCACCCTCGACGACGCGCACCGCAGCGCCGACTCGCTGCCCGACGGGTTCACCGCCGACGACATCGTCGTGCACCAGCAGGACGTGCAGGGCGTCGTCAACGCCCTGTGGCAGTCCGGCGCCGAGGCGATGATGATCCAGGACCAGCGCATCATCTCCACGAGCGCCGTGCGGTGCGTCGGCAACACCCTGATCCTCCAGGGCCGCGTCTACTCGCCGCCCTACCGCATCAAGGCGATCGGCGACGTCCAGTCGCTGCAGCTCGGCCTCGACAACGACCAGACCGTGCAGATCTACAAGCAGTACGTCGACGCCGTGGGTCTCGGCTACGGGGTGCAGACCCACTCCTCCCTGGAGTTCCCGGCATACTCGGGCACGGTCGACCTCCAGTACGCGGCCCCGATCCGCTGACCGGCCACCCCGCCCGAGACCCGACCACCGACCCGCAGCACCCGTGAGGCCCGCATGACCCGCATCCTCGTCGTCGACAACTACGACAGCTTCGTCTACACGATCGTCGGCTACCTCGAGCAGCTCGGCGCCGAGTGCGTCGTCGTGCGCAACGACGCCGTGGAACCTGGCGCCGTCGCCGAGTACGACGGCGTCCTCGTCTCCCCCGGCCCGGGCACGCCCGAGGCCGCGGGGATCTCGATGGACGTCATCCGCGAGTGCGCGCGTCTCGGCACCCCGATGTTCGGCGTCTGCCTCGGCCACCAGGCGCTCGGTGTCGTCGCCGGCGCGACCGTCGACCGGGCCCCCGAGCTGCTCCACGGCAAGACCTCCCTCGTGCACCACGACGGCACCGGCGTCCTCGAGGGCCTTCCCTCGCCGTTCACCGCGACGCGCTACCACTCGCTGACCATCGACCCGGCGACGCTCCCCGACGAGCTCGTCGCCACCGGCCACACCGACTCCGGTGTCGTCATGGCGGTGCGCCACCGCGACCTGCCCCTGCACGGGGTCCAGTTCCACCCCGAGAGCGTCCTCACCGAGGGCGGTCACCGGATGCTCGCGAACTTCCTCGCCATGTGCGGCGACACCGGGGCGGTCGCCCGGTCGGCGGGCCTGAGCCCGCTCGTCACCGCCGCCGTCTGAACACACGAGAGAGGGCCCGTCCGACCATGCGGTCGGACGGGCCCTCTCGTCGGCGCGCCGGGCGGCGGCTCAGGGTGCCACGGTCAGGGCAGGATCGGCGGGGGCGTCGTCGTCTCGGTCGTGGTGGGCGAGGGCGGCGGCACCGTGACCGTCGTCGTCGACGGCTGGGGCGTCGGGGTCCTGGCGACCTTGACGGTGATCGTCGACCCGGCCTTGACGACGTTGCCCGCGTTCTCGACGTCGAGCACCTGGTCGGCCGGCTTGTCGGAGTCGACCGGCTCCTTCTTCGGGTTGAGGCCCGCGTTCTGCAGGGAGATGACGGCCTGCGTCCAGTCCTTGCCGACGAGGTCGTCCGGCACCTTCACGTTGCCGGTGGCGTAGAAGATGGTGACGTCCGAGCCGGCCGCGACCGTCGAGTTGGCCGCCGGGTCGGTCTTGGTCACCTTGTTCTTGTCCTGGTCGGGGGTGTTCTCCTGGACGAACTTGACGACCTTGAAGCCCTGCTTCTCCAGCTCGGTCCGGGCGTCGTCCTTGTTCATCCCCGTGACGTCGGGCATCTGCACGCTGTCCGGGCCGGTCGAGACGACGAACCGGATGACGGACTGCTCCGCGACCTGCCCACCGGGCTTGGGGTCCTGGCTGATGACGCTGTCCTTGGGCACGGTCGTGCTCGGGGCGGTCGACTTCTCCCCGCGCAGGTTGTTCGCCGCGAGCGTCTGGGTGGCCTGGGCCTCCTGCATGTTGACGATCGAGGGCACCGCGACCATCTTGACGTCGGGGGTCTGGTTGCCGAACCACGTGACCGCGAGCCAGCCGATGAGGCCGAGCAGCACGAGCGCGAGGACGGTCACGAGCGCGGCCCGCCCCTTGTTGCCCTTGCGCTCCTCGTCCTCGTCGTGGCCGACGGCCGGCAGCCCGGCGGTGTTGCCGTACTGGGACCGACGCGTCACCGGCTGCACCGCCGTGGGCGCGCCCGCGGCGGCGTAGGACGCCGGGAGCGTCTGGGTCGCCGCGGCGCCGACGGCCGCGCCGGTGCCGAGGGCGGCCGCGCTGATCGGACGTCCGAGCCGGACGTTCTCGAGGTCGGCTCGGAACGCGGCGGCGTCCTGGTAGCGGGCGTCGCGGTCCTTCTCCAGCGCGTGCAGGGTCACGGCGTCGAGGTCGCCGCCCACGGCGTCGTTCCAGACGCTCGGCGGCTGCGGCAGCTCGCCGACGTGCTGGTAGGCGATGGCCACCGGCGAGTCGCCGGTGAAGGGCGGGCGGCCGGTGAGCAGCTCGAAGAGCATGCACCCGGTCGAGTAGAGGTCGGAGCGGGCGTCGACCGTCTGGCCCTGGGCCTGCTCGGGCGACAGGTACTGCGCCGTGCCGACCACCGACTGGGTCTGGGTCATCGTCGCCGCGGTGTCGGCGATGGCCCGGGCGATGCCGAAGTCCATGACCTTGACCGTGCCGTCGTCGGTGATCATGACGTTGGCCGGCTTGATGTCGCGGTGGACGATGCCCATGCGGTGGCTGTAGGCCAGCGCGTCGAGGACGCCCTCGGTGACCCGGATCGCCTCCGCGGGGTCGAGCTGCTGGTGCTCGGTCAGCTTCTGTCGCAGCGTCAGGCCGTCGACGTGCTCCATGACCATGTACGGCAGGTGCGTCCGCGTGCCGTTCGGGCCGTCGATGAAGGTGTCGTCCTCGCCGGAGTCGAAGATCGCGACGATCGAGGGGTGGTTGAGGCCGGCAGCCGACTGCGCCTCGCGACGGAACCGCATGAGGAAGTTCTGGTCGCGCGCGAGGTCCGAGCGCAGCATCTTGATGGCGACGGTGCGCCCGAGGCGGGTGTCGTGGCCGATGTGGACGTCGGCCATCCCGCCACGGCCGATGAGCTCGCCCACCTCGTAGCGTCCGCCGAGGATCCGGGGGGAAGTGGTCACGTCGCTGGCCCTCGTTCGGTCGGGTGCTGCCTCGTCGAATGCTGCGTCATCGTCGTCCGCTCGTCGTGCCATCTCGTCGGGCCGGTCGGTCATGTCAGTTCCCCTGGTCCTCGCCGTGGCCCTTGCCCTTCCCCTTGCCCTTCTTCTTGCCGGGCGGGGTGGGCGACTGGTCCGTGGTGGACGTGCTGGCGGATGCGGTGGGCGTGCTCGTGGGTGTCGTCGGGGTCGAGGTGCTCGTCGACGCGCCCGCGCCGCCCGGGCTCGTCACCGCCGGCGTCGACGGGGCCGGGTCGGGCGCGGCGCCCATCCGGCCACCGAGGGCGAAGGAGCCCCACGCGACGAGCAGGACGAGCGGGACGGCGAGCCAGGCCCAGCGCGGCGGGACGGCACGGCGCTCGCGGTCGCTGCCGCGTCCGGCGCCGCCCGGGTCGCCGAAGCTGGGGGTGTCGCCCCGGTGCGTCGGGGCCTCGGGCAGTCCCGCCACGGCGGCTCTCGCTGCCCCCGCGACTCCCGCTGCCCCCGCAACTCCTGCGGCGCCCGCCGCGCCCGCCGCGCCGACCCGGGCCGACGCATCGGTGCGGGGGTGGGCTGCGGTGAAGGCGCGCGTCGGGTCCAGGGCGGCGAGGGGCGCCGTGGCGTCGCTCGCGCCGAGCGGTGCCGGGGTGACGCCGGGAAGGGCGCCGAGCGGCATGCCGACGGCAGCGGCCACCTCGCTCACGGCGCGCGGACGATCGGCGGCGGTCTTGGCCAGACAGGCCTCGGCGATGTCGCGGAGGTCCTGCGGCACGGTGTCGGGCAGCGGCGGTGGTGGCTCGTTGACCTGCGCGAGAGCCGTGGCCACCGGCGTGCCCATGTCGAACGGCTTGACGCCGGTCAGCATCTCGTGGGCCACGATGCCGAGGGAGTAGATGTCGCTGGCTGCCGTCGCGGGCTCGCCGAGCGCCTGCTCGGGACTGATGTAGTCGGGGGTGCCGAGGACCTCGCCGGCGCGGGTGTGGCCCGAGCCGTCGCCGATGCGGGCGATGCCGAAGTCGGTGAGCTTGGCCTGCCCCTCACCGGTGACGATGATGTTGGCGGGCTTGACGTCGCGGTGCACGACGCCGGCCTCGTGGGCCGCCGACAGGGCGAGGGCGGCCTGGCCGAGGATCGAACGGACGTCGTCGGGCGCCATCCCGCCGTCGCTCTCGCGGATCAGGGTGCCGAGGGTGCGCCCCGGCACGAGCTCCATGACGATGTAGGCGACGTCGGCCTCCTCGCCGTAGTCGTACACGGCGGCGATGTTCGGGTGGTGCAGGCCGGCGCTGCCGCGCGCCTCGTCGCGGAACCGGTCGATGAACGTCGTGTCGTCGGGGTCGGCCGGACGCAGCACCTTGACCGCCACCGGACGCTCGAGGACGGTGTCGGTGGCCTCCCAGACGTCGCCCATCCCGCCCGACGCGATGCTCGTGTCGAGGGTGTAGCGCTGCCCGAGCGTCGTGCCGGGCTCGAGGAGGCTCATCGGCCGAGCACCGCCTCCATGACGTCCTTGGCGATCGGCGCCGCGACGCGTCCGCCGCCGACCTCGCTGCCGGTGACGCCGCCGTCCTCGACGACGACGGCAACGGCGACCTTCGGGTCGTCGGCCGGGGCGAAGCTGATGAACCAGGCGTGCGGCGGCTTGCCCTTCTCGTGCTGCGCGGTGCCGGTCTTGCCGGCCACCTGGACGCCGTTGATCTGCGCGCGGGCACCGCTGCCGTTGTCGACGACCGAGACCATCATCTTCGTCAGGATCGAGGCGGTCTGCTCCGACACGGCCTGCGACAGCTCGGTCGGGTCGGGCGTCGAGGAGATGACGTCGAGGTTGGCGCTGCGGACCGAGTCGATGATGTAGGGCGTCATGACGCGGCCCTTGTTCGCGATGCCCGCCGCGACCATGGCCATCTGCAGCGGGGTCGTCTTGACGTCGTACTGGCCGATGGCGGCCTGCGCCGACTGCGGCGCGTTCATGTCGGCCGGGACCGAGCTCGAGGCGGCGCGCAGTGGCACCTGGATGGAGTCGCCGAAGCCGAACTTGGCCGCCTGGGCGCGCAGCTTCTCGCCACCGAGGTCGAGCCCGAGCGAGCCGAACGCGGTGTTGCACGAGATCTCGAGCGCGTGGATGAGCGTCGTCTGGTTGTTCGGCCCGCACGGCTGGCCGGTCTCGTTCGGCAGGTTGGTGCTCGTGAGCGGCAGGTTGAGCTCGGCCGGCCCCGGCACCTTGGAGTTCTCGTCGGTGACGACACCGTTCTCGAGGGCCGCGGCCGCCGTGACCACCTTGAACGTCGAGCCGGGCGGGTAGAGGCTGCTCAGCGCCCGGTTGACGTACGCCTTGTCGGGGTCGCCGGCGAGCTTCTGCCAGGCCCTGGAGGCCTTGGTGAGGTCGTGGCTCGAGAGCGGGTTCGGGTCGTACTGCGGGTGGCTCACCATCGCGAGGATCGCGCCGGTCTTCGGGTCGAGCGCGACGACGGCGCCCTTGCTCTTGCCGAGGGCCTGGTCGGCGGCCTTCTGCGCCTTGGGGTCGATGGTCAGCTCGAGCGTCGCGCCGGCGGTCTTGCGCCCGGTGATGAGGTCGGTGACGCGCCGGACGAAGAGCGAGTCCGAGTCGCCCGTCAGGAGGTCGTCGGCAGCGTGCTCGAGGCCGTATGGCGCCCCCACGACGTAGCTGTAGAACCCGGTGACCTGCGAGTACAGCTCGCCCTGCGGGTACTGGCGCAGGAACTTGTACTGGTCGTCGACGGGGATCGACTTCGCCACGGCCTGCCCGCCGACGATGATCGAGCCCCGCTCGCGCGAGTAGCTGTCCAGCAGCGAGCGCTTGTTGGCGGCCATCGAGCCGAGCGACTTGGCCTGGACGAACTGGATGACCGTCGCCGACACGAGCAGTGCCGTGAAGAGCACCGCCATGAGCAGCGAGAGGCGTCGGATCGGGGTGTTCACGGCATCCTCACCACCTGGGTGACCTCGGCCGGGGCGGGGTCGTCGACCGCGACGCCGACCGGGATCTCCGGCATCGGGCGTCGGGCCTGGTCGGAGATGCGCAGCAGCAGCGCGGTGATGACCCAGTTCGCGAGCAGCGAGGAACCACCGAGGGACATGAAGGGCGTCGTCAGGCCGGTCAGCGGGATGACCCGGGTGACGCCGCCGATGACGATGAACACCTGGAAGGCGACGGAGAAGGCGAGTCCGATGGCCAGGAGCTTGCCGAAGCCGTCGCGCACACCGAGAGCCGTGCGGACGCCGCGCTCGCAGAAGATGATGTAGAGCACGAGGATGCCGAGGGTGCCGAAGAGGCCGAGCTCCTCGCCGAGGCTCGGGAAGATGAAGTCGCTCTCGGCGAAGGAGGTGAGCCACGGGCGTCCCGCGCCGAGCCCGGTGCCGGTGAGGCCACCGGCCGCCATGCCCCACAGGCCGTTGGCCAGCTGGTTCGAGATGTCGAGGCTCTGCTGGGAGAACGGGTCCATCCAGAGGTCGACGCGCTTGGTGAAGTGCGAGAACGCCGACAGCGCGAACGCGACGGCCGCCGCGAACAGCAGCAGGCCGATGACGATCCACGACGTGCGCTCGGTGGCGACGTAGAGCATGGCGACGAAGAGGCCGAAGAAGAGCAGCGCCGTGCCGAGGTCGCTCTGGAAGACGAGGATGAGCAGGCACATCACCCAGGCCACGACGATCGGTCCGAGGTCGCGTCCACGCGGGAAGGTGAAGCCGAGGACCTTCTTGCCGGCCAGTGACAGGACGTCGCGCGTCTGCACGAGGTAGCCGGCGAAGAAGACGGCGAAGGCGATCTTGGCGAACTCGCCCGGCTGGAAGTTCATCGGGCCGATGGAGATCCAGATCTGCGAGCCGTTGATCGACCGGCCGAGGCCCGGCACCAGGGGCGCCAGGAGCAGCACGAGCCCGGCCGCCATCGACACGTACGTGTACCGGCGCAGCAGCCGGTG
This sequence comes from Intrasporangium sp. Soil_C_50, assembly GCF_057656595.1. Classification (NCBI taxonomy): domain Bacteria; kingdom Bacillati; phylum Actinomycetota; class Actinomycetes; order Micrococcales; family Intrasporangiaceae; genus Intrasporangium; species Intrasporangium sp. Soil_C_50. Next base: position 338,894 of record NZ_JBDGKB010000003.1, read on the forward strand.
GTCGCGCAGCGCGACGATGACGGCGACGGCGAGCACGACGGCGAGCGTCGTCCAGATGATCTGGCGGTAGGCGTCGCCGTCGGTGCCGAGCTTGCCGCGGGCGAGGTCGAGGCGGTGGATCATGACGAGGCCGAGGCCGTTGAGGACCGTGGCGATCGGCAGCAGCACCGGATCGGCGTAGGCGGCCTTCCACCGGAGCACGAGGTGCACGGCGACGGTGAGCAGCGTGAAGCCGCCGGCCACCGGGATGATGTTCGCCGGCACCGTGCCGTTGCGGTTGAGGTCGGTGGTGACCCACGCGAGCAGGACGATGCCGATGGCCAGGATCAGCAGCCCCAGCTCGGCGTTGCGGCGCGTGCGCGACGTCAGGGGCTCGACGGTCGTCGTCATGCCGGCACCCCCGTCGTCACCGCCGTGGAGAGTGTCACGGAGCCCGTCGAGGGCAGCGTCGGAAGCGCGGCCGGCTTCGCGGTCGTCGACGGACGCGGCGTGGGCGTGGACGGGGCCGGCGTCGTGGGCGCCGGCGTCGTCGGGGAGGGCGTGCTCGGCGTCGGTGTCGGCGTCGGCTGCGGGGTGGTGCCGCACGGCGTGCCGGTGATGGCGAGGTGCTGGCAGCGCATCGCCTCGTCGCGGAGACGGTCGACCTTGCCCTCGGCGTCGGGCAGGTCGCGGGCCGGGATCGTGTTGTCCACCGAGCCCTGCACGTCGGAGGGCAGGTCGCTGACCAGGACCTCAGACTCGGTCTCGACCCTGGACAGCGCGACCGGGCCGAGGTCGGCCGAGACGCCCCGGAAGATCGCGACGTGCCCGTTGCTCGCCGCGACGTAGAACTGCTTCTGCGACCACGCGTACGCGGCGTAGCCGCCGGCGCCGAGGATCGCCGCGACGACCACGGCGCCGACCGAGCGTCGGGCCACCTTCGCCCGGCGCGAGCGGGCCGGGCCCTCGGCGAGCTCGACGTGGGACTCGTCGTCGTCGGTGGCCTTGTCGCGGCCCGTGGCGGCGCGCGAGAGCGCCGCAGCCTTCTCGGCCGGCGAGGTCGGGATGGCGCGGGTGCGGTTCGGAAGGCGCTTGGCCGCCGCCCCGACGACCTGCGGCACGGTGACCGGCAGGTCGTCCCCGTCGGCGTCGACGACCTCGGCGACGATGACCGTGACGTTGTCGCGGGTGCTGGCCTTGAGCGCCACCTCGATGCAGCGGTCGGCGGCGTCGTCGGGCGTGCGGGCCTCGCGGAGGATCTCCTCGATGACGTCGGCGCCGACGAAGTCGGACAGGCCGTCGGAGCACAGGAGGAAGCGGTCGCCGATCTTCGCCTCGCGCAGCGAGGTGTCCGGCTCGTCGTCGGGCTGGCCCGTCATGACGCGTGTGACGACGGAGCGCTGCGGGTGGGTGCCGGCCTCCTCGCGGGAGATCCGGCCCTCGTCGATGAGCTGCTGGACGAAGGAGTGGTCCTTCGTGATCTGGGAGAACGTGTCGCCGCGGAGCATGAAGGCGCGGGAGTCGCCGATGTGCGCCATGGCCAGCTTGTTGCCGGTGCGGAGCATGACGATGGTCGTGCTGCCCATGCCGGCGAGGTCGGCGTTCTCGCGCATGGCGCGGGTCAGCTTGGCGTTGGCCGAGTGCAGTGCCTCCTCGAGCAGCGGCACGGCCTGGTCGGCGGTGACGTCCTCCTCGTCGAGGGGGGCGAGCTCGCCCACGATCATCGAGCTGGCGACGTCGCCGGCGGCGTGGCCGCCCATGCCGTCGGCGAGCACGAGCAGGTTGGGGCCGGCGTAGCCGGAGTCCTCGTTCCGGGACTTGGGTCCCAGACCGAGGTCGGAGCGCGCGGCGTAGCGCAGGGCGATGGCCATCCGGTCAGCCCCGCAGCTCGAGGACCGTCTTGCCGATGCGCAGCGTCGTGCCCACCTCGACCGGGCGTGAGCCGGTCAGCTTGTCGCGGCCGATGAACGTGCCGTTGGTCGAGCCGAGGTCCTCGACGAGCCAGCCGTCGCGGCCCGGGTCGGGGTAGATGCGGCAGTGCCGGCCCGACGCGTAGTCGTCGTCGAGCACGAGCGCGCACTCGGGGTTGCGGCCGATGAGGATGCCGCTGCTGCGCAACGGCAGCGAGGTGCCGGTGAGCGGTCCCTCCGTGACGACGAGGGTGGTCGGGATCGTCTTGCGCCCCCGGGGCCGACGTGACGCGGCACCGGCCGCGCCACCTGCGGCCGCACCCGCAGCGCCGGCCGCACCCGCGGCACCGGCTGCCGCGCCCCCGACGGCGGCGGGCTGGCGCCTGGCGCGCGCCCGCTCCTTCTCCTGCGCCTTCTCCTGGGCCTTGGCGGCCTTGCGCTTGGTCCGGCGGCTCACCGACGTGCCGTAGATGTCGGTGCGCAGCACGGCGACGACGCTGAAGATGAAGATCCACAGCAGCGCGAGCAGACCCAGCCGCAGCAGGGTCAGGGTGAGTTCACTCATGCATCACCAGGTGTCGTCGGGGTGGTCACGTGGGTCATCGCCGCCCGGCCCGGAAGGTGGCGGTGGTGCGCCCGAGGGTGAGGCGGTCCCCGTCCTGCAGCCGCTGGCTCGCGATGCGCTCGCCGTTGACGAACGTGCCGTTCGTGGAGTTGAGGTCGCGGATCGAGGTGACGAGGTGCGGGCCATCGGTGGTGACGCGGATCTCGCTGTGGCGCCGGGACACCCCGGGGTCGTCGACGACGATGTCGGCGGAGTCGTCGCGCCCGAGCGTCGTCAGCGCGCCGAGGAGCGGGTAGCGGTCGCCGCTGATGTCGAGCCACGGGCGGGCCGAGGGGTTGCTCCGGGCACCCGGACGCGGCCCTGGCGGCTCGTCGACCATCGTGCCGCTCGGCGTCTGCGGCCGAGGGGCGGGGGCGGGCTCGCGCGCCGGAGCCCCGGGAGCCCCGGACGACCCGGCTGCGCCGCCGGCTCGCTTGGCCGTGGCGGGACGGACGCGAAAGACGCCGGTCTCGAGGCCCTCGCCCTCGACGAGGTCGACCTCGAGCGGGCCGCCGGGCTGGTACCCCTGGGAGTCGGCGTGCTCCTGGGCGGCCGCAACAAGGTCGTCGGTGAGGTCGTCCTCGTAGTCACCGAGGCGCTCGTAGTCGGTCGGGCTGAGCTCGATCGTGTAGAGGTTGGGCACCATGGCCCGGCCGTGACCGACGATCGCGGCGCGGTCGTCCATCGCGCGCCGGATGGCCGAGGCGATCTCGACGGGCTGGACCTCAGACTTGAACGCCTTCGCGAAGGCACCATGGACAGCCTTGGCCAGACCGTGCTCGACACGGTTGATGAGTCCCACGCCGTCTCCTCCTTCGTCATGCGCGCTTGCCGCTGGGCGCTTCATCGTAACCGGGTCACCCGTGCAAGGCCCCAACCGACGGGCGGTGGGTAAGGGTCCGGAAAGACCGTTTCGCCCCACGCCACGCGTGGTCAGCAGGTTTGATGTGTCGCGGAAGCATGGGACCATCGCGGAGGGTCCGTGAGCGGGCCCCGCACGTGGCAGGCCAGCAAGGAGCGCTCGATGAGCAACGACGAGACCGGCAACACCGAGGGCCAGGGCATCCCCGGCTTCTCCTCGAACAACCGGGTCCCTGGGGGGTTCGCGCTGCCCATTCCCGTCGCGACGGGTTCGCCCGAGGACCAGCCCTCGAGCGACCCGTGGTCCACCACGTGGGACGACGACTCGTGGCAGTCGGAGGAGGCCGCGTCCGAGCAGACCGCACCGGAGGCGTCGGGCGGCAACACGTGGAGCGACCCCTACGCCGCGGGCGAGGGCACGTCTTCGGCGGCCGACGACGCGTCGGGCTCGGGTGGCTCGACCGGCACGGCCGGCGACTTCAGCGCCTACGAGGGTGAGTACGACTCCTCCTACTCCGGCGGATACGCGCCGAACGGGTCGACGCAGAACGGCTGGTCCACGTGGGACTCCGGCAGCGGCAGCACCGAGGCCGACGAGTCGACGCGCCACTGGCAGTCCCTGCAGCACGACGCCGAGGTGGCCGACGCCTCGCAGGAGGAGTACTCCGGTTGGGTCCCGGCGGGGTCGTCCTCTGACCGCTCGAGCACCTCGACCGACACCGACGCGCCGACCAGCCGCTTCTCCACCGACCACTCGAGCGCCCGAGACGCGTTCGCGGCCACGCCGGCCGTCGACCCCGACGTCGCCGCGGCGGCCGAGGAACTGGGGCACAGCTACGACCTCACGCCGGTCGACCGCGCCGGAAACTCCGACCGCCCGAGCGCCGAGGACCTCATCACGGCCCGCTCCAAGGGTGAGCGCCAGAAGGTCAAGGCCAACTCGGGCCTGCGCAAGGCCTTCGGCCTCGGCCCGAGCAGCAAGGAGCTGCTCGAGCGCGACCGCATCGACCGCATCGCCCGGCCCCTCAACGGCCGCAAGACGATCATGGTCATCAACACCAAGGGCGGTGGCGGCAAGACCCTCGTCACCCTCATGCTGGCCAGCTACCTCGGCCGGTACCGCTCCGGCTCGGTCCTCGCGTGGGACAACAACGAGACCGAGGGCACGCTCGGCATGCGCGCGCCGTCGCAGAGCCACCACCGCACGGTCGTCGACCTGCTCGGTGCGCTGCCGACCATCGCCGGCGACCCGAACGCCGGCACGTCCGAGCTCGAGCACTGGGTGCGCGAGCAGCGGGGCCTCTCGTTCGACGTGCTGGCCTCGGCCGACGACGACGAGGCGATGCGCATCATCGGCGAGCAGGAGTTCGAGGACCTCCACACGCAGCTCTCGCGCTTCTACCGGATGATCATCGTCGACACCGGCAACAACCGCCTCGCGCCGAACTGGCTCGCGGCGGCCGCCCGCGCCGACATGCTCGTCTTCGCCACCTCCCTCAAGGACGACACCTCCGTCGTCGCTGCCAAGAACCTCGACGCGCTCGTCGCGATGGGCCGCGGCGACCTCGTGCGCAACGCCGTCTGCGTCATCTCGCACACGTCGGCCAAGGGCAACGACATCGGCGCCGGCGTCCACACGCGCGAGCACTTCGAGCAGTGGGTGCGAGGCGTCGTCGACATCCCCTACGACCCGATGCTCGCCCCGGGCCTGCACCTCGACCCGCTCAAGATCAGCAAGAAGACGCACGACGCCTGCATGGAGATGGCCGCGGTCGTCGTCGACGGCCTCTGACACCCGGTCGTCGCCTGATCGTCGCCCGACGCGTCCGTCCCCCGGCTGGGTGCGGGCGCGTCGTCGCGTCTGTGGTGCGGTCGTCGGGTATGCCGGTGCCATGGCCCGGATCGCGCTGACCGGAGCCGCCGGACGCATCGCGACGTCGCTGCGGCCGCGCCTGCACGCCGCGGGGCACGACCTCGTCCTGCTCGACGCCGTGCCCGTGCCCGATGCGGGGCCCGGTGAGCGGGTCGTCGAGGCGGACCTGCGCGATGTCGAGGCGCACGCCGAGGCGTTCGCCGGCGCCGAGCTGGTGGTGCACCTGGGCGGCCTGTCCGACGAGCGGCCGTGGGACGACCTGCTCGCCGTGAACGTCGACGGCACGCGCGCGGTGCTCGACGCGGTGGTTCGGGCCGGCGTCGGACGCGTCCTGCTCGCGAGCTCGGTCCACGCCGCCGGCTACGTGCCCGTCGGCGACCCGGCCACCCCCGTGGGGATGCCGCTGCCGGCGCCGGACACCTACTACGGCGCCAGCAAGGCGGCGGTCGAGGCGCTGGGCGGGCTCTACGCCGGACGGTTCGGCGTGACCGTCGTCAGCGCCCGGATCATGACGTTCGGCGAGGAGCCGAGTGGGCGCTCCTCGCTGCGTTGGTGGTTGTCGGCCGACGACATGGCGCGCCTCGTCGAGGCGGTGCGCTCGACCGACGCGGGTGGCCACCACGTCGTGTGGGGCGTGTCGGCGAACGCCCGGGGACACGTCGACCTCGGCCCGGGCGCCGGCATCGGGTTCGTGCCGGTCGACGACGCGCGGACGTGGGTGGATGAGGGGCGCATCGGCTCCGGCTCGGCGGTCGAGGTGCCGGGTGCGGTGCTCGGCGGAGGGTTCGCCGACCCCGCCTACCGCCTCGGCGAGCCGCACGGCGGAGCCCCGACGCGGACGTGACGGGCGCCGGGCCGGGCCCGGTTTGGCGATCCGACGGGCTATGCACCACACTGTCCTCTTGTCACGCGCGAGTGGCGGAACGGCAGACGCGCTGGCTTCAGGTGCCAGTGTCCGAAAGGGCGTGGGGGTTCAAATCCCCCCTCGCGCACGCGATGACGAAGGGCCCCAGTTCTCGTAACTGGGGCCCTTTCGCATAGGTGGGGCCCTTCGTCATCGCGTGCGCGTCCGCCGGGATTTGAGGAGGAGCTGGGAGCCGGCCGAGGAACGAGGCCGGGTCCCAGCGACGGAGTCCCCCCTCGCGCATGGGCAGGCGCAACGGCTCCCCCCTCCCCCCGGGCGTCGCGGCGCCGCGTGCCCGGGGCCGACGTGGATGCCCTCTAGGAGGCCACGTTCGGCTGAGGTTCGGGATCGGTGAGGAGAGCCTTGCCGCCGAGGTCGCGCACGGCCGCGGCGACGCGGTCACGGACACGGTCGATCTGCTGGTGTCCGGCGACGAGCCCGTTCTGCTCGGTCCAGGTGAGCACCTCGAAGACGCCACTGCAGCCCGAGCCGTCGTCGAGATCGGCCAGGCGGACCCGGGCGCGGAAGCTCGCGTTGAGCTTGCTGCCGAAGGTGAAGCACACCTGGTGGGCGTCACGCTCCGACAGGTAGAGGCCGCCTACGACGGCGGGAGGTGAGTCGTAGGCATTGACGGTGGCGACCACGGCGTCCAGGACCTGATCGACCGGGCGCGGCGCGGACAGTCCCAGGCCCTGTCGGGTAGCCCGCCGGCCGGCGTGGTGTGTGCCGCGGAAGAGGATCTTCTGGTTCACCTTCCGGTTCGCCGCCTGCGTCATCTTGCGCCAGATCCAGAGCACCCCGAAGAGAGCGACCATGACCAGCACCGCGAAGGAGGGCGAGCTGGTCAGGTCCGATGAGCTCGTCATGGCCTGCGGGAGGGCTGCGAAGGTCATCGGTCTGCGTCCCGACGCTTCTGGTAGACGCCGACGCCGATGGCGACCACGAGGAGGATCGGGATGGACCAGATCGGGACCCGCACGCCTGCTTCGGCCAGCGGGAGGTGGTACAGGTGCTCAAGGCTCATTGAGGTCTTCTCCTTCGTCGTCTGGCCCGTCGGGCCCGGTCGTGTGTCGGGGTCGACCGGCAGCCACCGCGAGGCTGTGCAGTGGTTGGCCGTGCCGGTGGCAGGAAACGTAGGTGCCGCGGGCGATCGGGACCGGGTCGTTGTGGAACTCGGTGGAACCCGCAATCGGGGAGGTGGACGGGTGCTTGCCGCCGTCGAGGCACGTGCGGATACTGACCTCGGTGCGCGCGCCGTCATCGGTCGGTTCGGGGCGCAACGGGGCACCACGGGGTATGGACAGGGTCGACGGGTCGGGGGCACGACCACCGTGGGCAGGGGGAGCTATGTCCGATCGGCGTCAGCCGGACCGTCGAGCGATCCTGCCCGAGGACGGCACCCCGTACGCCGGCGCATATGTGGATGTCGCGGCCCGCGTCGCCTGGCTGCTGCGTGTGCACCGGCTGCTGTCGGCCCAGCCGGACACCGTGTCACTGGCCGGGTTCGCACGCAGGCTGGCGGCTGCGGGGCTGCCGGCCGACCCTTCGCGGATCAGCAGGTGGGAGACAGGGGCCGTGGCGCCGTCCGCGGACGTCATGACGGCGTACGAGGTGGCGCTCCAGCTGGAGCCGGGGCAGCTGCTCGCGGTCTGCCAGGGTCTGGGTCACTCCGTCCTGTCTCGTCACCGTGCCTGGGTCACGACGCCTGCGGTGGACGAGCACCGGCAGGAACGGCTCGATGACGCGTACGAGCGCGTCGTGGACGCGCAGGGGCGGGGCGGCGACTGGCTCGCCCTCGCCGGGCTGCTGACCGGTCCGCAGCCGGCTCTGGTGCCGCAGCGGATCGTCGAAGAACTGACGAACCAGCTCGTCGATGAGATGACGCGGTCGGTCGGGGTGGCCTACTACACGCGTTTCGAGGCGCTGTGCCGGTTGGCGGCCTCGGTGCGCACGGCGCCCGTCGTCGCGCGCGGCGTGACAGCGACGATCCACGCGGAAGGGGCCCAGTCGATCCTGGATGCGATGACGCTCTACGGGGAGATCCCGCACCCGCGCATGGTGGCGACCTTGACCAGGGTCGCCGGCCGCGACGGTGGCCGTCACCGTCTCGGGGCGGTGCACGCCCTGTTGAACATGGTGCTGCTGGGGACGCTGCCACTCTCGACGATGCCGATGGTGGAGACGCTGGGTGTGCACCTGCTGGATCCCAGGGGTGACGCGCCGGGCCAGCGGCTGGGGCACCTGCTCTCCGCGCGGCTCCCAGCCGAGTCTCGGCAGCGGGTCTCCGGGCGGAGCGGTGTCCGGGTCGCCACCCCGATGTCACCGTCGCGACGCAGCCATGAGCTGCCCTCGTCGCTGCCGCAGTACGTGTCCGCTGCAGGCCTGTTCAGCGGCATCGTGCAGGACCCGATGCTGGCCCGGCTCCTGCGGGAGTTCCTTGCCGGGGAGTTCGTCGAGCGACAGCACCAGGCGGCGCTGCTGCTGCTTGCCAGTCCGTACCGTCCTGTTCTGGCCGACACCGCCCTGCGGTTGGCGACCGAGCCCGGTGAGGCCGCGACGGCCGCCGTGCACCTGCTGACCTATCTGGCGTCGGCCGAGCACGCGCCCGCCCTGCGGGAGCTGCTCACCACGGCGGATCCGCAGCTGCGGGGCGGGATCCTGCGGGCGCTGGCCCACGCCGATCGCGACCCGCTCGGCGGGCACGGCCCGGAAGGGAACGCGAAGGAGCCGACGAGTGGGCCAGCGACGGAGGGCGCACCGTCGCTCTGGACGGTGGAAGGCCTTGCCGCGGCGGGCGTCAGCGATGTCGAGATCCTCTACGCCGCGGGCATGAGCGGCCATCCGGTGCTGGAGCGTCTGATGGCGTCGCCGGAGGAGCCGCACGAACGGCGTGCGGCGGCCCGGTGGTGGCGGGAGCACGGCCCGGCAGTCCGGACCTGACGGGCCGGAGGCGCCGTGTGGCGGGTGCCGAGCCGGTCGATCTGCCTGCTCGTCCGGCCGGCTGGGCTCGACCACGACAAGCCGCCGGATGGCGCGCTGCCGTGGCCCGGAGGCCTCGGAAACCGCAACAGGCGACCACGTGGTCGGTTGCTGCGGGCATGCTGTGGGGCCGGGACGAAAGTGATGCTTCGGGCGGTTGAAGGCCGCACCCCCGGGGTATGTTGACCCGGTCGCTGAACGGGGGTCGGCGGCTTGTCCGGTCACGAACGTGAAAGTCTCAAGCACCCGTCCAGGTCACCTACCATGAGTCGGACGAAGGCCCCCTGAGATGTCGAACGACGTGCACCTTCCGTCCGAAAGGCCCGGGTGCCAACCCCCATGAACCGACTCCACGAAGGCTTCGTCCTCGGTGGTCGCTACCGCCTCGAGCGGCGCATCGCCTCCGGCGGCATGGCCGACGTCTGGGCCGGGTCGGACGACGTCCTCAAGCGCCAGGTCGCCGTCAAGATCATGCGGCCCGACGCGGACCACGAGCGACTCTTCGCCCTGCGCTTCCGCGACGAGGCCGTGCACTCGGCCGGCCTCATGCACACGAACATCGCGACCGTCTTCGACTACGGCGAGGACGACGGCCTGGCCTTCCTTGTCATGGAGCTCGTCGACGGCGAACCGCTGTCGAAGATCCTCGCCGAGCGCGCCCCGCTCGAGCCGATGGAGGTCCGCTCCATCCTCGGTCAGGCCGCGCTCGCGCTCGGCGTCGCCCACGAGGCGCGCGTCGTGCACCGCGACGTCAAGCCGGCCAACATCCTCGTGCGTCCCGACGGCGTCGTGAAGCTGACCGACTTCGGCATCGCCCGCGCCCTCGACGCGTCGGGCCACACCCAGCACGGCGAGATGCTCGGCACGCCGAACTACATCAGCCCCGAGCAGGCCCTCGGCCACGCCGCCACGGGGTCCAGCGACCTCTACGCGCTCGGCGTCGTCGGGCACGAGATGCTCGCCGGTCGGCGACCGTTCGACCGTGGCACCCCGATCGCCACCGCCCTCTCGCACGTCAACGAGCCTCCGCCGCCACTGCCCGAATCCGTCCCCAAGGACCTGCGCGAGCTCATCGCCGACTGCCTGCAGAAGGATCCTGAGAAGCGCCCGACCAACGCCGCCGACTTCGCGATCCGTCTCGGCCTCGGCGACCACGAGGTCGTCGGTCTGGCACTGGGCCTCGCGCAGGCGATCACGGGGCAGGCCGTCGAGGACGAGCCCGAGCCGACCCAGGCGATGCCGCTGAACGCGCTCGACGAGCCTGAAGCGGCCCGCTGACCGACGCGTCCCCTGCCGGATGCGTCGGGCGCTGACGCGGCGACCGGGGTCGCGTGCGCTGGTCGGACGGGCGTCAGGGCCCGGTGACGCGGAGGCGGTAGCCGATGCCGTGCACCGACGTCAGCTGGCAGCCGGCGTCGGTGCCGAGTCGTTTGCGGACCCGCTTGACCGTCGACATCAGGGGCTCCTTGTCGCCGAGGAAGTCGGTGCCCCAGATGCGCTCCGTGAGCGCGGCGAACGACCAGACGCGGCCCACGTCCGACCCGAGCAGGGCCAGCAGGTCGAACTCCTTGGCGGACAGGTGGATGGGTGCCCCCCCGAGCGTCACCTCGCGGGCCGCGACGTCGATCCGCAGGTGTCCGACGGCGAGTGGCGGCGGGAGGCTCTGCGGCGCACCGGACTCGAGCGGCGGTCCGACGGCGAGCTCGGGTGAGGGGTGAGGACCGTCGGTGAGGGCGGGTTCGGACCCGACGGGTTGCAGCAGGGTGCGAGCGGCCTCGAGGTCGCTCGTGACGAGCACGACGGCGCTGTCGTGCAGCAGCTGGGCGACCTTCGTGGCGTCCCGCAGCGGGAGCCCGACGCAGAGCACGAAGCCTGCCTGGATCGAGTGTTGGAACATAGTGCCCCCTCGGCGACCGGTGGCGTGAAATATCTCCATATCAGAGGCACCGGTCCGCCCGTCCACCCCGTACGGCGTGGCTTGACCAAGATTTGACCGGATCCCGCCCGCGACTTGCCCGGATCTGCCCGCGTCGCGACCTGTCGAGCGGTTCTCCGTCTTGCCAGCGTGGTGAGCGTCCTTCCCACCCAAGGATGCCCGCGCGCTCGGGGAACTGCCGGGCCTGGTTCGACACGGAGGATCGATGAGAGCAACCACGAGAGCCCGACGGCTGACCATGGCCGTCGCGGCAGCGGTCGCCGTCCTGCTCACCGTCGCAGGACTCGGCGCACCGAGTGCCGACGCAGCGAGTCCCGATCCGAGGGACAAGCTCAGCGCGGCCGCCGAGCAGCGCCTGACGCAGAACAAGACCGCGGACTTCTGGGTCCGCATGACCGACACGGCAGATCTGTCCAAGGCCAGCCAGGTCAAGGACTGGAACCAGCGCGGCAAGGCGGTCTACGACGCACTGCGCAGCCACGCCGCGGCCTCGCAGCGCAGCGTCGTCGCCCAGCTCAAGGCCGCGAACGCCGACTACACGCCGTACTGGATCACCAACGCCGTGCTCGTCCGCGGCGGCACGCTCGGCCTCGCCAACACCCTCGCGGCGAACAGCCAGGTCAAGGAGATCATCGAGACCTCCGTCCTCGAGCTGATCAAGCCGGTGTCGGAGAAGCCGTCCCCGGGCACGATGGGCACCAACGCCGTCGAGTGGGGCATTGCCGCGATCAACGCCGACGACGTCTGGAGCACCGGCGTGACGGGCGAGGGCATCGTCGTCGCGAGCATCGACAGCGGCGTCGACGTCACCCACCCGGCGCTGAGGTCGAAGTACCGCGGCCTCCAGGCCGACGGCACGCTCGACAACAACTACAACTTCTTCGACTCCTCCGGCGAGTGCAACGCCGCGGGCGACCCGTGCGACACGGACGGCCACGGCACCCACACGATGGGCACCATGGTCGGCTCCGACGGCGCCAACCAGATCGGCGTCGCCCCCGGCGCCACGTGGATCGAGGCGAACGGCTGCAGCACGTGCGCCGACGCCGACCTCATCGAGTCGGGCCAGTGGATGCTCGCCCCGACGCGTCTCGACGGCAGCGCTGCCGACCCCTCGAAGCGACCCAACGTCATCAACAACTCGTGGGGCTCGCGCAACCCCTCGACCGAGCCGTTCATGGAGGACATCCAGAACGCCTGGGCCGCGTCCGGCATCTGGGGCCAGTGGTCCAACGGCAACAGCGGCCCCTCCTGCACCACGAGCGGATCACCCGGCTCGCGCACCATCAACTACTCCGCCGGAGCCTTCGACGTCGCCGGCAACATCGCGAGCTTCTCGGCCCGCGGCCCGGGCCAGGACGGCGGGACCAAGCCGAACATCTCGGCGCCCGGCGTCAACGTCCGCTCGTCCGTGCCCGGGGGCGGCTACGCCACGGCCAACGGCACGTCGATGGCCTCGCCGCACGTCGCCGGGGCCGTTGCCCTGGTGCTGAGCGCCGCACCCTCGCTCGTCGGTGACCTCGCCGGCACGAAGGCGCTGCTCGACGAGACCGCCGTCGACACGAGCGACCTGACCTGCGGCGGCACCGCTGCGGACAACAACGTCTGGGGCCAGGGCAAGCTCGACGCCCAGCGCCTCGTCGCTGCCGCCCCGGTCGGCGACGTCGGCCACCTCGCGGGCACCGTCTCCTCGGGTGGCTCGCCCGTCGCCGGTGCGAACGTCCAGGTGACCGGCCCGACGTCGCGCACCGTGACGACCGCTGCCGACGGCACCTACGACCTCACCGTCTCCGCCGGTGACTACTCCGTCCGCGTCAGCGCCTTCGGGTACGCGACGCAGACGCGCACCGCGACCGTCGCCGCGGGAAGCACCGCCACCGTCGACGTCGCGCTCGTGGCGGCCCCGCGGCACACCGTCTCGGGCACCGTGACGCTGCAGGGCGGCGCGCCCGTCGCCGGCGCGTCGGTGACGGTCAGCTCGGCGATCCCCGCCGCGACGACCGGCGCCGACGGCGCGTTCTCGATCGCCGACGTGCCCGAGGGCACCTACACCCTGGCCGTGAACGCGGGCGGCTGCACCGCCCCGTACGCGAGCGAGCTCGTCGTCGACGGCGACGAGACCGTCCCGGTGACGCTCGCGGCCCGGGCCGACGGCTACGGCTACACGTGCTCCGTCGGCAGCGGTGACTACCTGCAGGGCACGACGAAGACGACCCTCTCGGGTGACGACGCGGCGCTCGCCGTCGACCTCCCGTGGGCGTTCTCGTACTACGGCAACCCGTACGGCAAGGCGTACGTCTCGACGAACGGCCACGTGAACTTCCTCGCGTCCGTCACGGCGTACTCCAACACCGCGATCCCCAACCCGGCCACGCCGAACGCCGCGATCTACCCGTTCTGGGACGACCTCAACGTCGACGCGTCGGCCGGGGTCTACACCGGGACGACGACCGTGGGTGGCGTCGAGGCGTTCGTCATCGAGTGGCGCAACGTGCGCTCGTACGCCGACACCAACGCGCGCACGAACTTCTCCGTCGCGCTCCTGCGCAACGGCGGGGTCGTCATGGGCTACGGCGCCCAGACCGACGCCAAGCCGGTGCTCACTGGCACGTCGGCGACGGTCGGCCTCGAGAACGCGAACGGCACCGTGGCGTGGCAGTACGCGTTCAACACCGCCGGTTCGGTGGCGCCGCAGAAGTCGATCCGCTTCACGCCGCCGCCCTCGGGCGTGCTGAGCGGCACGGTCACCGACGCCAACGACCGCGAGCCCGTCTCGGGCGCCACGGTCACCATCACGCCGTCGACGGGCTCGCCGACGACGCTGACGACCGCGGCCGACGGCACCTTCAGCAGGGTGTTGTTCCTCGGCTCCTACGAGGTCACGGCGTCCGCGACGAACTACGTCACGCAGTCGACGAGCATCACCTTCGACAGCGACGGCGACACGGCGGAGTTCAGCCCGGCCCTCAAGACCGGCGTCGCCGAGATCACCGGCGTCACGGCCTACGACTGGGGCGTGCTCGGCAAGGGCGACGTCCGCACGGAGACCTTCACCGTGAAGAACACCGGCTCCGCGCCGCTCGCGTTCTCCTTCGGTGAGGGCGGTCGCAAGACGTCCTCGGCCACCGAGCGGCCCGCTGCCCTGAGCGGCGCGTCCGTCAAGGCCGCGACGAAGTCCGACCGCAGCGCGACGTCGGCCGAGGGCCTCTACAGCGCGACCCAACGGGCCGCGCAGAAGAGCCTCGCGGCCGCCCCCCACGCCGACGGTGACGTGCTGGCCTCGTGGAGCACGGGCCTGTCCGTCGCCTGGGGCGTCGGCTTCGACGGCAAGGTCTGGATCTCCGACCCGGAGGCGCAGACGAACACGACGTTCTCGACGGCCGGTGCCGCGCAGGCGACCTACCCCGGTCGCTGGGGCGGCTCGTGGAACGGTGACATGGCCTACGACAGCCGCACCGGCACGGTCTGCCAGGTCAACGTCGGCGGCGACAACGCGATCGTCTGCATCGACCCGGCGACGGGTGCCGAGAGCAGCCGGATCTCGGGCTCGCCGTGGACGGGCGTCTCGCAGCGCGGTCTCGCGTACAACGCCGCGGACGACGTGTTCTACATCGGCGGCTGGAACGAGGGCGTCATCTACACGGTCGCGGGCACCACGCACGCGACCCCGGGTGCCACCCTCGCGACGTGCGAGCCGGCCGAGCCGGGCATCGCGGGACTCGCCTACAACAACACGTCCGACACCATCTGGATGGTGCCGAGTGCGGAGACGACGGTGTTCTACCAGCTGTCGCCGGCCGACTGCTCGACGCTCAAGACGGTGGCCTACCCGGTCGCGGGCGACTTCCCCGGCTCCGGGCTCGAGTCCGACGACCAGGGCAACCTCTGGACGGCGAACCAGCTCGACGGCAAGGCCTACCTCGTCGACGTGGGCGACCCGGAGAACACCGACGTGCCGTGGCTGTCGGTGACCCCGACGTCCACGACCATCGCGGTCGGCGAGACGAAGACGTTCACGGTGGACGTCGACGCCTCGCTCGCCGAGCCGGGGGTCTGGTCGGGTGCGCTGACGCTCAACACGGGCGCCGGACGCAACCGGGCGGTCAACGTGCCGTTCCGGGCGGTCATCTCGGCCTACCAGGTCGGCGTCAACAACGCGGGTGGTGCGCTCGGCGCCAAGGACCTGTTCCGGTGGCAGGCCGACAAGGCGTACTCGGCCGGCAGCTGGGGCTACCTCGGCACCGGCACGAAGGTCGAGTCGACGAAGAAGGCCATCGCCGGGACCGACGACCAGACGCTGTTCCAGACGCGTCGCTCCGGCGCCCTGACCTACCGCTTCGACGATGCGCCCGCCGGCACGTACCAGCTGCAGCTCGGGTTCGCCGAGTTCACGGCGACCAAGCCCGGCTCGCACGTCTTCGACGTCAAGGTCAACGGCCGGTACGAGATCGTCGCCAAGGACATCGCGGCGGAGGTCGGCTCGTTCAAGGCCGACGTCGACACGCTCGTCATCGAGCACGCGGGCGGCCCGATCACCGTCGAGCTCGTGCCCCGGAAGGGACTCGGCTCACCGGTCGTCAACACCCTCAAGGTGCAGGAGCGTGGTGATCTCTGAGTCCTGAGGGGCAGGCGGACGGCCGTCGCCGGGACCTCCCGGCGGCGGCCGTCCGTGCCTAGGCTGGCGGCATGGCGACGCTGCCGCTCTTCCCGCTCGGCACCGTGCTCCTGCCCGGGGCGCGGCTGCCGCTGCAGATCTTCGAGCCGCGCTACGTGGCCCTGCTGCGCGACCTGCTCGCCGGTCAGCAGGAGCGTTCGCCCGTGTTCGGGGTCGTCGCGATCCGCGAGGGCTACGAGGTCGGCGACGACGGCGTCCGGGCGCTGCACCCCGTCGGGTGCGGGGCGCTGCTGACGCAGGCGGCCGCCCTGGAGAACGAGCGGTACTTCGTCGTCTCGGAGGGCACCCGGCGGTTCCGTCTCGAGGGCGTCGACGCCGAGGCCGGGACGCCGTACGCGACGGGCGAGGTGACGTGGCTCGAGGAGGTCGAGGGCGATGCCGTGGCCGTCGCCGAGCTCGCCGCGCGGTTGCGGGCGGCCCTCGTCTCGTTCGCGACGACGGTCGGCGCGAGCGAGATCGAGCTGGCCGAGGACGACCGGTTGCTGTCCTACTCGGTGCCGCAGACGGTGAGCCTCGACGTGGGCGACCGCCAGCGGCTCCTCGAGTGCGTCGACACCGAGTCGCGGCTGCGGCTCGGTCTGCAGCTGGTCCGGCGCGAGAAGGAGTTCGCGGCCACGCTCGGGGCGGTGGCCAACCCGCCGTCCTCGCCGCCCAACCTCAACTGAGGGGCGTCAGGAGAGGGCCGACCACACCTCGATGCCGACGACCCAGGTGGCCAGGGCACACGCCGCGACGAACGTCAGGTTCCAGAGGAGCCGTGGCACGTGCGTCAGCTGGCCCAGCACCGCCGGGTCGCTCGCGCCCGAGCGGTCGGCGAGCACCGCGAGCAGGTGGCGCCACGCGCCGACGAGCAGCACGACGCCGAGGCCGATGAGCACCTGCGCCTGCAGCGTGTCGTCGCGCCACCACCACAGCGCCGCCGAGCCACCGATCGCGACGAGCACGACGACGACGGTGAGCGCCGAGCGCACCCGCACCAGGGCGAAGAGCAGGATGACGAGCCCGGCCGTGATGAGCGGCGCGGACCAGCCGCGTCCGGCCGCCCACACCATGAGGGCACCGACGAGCGCCGGCGCGGGGTAGCCCGCCCACGTCGACGCGACGCGCCCCGGGCCGCGCGCGGGCCCGCGGGTGACGGCGTGGCCGGACATGTCCCCGCGCAGGACGAAGCCGGTGAACTGGCGGCCGACGAGGACGCCGACGACCGCGTGGCCGAGCTCGTGCACGAGGGTGACGACGAGACGGACGACGCGCCACAGCGGCTCGACGGCGACGAGGACGAGCGCCACACCGAGCACCACGACGACGCTCGTCGCGCCGATCGCGACGTCACCCGTCGCCGGCACGACGCGGTCGTGGACGGCGTCGAAGAGGTTCACGGACAGGAGAACCTAGCCGATGGGGATGTGGACGGCGCAGCCCGCCCGCGGCGACGCCGGGGGCGAGGCCCCGCACGCGCGTCGGCAGGACATCCGGCGCGGTTTTCGGCAGAGTCGGGGTCATGCGTCAGGGGCTCCGTCGTCGTGCGCCCGGCCGCCACCGGGCGCGTCGGGAGCCTGACAGACGTCGCTGGCGCCGACCGGTCCCGCTCGTCGGCGCCGCGCTGGTCGTGCTCCTCGCGCTGGTCGTGCCGTGGCTCTGGCAGTCCCGTCCGTTCGACCCCCGGCACGGCTTCGGACCGGACTACCCGCCGGCCGGCATCGGTGCCGCCCAGGCCCCGATCGGCGCACCGCCGAAGGCCCCGGGCGGCCGTGGCGGGTACGCCTTCATGCAGCTGCAGGCCGACGAGAGGCACCCGGTGGCCTACGACCCGTGCCGCCCCGTGCACTATGTCGTCAGCAGCGTCGGCCTCCCGGAGGGCGGTGAGGCGCTGGTACGCGAGGCCGCCGACGTCATGTCGCAGGCCTCGGGCCTGCAGTTCGTCTACGACGGCCTGACCGACGAGGCGCCCGACCCGGACCGCGACCCGTACCAGCCCGAGCGCTACGGCGACCGCTGGGCGCCCGTCTACGTCGCCTTCGCCACCCCCGACGACGTTCCCGGCCTCGCGGGCGGGGCCATCGGCCTGGGTGGCAGCACGCCACGCGCGGCGGGCGACGGTCTGCTCGTCTACGTCACGGGCGCGGTGTGGCTCGACCGTGACCCGATGACGGCCCTGCTCACGGCGGGCCGCCGCGACTCGGCGCGCGCCGTCGTCGAGCACGAGATCGGGCACGTGCTCGGGCTCGGGCACGTGCAGGACTCCTCCGAGCTGATGTGGGAGTCGGGCGGTGCGGTGTCCGGTCCCGCCGACGGCGACCGTCGAGGCCTGGCGATCCTCGGTCGCGGCTCCTGCCGCCCCGACCTCTGAGCGTCGGTCCCCGCCGTCTCCGCGCCCTCAGCCCGGCAGCGCGTTGGGGTGCCGGCGCAGCAGCACCTCGAGCAGCAGGCGGTGCAGGGGCGCGTCGACGCCCGACTGGGCGGCGAGGCGTACGACGGCGCCGGTCCAGGCGTCCAGCTCCGAGGGGCGGCCCTCGAGGAGGTCGCGCTGCAGCGACGTGGTGGCGTCGGCCGGCTGGTCGTCGACGAGGCCATCGTCCCGTCGACGACCGTCCCGGGCAGCCGTATGCCGCGTGCCCGGGCCAGCGCCTCGACCTCGCGCATCGCGTCGCGGAGCAGCCCGCGGCGGGCCGGGTCGCCGCGCAGCTCACCGATGGTGGCGGCCAGGGCGGCGCCGAGGCCGCCGAACGGCACCACCATGAGCATCTTCGACCACAGCTCGGCCCAGATGTCGTCGGGCACGGGTGAGGCGGCCCCGGAGGCGCCCACCGCGTCGCGGAGGCGGCCGACCCGGTCGGAGGGGCTGCCGGGCCGGGGCTCCCACTCGTCGAAGGCGAGCGAGGCCGGGCCCCCGGCGTGGGTGATCCTCCCGGGACCGTCGATGAAGGCGAAGATCTTCGCGATGCCGGGCAGCACGGCCCCGCGCCCGACGACCGACGCGACCTGGTCGGGGGCCTCGACCCCGTTCTGGGTCGTGACGACGGCGGTGTCCGGACCGACCAGCGACCGCAGCGTCTCGAGCACGGGCGGCAGCTGCCACGTCTTGACGGCGAGCAGCACCGCGTCGACCACGCCGACCGTCGTCGGGTCGTCGGTGGCCTTCGCGGGTCGCACCGTGAAGTCACCGGCGACGCTCGTCACCTGCAGGCCGCGGTCGCGGATCGCCTCGAGGTGCGCGCCGCGCGCGACGAAGGTGACGTCGTGCCCGGAGGCCGCGAGACGGCCGCCGAAGTAGCCGCCGATCCCACCCGTGCCCAGCACTGCGATGCGCATGAGCGCACCTCCTCGTCCTCGGGCACGCGTGCCGAGCCCTCGACAACATCATCGCGCCCGGAGCCGGTCCGGAGGTAGCGTCGCCACTGGACCGTCTCGACCGTCTGCCGAGACGCAGCCGGAGGAGGCCTCATGGAGCTCACCACCACGGTCAACGACGAGTCGCGGGTCATCGAGGTCGACGGCACGGAGGCCGCGGTCGAGGTCGTGCGCGACCAGCTCGGTCTCACCGGGACGAAGCTCGTCTGCGGCAGCGGCGTGTGTGGGGCGTGCACGATGCTCGTCGACGGTGAGCCGGTGCTCGGCTGCCTCACGCCGGCCACACGGCTGCGCGACTCCAGCGTCACCACGGTCGAGGGCATCGCCGACGGCGATGAGCTGCATCCCGTACAACGCGCGTTCGCACACCATGACGGTCTCCAATGTGGTTACTGCACACCGGGATTCGTGGTCGACGCCGTCGCCTTCCACGACCGGTGGCGCACCGAGCGCGGCACCGAGGAGCCCGACCGCGAGACCATCGCCGACGCACTGGCCGGCCACCTCTGCCGCTGCGGCGCCTACGAGGGGATCTCCCGCGCCGTCGCTGCGGCCTGCCGTGGCGAGCACGACGACGGCGTCGGCACCGTGGAGCGCGTCGACTCACCGGAGAAGGTCACCGGCTCCGCCGTCTACACCACCGACGTCACCCTGCCCGGGATGCTGCACGCCGCGTTCCGCCGCTCGGACGTCGCGGCCGGCACCGTCGCCCCGGTCACCTTCCCCCCGGGCGTCGTCGGCATCGACCTCCTCGCGCAGGCGGGCACGGGCGACCGGCGGGTGCGCTGGGCCGGGCAGCCCATCGCGGTCGTCGCCGCCGAGTCGGCAGCGGAGGCGCGACGGCTGGCGCGCAAGCTCGACGTCAGGGTGACCCCGCAGCCGTTCGTCCTCGACCCGGCCGAGGCGGTCCGTCCGGGTGCACCGCTCGTCTACCCGACGCGCGACGACCGCAAGGCCGCGCCGAGCGCCGGCGAGGGCGGGTCGATGCCGGCGCCGTGGGACGGCAACCGGCACGGCCCGGCGCGGACGCCGTTCCTCGGCACCGTGGCCAAGCGGCGCATCGCGTCAGCGCGGTCAGCGCAGTCGGCCGGACGGTCGGGACTCGTCGAGCTCGAGCTGCGTACCGGTGTCCAGGTGCACACCGCCTTCGAGCCGCACGCCTGCGTCGCCGACTGGAGCGACCCGCAGCACCTTCGGGTGTGGCTCAGCACGCAGGGCGTCGACCTCATGCGGGCCGAGATCGCCGCGCACTTCGGGCTCGACCCCGCCGAGGTGGAGGTGGTCGCCGAGTACGTCGGGGGCGGCTTCGGGGCGAAGCTGAGCCTCACCATGGAGGCGATCGGCGCGATCTCGCTGAGCCGGATCGCGCGGCGACCGGTCAAGCTCGTGCTCGACCGGCACGAGGAGCTGACCGGCACCGGCAACCGACCGGGCAGCCGCAGCCGCGTCTCGCTGCTGGTCGACGTCGGCACGCACGCCGTCAAGGCCCTCACCGTCGACACCGAGAGCCATGCAGGCGTCGCCATCGGCAACAGCGTCGCGGCGCTCGCGATGCTCATGTACGACCGCACCCCACGGTTGGCGCGCGACGTCGACGTCGTGACCAACGCGCCGCCGGGTGCGCCGTTCCGTGGCCCGGGTGGCCCGACGAGCGCGTGGGCGCTGGAGTCGACGGTCGACGCGGTGGCGCACCGGACCGGCCGCGACCCCATCGGGCTGCGGGCCCAGTGGGACGGCAACCAGAAGCGGCAGGCCCTCTACCGGTGGGCGAGCGGGCTGCCGACCTGGCAGCAGCGGACGGCGGCGGGCAGCGGGTCGGGCCGGTTCCGGCGCGGCGTCGGCGTGGCGACGGGCAACTGGATCTACATCGTCGACCCCGACTGCGAGGTGGTCGTGTCCGTCGCGCGCGGGCGGCTCGTGGCGTCGACCGCGAGCCAGGACATGGGCACCGGCAGCCGCACCGTCGTCGCCCGCGCCGTGGCCGGGGTCTTCGGCGTCGACCCCACGGAGGTCGACGTCCGGCTGGGGCGCTCGCACGCGGGCACGACCCACGGCCCCGCCTCGGGTGGCAGCCGCACGACGGTCTCGCTGTGGTCGGCCGCCGTCGAGTCGGCGACCAGCCTGCGCGACCGCGTCGGTCGGGACCTCGACGCGGCGCCCGACGGCGCTTCCGCCACCGCGAAGCGCGGCGGCGACCGCGGACTGCGTGCCGTCCCGATCAGCATGAACGGCATCCAGATCGGCCGCGGCTTCTCGGCCGCCGTCCACGTCAGCGAGGTCGAGGTCGACACGCGCACCGGCAGGACCCGGGTGCTGCGCGTGCACGGCGGGATCGCCGTCGGGCGCATCCACGCGCCGGTTCTCGCCCGCAGCCAGTGCGAGGGCTCGGTGATCCAGGGCATCGGCCTCGCCCTCTACGAGAACCAGGTGCTCGACCCGCACACCGGGCTCACCCTGACCGCCAACCTCGAGGACTACCGCATCCCGCAGCTCGGTGACACCCCGGAGATCGACATCCACTTCCACGAGGACGGCTGGGACCGGGTGCCCGGCGGCGGAGTCGGCCTCGGCGAGGTTGCGACGATCAGCCCCGCCGCGTCGGTGGGCAACGCCATCTTCAACGCGACCGGCTGGCGGCCGCTGTCGCTTCCCATCCGCCCCGACCGGATGCTCGAGGGTCTGCGTTCGGAGGTGGCGCGGTGAGCGTCACGATCCTCACGGCGTACGACGAGCGTCCCGACGGCACCGGCGATTTCGTCTACCGGGCGGGAGGCACCGACCTGCAGGAGCGGCTGCGCACGACCGGCGCCACTCCGCACGTGCTCGACCTCACCGGCGTTCCGGGGTTCGCGGGCATCGGGCACAGCGATGCCGGCACGACGATCGGGGCGGGCACCACGGTCGCGACGGTCGCACGCGAGCTCGCGGGCGACTACCCGGCACTCGCGCTGACGGCGGCCGGCCTCGCCACCCCGCAGGTGCGCGCGATGGCGACCGTCGGCGGCAACCTGCTCCAGCGCACGCGCTGCTGGTACTTCCGCCACCCGCACACGTCGTGCTTCAAGTCCGGCGGCGACGGCTGCCCGGCGCGCGACGGCCGCCACCTCTACGGCAACGTCTACGACACCGCGCCGTGCGTCCACCCGCACCCGTCGTCCCTCGCGATGGCCCTGCTCACGTACGCAGCCACCGTCGACACGACGCAGCGTGGCGGTCTCGCGGTCGGTGACCTCCTCGGCGACGGGTCCGACCCGAGCCGGGACCACCTGCTCGCCGACGACGAGGTGCTCACTCGGGTGGTGCTGCCGGCTCCCGTCGAGGGCGAGCGCGCCGCGTACTTCCGGGCGATCAGCCGCTTCGAGGCGGAGTGGCCGCTCGTCGAGGCGGTCTGTCGCGTGGTCCGCAGCGGTGACGGTCGAGTCACGGAGTGCGGCCTGGCGATCGGGGGCGTCGCACCGACTCCGTTGCGGCTCAAGGCGGTCGAGGACCTCCTCGTCGGCACGACGCTCGACGACGAGGCGGTCGGGGCTGCCGCGCGCGCGGCGACGGAAGGCACCAACCCGCTGCCCGAGACGGGCTACAAGGTCGACCTGGTCGAGGGTGTGGTCCGCGAGGTGCTGGAGCGGGTCAGCGGGTGAGCAGGTCCGTCGTCTCCGGACGCTCGGTCCGCGCTTGCGCCAGGGCTGCCCGACCGCGCTGACCGCCCTGACCACCGGTACGGTCGCGTGCTACCAGCCCCAGGTGCCGGGTCCGCCCTTGAACGGGCCGACGACGCGGTCGGTCACCCAGCCGCCGTAGAACCCGCCCTCCTGCGGCCGCACCCGCTCGCCGTCGACGAAGCACGCGTCGACGAGACCCGGCATGACGGCCACGTGCCCGGTGAGGGCGGCGTACGCGCCGACCGGCTCCGGGTAGGTCCACGCCGCCCGCGCGGCGCGCCGTCCATCGCCGACGACGTCGAAGTAGGACGCGCGTCCCTTCCACTCGCACACCGTGTGGCCCTCGACGGGCACGAGCGCGCCGTCGACGAAGGCGTCGACGGGCAGGTAGTACGTCGGCGGGTGGCTCGTCTCGAGCACCCGCAGCGAGGCGCGGGTGCGGGCCACGACGACGCCGCCGAGGTGCACCTCGACGAGCTCGCCCGACGCGTCGAGCGCGGGCGGTCGCGGGTAGTCCCAGACCGACTCCTGGCCCGGGCCCGGTGGCTCGGGGACGGGACGCGTCACCGGGTGGCTCCGGCGATCTCCTCGACGCCGCGCGCGAGGCGCTCGACGTCGTCGGCGCTCGTGTACGGCGCGAGCCCGGCCCGCACGCCACCGACCGCGCCGAGGCCGAGGTGGTGGCTGCACTCCCACGCGTAGAAGTGCCCGGCCGGAGCGTTGACGCCCCGCACGGCGAGACCCTCGCGGACCGCCTGCGGGTCGACGCCGTCGATGGTGAACAGAAGGGTCGGCGTCCGTCGCTTCGCATTGCTCCACACCGTGAGGCCCGGCACCGCGCGCAGCCGCTCCTCGAGTGTCGCGAGCAGGGCGTCCTCGTGCGCCTCGAGCGCGGCGAACGACGCGACGAGCGCCTCCCGACGCGTCCGGGCGCCCGACCCGTCCGGGGTGCCCGGCGCGGCGCCGTCGAGCGTGGCGAGGAAGTCGACCGCCGCGGTGGTGCCGGCGAGCAGCTCGTACGGCAGGGTGCCCAGCTCGAAGCGCTCCGGGACGGCGTCGGTCGAGGGCACGAGCTTGGCCGGGTGCAGCGTCTCGAGCCGCTCGGGCCGGGCGGCGAGTGCTCCGAGGTGCGGGCCGAGGAACTTGTACGGCGAGCACACCCAGAAGTCGGCGCCCGACGCGGCCACGTCGGTCGAGACGTGCGCCGTGGCGTGGACGCCGTCGACCCAGAGCAGCGCGCCGGCGTCGTGCGCGACGTCGGCGACGGCGGGCAGGTCGGGGCGGGTGCCGATGAGGTTCGACGCCGCGGTCACGGCGACGACGCGAGTCCGGTCGGACACGACAGAGGCGACGTCCGACGCGTCGAGCTCGCCGGTGGCCGGGTCGAACCCGACCCAGCGGACCGTGGCGCCGCGGGCCTCGGCGGCCAGCACCCAGGGGCGCACGTTGGCATCGTGGTCGAGGCGCGAGACGACGATCTCGTCGCCCGGACCCCAGCCGGCGGAGAGGGTGCGGGCCAGGTGGAAGGTCAGCTCGGTGGCGCTGCGACCGAAGACGACGCCGCGGGGGTCGGCGCCGAGCAGGTCACCGATCGCGGCGCGGGCCTCGAGCACGACGGCGTCGGCCCGGCGCTCGGCCGGGGTCACGGTGCCGCGGTTGGAGATCGAGGACGTCATCGTGTCGGCGACGGCCCGGGCCACGACCTCGGGCGTCTGCGAGCCGCCCGGGCCGTCGAAGTGGGCGGCGCCTGAGCGCAGCGAGGGGAAGTGGGAGCGGACGCGGTCGACGTCGAGAGCCATGCCCCGAGCGTAGGCCGACCGCGACGGCCGAGCCCACCACGATCGAAAGAGCAGTCCGTCACCTCCGCAGGTGACGGACTGCTCTTTCGATCGTGGTGGCGTGACGGAGTGCTCTCTCGATCGGTCAGTCGGTGACCCGGCCGTCCTCGAAGAGGCGAGGCACGCGGTGGTTCGCGACGAAGCGGTTCTCCGGGTCGTACGCCGACCGGATCCCCTTCAGCTGCAGCCAGGTCAGCTCGTCGAACGCCGACCGGACATCGGTGGGCTCCTCGGCGAAGTTGAGGTACGTACGCCCCGACTCGAAGGGGCGCATCGCGGTCACGAGACGGTCGGCGTCGGCGCGGCCGGCCGCCGCCAGCTCCGGCGTCGCCGCGATGCCGACGGCGAAGAGCGCGTGGTCGGCGTCGAGGCTGCCCAGCGCGCCGCCGCCCTCGACCGGACGTGCCAGCGCCCCGCCGAGCTGGCGCAGCTCGGTCGAGAGCAGCGACGTGCCCGAGTCGGGTCCGGCCTGCTCGAGGAGCGTGTCGATCGCGGCGTCGGTCAGTGTGCCGACCATCGCCGAGCCGGAGACGCCCGGCGTCGGGCCCTCGGGGTCCATGTGGATCCGCGGCAGGGCGCGCGCCGGCACCCGGTCGAACGTGTCGATCTCCGGGCCGAGGCCGCGCAGCAGCGACAGGACTGCCCGGGCCTGGGCGTCGCAGTCGACGACGGCCCCGTCGACGACGACGAGCGACCGGCCGCGCAGCGGCTCCGGGATCATCGGCAGCGGCGGCAGGTTGAGCAGCCGGAGCGACGTCGAGACGCAGTCGGGGGCGTCGGCGGCCCACTCGGCCCACCGGCGCACGACGCGGTCGGCGTGCCGGGCGTCCCACGCGAGCATGCCGGCGTAGGCGGTCTCCATCGGGTAGAGGCGGAACTCGATCGCCGTGACGACGCCGAAGTTGCCGCCGCCGCCGCGCAGCGCCCAGAACAGCTCGCGGTTCTCCGACGCGTCGGCACGCACGTGCTCGCCGTCGGCCGTGACGAGCTCGATGGCCGTGACGCTGTTCGAGGCGAGTCCGAGCTTCCTTGCGTACCAGCCGATCCCGCCGCCCAGCGTGTAGCCGGCGATGCCGACGTCGGGCGAGCTGCCGTGCAGTGCGGCGAGGCCGTGGTCGGCGGCCGGCTCGGTGGCGTCCATCCAGATGGCGCCGCCCTCGACGCGTGCCACGCGGCGGAAGGGATCGACGGTGACGCCGCGCATCTCGTGCATCTTGACGAGGACGACGTCGGTCAGGCCCTGGGCGACGAGCGGGCCGGGGTTGTGGCCGGTGCTCTGGGCGGCGACGCGGAAGCCGTCGGTGGCAGCCGCGCGCACGGCGGCCTGGACGTCGGCGACGGTGCGGGGCACGACGACGGCGGCCGGGCGCTGGTCGACGGCGACGTTCCACGGCAGGCGCGCCGCGTCGTAGCCGGCGTCGCCGGGCAGGTGGACGGGCAGCTGGACCGCGCCGGAGCGCAGGCCGGCGAGGCTCGTGGCCTGCCCGGCGTGCGCCTCGGCGTCCGCGACGGGGGCGGTGAGGTCGATGGTCATGCGGGGCTCCTCGGGCTCCTCGGTGTGGTGTCGGGTGCCCGCCCCGCCGGGTTCAGCGGAACGGGCATCGGGGAGTCAGAGGCGCTGTGCCGCAGTCAGATACACGCCCGGCGAAACGTCCGGATTCCTCCCGCGCGTCGCGGAGGGAGCCTGGTTCTGCCGCTGCGTCGGTGCGCTGGTGCATGCTGTGGTGATGGACGACGACGCGACGAAGACCGCCCATGACCTGCTCGTCGACGGCTTCGGCCGCATCGAGGAGGGCGTCCCCGAGGTCGTCGACGGGCTGTCCGTCGACGAGCTGCTCTGGCGACCGGACCCCGACGCCAACCACGTCGCGTGGCTCGTGTGGCACCTCGCGCGGCAGCAGGACGACCAGGTGGCCGGGCTCGCGGGCGGCACGTCGGCGTGGCTCGAGGACGGCTGGGTCGATCGCTTCGACCTGCCCTACGCGCCCGAGGTGCACGGCTGGAGCATGAGCAGCGACGACGTCGGTGCCTTCACGGTCGCCGACACCGGCCTCTTCGCGGCCTACCAGGGGGCGGTCCATGCCCGGACCGTCGCGCTGCTCGACGGCCTCACCGCCGACCGGTACTCCGAGGTCATCGACGCCCGGTGGCACCCACCCGTCACCGTCGGCGTGCGCATCGTGTCCGTCTTCGACGACGCCGCCAAGCACCTGGGGCAGGCCGAGTACGTCCGCGGGCTCATCCTGCGGCGACGCTGAGGCGCAGTCGCCGGTGGCTGCGCCGATCCCGCCCTGGCTCAAGGCTCTCTACGCCGCGCCCAACGCCCTCTACGACCACGGGCTCGGCTGGGTGCTCGGGCACCGGTTCCTCCGGCTCGAGCACGTCGGGCGCCGCTCAGGGCGTCGGTTCACGGCGGTGCTCGAGGCGCTGCAGTACGACCCGGCCACTGGCGAGGCCGTCGTCATGGCGGGCTACGGGCACGGGGCCGACTGGCTGCGCAACGTCCGCGCGGCCGGCTCGGCCCGCGTCGAGTTCGCCCACGGGCCCCGGCCGGCGTCGGTGCGGGTGCTCGACGTCGAGGAGTCGGTCGAGGTGCTGGCCGGCTACGAGCGGCGCCACCCGGTGCTGCGCCCGGCCCTGCGTCCGTACCTGTCCTCGCTCGCCGGGTGGCGCTATGACGGGTCGCCCGACGCCCGGCGCCGCCTCGTCTCACAGCTGCCGATGGTCGCCTTCCGCCCGCTTCGTCCGGGTCCGGACCCCGACGGGTGAGGTGGGAGTGACGCGCGTGGCCCGTGGGTGAGGAACACGTCACGATCCCTGTGTGAAGCACAGAACGGACACAGGATCTCGTGTCATGGTGGAAGGGATGAGTACCCCGACCCTGAGCACCGACGCCGTCGCCGCACCCCGCGCTGACGGCGTCTCCACGCTCCGGTCGCGCCGGCCGCACGGGCGCCGCGCGCACCACGAGCCGCACGAGGTCGTGCGTGCCCGCCGCCTCCGGCTCATCGCCCGGGGCCGACGCGCCCGCCTCGCCTCGACGGTGGCCGTCGTCTTCGCCCTCGTCGGCGTCAACCTGGCCAACCACCTGCTCGGCTGGGACACCATGTGGCTCGGCCCGGTCGGCGCGGTCGTGCTCATCGCGTTCGCGCGCTGGCAGGGCCTGACCTGGCACCAGCTCGGCCTCGCCCGCCGCACCCACGCCCGGGGCATCCGCTGGGGCCTCGGCGTCATCGGCGTCGTCGGGCTCGTCTACCTCGTCGGCATCCTCATGCCGTCCACGCGCAGCGCCTTCCTCGACGCCCGCTACCACCTCCCGCCGGCGTCGGCCCTGCTCACCGCGTTCGTCATGATCCCGCTCGGCACGGTGCTGCTCGAGGAGGTCGCCTTCCGCTCGGTGCTCTGGGGGTTCCTGTCGCGGCACGCGCGGATGTGGCAGGTGCTCCTCGGCTCCTCGATGCTCTTCGGCCTGTGGCACGTGCTGCCCGCCGCGGCCTCGGCCACCGGCAACGCCGCGATCGGCGACGCGTTCGCCGCTTTCGGGCCGTGGGCCAAGGTCGCCGTCATCGTCGGCACCGTGCTCTTCACGGCCTTCGGCGGTGTCGTCGCCGGCGAGCTGCGTCGCCGCAGCGGCAGCGTCTTCGCCAGCGTCGGCATGCACTGGGCGACCAACTCGCTCGGCGTGCTCTTCGGCGTCCTCGCCTGGCGTCTGGCCGCCTGACCTACCGGCGCGAGCCGGAATGTCTCAGACGCCGGCGGCCTCGCGCACGCGGCCGGCGGGGGTGTCGTGGCGGATCTCGTCACCGCAGTGCGAGCAGCACCAGCCGGCGGCGTCCTTGACGTAGCGGTGCCCCATCGAGCGGCAGGTGCGTGTCTGCGCATCACCGCGCCAGTCGTGCAGGTCGCTCCGGCGGCCACCGCGGACGAAGGCGTTGCCGACGAGCGCGGCGATGACGAGCCCGACGAGCACGAGGGGCCATGCTGCGACGAGCGAGGTCGCCTCATCGAGAATCACCGGGTTCATGACGAGAACTCTTCCGGGCGCCGCGCAAGGGACCGGGTCGGGAAACGGCAAGAACCGCGCAAGAACCGCACAATTCGCCCTCTCGGGTCGCAGCGCGATACCCGGGTGCGCCGCGTCCGACGCCCGACGCATACTCCCGGCATGGCCTTCACGATCCGCGCCGCCCGGCCCGAGGACTTCACCCGGCTCGGCGACCTCACGGCTGCGGCCTACCTCGACGACGGCCTGCTCGACTTCGGCGCCGGCGACCCCTACCTCGCCGTGCTGCGCGACGTCGCCTCTCGGGCCGAGCACGCCGAGGTGCTCGTCGCGGTCGACGCGTCGGGCACCGTGCTCGGGGGCGTCACGTTCGTCGGGTCGCAGGGGCGGTTCGCCGACATCGCCGGCCCCGACGAGGCCGAGTTCCGCACCCTGGCGGTGGCCCCGGAGGGGCGGGGCCAGGGCGTCGGCACCGCCCTCGTGCGCGAGTGCATCGACCGGTCCCGCGCGCTCGGCCGGCACCGCATCGTGCTCTCGACGCAGCCGATGATGCACGCCGCGCACCGCGTGTACGAGCGGTTCGGGTTCGTCCGCGTGCCGGAGCGCGACTGGAACCCGATCGACGACCTGCGCCTGATCGTCTACGCGCTGGAGCTCTGACCGGACGCGCCCGACGCGTGGGCTGCCGACGTGCCCGACGCGTCCGACGCATCCGACGCGTCCGACGCGTCCGACGCGTCCCGACCCGGCGTGCCGTCCGCACGGGCGGCGCGGACCCGGGCGACGAGGTCCCGGACGGCCCCGACGATGGTCGGGTCGAGCACGACGTGACGCTCCAGGAGCCCGAGCAGCGTCTCGGCGGCGTCGGCATTGCGCTCGTAGCCCGGGAGCAGGTCGGCGAGCGGCAGGACGTCAGCACCGAAGCGGCCCTCGACGCCGCGGTCGACGACGAAGACGTCCTGACGCGTCCCACTGCCGAGGCCGAGGTGGTCGAGGACGGTGACCC
Source organism: Intrasporangium sp. Soil_C_50 (assembly GCF_057656595.1). NCBI lineage: Bacteria > Bacillati > Actinomycetota > Actinomycetes > Micrococcales > Intrasporangiaceae > Intrasporangium > Intrasporangium sp. Soil_C_50. The sequence continues at coordinate 368,472 of NZ_JBDGKB010000003.1, forward strand.
ACCGGTCGACCGCGTAGCCCTGGATGAACCGGGTGGCGGTCAGGCGCTCGCCGCGCAGGTCGCGGTGCAGCCCCACGTAGAGGTTGGTGATCGCCTCGCCGACCTCGTGCCCGAGCGACGGCGGCTGCGGCACCGGCACCGTCGGCACGTCGAGGCCGGCGGGGGCATCGGCCCGGCTCCAGTGCACCCTGCCCGGTGGGTACCCGGCGGTGTCCATCTGGGCGAGCGTGAAGACCGCGTACTCGGCGAACAGCCCGTCCGCGAGGAGCGCCTTGCGTCCGGCGTCGCTGTTGTCGAACGACCAGACGACCGGCTGGGCCGCCTCGAGCCAGTCGATGTCGGCGAGGTACCGGTCGAGCGCCGCGTGGTCGTCGACGACGACGAAGAAGTCGGCGTCGGAGTGCTCGTCGATGCGGTGCAGGTCGAGGCCGACCGAGCCGAGGCCGAGCAGGGCCACAGCATCTCCGCGCTCGGCGAGCACCGCAGCGAGCCGGTCGAGGAAGGCGAGGAGCCGCTCGCGCATCGGGGCGGTCGGGTCGTCCGGCGTGGGGCCGGGCATGGCGACGGCGGGCGTGGGGCCTGCCGCGGTGAGCTCGCCGGCGAGGTCGGGGGTGGGCGGGGTGTCGGACGTCATGGCGTCGCTCCTGGGGACCGTGATGGTGGGGAGTCGACGTTTCAGCCCGCCCGGACAGCCGTCGGGGTCGCGACGCGCTCACGGTACGCGCGGCGCCCGAGCGTGTCGAGAGCTGCGTCGCGTGGCAGGGTGGAAGGCGTGCCGGTGACCATCGACGACGTCAGGGCCGTCGCAGACCTGCTGCCGCGGTCCTACGAGGTGCTCGTGCGCGACCGCGTGAAGTTCCGTGTCGGGCGCACCGTGTGGCTCGCGTTCTCCGCCGACGAGACGCAGATGGGCTTCGCCTTCCCGCGGGAGGAGCGCGACGTGCTCGTCGCGAGCGAGCCGGATGTCTTCCTCATGCCGCGCCGCAGCGACCTGCGGTTCAACTGGGTCGAGGTGCGCCTCGATGCCATCGATGTCGACCGGATGCGCGAGATCGTCATCGACGCCTGGCGGCTCGTCGTGCCGAAGACCGTCGCGCTCGCCTACAGCTCCGACCACTGACCGCGCTCGCGCGTCGCCCGAGGAGGACGTCCGGATCGCCGTCGACCTCGCCCGCCCGTGGCGCCGTCGCGCGAAGGACGGCCTGTACGACCCGGGACGCTTCGCCGCCGACCCCCGCAGCGCGGACGTCCACGCGTTCTAGGGGCTGCCTCCGTGCCGCGGCTGGTCCGAGGCGCCATCGACGCCCGTGGATCCGCGCCCGGCTCAGTCCCGATGCGTGCGCCGCGGCCCGTCCGTCACTGAGACGTGGTCGGTGACCCCGTCGGATGCCGCGGTGCCATCGACCACGAGATCCGCTCGGGTCCAAGGCTGCTCGGCCTCGAGGAAGGGCTGCTCGGCCGACATCCAGTCGTCCCAGAACGCCTCGGCCTCCTCGGGCGTCCGACCGAGCGTGATGTCACGTTCGATGCCGCGGCGACGTGCCTCGATCGCGTCCGAGGTCACCCAGACGATGAGCCGCGCGAAGGGCGCCAGCTCGTGGCGGCCCGCTCCGACGCCCTCGATGACGAGGTCTGCCCCGGCCGGCACCTCGACGTGCCCGGGTCGGTCCTGGCTGACCCACCCCGGCGGCCGGTACCGCACGGCCTCCCCGGCGAGCCACGGTCGCACGACGCCCTCGAGCATCTGGGCGGCCCAGTCCGTGGGGTGCAGGTGCCAGGCGATGTCGTCGGTCGCGACGACGCTTCCACCTCCGGCTGCGGCGGCCGCGACGGCGAAGGTGCTCTTGCCGGCCCCGGAGCGCCCGTCGACGAGCACGAGCGAAGGTCCCTCAACCGCGGGAGGCGCGAGCAGGTCGGTCAGCGCTCGACGGGAAACCCGGCGGAACGGGCCGAACTGCGGCTCGGTGGTGTCGGCGTCCATGCGGCGAGTATGGACGAGCGCGGGTCCGAGATGTCGCGACGCGCGTCGGCACCCGAGCGTCGGCGGCCGCGGCTAGTCTGGCGGCGCCATCGACCCCGTGGAGGTAGCAGTGAAGCTTCTTCTCAGCTCAGGCGGAATCACGAACCCGAGCATCCAGGACGCCCTCGTGGCGATGCTCGGCAAGCCGATCGCCGAGTGCACCGCGCTCTGCATCCCCACCGCGAACTACGGCCACCCGATGGTGCCACCCGAGAACACGTGGCGGTTCATCTCCGGCCGGTCCCCCGCTCCCATGACCGACCTGGGGTGGAAGTCGGTCGGCGTGCTCGAGCTGACCGCGCTGCCGACGATGGACGCCGACCGCTGGGTGCCGTGGGTGCGTGACGCCGACGTGTTCCTCGTCGACGGGGGCGACGCGCTGTACCTCGCGCACTGGATGCGCGAGTCCGGCCTCGCCGACCTCCTGCCCGGCCTCGACGGCGTCTGGGTCGGGGTCAGCGCCGGCAGCATGGTCATGACGCCGCGCATCGGGGCCGACTTCGTGCACTGGCAGCCGCCGGGTGGCGGCGACCGGACGCTCGGCGTCGTCGACTTCTCGATCTTCCCGCACGTGGACCACCCCTCCATGCCCGACAACACGATGGACGAGGCGCAGCGGTGGGCGGCCGGGCTCGGCGTCCCGGCGTACGCGATCGACGACTCGACGGCCATCAGCGTCGTCGACGGCGTCGTCGAGGTCGTCTCCGAGGGCACCTGGAAGCGCCTCGACTCCTGAGCCACCGCTGAGGCGCCGAGCCGTGCGCGGTTCAGGGGGCCAGGACACCACCAACTGCGGACACCCCGGCTCACCCACCGAGGGCGGCGGTGTGCCAGGTCTCGACTCCCATGAACCTGCCGTCCGCACCGGTCCGGTAGCGGTAGCGGACCAGACTGACGGTGTCGAGGACGACCTCCTGCGGCGCGGTCCGGCGTCGGGCATCGGCCCAGGACACCAGCCCTGCCGGGTCGACGATCGGGGCCGCGAAGTGCAGGACGTTGGCGTACCAGATGTCCCGCGGGTCCCACTGGTCCTCGAACCACGCGTGTGGACCGAGGTGCTCATGGAGGGTGCTCATGAACGTCCACGGAGCGTCGTCGACGGGCTCGAGCTGGGCCATCACCGACCCGGTCGTCAGGGTCACGCCGGTCAGGTGCAGCCGCAGGGGTGGTGTCGTCGCGGCGGCGGCGCGCATGGCACTCGCCCAGGCCGCGGCCCCGTCGTCGGTCGGCTCGGCCGCCTCGCGATAGGGCTCGAGCGCACGCACGGTGACGTGGCTGGCGTCGGCCCGGCCGGTCAGGAAGTGGTCGGGACCGGCGAAGCCGCATGCCTGCGTCATGAGCTCCTCGAGGCGGGCCCGCACGTCCGACGGCGGGATGCAGACGATCGTCGTCGGCCAGCGCCCGCCGTCCGCGGGTGGGGAGTCCTGCCGGTGGGTGCCGTCGAGCACCGCCTGACAGGCCTGCTCGTGCAGTCGGTCGAAGACGTGCCGTCCCGTCGGGGTCTTCGTCATGGCCGCGGAGTCTAGGCCGCCCGCGGTCGCCCCGACCCGGCGGTGGCCGCCCCGAGGGGGAGGTCTGGAGATCGTGTGGAGGTCGCCCGAACGTCGCTCGCCACGGCCCGTGACCGCACTGTCCGCGGCTAGGGTCCTGACGTCGGGCAGGTCGACTCAGGGGGCACGCGGTGGGCAGGGCAGGGCACGTCGCGAAGCAGGTCTCCCTCGGGCTGTTCGCCCTCGCCCTCGTCGTCGTCGTGCCTTCGGTCGCGTGGCACCAGGTCCTCGTCCTGGGCGGGTGGGTCACCGACCCGGCCGACGCCGCGCCTGGGCTCTTCGTCGCCGGGATGCTCGTCGGTCTCGGGGGGCTCGTCGTGTCGGGCATCGACCGTCACCGGCGACGCTCCACGGGCGACGCTCCTACCGGTCGTCCGAGCGGAGGGCGCGTGGCCGCCGTCGTGCTGCTCGTCGTGACCGCGGGCGTCGTCGCGGGCCTCGACTGGCTCTTCAGCTACGGCTCGGACGCCGTCGTGCTGGAGCCGGCGAGCGCGGGCGGGTGTCGCGTCGTCGTGCAGGAGCACTCGCTGCTCATGAGCGGCCGCGGGACCGTGTTCGTCCTGCCGGCCGACGACCTCGTGGCCCGGCGCGTCAGCCGGTACTCCACCGACGACGCCTACCGCCCCGTCGCGGCGGGGTACTACTCCCTGACGTGGTCGGGCGAGCGGGGGTACCTCGAGGTGCCGGGGACGCAGGTCGATCCGGTGTGGCCGGGTGGCCACGAGATCGACTGCCCGGTCGGCTGAGGCCCCGTCCGGCTCAGCCCTCCCGCCCAGCGCCCCCGCGGCGTCGGGTGGCGCGACGTCGGGCGTCGGCGTGGGCGTCACGGACGAGCTCGAGCACGGGGGCCAGCGTCCGCTCCCCCGGCGTCACGACGGCGACCCAGCCGAGCGAGCCGTACACCGGGTGCGGCAGGACGACGTCGACCGCCCCGTGGTCGAAGGCCGCTCCCGCGTCGGTGCGCTCGCCGAAGACGCGCGGGCTCTCGCCGACGAGCCGCTCGAAGACGTCCGCGCCGACGTGGACGTTGAGCCGCCACCGACCGGGCGGGTCGAGGTGCGACGCCGCATCGTCGGGGTAGTCCTTGGTGACGAGCGTCGCGAACGACTGGGTGGCCGGCACGACGCCGTCGGGCGCGTAGTACGCGAAGTGGTCGCCCCACGCGGCTTCGGGAAACGCGCTTCCGGGCTCGGGCGACAGCACGAGCACGCCGTCTAGCGACCGGATCACGTCGAGGACCTCGTCCATACTCATGGGTGAAGTGTCATCCTGAACTGCTTGTGGAGGGTTGGTGACCGGAGCCGTCACGAGGTCGGACAGGTCGACGCCCGAGGCGTCGGCACTGTCGACGCGAGCCGTGGCCGACGCGTCGGGCTACTCGGTGCAGCAGGTGCGCGTCCTGGAGGGCCTGGGCGTCGTGCCGCCTGCCACTCGGGCAGCCAACGGCTACAGGCGGTTTCGCCCCGACCACGTCGTCGCGCTGCGGGCGTACCGACGGCTCGCCGAGGCGGTCGGACCCGTCGTCGCGCGACGCGTCCTCGCCGACGTGCGCATGCTGCCTCTCGACGAGGCTGCCGCCCAGGTCAGCGCGCTCCACGTGGGACTGACGCACCAACGCGACCAGGCGCTTGCGGCCCGGCGGGCCCTGGCGCTCGTCCGCGACGAGGCCTCCCTCGACACCTCGGCGACGGGTGACACGGGTGGCGCGGAGGACCCCGACGCCATGACGATCACCGAGCTGGCTCGCGCGCTGGATGTGCGCACGTCGACGCTGCGGTTCTGGGAACGTGAGGGACTCGTGGCGCCCGAGCGGGTCGGGACGGGGCCGGTTCGCGGCCGGCGCTACCCGGTCGCCGCGATCCGGGAAGCGCGTGTCGCAGCAGCCCTGCGCTCGGCGGGCCACCCGGTGCCGGCGGTGCGCGAGGTGGTCGCCTCGTTGCGCCGGCTCGCGGGCCCGGACGCCCAGCCCTCCACCGTGGAGACACCCGCCGCTGCAGGCCTCGACCCGGACGCCGCGCTCCAGCGGCACCTCGACGCCATCGCCCGGCGCACGCTCGCGCTCGTCGCCGCGGGCGCCGACGTCGTCCGGCTGCTCACCGACTCCGCCGACGTGGTGGCCCCCACCGACGCGTAGGTCGGGCGGACGCGTCGGCCGGGGGGACGCGTCGGTCAGCCGGAGCTGTCGAGCCCGGCGACGCGTCGGGCCGTGGCGACGAAGGCCGGGGCCGTGACGTCGACGCCGTCGAGGTAGCCGCCGACGAGGGCGGCGTCGCGCAGCAGGACGAGGGCGGCCGCCGTGGCGTCGGGGTCGGCTGAGCCGGCGGCACGCGCGAGTGCGGTCAGCATCTGCCGGAACCACGAGCGGTGCGCCGTGACGATCTGACGCACCGGGCTTGCGGCGTCGGGGAACTCGGCTGCCGCGTTGATGAACGGGCAGCCACGCGTGTGGTACCGGCTGATGTCGTCGGCGACGGCGTCGACGACGCGCCCGAGCAGCTCGCGCGGCGTGCCGCCCGCGGCCTCGGCCGCCGTGAAGTAGCCGCGGATCGTCTCGTCCTCGGACTGGAGGTAGGCCGCGACGAGCGCCTCCTTGCCGGTGAAGTGCCGGTACATCGTGGCCCGCGTGACGCCGGCCTCGGCGAGGATGCGGTCGACGCCGACGCCGTTGATGCCCTCGCGGTAGAAGAGGCGTGACGCGGCCTCGAGGAGCCGGTCCCGACCCGGAGCGCGCGACGGCGGGGCCGCCCGGTCCGGGGCGGGGGGCGTCGGCGCGTCGGTCACGTCGTCACGCTAACGCAGGCCGATGCGCGTCGAGCTCTGGTCATCGGCGCCGGGAGTCGCTACCGTAGAACGATCGTTCTACGAAGCGGCCGTGCCCTCGTGCGGTCGCCCACCCAGACCGACCCGGGAGCGCCGCATGACCACCACCCCCACCAGCACCCTGACCCCTCGCGAACGCGCCGAGGTGGAGGCTGCCAACGCGAGCGACCGCCGCCCGGTCGTCCTCGTCCACGGACTCTGGCTGCTCGCCGGCAGCTGGGACGCGTGGCGCGAGCACCTCGAGTCGCTCGGCTACGCGACCGTCGCCGCCGACTGGCCCGGCGACCCCGCGACGGTCGAGGAGGCGCGCGCCGACCCCGACGCGTTCGCCGGAGTGTCCGTCGGGCAGGTCACCGACCACGTCGCCGAGCTCATCGGTGCGCTCCACCGCGAGCCAGTCGTCATCGGCCACTCGTTCGGCGGGCTCATCACCCAGAAGCTCGCCGGGATGGGGCTGGCCCACGCCGCCGTAGCCATCGACCCCGCCCCGTTCCGCGGCGTCCTGCCGCTGCCGCTGTCGGCCCTGCGGGCGTCCTCACCGGTGCTCGCGAACCCGGCCAACTACCGCCGCGCGGTCTCGCTGACCTTCGGCCAGTACCGCTACGCCTTCGCCAACGCCGTGTCCGCGGAGGAGGCGGCCGACCTCTACCGCGCGTATCCCGTTCCGGCACCGGGCCGCCCGCTGTTCCAGGCCGCGACCGCCAACCTCGACCCCCGCACCGAGGCGAGCGTCGACACCGCGCGCGCGGACCGCGGACCGCTTCTGGTCATCAGCGGCGAGAAGGACCACATCGTGCCCTGGGCCATCGCCCATGCGTCGTTCACCAAGCAGTTCCGCAACCCCAACCCCACCGAGATCGTCGAGATCCCCGGGCGCGGGCACTCCCTCGTCGTCGACAGCGGTTGGCGCGAGGTGGCCGACGCAGCGACGTCGTTCCTCGCCCGCCACGGCGCCGGCCCCGACGCGTCCTGACCCTCACGTGGTGATGCGGAAGGCGCGCGGCGGTCGGGGTCCCATCTCGGGGGCGCCGCGCTCGATGCAGAACTCGTTGCCCTCGGGGTCGGCCATCGTGACCCAGCCCGGGCCCTCGGGCGTCCGGTGGTCGCCGACGACCGTGGCCCCGAGGGCGAGGGCGCGCTCGACCCACTCGTCGCGGGTGCCCTGGTCGGGGGCGAGGTCGAGGTGCTGGCGGTTCTTGGCCGTCTTGCCCTCGGGCACGGGGATGAAGAGCAGCCCGAGGCCGGCGCTGGGGAACGAGGCCGCGACGACGACCTCGGGGTCGTCGTCGTAGTACACGTTCCAGCCGAGCAGCTCGGACCAGAAGGTGGCGAGGGCCCGGGCGTCGGCGCAGTCGAAGGTCACGTTGTGGATGTGCAGCGTCATGGTGTCAGCGTCGTGCGCTGCGCCCTTGCGGCGCAAGCAGATTCCCGGACGCGTGCCAGCCTGTTCCCAGCCCCGCCGCAGGTTGCGCGCGGGATCGTCCGGATCGACGCGTTTCGGCCGCGAACGCGTGCAGCGCGCTCGGTCACGATCCATGCCCGGGTCATCGCACGACCACAGGAGGCCCACAGCGGCGCTCGCGACGGTTGAGGGGTCAACCTCTCGAAGGAGTCCACCATGAGCCCCGTGCCTCGCGCCCTGAGCCGCGCCCGTCTGTGGACGTCGGGTCTGCTCACCGCCTCGACCCTGCTCGTCGGCGGCATCGGCGTCCACCTCGCCCAGGACCACGCGGCGTCCGTGGCCACGACCTCGTCGACGACGAACTCCACCACGTCGTCCGGCTCGTCCGGCTCGTCCGGCACCGACGACTCGAGCAACGGCTCCGACACGTCGAGCTCGGACACCTCGTCGTCCGACAGCGCGAGCAGCTCGGGAAGCTCGAACAGCTCGGGCACGTCGAACCAGTCGTCCGGCTTCCAGGCCGTCGTGCCGCTCAGCGGCTCGGGCGGTCAGGCCCAGAGCGGATCGGGCGGCTCGTGATGTCCGCCGCCACCTCCAGCGCGCCGACCACCGGGGCCACCGCACCCGTCGCCTCCGCGTCGTTCCGCGCCATCGGCACGACGAACACGGTCCTCGCCACCGAGCCCGACGCCCTCGATGCCGCGCTCGCCATCACGCGCGCCCACCTGCGGGCCGTCGACCGCGCCGTCAGCCGCTTCCGTGACGACTCCGAGATCAGTCACCTCGCCCTGCGGGCCCGACGCGGCCCGGCCGAGGCGTTCGTCTCCCCGACCTTCGCCGACTACCTCGAGGCGGCGCTGCGGGTGGCCCGCCTCACCGGCGGCCTCGTGGACCCGACAATCGGCTCGGCCCTCGCGGCCGAGGGCTACGACGCCGACCTCGACGTCGTCCGGGCCCGGGGCGTCTTCCACCAGTCGGTGGTGGCCCCCGTGCCGCACTGGCACAGCGTCCACCTCAACGTGTCGGCCCGACGCGTGTCGGTCGCGCGGGGCACGCTGCTCGACCTCGGCGCGTCGGCCAAGGCGCACGCCGCCGACACCATCGCCGCGATGCTCGGGGCGCGTCTGCCCGGCGGGTTCCTCGTCAACCTCGGCGGCGACCTCGCGGTGGGCGGCGTGGTGCCGGAGCCGGGTTGGGCGGTCGGCATCGTCGACGCCGGCGGCCGGACCGTCCAGGTGGTCGAGTCGACCGGTCAGGCCGTCGCCACCTCGTCGACGCGGCTGCGCACGTGGCAGTCCGACGACGGGCCCCGCCACCACATCGTCGACCCGCGCACCGGTCGCACCGCGCCGGTCGTGTGGGCGCAGGTGTCGTGCGCCGGGGCGTCGTGCCTCGAGGCGAACGCCGCGTCCACCGCCGCCGTCGTGCTCGGCGTCGACGCACCCGACTGGCTGGCGCAACAAGGGGTCCCGGCCCGTCTCGACGGCGTCGACGGTCGGGTCGTCACGACCCCGGGCTGGCCCGGCCCGACCGCGCCGGTCGCCTCCCGCACGTGCAGGGCCGCCTGATGAACGAGCTGCTCTGGTACACCTCGCGCGCCACCGGCGTCGCCAGCATCGTCCTGCTCACCGTGGTGCTCGTGCTCGGCCTCGTGACGTCCGGCCGCCGCGCCCCGCACGGCGAGTCGGCGACGGTCGTCATCGCCCTGCACCGCTGGCTCTCGCTCGGGATGCTCGTGTTCCTCGGCGCCCACATCGCCACCGCCGTCGGCGAGACGTACGTGTCGATCGACGCGGTGTCGGCCCTGCTGCCCTTCACGTCCGGCTACGAGACCGTCTGGGTGGGTCTCGGCACGCTCGCCTTCGACATCCTGCTCGCCATCGGCGTCACCTCGGTCCTGCGCCACCGGCTCGCCGAGCGCACGTGGCGACGCGTGCACCTCCTGTCGTACGCGATGTGGCCGATGGCCTTCGTGCACGGCCTCGCCCTCGGCACGGCCAACGAGCCGCTGCTGCGCGGAGCGACGATCCTCTGCGGCCTCGTCGGTGCCGGCGCGATGGCCTGGCGGTGGAGCGTCATCCACGCCGACCAGGAGCGTCGCGACGCCGTCGCCGCCCAGCGCTGGACCTGACCCACCCCTGAAACCACGCGACCCCAATCTGACCCCGCCCCGACCCGACCCTGTCCACCAGGAGACCGCCATGGACCCGTTGACCTCACTGCTCGCCGACGCCGGCCTCACCGGGCGCGGCGGGGCCGCCTTCAGCACGGCCACCAAGCTCGAGGCCGCCCGCGACCACCGCGCCGACCTCATCGTCAACGCCTGCGACGGCGAGCTCGGCGCCGCCAAGGACGGGTGGGTCGTCGAGCACCACCTCCCCGAGCTCGTCGAGGGCGCCGGGCTCGTCGCCGGACGCCGCCGGGTGCGGTTCGCGGCCCACCGCGGCTCGGGCACGGCCGAGCGGCTGCACCGCGCCGGGCTCGACGTGCTCGAGGCGCCTCCGCGCTACGTGTCCTCCGAGGAGTCGGCGCTCGTGAACCTGGCCCACGGGGGCCTGGCCCGGCCGGTGACGAAGCGCCAGCCGGTCACCCGTGGCGGCAGCGACGCGTCGGGCCACCGGCTGCGTCCGACGCTGGTGCTCAACGCCGAGACGACGTGGCGCGTGGCGCAGGTGGCCCGCAACGGCGTCGAGTGGTTCCGCGGCTTCGGCACGCCCGACGAGCCGGGGCCGCGCCTCGTCGCCGTCAGCACGCCGCGCGTCTGGGCGCACATCGTGCAGACCGAGGCCGGTGTGCCGCTGGCCTCGATCCTCGACGCAGCCGGTGGGCTCGCGCCCGACGCTCCGGCGGTGCTCGTCGGCGGTCTCGGTGGGGCGTTCGTGCCGACCGCCGGCCCGGCCAGGCTCGCGTGGTCAGGCGCCGACCTCGCGCCCCACGGCGCCACGCTCGGCCCGGGGGTCGTCGAGGTGCTCGACCCCCGCGAATGCGCGCTCGAGTTCGTCGACCGCTGCCTCACCTGGGCCGCCGGGGAGTCCGCCGGCCAGTGCGGGCCGTGCATGTTCGGCCTGCCCGCCCTCGCCACCGACTGGCACGGCGTCGTCGGTGGCGACCCGTCGGCGACCGCCCGCGTCCGCTACCGCATCGGGCTGCTCCCGGGCCGCGGCGCGTGCCGCTTCCCCGACGGTGTCGCCCGCTTCGCCGCCACCGCACTGCACGTCCTCGCCGCCCACGTCGCCGCGCACGAGGCGGGCCACTGCCCCACCCGCGCCCACGCCACCGACCCCGCCACCGAGCCCGCCACCGACCCTGCCGACACGAGGAGCCACCATGTCCTCACCCACTGACCGCCGCGACCGGCCCGACCACACCCGCCGCCGGCTCGGTCTCGCCGACGACACGACGCTCGCCGTCGATCGCATCGCGTGCACCGGCCACGGCGTCTGCGCGCAGCTGCTCGCCCAGGTGCGCCTCGACGAGTGGGGCTACCCGATCGTCGACCACGCGACGGTGCCCACCGCCGAGGCCGACGTCGCGATCCGGCTCTGCCCGGCCCGGGCCCTGTACCGGCGCTGACGCCCCCACCGCCCCATCTCGTCGGGTCGAGTCGGGTTGCCGGCGCGCGCCCGCGCGGAGGGGACCGCGAGGTGGCATCGTGGGGCACGCGAGGGGGAACTCGACGCTGCCCCGTGTCCAAATGTGATCGCTCGACTACCGTTCCGCGCACTATTGCTCATAGACTGCGCGCCGTGACACAAGAGGCAGTGGTCGGGATCGACGTCGGCGGCACCCGGACCAAGTCGGCCCTGGTGACCCCCGGCGGCACCGTCCTGGCCGAGGCGGTCGTGCCGACGCCCGAGCGCGTCGGCGAACGGCTCGGCGAGGTCGCGGCCAAGGCCGTCGCCGAGCTGCTGGCCGAGGCCGGTGACGGCGTCGAGCTGCTCGCCGTGGGCGTCGCGGTACCCGGGCTCGTCGACGAGGCGGCCGGGATCGGCGTCTGGTCGGCCAACCTCGGCTGGCGCGACCTCGACCTGCACGCCGCCGTCGCCCCCCACGTCGACGTGCCGGTGGCCATCGGCCACGACGTGCGCTCCGGACTGCTCGCCGAGCATCGCCTCGGCGCGGCCCGCGACGCCGACAACGTCCTCTTCGTGCCGCTCGGCACGGGCCTGGCCAGCGCGATCCTGTGCCGCGGACGCCTCGTCACCGGCGGCCTGTGGACCGGCGAGATCGGCCACATCGTCGTGCAGCCCGACGGCCCGCTGTGCGGGTGCGGCCAGCGCGGCTGCCTCGAGGCCCTCTCGAGCGCAGGCGCCATCGGCCGCCGCTGGTCCGAGGCCACGGGCCTCGTCGGTGACGCCGCCGAGGTGGCCCGCCGCGCCGACGCCGGTGAGGCCGAGGCCCGACGCGTGTGGCAGGAGGCCATCGAGGCGCTCGCCATCATGGTCGCCCCCGTCGTGGCAGCGGCGGGCACCGAGCTCGTCCTCCTCGGCGGCGGTCTCGTGCACGCCGGCGACACCCTCCTCGACCCGCTGCGCGCCGCCCTGACGATGCGCCTCGGCGGCCGAGCCGACGTCGCCGTCGAGGCCGCGGCGCTCGGCGACCGCGCCGGCTCGCTCGGGGCGGCGACGATCGCCCTCGACCTCGTCGGCCGATGATCGTCACCCTGACCCCCAATCCGGCCGCCGACGTCACGTACGGCGTCGACGCCGTCCACCTCGGCGAGTCGCACCGGGTCCACGACGTCACCGAGCGCGCCGGGGGCAAGGGCCTCAACGTCGCCTCGGTGCTCACCGGCCTGGGCGAGCACGCCGTGGCGGTGGCCCCCGTCGGGGCCGCCGACCTCGCGGCGTGGGCGGCAGACCTCACCGAGCGCGGCCTCAGCCACCGGCTCGTCGAGTCCCCTTCCGCCACCAGGCGATCCATCGCCGTCGTCGAGGCCGACGGTCGGACGACGCTCTTCAACGAGGCCGGTGAGCCGCAGCCGGCCGGCGTGTGGACCCGCGTGGCCGAGGCGCTGGCTGCGCTTTCCGACCAGGCCGAGGTGCTGACGGTGTCGGGCAGCCTGCCGGCCGAGGCGCCCGACGACCTCGTCGCGCACGTCGTCGTCGAGGCCGCACGCCGTGGCCTGCAGACGGTCGTCGACTGCGGCGGCCCGGCGCTGGCCGCGGCCCTCTCCGCGGGCCCGACGCTCGTCAAGCCGAACCGCACCGAGGCGCTCGCTGCGCTCGGCGTCGACGCCGGCACGTCCGCTCGCGACCTCGCCCGTCTGCTCGTCGACCGCGGCGCCGGGGCGGCGATCGTCACCGACGGCGCGGCCGGCCTCGAGCTCGTCGCACCCGACGCGTCGCTGCACGCCCGCCTGCGAGAACCCTTGCGCGGCAACCCGACCGGCGCCGGTGACGCGATGACCGCGGCGCTCGCCGTCGATCTGCGCGACGCGTCGGGTCCGCCCGCCGGCGTCGACGCGTGGGCCCAGGCCCTGCGCCGCGCCGTGGCCTGGTCGGCCGCGGCCGTCCTCCAGCCCGTCGCCGGCGTCGTCGACCCCGACGACGCCACGCGCCTGCTCCAGTCCGTCGAGATCGAGGAGAGCCGCGCATGAGCCGCAGCGACCTCGCGAGCGTCCTCGCCGACGCTCGTGCCGAGGGCCGCGCCGTCGCGGCCTTCAACGTCATCCAGCTCGAGCACGCCGAGGCGTACGCCACGGCGGCCGAACGCGTCGGGCTGCCGGTCGTCATGCAGATCTCGGAGAACTGCGTGCGCTACCACGGTGCGCTCGCCCCGATCGCCTTGGCAACGCTGGCGATCGCCGACGCCTGCACGCAGCCCGTCGTCGTGCACCTCGACCACGCCGAGGACACCACGCTCGTCGCCGAGGCCGTCCGCCTCGGGCTGACGTCGGTCATGTACGACGGCTCGAAGCTGCCCGACGACGCCAACCGCGCCGAGACGGCCCGCGTCGTCGCGCTGTGCCACGCCGCCGGCATCGGGGTCGAGGCCGAGCTCGGCGAGGTCGGCGGCAAGGACGGCGTCCACGCCCCCGGCGTGCGCACCGACCCGACCGACGCCGCCCGCTTCGTCGCCGACACCGGCATCGACGCGCTGGCCGTAGCCGTCGGCAGCAGCCACGCGATGACCGACCGAACCGCTGAACTCGACACGGATCTCATTGCGGCACTGCGCGACTCGGTCCCCGTACCGCTCGTCCTGCACGGCTCCTCGGGTGTCCCGGACGACGGCCTCGTCGCAGCGGTGAAGGCCGGCATGACGAAGGTCAACGTGGCCACACACCTCAACCAGGTGTTCACGCGCGCGATGACCGAGCGTCTCGATGCGTCCCCGACCGTCGACACGAGGAAGTACCTCGGCGCGGGCCGTGACGCCGTCGCCGACGAGGCCGCGCGCCTCATGCAGCTCCTCGCCCTCCGCTGACCACCCAGCGCCCCAGCTCCACCGTCGAGAGGCCACGTTCGGCTGGCCCTTCACCGTCGAAAGGCCACGTTCGGCTGGCCCTTCACCGTCGAAAGGCCACGTTCGGCTGGCCCTTCACGGTCGAGGGGCCACGTTCGGCTGGCCCTTCACGGTCGAGGGGCCACGTTCGGCTGGCCCTTCACGGTCGAGGGGCCACGTTCGGCTGG
>NZ_JBDGKB010000003.1:382994-415249 GCF_057656595.1 Intrasporangium sp. Soil_C_50
CTGGCCCTTCACCGTCGAAAGGCCACGTTCGGCTGGCCCTCTCGCAGGACAAAGATGGCCTTTCGACGGTTGGGAGGCGACCGAACGTGGCCTTTCGACGGTTGAGGAGGGTCAGGACAGGACGATGCTGCGGGTGAGGTTGCGGGGGGCGTCGGGGTCCAGGCCCGCAGCGTCGGCCTTGGCGAGGCAGAGGCGGTGGAGCCGGACGAGGTCGGCGAGGGCGTCGACGTCGCGGTGCTCGAAGTGGGCGCCGGTGCCCTGCACCTCGTCGGCCAGCCCGTCGGGCACCGATCCGAACGCCCACACGGCGCGCCCGGGGGCGGCGATGCTCACCGGGCCGTGGCGGTACTCCATGGCCGGGTAGGACTCGGACCAGAACTGCGCCGACTCGCGCAGCTTGAGGGCGGCCTCGGCGGCGATGCCGTTGGTCCAGCCGCGGCCGAGGAAGGTCACCTGCTCGGCGAGCGCGAGGGCCCCGACGGCGTCTGACGCGTCCTCGGCGAGCACGGCACGAGCCTGGCCGATGGCGTCGGCGAGGTCCTCGCCGAGCGACGCGCGCAGCAGGGCGAGCGTCGTGGTGGCGAAGCGGGTCTGCACGACCGACTGCTCGTCGACGTCGTCGAGCAGGATCGTCGCCGCGGACCGCTCGGCGACCGGCGTTCCGGCGGTGGCGACGATCGACACGTGCGGGGTGCCGGCGGCGCGCAGCCCCTCGACGACCTCGATGACCTCGGTCGTCGTGCCGGAACGGCTGATGATGACGACTCGGTCGTAGCCGCGCGCCAGGTGGTGCTCGGACGCGGCGAACGCGTCGGTGACGCCCTGGCCCAGGTCCTCGCGGCGCCCGGCGTAGGCCTGGCCCATGAACCACGACGTGCCGCAGCCGATCGTCGCGACCCGCTCGCCCGGGCGGGGCAGGTGCTCGGCGACGGTGTCGAGCCGCCCGATGACGCGCGCCCAGTCATCGGGCTGGGTGGCGATCTCGCGGGCGAGGTGCGTGGTCTGCGGCATGGAACGCTCCGGATGGTCTCGCGAGGGCGCACGCGAAAGTCGCACGAAACCCTCCTGATTGTGTCTGCTCGAAACACAGCCTAATCGCGCACAGTCGGTCATGTCCATTGCACGTTCTGCGCGGTATCGTCAGCGCGTGACCGAAGAGAGTGACCTCGCCCGCAACCGTGCCAGCCGCTGGTCGATCATGCTCGACCGTCTTGCCACGGCGGGGAGGCTCGGCGTCGGCGAGGCGGCCGAGCTGCTGAACGTCAGCGAGGCGACGATCCGCCGCGACTTCTCCGAGCTCGCCAAGCGCCAGCTCGTCGCCCGCAACCACGGCGGCGTCGTCGCCACGAGCGTCGCCTACGAGCTGCCCTACCGCTACCGCAGCACCCGCGCCGACGAGGACCGTTCCCGTGTCGCCGAGGCGGCGGCCGCGCTCGTCGAGGCCGGCCAGGTCGTCGGCCTCAACGGCGGCACGACGACCACCGCAACGGCCCGGGCCATCACGGCGCGCGACGACCTCATCGACGCCGACGGCGAGGTCACCATCGTCACCAACGCGCTCAACATCGCGACCGAGGCCGTGCTGCGCCCGCACGTACAGTGCGTCTCGCTCGGTGGCGTCGCACGCCCGGAGTCCTACGAGGTCACCGGCCCGCTGGCCCAGCTCGTGCTCGGCCAGCTGTGGCTCGACGTCGCGATCGTCGGCGTCAACGGCCTCTCCGCACGCGAGGGTGCGACGTGCCGCCACGAGGAGGAGGCGGCGATCATCCGCACGATGATCGAGCGCAGCAAGAAGGTCATCTGCGTGGCGACCGGCGACAAGCTCGGCGCCCGGACCTTCGCCTCGATCTGTCCCGCCGCGCGGATCGACCACCTCGTGACTACCGTGGGCGCTGACCAAGCGGAGGTCGACGCGCTGCGTGATGCGGGCGTCGACGTGCACGTGGTGTGATCGCTCCGTGCGCGGTGATGCGTGATTGTGATCGGATGATTAAGCATTCGGTCAGTTTTGGTCTTGCCAACGGCAAAGGCTCGCCCCTAGGTTGTTCGTCACCTCGAGGAGAGGGTGGCCGGGTGGGTCCGACATCGCACCCCGTGTCCCGGCCCGGACCAAGGAGAGACATGAGCTCGACGAAGAAGAGTGCGCTCGTCGCGGGTCTGGCCATCGCGGGCCTCGCTCTGGGCGCGTGCGGAGGGGGCACCGGAGCCGGGTCGGCGGGAGGGAGCACCGGGGGCAGCGGTGGGCAGGAGGCCAAGACGATCAAGCTCGTCGCGGCGGAGTACTCCAAGGACCACACCAAGGCCTTCTGGGACGCCTTCGCCAAGACGTACAAGGAGAAGACCGGCTACACGCTCGAGGTGCAGGTCGTCAGCTGGGACAACATCGACCAGCAGTCCTCGACGATGATCCAGAACAACCAGGCCCCCGACATCCTCAACCTCAACGCGTACGCCAGCTACGCCAAGGACGGCCTGCTCTACAGCTCCGACGAGGTGCTGCCGGCGGCGACGAAGAGCGACATCCTCGACACCTTCGTCAAGTACGGCACCTACCAGGACAAGTTCTACGGCTTCCCCGACCTGTCCAGCGCCCGCGCGTTCTTCTACAACAAGGCGATCTTCAAGCAGGCCGGCATCGCGAACCCGCCGAAGACGTGGGACGAGCTCGAGGCCGACGCCAAGAAGATCGCCGCCACCGGCAACGTCGGCTACGCCCTCCCGCTCGGGCCCGAGGAGGCCCAGGGCGAGTTCTCCATGTGGCTGTTCAACAACGGGGGTGACTGGAAGACCGACGGCAAGTGGTCGATCAACTCCGACAAGAACGTCGCGACGCTGAGCTTCCTCAAGAAGCTCTCCGACGAGAAGGTCACCCAGAACAACCCGGCCCGCACCAACCGCGCCGACGCCTTCGACCTCTTCAAGTCCGGCAAGGCCGGCATGGTCATCGGCTTCAGCCCGCTCGCGGCCGACCTCGACAAGGACGCCAAGGTCGACTACGGCGTCGCGCCCTTCCCGAGCAACGACGGCACCGAGAGCAAGACCTTCGGCGTCACCGACTACCTCATGGCCTTCAAGAAGCCGGGCAACCAGAACGCCGTCAAGGCCTTCTACGACCTCTACTACCAGCCCGACCAGGTCAACACCTTCATCAAGGCCGAGGGCTTCCTGCCGGTCACGAAGACGGGCGTCCAGCAGTTCCAGAGCGACCCGAAGCTCAAGGTCTACCTCGACACGCTGCCCAACGCGCGCCTCACCCCGACCGACGACCCGACGTGGGACAAGGTCAAGCTCGCCGTGCAGCAGAACCTCGGCAAGGCGATGAGCGGTGACCCGAAGGCCGTCCTCGACGACCTCCAGAAGACCGCCGAAAACGGCGGCTGAGCGGCCCACCCCTCATGAGCCCCAGCACCACTCCGACGCCGGATCCCGCCCTCGCGGCGGGGTCCGGCGCCGGCGCGCCCTCCACCCGGCCGTCCACCGGGCCCGACGCGTCGGCGACGTCGAGCACGCCCGGCGCGCCCCGCCGGCGTCGGCGTCGCAGCGCCGGACGCATCGGCCAGGTCCACCCCCTCGTCGCGCTGCTCTGGCTGCTGCCGGCGCTCGCGCTCATCCTCGGCGTCGTGCTCTACCCCGCGATCAAGCTGTTCCAGGCCAGCCAGGGGCAGTACTCGATCACCGGCCTGCGCAAGGGCGACGCCGGGTGGGAGAACTACGTCAAGGTGCTCCAGCACGAGGACCTCGGCACGGTCCTGACCAACACCGTCATCTGGGTCGTCTCGGTCGTGGCGATCACCATCGTGCTGAGCCTGGCCCTGGCGCAGTTCCTCGTGAAGCAGTTCCCGGGCCGGCGCCTCGTGCGGTGGGCGATCATCATCCCGTGGGCGGCCTCGCTCGTCATCACGAGCCAGCTGTTCGTCCTGCTCTACGACTACAACTACGGGATCATCAACCACGTCCTGCTGTCACTGCACCTCATCGGGCAGCCGATCGACTTCCTCGGCGACGACAGCTGGACGATGTTCTCGATGGTCGTCGTGGGCGTCTTCGTGTCGCTGCCGTTCACGATCTTCGTCTTCATCGCCGGCCTGGGCGCGGTGCCCGACGACGTGCTCGAGGCGGCCACGGTCGACGGGGCGAGCCCGTGGCAGCGGTACTGGAACATCACGCTGCCGCTGCTGCGCCCGGCGCTGATGATCGCGACCGTCCTGAACGTCATCTACGTGTTCAACAGCTTCCCGATCATCTATACGCTCAACGACCGCAACCCCGGCTACACGCACGACACGACGATCACGTTCATGTACAAGCTCGCGTTCAAGAGCCAGGAGAAGGACGTCGGCATGTCGGCGGCGGCGGGCGTCTTCAACGTCCTGCTCATCCTCGTCGTCGTGGCCGTGTACCTGAGGATCATCAACTGGCGTGAGGAGACGAGCCGATGACGGCCACCACCGCCTCAGCGGCCGGCGCTGCGGGTGCCGCTGTGCCGCAGCAGGACTCACGCCCGACGCCACGAGATCCCAAGCGTCGCAAGCGGATCATCATGTCGGTCGGCGGTGCGCTCGTGGCACTCGTCTTCCTCGCGCCGTACCTCGTCATGGTCCTCGACTCGCTGCGCACGAGCAGCGACGTCAAGAGCACGCCGCCCTCGTTCCTGCCGAAGGTCTGGCAGTGGGACACGTACGCCCAGGTGCTCGGCGACGAGCGGTTCCTCAACTGGCTCAAGACCTCGCTCATCGTCGCGAGCGGCTCGACGGTCATCGTCGTGCTCGTCGCCATCCCGGCGGCGTTCATGACGGCCCGGCACCGGTTCCCCGGCCGCGGGGCGTTCCTGCTGCTCGTGCTCATCACGCAGATGTTCGCGCCCACCTCGCTCGTCGTCGGCCTCTACCGGCAGTTCTTCGAGCTCAACATGATCAACACCTACGGCGCGCTCATCATCACGAATGCCGCGTTCAACCTCGCCTTCGCGATCTGGATCCTGCACGGCTTCTTCGCCTCGATCCCGCTCGAGGTCGAGGAGGCGGCGGCGCTCGACGGCGCGAGCCGGTGGCAGGTGCTGCGCCGGGTCATGCTGCCGCTGACGCTGCCCGGTCTCGTCACGGCGACGATCTTCACGTTCATCGCCGCGTGGAACGAGTACGTCGTGGCGCTGACGCTGATGATCGACGACGACCGCAAGCCGCTGACCGTCGGCATGCGCGCCTACATCACCGGCTACGAGCAGCACTGGGACCAGCTGTTCGCGGCGTCGGTCATCGCCGTCGTGCCCGTCGTCATCCTCTTCGCCCTCATCGAGAAGCACCTCGTCGGCGGCCTCACCGCCGGCAGCGTCAAGTAACCCCTGGGGCGCGCGGGACGAAGTGCTCACTCGATGAGGAGGGCGCCTCCGTCGAGTGAGCACTCGGTCCCACGCGTCACACGGTCAGAGCCAGGTGGGCGGGGTCGGCACGACGACGCCGACGACGTGGGGGACGGTGCCGACGCGTCCGAGGTCGACGACGGGGTGCAGTGCCGACGCGCGGGCCGCGATCTCACGGCACTCGGTCCGCGCGCACCACAGCGGCAGCACGCCGCCCAGGTCCTCGCGAACCGCCATCCGCAGCGTGCTCGCCATGATCTTCCCGGCCCGGGTGAAGCGCAGGGCCGGATCCTGGTAGACGACGACGGTCGGTGCCGCACCGTCGGGGGTCGGGGCCGTGGCTGCGGCGGCGAGGGCCGCGTACTGCATGCGCGTCGCCTGGTGCTCCCCGATGTCGGCGCGCCACGCGAGCACCCCCCCGACGGCGAGGACCGCGAGTGACGCCGCAGCGACCCGGTCCACGGGCAGGCCCCGGCGGACCGAGAGACCACCGTGGAGGTGTCGGCGACCGACGAGCAGGAGGGCGACGGGCAGGATCGCGACGTACCAGGTCCACAGCTGCCCCCGGTTCTCGGTGACGATGCCGGTCGCGAGGGTCTGCGCGGCGTCGAGGCTGCCGACCAGGGCGAGCGCGACGAGGAGACGCTGGAGGCGCGGGCGGACCATGGCGTCACGCCAGCCGAGGACGATGCCGACGACAGCGATGACCGCGGCCCACCACTGGGCGACCCAGAGGCTGCCGGCGGCCGCGAGCCAGCGGGTCGCGTTGGCGCCCAGCGCGGCGAGCGACGTGGCCGGGTGGGGGTGGCGCCACGGCGCGATCTGCAGCCCGAAGTGGCCGTACTGGAGCCAGTTCAGCGAGTAGGCGACGCCGACCCCGAGGAAGAAGCCCGCCGCCCAGGCGCCCGCGACCGCGAGCACCCGCCGCCATGGTGCGTCGCGGAGCATGACGACGGCGAACACGACGAGCACGGCACCGACGGGCGGGTACGTCAGCACCGCCGCGATCTCGCCGGAGAGGACCCACGCCAGCATGGGGAGCAGCCCGACCAGCGAGGGGCGCCTCAGTGCCGGCCGGGCCGCCCACGGAAGGGTCCAGATCGCGACGGCGGCGACGAGCAGGGATGGCGTCAGCGTGCCGGGCCAGTAGAGCAGCTGCACCCAGACCGAGGAGGCGAAGAGCGCGACCCCGAGGAGGGCGTCGACGGCCGGTCGCGGCCGGATGCCGGCGTGATGGAGCACGCGCCAGAGTCCGACCACGAGGGCGGCGTAGGCCAGGACGTAGGTGATCGACGCGGTCGTGGGGGTGCCGTGCTGGCCGATGAGGGCCCAGTAGACGGTGTTGAGCCAGCGGCCCTCGCTGAGGTCGTGCGCACCGGCGGAGGAGACACCGGCTGTGTGGGCGGGGACGAGGAAGGGCCAGTCGTCCTGGCGGATGAACGGGGTGACGGCCTGGGGAAGGCCCTCGGTCACGAGGAGCGCGACGGCGACGACCGCCGGGACCAGGAAGGAGCGTCCGTCCCTCGGGGTCAGGTGCCGGGTTCGCCGCGGTGTGTCGGCGGGGGCCAGGGTCTGCGTCGTCATGGTTCCGGGTGTGCTCGGGGTCGTGGAGGGCGCGGACGATCGGCCCGCGACCATTCGACGATACGCACGGTGAAGGGCCCGGGACGGCCGTCCGAGTGAACCCGCAGGCACTTCGCAGCGGCCTCGCGGCGGGTGACCCGAAACCGAGAGCAACCTGCGCGGAGGATGCTCGCCCGCTGCGCGGATCCTGTGCGCCGACGCGGCCGGGTGCGGCGCGACAAGGCCTCAGAGCCAGGCCGGCGGGGTGGGCACCACGACGCCGACGACGTCCGTCGGCTGGCCGAAGTCGTCCCGGAGCCGGACGACCGCGCCGGGCGGGTGCTCGACGAGGTCGGCGCACTGGGGCGCGCGGCACCACTGCGGCACGAGCCCCTCCTGGTCCTGGCGCACGGCCATGAACAGCGTGCTCGCCATGAGCCTGCCGTTGCGGGAGTCCTTGACGCCGGGGTCCTGGTAGACGATCACCGTGGGTGCGATGCCGCCGGGCAGCTGCGCGGTGGCTCGCGCGGCGATGGCGGCGTACTGCTGGCGCGTCTGCTGGTGGGCGCCGATGTCGCTCCTCCACGACAGGACACCGGCGAGCGCGAGCACGCCGAGCAGCACCGTGCCGAGCTGCTCGACGCGTCCGGGTCGTCCGGCGCGGGGGGCGCGGTCACCCTCCGGACTCTCGCGCCGGGTGAGCAGGAGGGCCGCCGGCAGCACGGCGACGAGCCAGGTCCACAGCTGGCCGCGTGTCTCGGTCACGGTGCCGCTCACGAGGGTCTGGGCGGCATCGAGGCCGACGGCGACGGCGAACGGGACCAGGAGGCGTTGCAGGCGCCGCCGGACGTGCCGGTCACGCCAGCCGGCCGCAGCGGCAACGACCCCCACGAGCGCCACCCACCACTGCGCGGACCAGAGCGCACCGGCGGCGTCGAGCCAGCGGCCGGCGTTGACCTCCAGCGCATCGAGGGACGTGAGCGGGTTGGGGTGTCGCCAGGAAGCCAGCTCGACGCCGAAGTGCTGGTTGACGACCCAGTTGAGGGTGCTGGCCAGTCCCCCGCCGATGACGAACGCCGCCACCCAGGCGGCCACGAGTGCGAGGACGCGACGCCACGGCGCCTCACGAAGGTGCACGATGGCCAGCACGAGCAGCACCACGCCGACCGGCGGGTAGGTCAGCACCGCGGCGACCTCGCTGAGCAGGAGCCAGAGGGCCATGCGCCGACGCGACCGGATGGCCCACGGCAGCGACCAGACCGACGCCGCGGCGACCAGGACCGACGGGGTCAGGGCGCCGGGCCAGTAGAGCAGCTGCACCCACGCGCTCGACACGAAGAGCGCCAGCCCCAGGAGGGCGTCGACCCAGGGCCGGGGCCGGATGCCGGACAGCCGCAGCACCCGCCAGGCACCCGCGACGAACAGGGCGTACCCGACGGCGTAGGTGAGCGCCGCGGTCGTGGGCGTGCCGTGCTGACCGACGAGCCACCACCAGCCGGTGTTGAGCCATCGGCCCTCGCTGATGTTGTAGTAGGACGGCGACCCCGCACCCGCCGAGTGGTCGGGTAGCAGGAACGCCCAGTCGTCCTGGCGGATGAACGGCGTGACCGCCTGGGCGATGCCCTGCGTCAGGACGAGCGCGACGGCGATGGTCAGCGGGGCGACGGCATGACGCGTCGGGGACGGTCCCGCCAGACGTGACCGCCTGGCGGTGGGGGCGAGGATCTGCGTCGTCATGCGCGGCCGATCACGAGGGTCAGGTGCCACGGTATCGGTCCGTGGCTCACCACCTGAATACCCAGCGCAGGTGGGAACCGCCTCGACGAACGCCGAGGGCCGGCCTCGCGAGTCTCAGAGCCAGGCGGGTGGCGTCGGGATGACGACACCGACCACCGGCTCACCGCTCTCTCCGCGCGTCGAGGAGAGTCGCACCACCGAACCCGGCGGGTGCGCCGCCAGCTGCGTGCACTCGTCGGCCGTGCACGCCCGCGGCGCCAGGTGCTGCTCGACGCGCATCGCCATCTGCTGCGTGCTGAGGGTGAGTCGGCCGTTGCGCGAGTCGGCGACGACGGGGTCCTGGTAGACGACGACGGGGACGGGGCCGGCGTCTCCCGTCCCGCCCGCCAGCGCGGCCGCATCCCGGGCCACGGCCGAGAACGTCCGGCGGCTGCCCTGGTGCTCGCCGATGTCGGCGCGCCACGCGAGCACCCCACCGATGGCGAGGACGCCGAGCAGCAGGGTGGCGACCTGTTCGTCGAGCCGGCCGCCCTGCGACGACGCGGCGCCTGAGGCGGCCGCGGCGGCTGACGCGCCTGACGCATCGGTCGCCGAACGCGGTGGGAGCAGCAGGAGTGCGACGGGCAGCACCGCGAGCAGCCACGTCCACAGCTGGCCGCGCCCCTCGGTGACGACGCCGGTGCCGATGGTCTGGGCGGCGTCGATGCCGATGGCGACGGCGAACGCGACGAGCAGGCGCTGGAGGCGTCGGCGCACCGTGTCGTCGTTCCAGCCGATGACGATGGCGAACAGCCCGACGAGCCCGACCCACCACTGCTCGGACCACAGCGCTCCCACCGTCTCGAGCCAGCGGCCCGTGTTGACGCGAAGGGCATCGAGCGAGGTCAGCGGGTTGGCGTGGCGCCACCCGGCGAGCCGGAGGCCGAAGTGCTGGTTGACGACGAGGTTGAGCGTGTACGTGACGAGGACGCCGATGCCGAAGGAGGCGATCCACGCCCCGACGACGACGAGCACGCGTCGCCACGGGGCATCACGCTGGTGGAGGACGGCGAAGACGAGCAGGACGACGCCGATCGGCGGGTAGGTGAGCACGGCACCGACTCCGCTCAGGACGAACCAGAGCGCGAACCGGCGGCGGGAGCGAGCAGCCCACGGCAGCAGC
Organism: Intrasporangium sp. Soil_C_50; assembly: GCF_057656595.1. NCBI lineage: Bacteria > Bacillati > Actinomycetota > Actinomycetes > Micrococcales > Intrasporangiaceae > Intrasporangium > Intrasporangium sp. Soil_C_50. The sequence continues at coordinate 392,816 of NZ_JBDGKB010000003.1, forward strand.
CACATCGCCGTCGCTCCGACGATGATCGATGGGGTCAGCGCGCCGGGCCAGTAGAGCAGCTGCACCCAGATGGCCGACGCGTAGAGGGCGAGTCCGAGGAGGGCGTCGACGACGAGGCCGGGGCGGACGCCGGCGAGGCGCAGCACCCGCCACATGCCGGCCACGAGCACCGCGTAGCCGACCGCGTACGTGATCGCGGCGCTCGCGGGAGTGCCGTGCTGGCCGACGAGCCACCACCAGCCGGTGTTGAGCCAGCGGCCCTCGCTGATGTTGTAGTACGACGGCGGGACGACGTCCTTCGTGTGGTCGGGCAGCAGGAAGGTCCAGTCGTCCTGCCGGATGAACGGGGTCACCGCCTGCGCGACGCCGTGCGTCACGAGGAACGCGACGGCGAGCGTCACCGGCACGAGCACGCCCCGTCGCGACGCGACCGCGCGCAGCCGCGTCCGCTGGTCGGTGTCGCCGGGGGCGAGGGTCTGCGTCGTCATGCGGTGGCCCCTGTCATGGAGAGGAGGATCCCACGAGCGGTGGTGCGGGCCCGCCCGACCACCGCTCCCGACAGACCGTCCGACCCAGCGTATCGGCGGGGCGCGGGCGTCGGGCTGGCATCGCGAGAACGCCGGGACCCGCGCCGGCGGACGGTCTCTGCGGCGGCGAACAGCCTCGCCGGCAGCGCCCTGTCATGCTCGTCGAAGGGGCCTGCTCCTGGCGGTGCGGGCCGACGCTCGACATCGGGAGGTGGGTGAGGTGGGGCGCGCGGTTGCCTGGGCGGGGTCAGGTGCGGTGCTCGCCGCGGCCGCCCTCCGCGCATCGGGGGTCTGGAGCCGGGGGGAGCCGCGTCCGGTCACCGACGATGCGGGCCGTCCGGTGCCCGGAAGCCTCTCGTCGAAGAGCTACGTCGAGGTCAACGGCGCTCGGCAGGGGATGTTCGTCCGGGCTGCCGATCCCACGAGGCCGGTCCTGCTCCACCTGCACGGCGGTATGCCGGAGTACTTCCTCACGCAGCGCTACCCGACGGGCCTCGAGAGCCTGTTCACGGTCGTCTGGTGGGACCGTCGTGGGGCCGGGTTGTCGTACGAACCGACCGCATCGGCCCGGGGCATCCGGCTGGAGCAGCACGTGGCGGACACCCTCGCCGTCACCGACCACCTGCGCGAGCGCTTCGCCCAGGACCGCATCTACCTCATGGCGCACTCGGGAGGGACCTTCTTCGGGCTCCAGGCGGCAGCCCGGGCGCCCGAGCGCTTCCACGCCTACATCGGGGTGTCACAGATGGTGAGACAGCTCGAGTCCGAGCGGATCGCCTACGAGTACCTCGTCGCCCGCTACCGGGAGCGCGGGGACCGGCGGATGCTGCACCGGCTCGAGGCCGCGCCGGTGACGATGACGGGCGGCACCCCGCAGGCGTACCTGAGGATCCGCGACAGGGCGATGCACCGCCTCGGGGTCGGCACGACGCACGACATGCGGTCCGTCGTCACCGGCGTCGTCCGGCCCTCGCTCACCTGCCGCGAGTACACCCTCGGGGAGAAGGTGCGGCTGTGGCGCGGCAAGCTCGCGACCGGCGTCATGCCGGGATGGGAGCAGGTGCTCCGCACCGACCTGTGCCAGGAGGTGCCCGAGCTCGACGTGCCCCTCTACCTGCTGCACGGCGTCCACGACCTCACCTGCTGCATCGACCTCGCCCGCGAGTACCTCGACCGGGTCCGAGCGCCCGTCAAGGGCTTCTACACCTTCGACCGTTCGGCCCACAGCCCGTTGTTCGAGGAGCCCGTGAAGGCCCGGCGGATCATGGCCGAGGACGTGCTGCAGGGCGCGACCCGGTTGGCGGACATGGACCTGACCCCCGGCGCGGACCGGTGAGCCGAGTCGCCGGGAGGCCGAGCCGGGGACGGCGGTCCCCGGCTCGGCCCCGGCTTCACCTCTCGGTGAGGTCTCGTGGCGAGCTCATGCGCTGACGGGCTGCGCCTCGGCGAGCGACGTGGGCGACTCCTCACGGGCGGCCCGGTCCAGCGGCAGCGTGCCGAGCGCCATGGCGACGTAGAGACCGGTGGCCACCGCGGGCAGCGTGGACGCCTCGAAGCCGTGGGCGCCGACGGCGAGCCCGTTGGCGACGAGCAGGCCGCCGGCGAAGATGCCGCTGACGCCGGCCAGCCGGACGCGCGTCCCGAGGCGGGCCTGGCCGAGCAGCGCCGCGGCGAACACCAGCACGGTCACCCCGAGCAGGACGAGGAAGAACGAGTTGACGCCCCACTCCAGCCAGCGGACGGCCTCCGCTGCGGCGAACCGGGCTGACGTGTCCGCCGGTCCGGCGGACGCCCACGCGTCGACGGCCCGCTTGAGGGCGACGCCGTCGACGGCCATGTTCACGGCGATGAGGGCCGCCGTGGCCGCAGCTGCCGTATCGCCGACGCGCACGAGGAGCGGGGCGGCGCCGGCTCGGCGCAGCGCTCGGCCCAGTGCGACGAACCCCGCGACGACGATGGCGGCCGAGGCGAACTGGAGGTAGTGCACCCACACCCAGTCGGTGCTGCGCGCGTACTCCGCGAAGACGGCGGCGTGGGAGTTCGGCGGCTCCTCGTGCGGGTGCAGGAGGCTGCCGGCGACGGCCAGGGCGGCGCCGGAGACGAGCAGCACCGCGGAGGTGAGCGCAGGTCGGGAGACGCGTCGGTGCGGCTTCGGCGTCCGGGAGGCGTCTGCGTGGGTCGTGCGGGAGGCGGTGGCGCCCGGCGTGTGCGACTTCGCGGCGTCGGGGGTGTGCGGCCGCCAGGCGAGGTAGGCGGCCATGAGCGCGAACATCCCGACGTGCCCCCACGTGAGCAGGTCACCACCGGCGAGGGCACCCAGCCGGTACGGCACGAGCAGGACGATGAAGGGCAGCACCATGACCGCGGACATCTCGACGATGTGGCGACGGCCGTGGCCGCGCACCCACATCCAGGCGGCCATGCCGAGGGTCATGTCGAAGGCCATGGTCAGGGCCATCACGTCCGGCCGGCCCGTGAGGCCCGGCCAGACGCTGTCCCAGACGGCGCCGAAGAGGCCCATGCCGACGACCATGGCGACGGTCATCTCGACGTAGGCTGTGAGGAAGCGGGCGAACCGCGAGCGGAGGAACCGGCGGACCGTGGCGCGAGGTGCGAGGTCCGCATCGAGGGTCGAGAAGGTGGTCATGGCGACGATGCTCGTTCCCGGGGGCCGTGCCTCGGACGTGCCAGAGGTCATGACCGGGGTCACCTCTGGGGCATGACTCTCAGAGCAGGCCGAGCGCCCGGGCCCGCAGCGCCGCCTGGGTGCGGTCGCGGACGCCGAGCTTGGCCAGCACGTTGGTCACGTGGTTCTTGACGGTGCCCTCGGACAGGAAGAGCCGCGCGGCCGCCTCGCGGTTGCTCAGCCCGTCGGCGACGGCGCGGAGGACGTCCAGCTCGCGCTCGGTGAGCGGGTCGACCAAGGGCTGGGGTCGCGGGGCGTCCGGGAGGGCGGGCAGTTGGTTGATCCGGGCCAGCACCTTGGCCGCGACGGAGGGCTGCAGCACGGACTCCCCTCGGGCCGCTGCGAGCACGCCCTCGACGAGCCGCGACGCGGTGGCGTCCTTGAGCAGGTAGCCGACGGCACCGGCGCGGAGGGCGGGGAACACCTCGTCGTCGCCGTCGAACGTCGTGAGGACGAGCACCCGGACGTCCGGGTGCTCGACGGCGAGGCGCGTCGTCGTCGCGACGCCGTCGAGGACCGGCATCCGCAGGTCCATGAGGACGACGTCGGGACGCAGCTCGTCGATGAGGCTCAGCGCCTCGTCGCCGTTCTCGGCGGCGCCGACGACCTCGACCTCCTCGCGGACCTCGAGGAGGGTCGTCAGTGCCTCGCGGAACAGCGTCTGGTCGTCGACGAGGAGGACCCGGACGGGCGGTTCGCGATGCGTGGGGCTCATGCGGGGATCTCCACGCGGACGGCGACTCCGGCGCCCGGGGTCGAGGCGACGGTCAGCGAGCCGCCGAGTCGTTCGGCGCGCTCACGGATGCCGACGAGGCCGAATCCATCACTGCTGCGGTTGATTCCGCGCCCGTCATCGAGCACCTCGAGGGCGACGACCGCCGGCAGGTACGAGAGCCGGACCGTCGCCGCATGGGCGTCGGCGTGCTTGTGCACGTTGGTGAGTCCTTCCTGGGCGACCCGGTAGAGCGCCTCCTGCACGTCGCCGTCGAGGTGACGCTCGTCGCCCTCGATCTCCACGGTGATGGCCGGGCCGGTCGCCGCCACCTCGGCCGCCAGCGTCCGCAGCTGCTGGGGCAGTGGCTCGGTCGGGCGCGCCTCGCGCAGGGCCGTCACGGACTCGCGCACCGACCTCAACGCCTGCCGCGCCTGTTCCTCGGCCTGCCCCAGGAGCCGGTCGGCCTTCTCGGGGTCGCTGGGCAGCACCGCCCGCGCGGCTTGCACCTGCATGCCGACCACCGTGAGGTGGTGGCCGAGGCCGTCGTGGATGTCGCGGGCGACCCGCGTCCGTTCGCGCATCGTCGCGAGCTCCTCGGTCTGGGCGCTCAGCTCGCGGAGCCGGGCGTTGGCCACGCCGAGGTCGGAGCGGGCCTGCTGCTCGCGTAGGTGGAGGGCGGCGAGGACGAAGGCGAAGGCGCAGGCGAGGGCCGTGGCCACGACCTGCCTCAGCCCGTCCGCCATCGGCATCCCGACGTGGACGAACGGCACGAGCAGCGTGACGCCCACGGCCCAGGCGAGCGGGAGGAGCATGACGGCCTGGACCACGACGACGAGCAGCAGCAGGGTGCTCCCGACGCCGGCGCCGGCGAGGTCGAACACGACGAACCCGAGCGCCAGCGCGACGAGCAGGTAGGCCAGCGCGGCAACCCTGCTGCGGTTCCGGGCCCAGCGGTACCCGAGCACCGTCCACGCCACGTAGGCCGCCCCGAGAACACCGGGCAGCACGACCTCGTCCCGCGGCGCGGTCTCGAGCAGCATCACGAGCAGCGCCGCCACGGCGAGCATCGGCAGGGCCCGGTTCACGCGTCCAATGTCGCACCCGGTGCACGTCGGAGCGGCGGTTTCCGGGCCGCCCCGTCGGTACCGGGCCGGCCGAAAGCGTGAGACGGGGCTGTCTCGCTTCGGGAGATGGTTAGTACCCTTGAACTAATGAAATCGCCAGAGGCCATCGCCCCCGCATCGCTCGGCCCGCGCTACAAGTGGGTCGCCCTGTCCACCACGACGCTCGGGGTGCTGATCGCCACGATCAACTCCTCGATCCTGCTCATCGCGCTGCCTGACATCTTCCGCGGCCTCGACATCAACCCGCTGGCCTCGGGCAACTCGAGCTACCTGCTCTGGCTGATCATGGGCTACCTCGTCGTCACGGCCGTCCTCGTCGTGACCTTCGGCCGCCTCGGCGACATGTACGGCCGCGTCAAGATGTTCAACGCCGGCTTCGCGATCTTCACGTTCTTCTCGATCGCCCTGTCGGTGACGTGGCTGACCGGCACGCCGGGCGTGCTCTGGCTCATCGTCATGAGGGTGCTGCAGGGCGTGGGCGGCGCTCTGCTCATGGCGAACTCGTCGGCGATCATCACCGACGCGTTCCCCTCCCACCAGCGCGGCCTGGCCCTCGGCCTCAACATGGTCTCCGGCATCGCCGGGTCGTTCCTCGGCCTCGTCATCGGCGGCATCCTCGCGCCGGTGCACTGGCGTTACGTGTTCCTCGTGTCGGTGCCGTTCAGCGTCTTCGGCACCCTGTGGGGCTACCTCAAGCTGCGCGACCTCAGCCCGCGCCGCCACCACGTCATGGACTGGTGGGGCAACATCACCTTCGCCCTCGGCCTCATCGGCGTCCTCGTCGCCATCACCTACGGCATCCAGCCCTACGGCGACCACGTCATGGGTTGGACCAACCCGTGGGTGATCGCCTCGATGGTCGGCGGCCTCGTGCTGCTCGGGATCTTCTGCGTCATCGAGACCAGGGTCGATCACCCGATGTTCCACCTCGACCTGTTCCGCATCCGGGCCTTCACCTTCGGCAACGTCGCGAGCCTGCTGTCGGGCCTGGGCCGCGGCGGCCTGATGTTCATCCTCATCATCTGGCTGCAGGGCATCTGGCTGCCGCGCCACGGCTACTCGTTCGAGTCGACGCCGCTGTGGGCCGGCATCTTCATGCTGCCGATGACGGTCGGGTTCCTCGTGGCCGGGCCGCTGTCGGGCTGGCTGTCCGACCACTACGGGGCGCGGCCGTTCGCCACCGGCGGCATGGTCATCGCGGCGCTCAGCTTCGTCTGGCTCGCGGCCCTGCCTGTCGACTTCGGCTACTGGACCTTCGCCGCGGCGCTCTTCCTCAACGGCTTCGGCATGGGCCTGTTCGCCTCGCCGAACCGCGCGGCCGTCATGAACGCCCTGCCCGCCAACCGGCGCGGCGTCGGCAGCGGCATGAGCACGACGTTCCAGAACGCGTCGATGGTGCTGTCGATCGGGATCTTCTTCTCGCTCATGATCATCGGCCTGGCCGGGTCGCTGCCCGACACGATGCAGGCGGGGCTCTCGGCCCACGGCGTCCCGACGGCGCAGGCGCACGCCCTCGCGTCGCTGCCGCCGGTGGCGGTGCTCTTCGCGTCGCTGCTCGGCTACAACCCGGTGCAGCAGCTGCTCGGCCCGCAGGCGCTCAGCCGGTTGAACCCGACCGACGCCCACTACCTGACCGGCCACTCGTTCTTCCCGTCGCTCATCTCCGGGCCCTTTCACGACGGGCTCGTCGTCGCCTTCGGGTTCGCGATCGTCGCGTGCCTCGTTGCGGCACTAGCCTCCTGGTTCATGGGCGAGAAGTTCGTGCATGCCGACGACCAGCACGAGGCGACCGAGGCGCCGCTCGAGGTCGCGCAGCCGGAGGCGGGTGCTCCCGAACCGGAGCGAGTGCGGTCGTGACGAGGCGCGCCACAGATGCCGGCACCACCGCGTCGACCGACGTCGACCGGCTGGCCGGCGAGCTGCGCACCGAGGTGGGACGCCTCGCCTACCACCTGCGGATGCCGGCGACGCGCTCCGGCGTCACCCCGACGCGTCTGGCGGCGCTCGCCGCGTTGACCCGCTACCCGGACGGGGTTCGCCAGGGCGACCTCGCCGAGCTGATGAACGTGTCGGCGCCGAGCATGACGCGCCTCGTCGAGATCCTCACCGACGCCGGGTGGGTCGAGCGGCGTCGCGACCCCAGCGACCAGCGGTGCCTGCTGCTCGCGCTGTCGCCGGCAGGCCAGACGACGCTCGACAGCCTGCGCGACGAGGCCGCCACCCAGCTGAGCACCGAGCTGGCCGACCTCACCGACGACGAGCGGGCCGTCGTGGCTGCCGCCGTGCCCGTGCTGCGCAAGCTCGCCGACCGGCATCTCGACGCGTAGACCCCGGGGGCCTAGCGTTGGTGGCAGTCGCCGACCGAGCCTCGAGGAGGGGCCATGGCTGGGAGCGTGCTGCGGTTCGAGTCGCGAACGGTGATCCGGCGGCCGGCGGGCGAGGTGTTCGAGCGCCTCGCCGACATGCCCGGCTACCGACAGTGGATGCACCGTGACGGGGTGTTCGGCGGGACCGAGCTGACGTCACCGCCCCCGATCCGCACCGGCACGACGTACGTCGACCGGACGCGGATGGGCCGCTACGTCGGCGAGGTGACCGAGCACGTGCCGTCGACGCGCCTCGCGTTCAGCGAGACCTTCAGCCTGTTCGGCCGTCCGGTGAGCCGCGCCAGGCCCAGCTATGTGCTCGAGCCCGACGGCGACTCGACCGTCGTGCACCACACGGCCGAGGCCGACCTCTACGGCCCGATGCGCCTGTTCAAGCCCGCCGCCGCGTGGATGGTCAACCGCGAGCGGGCCCACACCCTCGCCTCGCTCGAGCGATCGTTCGACGAGGCTCCCTAGGGGCGTCGGCACCGTCGAGCGCGCGTGAGCGCAGACCATCTTGTGTCTAATGCTTGACACAAGCGCGTTGCCCGGGCACGCTCTCCGTTGTCACAAGCATGTGACACAAAGAGTCAGGGGATTCGTCGTGTCGGTGCTCGTACTCGTGGTTCTCATCGGTGGCGCGGTGTCATTGGTCGCCGTGGCCGTCGCAGCCCGCGCAACGGACGGCGTGGGCGTCGACCCGAGCCGTGAGTGGCTCGCCGTTCGGGCGGTGTGGCTTGCCGCCGTGGTCGTCGGCGCCGTCGTGGCGGGCCTTCTCGCCGGCCGCCTCGACCTGGGACGCGGGACGATGCTGGTGCCCGCCGTCCTGGGCCTGTTCGTGGTCGCGGGCGTGGGTCTCGCCGAGACCGTGGTGCGGCCGTCGCGCCCTGCCGGCATCCGGACGGCCTCGCTGGCCCCGCGTCGAGTCGCCGACTACCTGCCGGGAAGCCTGGTCACCGCCGTCGTCGGCGTCACGACGGTGCACGTGGCCACGCTCCTGCTGACGACCGCAACGGCATCCGCCGACGACCTGGGTCGCGGTGGTCGACAGGTGGCGGCCGTGTGCGGCACCACCGGCAGCGCCGCGGGCCCCTATCCGGGAAGCTTCTACTCCGTTCCGCTGGGCCTCGTCCTGCTGGCGACCGGCGTGGCTGCGGTGACGGCCCTGCTGGTGGTCGTGCGCAGGCCGCGCGGGTTCGCCCCGGACGACGTGGGGGACGACGTGCTGCGCCGCCGTTCCACGACGCGTGTGCTCGCAGCGTCGGGCGCCGCGGTGGCGGCGAGCCATGCGGGAGTCGCCTTCTTCGCCTCCACCGCGCTGCTGCGGATGGACTGCCGGAGCATGTGGATGGCTCCGGTCGGCTGGCTCCTGCTCGCCTCGGTGCCCGTGGCGGTGGTGCTCCTCGGCTGGTTCGTCGGTCGCGTCGTGGCCGGTGGTGGAAAGCCTGTGGCTGCAGTCGATCTCACACCCGAGAGGCAACCGCGTTGAGTCTCGTCCTGCACCTCGACCCCGACGACCCGACGCCCCCGTACGAGCAGCTGCGTCGCCAGCTCGCGGACCTCATCACGGCGGGACGACTCGCCCCGGGCGATCGGCTTCCCCCGCTGCGTCAGCTCGCGGGCGACCTCGGGGTCGCCGTCGGCACGGTCGCGCGCACCTACCGCGAGCTGGAGCAGGAGGGGCGACTCGTGTCGCGGCGGGGCGGGGGCACGCGCGTCGCGACGGGTCAGGCCTCCACCACCGACCGACGCGTGCTGCTCGGCGGCATCGCGGACGAGTTCGTGGCGCGGGTGCGCGGCCTCGGGTTCTCCGACGACGAGATCGTCGAGACTCTCGGCCTCACGCTGCACCTCGAGAGATCCGACAGTCCCTGACCCCATCCGGCGTATCTGGCAGGGCGTGACCGCCTCAGACAGTCAAGGCGTGCGCAACGCGCTGCCACGGCGAGTGGCTGGGTGATGGCAATGACGACACGACACCTCCGGCGTACCCAGTGGGTGACGGGAACGATCGTGCTGTGGCTGCTCCTCGTCGCAGTCCCCTGCGCGAATGCGGCCGCGGGCGGGGTTCGGGCGGACGCCGGGTCGGGCACTGCTTCCCTGCTGCTGAGCGACGCTCCACAGCTCACGATCAGCCCGGAGCCGGTCGCGGCGGGCGGGACGCTCACGGTGACCGGCACGAACCACTGCACCCTGTACTCGCAGTACCACGACGGGTACTTCACGGTGGCGCTCGGCTTCGGCGACGGCACGCAGGTGCAGGCGAACGGCATCCACGGCGGGTTCTCGACCACCCTCACCGCGCCCCCTTCCCGGGGGAGCTATGTGCTGACGAGCACCTGCGTAGGCGACCCGGTGGACGAGGGCACCTCGAAGGCGGTCACGGTGTCGCAGCCGGACGCCGTGCGGCCCGACGCCATCGTGCGGGTCAGCCCGAACCGCGTCGACCGCGGACAGGCGGTCGACGTCAGTGCCGAGCGCGTTCCGCTCAGCTGCCTCGGCGGTGGCATGCGGGCGACGTGGGACGCGACCGAGCTCGTCACGACGTGGACGATGTCCGGCGCCGTCCCCGGAGGCTCGACGTCCTTCCTCGTCCCTGCCGACGCGCCGGGCGGCGTCCACGAGGTCGGAGTGCGCTGCACCGGTGCGAAGGGGGAGGTGGTGGACCTGCCGACGGTGGCGGTCACGGTCGTCGTGCCGGTGGTCTCAGAAGGCGGTGGAGGCCCGCTCGTCGGGCCTGGGGGCTCGGGCGGGACGGGGCCGACCACGTCGACGACCCCGCCCACCAGCACGTCGACGACGCCACCGAGGACGTCGTCGTCCGCGACGACGCGCGGATCCACGCCCTCCGGGAGCGCCACGTCGACGGCCGGGGCCGCGGCAACAGATCGCCCCACGACGTCGCCCGCAGTGGGGCCTCCGGCGCGCGTCGACGGGCCACCGAAGCGGGCGGCGGTCGCGACGTGGCTGCGACCACCGACAGACGCGGGTCTGCTCGAGCCGACGCACCTCGTCGCCTCTGCCGTGCTCGCCGTCCTGCTCATGCTGCTCATCGGCTTCCCGTCACAGCTCTTCGAGGCCACGTACGAGGAGAACGAGGAGCGGATCAAGGCCTTCCTGGCGCGCCGCTTCCAGCGGACGTCGCGGCGGGACCGGCGGCGGCGACGGCTCTCGAGCCCCGTCGCGATCGCGGGTTTCGCCGTGCTCGGGGCAGGGCTCTACGGGCTGACCGACCCCAACTTCGGGCGCGACGGGACCCAGACGACCCTCGACGCGGTCGGCTTCCTCGTGGCGCTGCCCCTCGTGACGCTCGCCTTCGAGGTGCCGGCAGAGCGCTACGCCCGACGGGCCGGACGCGTCCCGTCCCGGCTGCGCGTCGTGCCGGCCGCGCTCGTCATCGCGCTCGCGTGCGCGGTGGTCTCGTTCGTCGGGCACTTCCAGCCGGGCTACGTGTACGGACTCATCGCGGGGTACGCAGCACTGTCGACCTCGCGGTTGGACCGAAAGGAGTCGGCGCGCACCGTCCTCGCCGGAAGCGCGGGCCTGGCCGTTCTCGCGGTGGTGGCGTGGACGCTGTGGACCCCACTCGACGCGGCGCTCGTCGACGGCGGTTCCGACACTTCGCGGCGGGTGATCGACGCGGTTCTGGCGAGCGTCGTCGTCGTGGCCGTGCAGGGACTGGCCTTCCAGCTGCTCCCGGTGAAGTTCCTCGACGGCCATGCAGTGACGCAGTGGAGCCGGTGGACGTGGCGAGCCGTGTACACCATCGCGCTGTTCGCATTGATCGCCGTCACGTTCGACCCCCGCACCCGCGACGACACCACCGACCCCCAGGTCCTCATGATGGGCGTCCTCTTCGCGGCCTTCGGGGTGGCGTCGATCGCGTTCTGGGCCTGGTTCCGCTACCGGCCTGCCGCGCCCGCGACGCGTGGCGCCTATCGCGCCTGAGGCGGCTTCCTCTCCGCCCCTCGTGATCGGGCGGAGCAGGCGATTTCGCCCGTGAACGGGTGTCGATACGGACATGTGCGTATATGCCGCCCGCGCCATCACTTGGACGATCGAAGAGCCCAATCCGGGCAGGGGTCCAGACAGCAACGCTGAGACTCTTCGACGTCGGTGAAGGAGTGGAGATGGCGCGATATCGAGTCGTCATCAATGGGTTTCACGTGCAGGCGGAGACGTGGGACGACGCCCTGAACTGGGACGGCAAGCACGACGAGGTTTACGCCGTGGCGGCCGTCCAGGCTTGGGACAGGAATGGAAAGGTCATCTATTCCAGCGTGCCGAGCAGTCCGGTCATGGGAGATGTCAACGGACTGCCGGGACGGGTGAAGGCAGGATCGGCCAGCAAGCTCGGTGGCCTCATCACGGGCGACAGCTTCCCGACGAGCACGCCGTGGCAGCGGACCGAGGTGCTGAGCGACCAGCGAAACTGGCCCCCGTTCAAGGTGTGGGAGGGAGACCTCGTCTCGGGGCAGTCGATGGTCACCATCGCGCCGGGGCTGAACGAGTGGGATCCGGGCGGAAATGCCCTGCAGAGCTGGCTGGACTGGGCGAGTTCCCTCGGGCCGAAGCTCCTGGACAAGATCAAGGAGATGATCCATGCCGGGAGCACCGCGTCAGCGATCCTGGACGCGGTGAGTCTCGGCCTCAACATGTTCGGTGACATGGAGAAGGCAGGTCTCATCGGGAGCTCGGCGGACAGGCCCATCGGGATGGTGCCGATCGGCAACAACAAGTTCGCCTACAACCCACAGATCCTCCTGCTCACCCAAGAGAACGCCGACGCCATCATCGCCTCCGAGCCGTCGGGCAGGGGACCGGGAGTGCTGGAGATCGGTCTGGTCGACGATCCCTACCTCCGGGGGAACTACCGCCTCTTCGTGCAGGTGGAACGGGTGGGGCCGGCGGACACCATTCGTCAGGACAGGGACTACCAGATCACGGCGAAGCACTCGGGGCGTGTTCTCGACGCGACCGGAGCACAGACCGGCAACGGAACGCCGCTGCAGCAGTGGGACTGGAACGGTGGGGGCAACCAGCGTTGGCGGTTCTCGGGCAACGGTGACGGCACCTACACGATCACCGGCAAGGGAAGTGGTCGTGTCGTCGACGCAACCCTGCCGGCCTCCCCCGAAGCGCGCGTCCAGCTCTGGGACTCGAACGGACAGGACCAGCAGCGCTGGCGCCTGGTCCCCGTCGAGTACGGCTACTACCGCGTGGAGTGCGCCAAGACCGGTGCCGTCCTGGACGTGTGGCAGAACCGGACGGACAACGGAGGGGAAGTTCGTGTCTGGAACGACAACGGTGGCGACAACCAGCGCTGGCGCCTGACGCCGCTCTCGGACATGAACGAGTAGGGCATCGTCGGCATGCGCGGCGCCGCTCTCTTCTCACCAAGAGTCGAGCGGTGCCGCGCGGCGGGCCTGTGCGCCTGCGCGCTCCCGCCCATCAGAGCGCTGGAGAGGTGCAGGGCAGGGCACGGGTCAGTCCAACCGGCCCGGCGCGATGCTCCGACGCTCGAGCGCGATGATCAAGCGGTCGTGCCTCCCCAGCTTGTCGTATACGTGCTCGAGGTGTTTGCCGACCGTGCGCGGTGAGATCCCCAGGTGGCTCCCAATCGCGCGGGCCGTGAGTCCGTGGACGAGCAGGTCCACGACCGCCTCTCGCGCGGCGTCAGCGTGCTCCACGCCGACCGCGGGCCCGCACCGTCTGCGGGCCCGAGGACGGCTGCGTCCTTCGCGAGTGCGCTGGTGCCGCCGCCGAAGGCGGCAGGTGAGGTCGAGGGCGCGTGGACCCGGTCGAAGGCCAGCAGGATGGGCAGCATCTGGGTGGCCACCTCCCGTTCCGCGAAGGTGAAGTCGTTTCCGTCTCGCGCCAGGACCCAGCCACGACCGCGGCCGACCGGGTCCACGTGGGTGATGACGGACAGCTGATGTGCGCCGATCAGATGTCTGGACAGCTCGAGTGCACTGTCGTCGACCGGCTCGCGGACGCGTCTGACGTCGGCCAGACGCCTAGGGGTCAGGTCGGTCGGTTCGGCTAGGTAGGACTGAATCGCAGGATGGCGAAACATCCGCGCCATCGCAGCTTCGAGCCCGCGGTCGGCGCCGGGGATGCTGAGCCGCCACACGTCGAAGGACTTCGCCGCGAAGTCCGTGTTCATCCAGAAGACGTCGTCGCACGACACGAGTCCTTGAACCAGCGCCGCCGCACCGATGAGGTAGTCCGACGTGGTCTCGGCCTCGGACAAGGCCCGCGCGATGCTGATCAGCAGTGCAGATGAAAGCACGGACGTCACCCCCCGGACACGGCCCGAACTCGACGTCTGCCGAGACGCTGCCGCGACATGGCCCGACACCAATCAAGTCTGCCCCTGGCAGGGAGTCGCCGAGGCGATTCGCACCCTTTGACCGCAGGCCTCGAGCCTCGAAACCCTCGATCGCACACGCCGGCTCGAGACGTGACCCGCGCCGTCCCCGGCCGCCGGAGGCCTCGGCCGCCCGGCGTCAGCCGCAGCCTGTTCTCCGGCGGTCGTGTCGAGTCTGGTGGTCAGACCCGAGAAGTGCGACGTGCCGCGGACACGGGGTGGTGTCCGCGGCACGTCGGGTGGGCTGTGGCGTCAGCCGGTGGTGGCGGCGCCGAAGATGTCCTGGTCGAGCCCGCCCGCGTTGGGGCAGGTGTCTGCCGACCAGGCTCCGGTCGAGTCCTGCGTGCGGCACTGGAGCACGTCGAACCCGACGCCGCCCGCGTAGCGGGGGTCGTCGCCGGGTGCGACCTGCCGGGTGTCGGTCCACACGTTGTAGGCGAAGGACCCCACGGACGACACGTAGTTGTAGTCGCCGTGGAAGGGGACGCGTCGGTCACCGAACATCTCGTAGTTCGGCATCTGGCTGCTTCGGGACAGGCGCGCGACGGCCCAGCTGCTGCCGGCGTTCGTCGACGACGCAGCGTAGGTGTCGAGCCCGGCCGTCGCGGCGGCGAAGCCTGCGGCGTCGCGTACGGCGCCGTCGTTGCCCGGCGGGTACTGGACGCTGTAGGCGGGGTCGTTGCGGCTGTCGTGCCACACCGCGTGGAGCACGCCGCCGTCGGCGTTGATGTCGGGGAAGAACTGGTGCCCCCGCGCGGTCGGTGCGAGGAGCTTGGGTGCCGTCCAACCGCCGCTGCTCATCATCGCGAAGTAGACGCCACCCTGACCGACGCGCAGCGTCGTGCCCGTGGGGTCGGCCGTGTTGTACGTCGTCCGCGACGCCTGCTCGGTGCCGGGGATCGTCGCGTCGTACACGAGGTAGACGTTCTGGTTCGCGGCCTTGGGGTCGGCGGTGATGCGTGGCTGGCTGTCGTGGCGGAAGAAGACGAACCCGCTCCGGCACGCGAAGGGCCCGGAGCCGCAGTCGCGGCTGTCGCCCACCGACTCCTCTCCCGGCTCGGACTCGGGACCGTCGGCCGACAGGTACGCCTTCTCGTGTGCGGCCGCGGCGGCAGCCGGGTCGCCCGCGGAGTCGGCGGCGTCGAACGGCTCGAAGGTGGCGGCCGTCGCCGGAGGGCTGAACGTCGCGCCGCCGTCACGGGACACGACGTACTGGACCGAGGCCTCCTGGTGGCCGCGGTTGGACTCGAACTGGCGGTAGGCGATGTAGACGGTGCCGTTGCTCGTCACAGCGATGTCGGCGTTCTGCACGTCCTTCGAGCCCGTCGAGATCTTCATCGGGTGGCTGAAGCTGGCGCCGTGGTTCGTCGAGCGCACGAACTGGATCGAGTTGTTGCCGTTGATGCCCTGGAAGAGGCTCCATGCCGCGTAGACGTTGCCCTGGTGCGGGCTGCTGACGCCGCGGTCGACCTCGATGGAGGTCTTGTCGTTGAAGCGGCCGTTGAGGGCCGGGCCGGCCTTGCCGACGATGACGGTGCGGACGTAGTGGGCGGCGTCCTGGTCGTAGGTGGCGACCCACACGTCGCCGTTCTGCGGCGCGACGCGGTTGAAGGCGTTGCCCATGTAGAAGAGTCGGCCCTGGGTGTCCCACGCCTGGACAGGGTCACCGGCGTTGGTGATTCCCGCCTGCTGCAGGGGGCTGGCCTTGCCCTCGGGCGAACTGTCGGTCGGGTAGCCGGGGAGCAGGCTGTCGGTCCACGTGGCACCCGAGTCGGTGCTGCGGTAGAAGCCGGTCCAGGTGCCACCGGCCAGCTCGACGGTGCAGTAGTCGTTGGAGCCGGCGACGACGATCGACGCGTTGCGCGCGTCGACGGCCGCGGACGGCTCGTTCTGCTGGCGGCGGTTGGTGCCGCACGCGGAGATCGCGTCCCCGGGTGTGATGGCGCTGCCGTTGGCCTTGACGTACGGCGCGTCGACCGAGACCGGGGTGTCAGTGCGGACGACGGTCGATGCCTGCGCGCTCAGCAGCGTCGGTCCGAGGACCAGGGCGCCGGCCGAGACGGCGGAGACGGTGAACAGGTGAATCCCTCTGCGGTGGCGCATGTGGCCCCCTCCCCGCGCCATGGCGCGGTGCCGGTGCCGGCCGGGTCGGCCGGCGACGCAACCCCGGTGCCCGGTCGAGCCCGGGGACACACCTGGCTGGTCCACCCCGAAGGGCCAGTCCGGCAGAACTCACCATCGCACGGGCGGCGAAGCCCGGGACGAATTCGCGCTTTCAGGTTCTACTCAGGTTCACAACCCTCGCGCAGGTTCTGCTCGGCGAAACTCCAGGCCTTTTCACCCGATACGAGTCACATCACCCGGGCAGATCTGGACGCTGGTGGTGGTCCCCTTCGCAGCCGCCGGCGTCCTCGCTGACGGCGTGCCGTCCAGCGAACCACCCCGGTGGCGATGGACGTGGCGGCAGCGGCCGCCGTGAGGGCGGTCAGGGCGAGGTCTCCCTTGTGATGGTCACGCAGGCGCATACCTGTCTGTGCCCGCCACTGACGTGTGTGAAACCGCTCCAAGGCGTCGGTGCCCGAGCCGGACCGCCTGCCTGACGCGTCAGGCGTCGGTGGCTGGGGCGGCGGCGTACTCCTCGTCGGTGACCGGCGTCAGCCAGTGCACGACGTCGTGGTCGGCGTCGCCCTCGTTGATGGCGACGTGGACCATGAGACGGCCCGGTGCAGCGCCGTGCCAGTGCTCCTCGTCGGCCTCGAAGAGGACGCGGTCGCCCGGGCGGATGACCTCGACGGGTCCGCCGCGGCGCTGGCAGAGGCCGACGCCCTCGGTGACGAAGACGGTCTGGCCGAGCGGGTGACGGTGCCAGTGGGTGCGGGCGCCCGGCATGAAGTGGACGAGGTTGGCGGTGACGCGCGACGGCGCAGGGGCCGCGGCGACCGCATCGATGTAGACGTCGCCGGTGAACCAGTCGCTCGGGCCCTTGACGGTGTCGACCGAGCTGCGGGTGATCTGCATGGGTTTCCTTCTAGCTGTTGGGGATCGGGGTGTCGGTGGTGGCTGTGGGCGCTGGGGTCGAGGCCGCCCAGGAGGCGAGCAGCTGGAGCCTTTCGGCCGACGGGGAGCCGGGCTCGGCCGTGTAGACCATGAGGACGAGGCCGGGCTCGGCGGTGATGGCGAGCTCCTCGTAGGCGAGGGTCAGTTCGCCGACGACGGGGTGGTTGAACCGCTTGGTGCCGGTGCCGTGGGTGCGCACGTTGTGGGCGCTCCACAGGCGTCGGAACACCTCGCTCTGCGTGGACAGCTCGCCGACGAGGTCCTGCAGGCCGCGGTCGTGCGGGTCGCGGCCGGCCTCGGCGCGCATGATGCCGACGCACATCTCGGCGAAGAGGTCCCAGTCCGGGTAGAAGTCTCGCGACACGGGGTCGAGGAACTGGAACCGGGCGAGGTTCGGCATCCGCCCGCCCTGGCCGATGACGGGCGAGTAGAAGGCGCGGCCGAGGGTGTTGGTGGCGAGCAGGTTCTGGTGCGGGTCGCGGACGAAGGCGACGCCGTCGCGGATCGACTCGAGCGCCCACTGCAGGCTCGGGCGTGATGCCGGCTTGCCCGGCGCGCGTCGACGCGGACGCCCCGAGGTGGGGATCCCGTCGGCGGCGCGGGCGAGGTCGAGCAGGTGGGCGCGCTCGGTGTCGTCGAGCTGCAGGGCGCGGGCCAGCGCGTCGAGCACGCCGGTCGACGCGCCGGCGATCTGGCCGCGCTCGAGGCGGGCGTAGTACTCGACGCTGAGCCCGGCGATCGTCGCGACCTCGCTGCGGCGCAGGCCCGGCACGCGTCGGCCGCGACCAGCGGGCAGGCCGACCTGCTCCGGGGTGATGCGGGCGCGACGGGTCATGAGGAACTCGCGCACCTCCTGGCGGTTGTCCACGCCTTCGAGGGTAGGCCGGGTCGACGCGTCGGCCGAGCCGCGAGAGGTGCCCTGTCAGTACGTCCCTCGACAGGGACTCCCCCTCGTTGCCGGCGCGGGCTTGACTCGTGGGGTGGGCCTGTTCGGCCCCGGCGGGCGTAGGCCCGCGAGAAGCGAGGTGAAGGAGTTCACGCGATGCGTGGAGTTGTCATGTACGGACCCGGCGACGTGCGGGTGGAGGACCGCGAGGACCCGAGGATCATCGAGCCGACCGACGCGGTCATCCGCCTCACGGCGACCTGCATCTGCGGCAGCGACCTGTGGCCCTATCGCGGCGCCGAGCCGGTCGACCACCAGGTCATGGGGCACGAGTACGTCGGCGTCGTCGAGGAGGTCGGCTCCGAGGTGCGCACCGTGAAGGTCGGCGACTTCGTCGTCGGGTCCTTCTGGGCCTCGGACAACACGTGCGATATCTGCCAGGCGGGCTACCAGGCGTACTGCACCCACCGCGTCCTCATGGGCACGATCGGCACGCAGTCCGAGCGGGCGCGCATCCCCCTCGCCGACGGCACCCTCGTCGCGACGCCGGGGCAGCCCGACGCCGACCTCGTTCCCTCGCTCATGGCCGCCTCCGACGTGCTCGGCACCGGATGGTTCGCGGCGGTGGCGGCCGAAGCGGGACCGGGCAAGACCGTGGCCGTCGTCGGCGACGGGGCCGTGGGGCTGCTCGGCATCCTGGCCGCCCGCGAGCTCGGCGCCGAGCGGATCATCGCCTTCAGCAGGCACGCCGACCGGCAGGCGCTCGCGCGCGAGTTCGGCGCGACCGACATCGTCACCGAGCGGGGCGACGCCGGGGTGGCGCGCGTCAAGGAGCTGACCGGAGGCCTCGGGGCCCACTCGGTCATCGAGGCCGTCGGCACCCAGGAGGCCATGATGCAGGCCATCCACTCGACGCGTGCCGGTGGCCACGTCGGCTTCGTCGGCGTCTCGCACGACGTCGCCATCCCGGGCGACGCGCTGTTCATGGCCGGCGTCCACCTCCACGGCGGCCCGGCCCCGGTGCGGGAGTACCTGCCGCACCTGATCCAGCTGATCTGGGACCGAAAGATCAACCCGGGCAGGGTCTTCGACCTCACCCTCCCGCTCGAGGACGCCGCCCAGGGCTACAAGGCCATGGACGAGCGCACCGCCACCAAGGTGCTGCTGACGCTGTGACCACAGGTGTTCGTCGGCCGACCGCGCCGGCCGAGGAAGGGAGTGACGCGTGGACCTCCAGGAGTTCCTAGACCACGTCGACGCCCGACGCGTCATCGAGGGCGGGTCGGCGGCCCACCAGTTCATGCACGGGGCGGCGCAGGACGCGCTGCGGGTCGTGGCCGAGCTCAACGGCGCCTACCGGACGCCCGAGCAGGTGCGGGGGCTGCTGTCGGGGCTGACCGGGAAGGCCGTGGCCGACTCGGTCACGGTCTTCCCGCCGTTCTACTCGGAGTTCGGCAAGAACCTGACCCTCGGCGAGGGGGTCTTCGTGAACCAAGGCTGCCGCTTCCAGGACACCGGCGGCATCACCATCGGCTCAGGCACCTTGATCGGCCACGGCTGCACCCTGACGACGCTCAACCACGCCGCCGACCCGGCGCGTCGGGCCGACATGCTCCCGGCACCCGTGACGATCGGCCGCGACGTCTGGCTGGGCGCCGGGGTCACCGTCGTGCCGGGCGTCACCATCGGCGACGGCGCCATCATCGGTGCCGGAGCAGTGGTGACGAAGGACGTCCCCGCCGACACCGTCGCCGCCGGAATCCCGGCCAAGGTCATCCGCCCGACCGGCTTCAGGTCCTGACGCGTCCCGATCAGTCCGGGGACGAGGTCGCGCATCGCGCATCGATGGTGACAGCGGCGCCCGTGCGTGACCGGTCGTTGGTCGGACGGCTGGGCCGCCCTGCGACGAACGGTTGGCGCCCGATCGGTGCCTGGTCCGCGTTGTGTCGCCTGACGCACAGACACGCCCTGCTGAGCGGCGCAGTGTTGCTCCATCAAGGGCGGGAACGCCCCACGAAGGAGGGTCGGACGATGAGACTCAGGAACTTCCCGTGCTGGGTGATGGGCCACATGTTCCGCGTGAAGCCCGGCGACAAGGGGATGCTCGTCTGTCAGCGATGCGGCACGCAGGAGCTCGTGATGGTGAAGCGGATGCGCGACAGCGTCAACCGGTCGTGGGGGATGTAGCGGCGCTCGCCGACCGCGCGTCAGCGGCAGCCCCCGCGGCGGCCACCGTCTGTCGCCGGGTGACGCGTCGCCGCCGTTGCCCTGCCGGCTCGGACAGCCCGGCGGCTGGGCGCACCGCGTCTAGGCTGGACCGGTGGGCACCGGCGGCGACGGGCCGCCCAGACGCCGCACGACGTCGCGGCTGGGCGCACAGGCTCGCGCGTCCCGCGAGGGCAGGCGCAGGGGCACGGCCGTAGCCGCCGGGTGGGCCACCGCGGCCGTGGCTACGGCGATCCTGTCGGCCTGCACCACCGCGACACCTCCGGGCTACGTGGGAACGGCCCTGTCGACCCACGGTCGCGTTCGAGCAGCACGCCTTCGGGACCTGCGACCCGGCCACCGAGCGGGTGGTCGACGGCGTGGCCATGCGCACCGCGTCGGTCGGGACGGAGACCGGCCTCGTCGACGTCGCGTTCTTCGCGGCAGGTGACCGGCTCGCACAGGTAGCCCTGTCCGGGAGCCGGTGGGCGCCCGGCGAGCGGGACCACGCGTGGCGCACGGTCGCGGAGCACCTTCGGCAGGAGAAGTGACCCACCCGCGATCCCCGACGCCGAACTGGCAGGCTTGGGCCGCATGAACGCTGTCACCCTCGAGACGTTGCGACTGTTCCTGCACGTCCTGGCCGCCACGGTGTGGGTCGGGGGGCAGATCACCCTCGCCGCTCTCGTGCCGGCGCTTCGGGTGGCCGGCACCGACGTGCCGAAGGCGGCGGCCAACGCCTTCAACCGCATCGCCTGGCCGGCGTTCGGGCTCCTGCTGGTCACCGGCGTCTGGAACGTGGTGGCCGAGGGTGACAAGGGACCGGCCTTCGAGCGCACCCTGATGGTGAAGTACACGCTGGTGATCGCCTCGGGAGCCGCGGCCTTCCTGCACGCCCGAGTGGCTTCGCGCCGCGCCATGGCGGTCTTCGGGGCGTTGACCGGACTCACCGCGCTGGCAACGCTCTTCGTCGGGATCATGCTCGCCCAGTGAGTCCTCGCTGACAGCGACAGCTGCGTCGTCTCTCCTGGCGTCAGTCGGCGCCTCGAGCCACGAGGTAGAGGGGCAGGAACACGACGACGACCACGAGGCACAGCGCCGCCCACGCCTCCGGCCGGTCGATGGTCATGCCCAGGAGGGTCATGACAACGGGTCGGCCTCGCTGTGCGCGTGACCGGGCATCCGCCAGTACCCAGACGCTGGCCCCCGCAACGATGAGCACCAGCGCGAGCCCGCCCGCACCAGAGTGAGTCACCCCGTCAGTATCACCGGAACCCGGGCCTCAGGACCTGGACGCCGGAGGCGCAGCGACAGTCGCGGGACACCCGCTGATGACCGCCACGGCCCACATCGACGATGCTTGGGTACGGCATCGAGCAGGGCAGGGGTGCCACTGGCTGCTAGCGTCGTTCCTGGCTGCCGTCCCCGTCGTCCAGTTCGGACTGGGCACAGCGCGTCGGCGCGAGGTTTCGCGTGTGGCGCCCTGGTCCCTGACGCATCGGCACCTTGAGGCCTCCACACGGGAGGCCTCGCTGACCAGAAGAGGCAACACCAGTGGCAACAGGCACCGTGAAGTGGTTCAACAGCGAAAAGGGCTTCGGCTTCATCGAGCAGGACGGCGGCGGCGCCGATGTCTTCGTTCACTACTCGGCGATCGAGAGCGGCGGCTACCGCGAGCTGCAGGAAGGCCAGAAGGTCGAGTTCGAGGTGACGCAGGGTCCGAAGGGCCCCCAGGCCGAGAAGGTCAAGGGCATCTGAAACACCGAAGGCACCGGGCCACCCCGGTCCTCAGCGAATCCCCCGACCAGACGGTCGGGGGATTCGCCGTTTCCTGCGCTTCTCCGCAGACCTCAGCCACCGGGGATGATGCGCCCGCGCCAGGACCACGCGATCGTGGCGACTGGACCGCGTCATGACCATGAGTCGAGGAAGGAAGGCATTGTGACTGCGAAAGGCGATTTCACCGAGGAGGAGTGGACGCGCATCGTGCGTGCTCCGTTCATGGCCGGAATGTCGATCACCCTGGCCGACCCGGGCGGCCCGATCGAGGCGGCCAAGGAGTCGATGGCGATGCTCAAGAGCGCCACCAACCCGCCCAGTCGTGAACAGCTGCTGGCTGAGGTGGCCCTCGAGATCCAGGCCATGGTGCAGGAGCACCACAACCCGGTCAGCGGCTACAAGCCGACGACTGGGCAGCCACCCGGCGAGCAGGTGCTCGACGAGCTGCGCGCCGTCCGCGGGATCGTCGCCGCGAAGGCCGCACCGGAGGAGACGACAGCCTTCGGGCAGTGGCTCGTCGCGGCGGCGCAAGCGGCTGCGGACGCCGCCAAGGAGGGCGGCTTCATGGGGTTCGGGGCGCAGCTGGTCAGCGAGCGCGAGCAGGACATGCTGAACCGCGTCCGCGAGGCCGTCAGCGGGTGAGCTAGGTGTACTGACCGGGCACGTTGGTTGAGGGAATGCGACTTCGCGCTGTGAGCTGCTGACAGGGGAGGGCCTCC